>JAEUTG010000025.1 GCA_016788045.1 Bacteroidales bacterium
CTGAGCGTAACAAAGTGAAGCGAAGAATCTCAGAAGCAATTTCAAAGTTTACCGGAAAATAATGAAAAAGAATAAAGAAATGTTAGAAATCAGACCGTGCTGTGAAAACTGTGGCAAGAGTTTACCAAACGACTCAAATGAAGCGATGATCTGCACTTTTGAATGTACATTTTGTGTTCAGTGCGTGGAGAATATTTTAGAAAATGTTTGTCCGAATTGTGGTGGTGGTTTTGAGAAGAGACCAACACGCCCGAATTCACTATTAGGCAAATATCCAACGAGAAATGATAAGGTATTCAGACCTATTGAATTTAATAAATTTTTAGAGACAAACAGGAACACTGACCCACGAAAAAGATGAAATGCTTTACAGGCAACAAAAAACAGGTAAGTGGCTGCAGAGAGAAAAATAACCGCTGACAGCGGATCAGCTAGAGGCGGGCTGACGTGCTTCGATGAAACATTTGTGGTTAATCTAACTTCATTGTTTCACAAGAACATTTGTTCTAAAAAGCCCGCCCTTCGCCAAGCCTAAGTTTACCGGACAATATTAAATAGCAAACAGTCCCGGATTGCTTTGAAATGCTCCGACCAGAGCATGTTTAAAATTTTACATGCTGACTGAAAATTTTTTACACAGTTTTGTAAAACTGATATATAACCTCCCTATATTTATACTGCCAATCCATTGAAGCTGCCAGCCAATCCTGTCATTGTTTTTGAATGAATCCTCCCGGCCATAAAACAGACAAATATGACAAAGCGTTTTTTCACTGTTCTGCTATCCGTGTTCTTCGTGAACCTATCGGTCAGCATCCGTCCGGCACATGCCGATGCCACCAGAACCATTGGTCCCGGCGGCGATTACACGACCCTGAAAGCGGCATTTGACGCCATCAATGCCGGTTCGATCACAGGGGCCATCACCCTGCAGCTTACCGGCAGTACCACCGAAACCGCATCAGCCGTGCTGAATGCCAGCGGCTCGGGGAGCGCAGCTTATACTTCGGTTACTGTTTACCCGACTACCTCCGGATTAAGCATCAGCGGAAATCTTTCGACACCGCTGATCGATTTCAACGGGGCTGATCATGTTATCGTGGATGGCCGGGTAAATGCCACGGGATTTGCCACAGATCTGACCATTGTGAATACCCGTTCGAACAATGACAATCAGTCAACCATCCGGTTCACCAACGATGCCACCTACAACACTGTTAAATACTGCGTGATCAGAGGATCAGCATACCGCGACAATTCTGGCATTCTGGTTTTCAGCAATACTGCCAGCTCGGCCGGTAACAGCTACAATACCATTGACCACAACGAAATTACCAACAGCAATGGGAACAGGCCCCTTAATACCATCATTTCTGAGGGCAATTCCAGCTTTCCGAACAGGAACAACACAATCAGCAACAACAACATCCATGATGTACTGAACCCGAACATCAGCCATGCTTTTATCATTAAACTGGGGATAGGTGGCGATGGCGGCCAGAGCTACAATGATGCATGGACCATTTCGGGGAACAGTTTTTATGAATCCGAAAGCTTTACAATTACCTCCGGTAACAATGCAAGGTTCATATACATCTATGCTGATGGAGGAAACAACTTCACCATTTCTGACAATTTTTTCGGAGGGAGTGCACCGCTGTGCGGCGGGACCTGGACCAAGGGTTCCGGGAACAACACTTTCAGCCTTATGGAACTCAGGGTTGGAACAGCAACGGCAAGCAATATTCAGGGGAATACCATCAAAAATATCAGTTTTACCAACACCGGAAATAACAAATGGTGGGGAATAAACCTTCAGCGAGGCACAGTGAACGTTGGTACCACTGCAGGCAATTGCTACGGGGCTTCCGATGGAACGGGCTCAATTACCTTTACGGCCAACGGCAATGGTGCTGAGTTTTATGCCTTTTACTTTCAATCCACAAATGTGAATGCTCAGAACAACAGCATCGGCTCCATCACGGTTTCCAATGCAAACGCTTCCAGTGCTACCAGTTTTTACGGAATCTGCTTCAATTCCAATGGTACAGCATGCTCCCTGAGCAACAACACCATCGGAAGCATAACCACTTCAAACAGCATCAATGCGACCTCAGCCGCCACCACCGATGCGCAGAAAGTCTATGGTATAACAGCCATAGGAAATTCAGGCAATCTGACTGTGAGCAACAACACCATCGCCAATCTTACCAACGGAACAACGAACAACAGCTCCACGGTTTACGGGAGAATTTATGGAATATTCCTGAACCGGAATGCGGTAACCGTGAACGGGAACCTGATACACCACCTTACCATTGCCAACGCCAATGCCGCCAGCGAATGCAACCAGGGCGATCCGAACAATACAAACAATCCATACATTTCAGCTGCCGGGATCGCTTTTGCCAACTCCAACAACAGCACTCAAACCATTTCGGGAAACACCATTTACAACGTTTCAAATACCTATTCTTCCTTTACCGGACACATAGCCGGAATTTACTACTACGGCGCCTCAACAGCCAGTTCGGTATCGGGCAACCATATTTACGGATTGTCGGTTAACAGCAGCAGCAGCAGTGCTGCCACGATTCACGGAATCAAAACCTATTACGGGAATCTAACCTTTTCAAACAACATCGTTGTGCTAGGGGACAATTCAACCAACAACCTTTACGGAATTTACGAATCAGGAACCTCCGGATCCACCAGCAACCTCTACTTCAATACCATTTATCTGAAAGGTACTCCCAACTCCGGTTCCCTGAATTCTGCCTGCTATTACAATGCCTCCAATCAGAGCATGCGGAATATCCGGAACAACCTGTTCGTAAATGCGCGTTCCAACAGCGGAGCCTCCGGGACCCATTATGCCAGCTATTTCTCAGGTACGGGAGGATCGCTTACCATTGACTACAACGACTACATTGCTTCAGGCAGCGGAGGAGTACTTGGCTATTACGGAGGCAACCGAACCACACTTGCCGCCTGGAAATCTGCCACGGGCCAGGATGCTCACAGTCTGGACCTTGATCCCGGGTTTGCCGTCCCCGGGGGAAGCAGTGCAACAGATTACATTCCCTCAACAGCTTTAACGGCAGCAACAGGGACAGGGATTGCCCTTGACTTTGGAGGAAGCCTCCGGTCGCTTACTTCGCCCGAAATGGGCGCCTGGGAGCAGAACAATACCGCCACCTGGAACGGCAGTGCCGATACCGACTGGAATGAGGCAGGAAACTGGAGTACAGGTTCCGTTCCAACGGCTTCCACGAATGTTTCAATCCCTTCAGGAACCATGAACCCCTGTCATGTTACCCTGGCTGTTTCAACAGCGGCGGCCTGTAACAACCTGACGATAGACGCAGGTGCTGTTTTAACCATCGATCCAGGAAAAGCCCTTACTGTGAACGGCACGCTGGTTAACAACAACGGGAACAACGGGCTGGTGATTGACAGCGATGCTACGGGCACCGGATCACTTATACAGCATTCAGCTTCGGTGGGGGCCACAGTTAAAAGGTATCTCACAGGAAGTGAAACACTTACCAACGGCATCTATCATTTTGTCTCTATCCCGGTTAATTACAACAATCCAACCTCCAATCTTTTCCTTGGATCGCATCTCTACAAACTGGATGCTACGCTGCAGGATCCCGAGAATTCGGATTATTACGGACTCTGGGTTAACCTCGGGAGTTCCACCACCACTCCGCTATCAGGCAACTCGGGATACATGGTTTATTATCCGGCGGCTGAGCACACCTATACTTTTTCCGGCAACCTGACTACCGGAGTATTCAGCCCTGCTGTTTCCTTCGGAGGAACCTATACATTCAACCTGATTCCCAACCCTTACCCTTCGGCCATCAATTGGGGGGCTTCGGGCGGCTGGGTAAAAAGCAACATCGGAGCTACAGCATGGATATGGAATGCTGGCAGTGGCAATTACACCACCCTCTCCGGACCTTCGTATGTGCCGGCCGGGCAGGCGATCATTGTTATGGCCAGCGGTGAGCCGGTACTGACGATGAACAACAACTCCTGTGTACACCATGCCCAGGCTTTCTATAAGTCTGCCAAAGCCAATACCCTGAAGATCACCGCCCTCTCCAACAATTTCTACGATGAGACTTTTGTAAGTTTCAGCGATTCAGCCGGCCTGGGTTTCAACCCGCAGCTTGACGGTTTCAAGCTTTGGGGGTTACAGGATGCACCACAGCTCTGGACCGAAAAAGAGGAATACCGGCTGAGTGTCAACGAGCTGCCACTTACTGATGGATGGGCGGTTGTACCTTTGGATTTTAAAACGGACTTCACCGGGGAAGTAGTGCTTGAAGTTTCGGGTATTGATGGTTTTGAGCCCTGGCTTCCCATAAGGCTTTTCGACCAGTTGAACGGCTCATGGATCAACCTGAGGCAGAACCCCATTTATACTTTTAACCACGATCCCGGCAACACACACAGAAGGTTCAGCCTTGTTTTCGGATCTCCCGCCGGCATTGGTGAAAGTCACGAAACCGAAGGCCGGGTAACAGTGAAAGATGGAAATATCGTGCTGGATATCCCTGCCATGAATGGCAGTCAGGCCGGCATTAAGGTGTACAGTATGCAGGGACAGGTGATCCGCAGCATGCAAACAACGATCAACGGCACCCTGCATTTTGAAGCCCCTTCAGCTGCTGGGGTGTATGTCATTGCTGTTACTTCCGGTGATGGGATTTTTGTAACAAGATTTGTCAGGAAGTAAAATCAGCTTCTTAAAGTGCAGCGTTCTTTAATTTACTGTATAACTGCGAATTATACAATCAATGCTGAAAAAGCTGCTGTCCATAGTCCAGGTATGAATACTCACCCGGGCACGGGTATGGCTGTACTCTGCCGGCAAACAAGGCTTGGGAGTTAATACCGGAACAAATAGTAATCCGTTAAACCAGCTGAAGGGCTGAGCTGTTAAAACACAGACCTGTCGGAAACACAGATTCCATAACGACCAGCGGGGAAGAGTTCAGTAGCCGGTGCTGATTGAAAAAGTGCCAACCCGATATTGAATCAATTCAGAATTCCTGCCAGTATACAGGTTCGTTTCCTGACTAAAAAATGATGATTTTACCAAACAAAGAGGAATGACTTTCAGAAAAGAAAATTTTATACTATCAGTTATTCTCACAGTCATTGCTCTTGTAGCATATGCGTACCTTTTCGTTTATGCAGATAGAAAAATCGTTTTTCTTTACGGACATCTGGGTCTGACACCTTATGACCGTATGACTTCCGGGCGCTATTGGATGGCGGGTCTGGTGATCAGCGGATTTCTGACCATCATTTATCTGAGCATTAAGCTGATTGTTAAGCAATTGACAAAAAAGTCAATTTTTTCGTGGGGATCTGTTATCAAATACGCTGTAATTCCGTTGACTGCTGGCATTGTCATCCTAATAACCCAGGCGGGTGAACCAAGGCTGTCATTTATAACAGCAATCAGTTCTGCATTGGCTCTGGAGATTGGAATTGCGGCAGGATTCAGTGTTACCGATGATCTGGTCAAGAATTACCGTGAAACCATCGTTTATCTGATATCTAGTCTGGGACTGATACCTTTTCTCCTGCTCTTCAGGGTTTTGGAATTGCCTGAAAAAGGAATTCTTACCATGGAGTTATCGATACTGACCCCTGTGATTTCATTTGCAGCCGGTTTCATCTGGTTATTCTTAGCTTACAGGGTATTCAGACCTCACGGTCCGGGATGGATTAATGTTCTCAAAGGATCTGTATTCACCGGATACATCGGCCTTCCTCTGGTGCACTATCTCTTCGCGACTCCAAAAGGAATACCCTATATAACCTCAGCAGATAATTTCTTTGCCGACAAGCTGTTGTTGAGAACAACAAACTGGCTGCTGTTGATACTACTGGTATTTCTGGCTGATAAACTATCGAAAAGGGTACTGCCCGGCAAGCAACTACAGCATTGAGAGTGGCTGCATTAAATGACAAAGAAGTCCCGACTCTGTTCATCTACCTGATTAAGAATGCTTTAATTCATCCGGCAGTCTTTTCCCGCCTTTAAACAATGTATCAGGCGGTCTGACTCATTCCCGGGGCAACTGTCATCCTGTTTTTTCTGCACTCAGCCATTGGTTGCTTCAGGAAGCAAATCCTGAGCAACCTTTTTGATTTAAAGAAAGCTCTAATCAGCGCCTAACAGCTCTTCCAGCTTGGCTTCCAGGTCTTTACCCCGGAGCTTGCGGGCGATGATTTTTCCATCGGCACCGATCAGCACGGTATGCGGAATTGAAGTAACGCCATAGGCTTTGGCTCCGGCGCTCTGCCAGTATTTGAGGTCGCTCACGTGGTGCCAGGTAAGGCTGTCCTTCTTAATGGCGGCAAACCAGGCAGCGGCATCCCGGTCGAGCGAAACGCCGAGGATATCGAATCCCTTGTCTTTAAATCGGTGGTACATCCTTACCACCTCCGGGTTATCACGGCGGCAGGGGCCGCACCAGGAGGCCCAGAAATCAACCATCACCACCTTACCACGGAGGGAGGAGAGGTTGAAGGGTTTGCCGGTGGTATCGGGCAGGGTAATCTCCGGAGCCATGTTGCCGGGCTGCAACAGCTTTTCGGTATCCACCTTAGCCTTCAGCTCAGCGATCATCTTAAAGGAGGGGTATTTTTTATACAGGGATTCAGCAACATCGGTGTACAGATCGAGGTATTGGTCGATGCTCAGTTTCTCGACAAAGAACAAACAGGCCACTGAAGTGGAGTTTGCCCTGAGGGTATTGCTCAGAAAGTCTCTTTGTTGTGCGGAAGTCTGTTCATATTGCTGCTGAATAATCGGGATCTGTGTGGCAAGATCAGGGTTTTTACGGGCTTCAGTAAACGCTTTGTTGAGGCTGTCGAGCTTCTTGTCGAATACGGAATTCTGCACGGCAATGTCGTAAACCAGCCGGGTTTCATCGGCGCCACGGACGATGGGATTGAGGTTGAGTTTCTCCGCGTTCAGCAATAAGTCGACATCGGTTCCGGAAAGTATCAGCATGATAAAATTGTCGGATGTAATGAATAGCCTGTAGATACCCGGGACTGTGCCCGGCACCCTGAAGCTGAACCGGCCTGAATCAGAAACGATGGTACTGACCGTAACAGGCGGATTCACCGTGATGTCGGACAAGGCGAGCCTTTGGGCAACCTTGAAAGGTCCGGAAAGTTTGCCGCTGATGGTCAGGCTGTCCTGGGCAGTTGCAGTCGCAAGGCTTATGAAAAAGATAAAAAACAAGGATAGAGAACGCATGGCAGGTTTTGTTAACAGTGAGGTTTGCAAATATCAGGGTGTATAACAACCGGGTTGCTAAAATACTAAAAGTAGCTGAATCAGGGATTCACAATCGGCGATGGAAGAAGTGCCCTGTTTGTTTATAACTAAATCTGATATCCCGGGCGCAAACTAAGGGTGGATTTCCTATTTTTGAAGAATGGAAGAGATGAAGAATACGGTCAGCGACAGCCGCAGAAAAAAGAGCAACAGGCCTCAGACCCTGAGTGATGTGTTTGAGCATGGGAAGGTGCCGCCTCAGGCCACGGACCTTGAGGAAGCGGTACTCGGGGCCATCATGCTTGAGAAGGATGCCCTGGCAGCCATCATCGATGTCATCAGGCCCGATGCATTTTACAAGGAGGCGCATCAGATCATTTATCAATCCATTACACGCCTGTTTGCTAAAACAGAACCCATTGATATTCTGACGGTAACCAATGAGTTGAAATTTACCGGTGAGCTGGAAGCTGCCGGTGGTCCTTTTTATCTGGCCCAGCTCACCAACAGGGTAGCCTCTTCAGCCAATACTGAGTTTCACGCCCGTATTATCCTGCAGAAATTTATTCAGCGGGAACTGATCCGTATTTCCTCTGAAATTATCAGGGATGCCTATGAAGACACCACCGATGTCTTCAGCCTGCTCGACAAGGCCGAGAACCAGCTCTTCAGTGTCGGAGAGAACAACATGAGGCGCAACTACCTCGACATGCATTCGCTGGTACGGGATGCTGTGAAACAGATAGAAGCAGCCCGGAATCAGACAGGCAATTTCAATGGAGTAGCGTCAGGGTTTACCGAACTCGACCGTGTTACGGCCGGCTGGCAGCCTTCCGACCTCATCATCATTGCCGCCCGCCCGGGTATGGGTAAAACTGCTTTCGTGCTGACCATTGCCAGAAATGCCGCCGTTGATTTCAAACACCCCATCGCGGTTTTCTCACTTGAAATGTCAAGCATTCAATTGGTTACCAGGTTGATATCTGCAGAGGCCCAATTGCCGGGCGATAAGCTCAGAAAGGGCAATCTCGAGAACTATGAATGGGAACAGCTGAATGCCAGAATCAATACCCTCATCAGTGCACCCTTGTTTATCGACGACACCCCTTCCCTCTCCATCTTCGAACTCAGGGCCAAATGTCGCCGGTTGAAGGCGCAGCACAACATTCAGATGGTTATCATCGACTACATACAGCTGATGTCGGCCGGAATGGACCGCAACAGCGGCAACCGTGAGCAGGAGATCAGCACCATTTCCAGGTCGCTCAAGAGTCTTGCGAAGGAACTCAACATTCCGGTGATCGCCTTGTCGCAGCTCAACCGTTCGGTGGAGAACCGTCCGAACAAAAAACCGTTGTTATCCGACCTCCGTGAATCAGGGGCCATTGAACAGGATGCCGATATGGTGCTGTTTATTTACAGACCGGAATACTACAACCAGAATCAGGATGAATCGGGGGCCAGTCTGCTGGGTCACGCAGAGATCAGCATTGCCAAGCACAGAAATGGGGCACTCAAAGATATTCCGCTCAGGTTCATCAGCAAATACGCCAAGTTTACGGATCCGGAACCCGGCGATTTTCAGCTTGACAACGCCTTACAGCCTAACACAGGGTTTGAACGGAATGTGAACACCTATACGGTGCAATCGAAGATGAACGATGACGTGGAGCAGGATCAGTTCTGAAACAGCTTTTGCCAGTCATTCGACTCATCCTGACTTTATCAAGACTTGCCGGATAACAAATCCGGCATGTTTTGCGTTATTCAATCAGTTAATCAGGACATATGAAATACCGGTTTTTACTCTTACTCTCTTTTCTGCTGATTTTAACAAGTACCCGGGCGGCATTTCTGCTGATTCCGATGGACAATACCCAGAAAAATCATCTGAAAGCATACGGAATTGCCTACTGGACGCTTGAACAACAGGTGGAAGTCAGCTGGCTTCTGAATTACCGTGGAGGAAGTTTTATGTTCCGCCACCACCCTACCCTTGAAGCTGAATGTGTGATCAGGGGCGTTACCTTTCAGGTGATTGCCGATGTGCAGGCCAGTGCCATTCTTGAGGAAATCTCTGACCCGCAGGTAAATATGGACGAGATGAAGCTCCAGAAAGCACCGCGGATTGCAGTGTACACGCCGAAAAACAAATTACCCTGGGACGATGCCGTAACCCTGGCCCTCACCTACGCCGAGATTCCCTATGATGTGGTTTACGACGAAGAGGTGATCGGAGGTGCGCTGCCCTTGTATGACTGGCTGCATCTTCACCACGAAGATTTTACCGGTCAGTTTGGCAAATTCTGGGCTGTTTACCGCAATGCACCCTGGTACAAGGAAGATGTGAGCATCTCGGAAGACAATGCCCGTAAGCTTGGCTTTGCCAAGGTATCGCAGCTGAAGCTTGCTGTGGCGCAGAAAATCAGGGAATTCACGGCCGGAGGAGGTTACCTGTTCGCAATGTGCTCTGCACCCGATAGTTATGATGTTGCCCTGGCAGCCCAGAACATCGACATCTGTGATGTGATGTTTGATGGTGATGCCGCCGACGCCCATGCCAACGAACACCTGGAGTACCACAATTGCTTTGCCTTTACTGATTTCAGCCTTATCACCAACCCCTACGAGTACGAAATCTCCAACATCGATGTTACCAATTCTCGCAAGGTAACCATGAACAACGATTTCTTCACCCTGTTCGAGTTTTCCGCGAAATGGGACCCTGTACCTTCGATGCTGACACAGAACCATGAGCAGATTCTGAAAGGGTTTATGGGTCAGACGACAGCCTTTAACAAACAATTTGTAAAGTCGGAAGTCATCGTGATGGGTGAAAACAAGGCGGCCGGAGAAGCACGGTACATCCACGGTAACTTTGGAAAAGGCACCTGGACTTTCTACGGAGGTCACGATCCGGAAGATTACCAGCACATGGTAGGTGATCCGCCCACCGACCTCAACCTCTACCCGAACTCACCCGGGTATCGGCTGATCCTGAACAACGTATTGTTCCCGGCTGCCAAAAAGAAAAAGCAAAAAACCTGATATACAAATATTTACCAAAACTAGCAACTCTTGATCAACATCATCTGCAGGTCAGGTAAAAGGATTTTTCCCCTCCTTTTTATCCTTTCGATTATTTTGATTACGTCCACAGATCTATTTGCCCAGCAGCGCTATACGATCAGCGGGTATGTCAGGGAACAGGGCAGCAGGGAGCTGCTTCCGGGGGTCAATGTGTATGTTCCATCGCTCAGGGCCGGAACAACTACCAACAATTATGGTTTTTATTCCATCACCCTGCCGGCAGGCACTTACGTGGTCAATTATTCGTTCATCGGGTATACGGTGATTTCAGTTGAAGTGAAACTGACTGGCAACCTTACCCGCAATGAGGAACTTGAACCAAATATCAGCCTTGCCGGGGTAGAGATTTCGGCTGAGAAGGCTGAGCGGATCAGTGAAAGCAACCGGATGAGTATGATTTCGCTTCCTGTGAGCCAGATTATCAATATTCCCGCCCTGCTGGGCGAAAAAGACGTTTTCAAGGCACTTCAGCTGATGCCTGGGGTTCAGAAAGGCTCAGAAGGCAACAGCGGCATTTACGTAAGGGGTGGTGGCCCCGATCAGAACCTGATCATCCTCGACGATGCACCGGTGTACAACGCCAGTCACCTGTTCGGGTTCTTCTCCATTTTCAATGGCGATGCCCTCAAGAGTGTTGAACTCACCAAGGGTGGTTTCCCGGCGCGTTATGGCGGACGGCTTTCGTCGGTGATTGAAATGACCATGAAAGATGGCAATAAAGAAAAGATTTCAGGTGAAGCCGGCATCGGCATCATCTCTTCGAGGCTGGTGCTGGAAGGTCCGATTGTCAAAGATACGGCCTCGTTTCTCGTCTCAGCCAGAAGAACATACATCGACGCCCTGATCCGGCCGTTTATGAGCGAAGAAGGCAAGGGAGGCTATTATTTCTACGACCTGAATGCAAAACTCAACTATGATTTCAGCCCGGTAAACAAGCTCTACCTCAGCGGCTATTTCGGGCGCGATAAGTTTCAGGTTACCACCAGGGAGAAGTATTCCGGCAACGAGTATTACAAGTCGAAAGGCGGCCTTTACTGGCAGAATGCCACGGCAACACTCCGCTGGAACCACCTTTTCTCCAGCAAGGTATTCTCAAACACTTCATTGATTTTCAGCAATTACAATCTGCAGATATTCTCGATTGAAGAAACTGAATCGGATAAGTATTCACTGAAATACAATTCAGGTATCCGCGATCTGGCGTTGAAATATGATCTTGAATACCATCATTCGGCCAGGTATACCTTAAGGGCAGGCATACAGTCGACCAACCACCTGTTCACCCCGAGTGCCATTGTTGAGAAAGACAGCCAGGCTTTGTATGAATATGAGAACAAAACCGAGTACAATTCACTTGAGACCGGTCTTTATATTGAAAACAATCTGGTCTTCAGCGACAAGATCCGGATGAATGCCGGGCTCAGGCTAAGCCATTTTGTTGCCGACAACAAAAACTACTTCTCTCCGGAGCCCCGGCTCTCGTTAAATTTTCTGATACAGGAAGGGATTTCCGCCAAAGCAGCCTATGCCGAGATGAACCAGTACATGCATCTGCTGAGCAATACCGGCATCGGACTTCCCACTGATCTGTGGGTACCTTCCACCGGAAGGGTATCTCCGCGGAACAGCCGGCAGATTTCAGCAGGGCTGGCCAAAGACCTCAACAAGTACAACCTCACCATAACCCTCGAAGGGTATCACAAATGGAGCCACAGGATACTGGGATATAAGCCCGGCGCCAGTTTTCTGCTACTCGATGATCCGACCGAGGCACAGAATTTCACCTGGCAGGACAATGTGACAGCGGGCTCCGGCCGGTCGTATGGGGTAGAGTTGCTGATTCACCGGAAATCAGGCAAGCTGAACGGATGGATCGGCTATACCCTTTCGTGGACCAAACTGAGGTTTGATGAAATAAACTACGGAGAAGAATACTGGGCGCGTTACGACCGGAGGCATGACCTGTCGCTGGTGGCCATCTACAACCTCAGCGACAGAATCACCCTTGCCGGCACCTGGGTATACGGAACAGGGAATGCCATCACCCTGCCGCTCGGAAATTTCCCTGTGCAGGAATCACAGCCCTTCTCACATTTCTTCTGGGCCAATTACGACAACTACTGGTACAACGATGCCACCGACTATGGTAAAGTGAATTCATCGCGTATGAAAGCCTATCACCGGCTCGATCTCGCCATTCAGTTCCACAAAAAAATGAAGCGTCATGAACGCACCTGGGAACTGGGACTCTACAACGCTTACAACCGGAAAAATGCGTTCTTCTATTTTACTGAATCAGAATATGATGAGAATACGGTTACCACAAAACTGAAACAGGTTTCCATCTTCCCGCTGATTCCATCGTTTTCATACAACATCAGATTCTGACATCATGAAGCTGCCCTCTCGTTATATTGCATTTCTCAGCGCTTTTGCAGCACTTTTGTTGCTTGTTTCCTGCGATTCTATGGTCTCAGAGGTGGAAGCCCCTCAATCAGAGCCCAAACTGGTGGTAAGCGGATTCCTGAACCCGAAAGACGATACCATCGCCATTCGTGTCTGGAAAAGCCGTCCGCTATATACCCCAACCAGCTTCCAATCTGACAGTTACGAAAAGGTTAACAATGCCACGGTAAGCCTCTCCGACGGAAGCAACACCGTAACACCCGGATTCGACCCTCAGCTTGGATACTATATAGTCCCGGCTGCAGCCTTCCCACTGCAGGCCAGCACAACCTATTCGCTCGAGGTAAACACGCCTGACGGATACCATGTCACGTCATCGTGCACCATACCCTCGGATGAAATTCCTGACATCGAGATCACCAATATTGAAACGGTAAATGAATTTGAAATGATCTCAAAAAGGGTAAGTCTGCGGTTTCGTGACCTGGACGGAAATGGCAATTTCTATCACATTGCAGCCGGCACCATTTACGCTTACGAATATGGATATGATGACTACTTCTCAGAAACAGGGTTTGAAAGGGGCGATCCTTATGTGAGTGACAAAAACAAAGAAGGAGCGTATTTTACCTATAAGACCTACGATATCTACAGTTATGAAGGTGGAAACAACAAACTATATATTTCGCTGCAGAACACCGATGAACATTATTACACCTTTCACCATGCGTTACGTCAGGCAAATTACAGCGACGGCAATCCCTTTGCAGAGCCTTTCCCCCTCTACACAAACATCAATGGAGGATTAGGCATATTCGCCGCTTTCAATGGCAGGATTATTGCGATTGAACTACCTGAATAACAATAGATTACCAGTTGTGCGGTTGAATTGCTATAATACTCACACTGAGTCATATTGAGCTTGTCTGCTTGTTGCCTCAAGCATACAAGCAGGCGGAGTCGAAATATGGCTTCGACTCCGCTCAGCCTGACATTCAATTAGTTAAGTTCTTAACCGCACAAAACATTAATAGATTATAAACAGTTAATGTTTGCGGTTGTAAATGATGTATGAATAGGCGAAACCCAGGCTATCGCCGGCATCTATGGTTTCTTTCGATTCTTCCACCCATTCGGAATAATCAATCTCAGGATAGAAGGTATCTGCTTCAAAGTCTTTGTGTACAATCGTCAGGTATAGTTTGTGGGCCAGCGGCATGAATTGCCGGTAAACCATTCCGCCACCGATGATAAAATTTTCGGCACCGTTTTCCATCTTTGAAATGGCATCGTCTATAGAATAGGCCATTTCGCAGCCGGGGATTGTTTCTCCTGCAATATCCGTAATTACGATGCTTCTGCGGTTTGGTAAAGGACGGACGGGCAGCGACTCGAAGGTTCGCTTACCCATCACGATGGTATGACCGGTCGTAAGGGCTTTGAAACGCTTCAGGTCGTCGGGGATGTGCCATAAAAGCTGGTTATCTTTTCCGATGGCATTGTTACTGGCAATGGCCACGATGATCGATATAATCTTCATAAAGTGATTCTTAATCAGGGTTTGGCAATCAGGAGCACAAAAAAGTGAAAAAGGCTTACACAGCCACCGGCGCTTTGATGTGCGGGTGCGGATCGTAGCCGGTTAAGGTAAAATCCTCATAGGTAAAATCAAAAACTGAAGTTACAGCCGGATTCAGCTGCATCACCGGAAGCGGCCTGAAGTCGCGCTGGAGCTGAAGGTTAACCTGGTCGAGGTGGTTGAGGTAAATGTGGGCATCGCCGAAGGTATGTACAAATTCTCCGGGCTTAAGTCCGCAAACCTGAGCCACCATCATGGTAAGCAGGGCATAAGAGGCAATGTTGAACGGCACTCCGAGGAAGATATCGGCGCTGCGCTGGTAGAGCTGACACGAAAGTTTTCCGTTGGCAATATAGAACTGAAACAGCACGTGACAGGGGGGCAGGGCCATCTTTCCGATCTCGCCCGGATTCCATGCGCTCACCATCAGCCTGCGCGAATCGGGGCGGGTTCTGATCATTTCAATTACTTCACTGATCTGGTCGATAGTCTGCCCGTCGGGGCCAGCCCATGAACGCCACTGATGGCCATATACCGGCCCCAGGTTCCCGTTCTCGTCGGCCCATTCATCCCAGATGCTCACCTTGTTGTCGTGCAGGTACTGTATGTTGGTATCTCCCTTCAGAAACCACAGCAGTTCGTGTATGATGGAGCGCAGGTGCAGCTTTTTGGTAGTGAGTGCAGGAAATCCCTCATTGAGGTCGAACCGCATCTGGTAACCAAACACGCTGAGTGTTCCGGTTCCTGTGCGGTCTTCCTTGCGGACACCATTGGTCATTACATGCTTCAGCAGTTCATGGTATTGTTTCATATGACAGTCACACTTATCCTGACAGGTATAATATCAGGGGTTTTGTTTATCCCTGAAATGAAGGGAATCACCCCATTCATTGTAACCGATGCGGTTGCCCGACATATGTATACGGGCTTCAAGGCAGTTCTTGCAGTCAGCGGCCTCTTCATCGGTACAGGGTTTGTTTTCATAAAGTTTGTAATCGTTCCGGTAGGCCCCCGGGGTGATGTTAGGCATGATAATGTTCGCACCGATCTTCAGGGCCTTTTCGCGGCCTATGGGATCGATGGCCTGCAGGGCTGTTGCAGAAGCGATGTTGATGTTCTTCATCATGATCCGCAGCACCGCGATCATTTTGAGCGCCAGATTGAACCGTTCTTCCAGGGGCATCAGCAAACCACGGTATTGCCACAAGGGGGTATCTGCATGTTCAATGTAAGGCCCCATGCCACACATGTCGATGTCCAGTGCTTTCATAAACAGAAGATCGTCGGCCAGATGTTCAATGGTTTGAAAAGGAAGTCCGATCATTACGCCAGTACCTAACTGATAACCAGCATCTTTAAGGTCATACAAAGCCTGAAGTCTCTGCTCGAACCGATGGGATTCATCCTTTGGATGAATGCGGTAATAGAGGTCACGGTCTGAGCTTTCGATGCGGAGCAGGTAACGGTGTGCCCCTGCTTCAAACCATTGCCGGTAAACTTCCGGTGTTTGTTCACCCACCGACAAAGTGATGCCGAGTTTATCGCCGGAAAGCTGCTTGATGCCCTTTACCAGATTGGTAATGCGCTTTGCAAATGCCGGGCCCGACAACTCCCCTCCCTGCAGCACCACAGATCCGTAATTGCTTTCAAAGGCAAACCTGGCCGCATTCAGGATTTCTTCATCCGAAAGGTTGTAACGCTTTGCCTCATGGTTGCTTTTCCGGATACCACAATAATAACAATCTTTGGTACAGATGTTTGAGAATTCAATCAAGCCCCTGAAATAGACTACATTACCAACATTCTGCGCCTTAACTTCAGCGGCTTTGTTGTATAACTGCCCCTTTTCCTCTGTACCGGCACTGAGCAGCCTGACAATCTCTTCACGACTGAAGGTTTCCTGTTGAAGTAAAACGCCTATGTCTGACATACGGAGCTATGGATGAATTTTGGCAAAACTAATGCTTTTTTCGTTTCGGATGCGGTACCTGGTTCCGGTCAATTCGCTATCTGCGCCAGTTGGAAACGGCCAGGTGCCATGGCCTGCGGTATTCTTCCAACCTGATCAGGTGATAGTCCGTATCTCCGGATGCACTGCTGACGGGTTGGAAATAGAATTTCACCGATTGAAGGTTGCCCTGATCTCCGTAGGTCCATTCTTCAATCTCCTCATTGATGTAAACTACCGATGGTTGACCGAAAACAATGTAGATCATTCCCCGGTCTGATTTCCAGCCTTCGCCGGTCAGGCTGAATAATTCATTGGCCCTTTCGACCCTCGAATAGTACCGTTTTATCTGACTCAATGCCCTGTCGGGGCTGCCGGCCTGTTTGAGCCAGAATCTGTCGACCGCTGCTTTGGGCTGCATCTGCATCATCTCGCTGAACTCCTCATCGGTTGAGATGTACCGCAACGATTCACGCATCACCCCGGATGATCCGATTTTCGGAAATCCGTCGTAAAACCTGAAAATGGTGAAGCGATCCGGACCAGAGCCGGCTTTTATGATTCCTTCCTCCGAAAAGCTGAATGGTCCGGCAAACGGGCCGCCGGACTTCTGCAACTCCGGCTCTGCAGCATCCGGTATTGACTGCATCGGGTCGCCGCCATAGGTAAAAGGGGCTTTGGCGGCTTCTTTATTGTATATACCTGTGCGTGTCAACTTTATCTCCTCTTTTGCACCTGTATTGGTCCGTAGGTAAAATTGCTCGTCTCTGTAAACAAAGTTTCTCATCAGGGGATGATTGTTCTTGTCTGTCAGCAGATAATCGCAGGAGAGATTGTCTTTGGAACGCGGTATCCGGATCAGTTCCGTATGGATTGTATGGCCGACCAGATCGGTGAATTGCAGGTTAAGCAGGTAATCCCTTCCAAAAGGTGCTTTAATATTCAGAGAGTCGGATTTTGTGCCGGAAAAAATCAGCGAATCGACCACGGTTACAGAACCTGAGTCGACCAGCCTGCCCTTAGTAATTCCATCAAATAGCTGATATTCAATGCGAAATGACAAATAACTGATTTTATCCTTTTCGCTCAGCACTTTCAGTTTTTGCAAAGGAACCCGATAAAACAGTCTCGAAAGGCTGTCAACGGGGTTGAAAACTATAAAATCCAGGCCTTCGAAGGATTCGTCAGCCATATAGTTGTCAGCAAAATTCCTTATGGCCAGGGTGCCTTTGGAGGAGCAGCCAGACAACAATACTGCAGACATTAGCAATAGGGTTGCCTGTAGTAAAATGCCTGAATTCCGGATGTTTTTCCTGGTCATGGTGATCTGCTTGAGTTGTGGAATTCCCCATCGCTAAAATAAGGATAAAAATCAGAATTACCGGATGATATAAGCTTTTCAGGAAAAACTGAGCAACGGGTTATTTAACCCGCAAACGGGCTCCGATCTGAAGTTTTTTATTTTCAGAGATCCCATTGAGTCTGCAGATCTTCGCGACTGTGGTTTTATACCTGAGCGAGATGCCATATAAGGTATCGCCTGACCTGATGGTATGGTATTTCCTGGTTACGGTGCTTTGAGTTTCATCGCCTGCCTGCGCTGTTGCCTGCGTTGAGGACTGCGGGCTGCTTTTCTTTTTACTGAAAAAGTCTTTGTCAATGATGAGTGTATCGGTTGCGAGGCAGAAATTATCGAAATTGAGAATTCTGTTGGGATTAAAGTGCTCGCCCATGTAGCGCGTTTCAAAATGGAGGTGGGAGGTTGTAGCCCTTCCGGTTCTGCCACCCAGTCCGATCACTTCTCCGGCTTTCAGTTCCTGGTTAACATTCACCAATATCTTCGACAAATGGGCATATACTGTCTCCAGGCCATTGTTGTGCCTTACTACCACCATTTTCCCGTAACCGCTCATCACCCTCGCTATCCGGACTTTTCCCGCAAATGCAACATGCACGGTGTCGCCGGTCTCAAGTTTAATATCTGCACCGGCATGAAACCGCCGGCCTCTGGGGCCATAGGGAGAAATCAGTTTTCCCTTGAAGGGAAAGCAAAAATCACTTTCTTCGGGATTCCGCAAAACAATGGTGCGGGGTTCCTCAAGTTTTGAAAAGTCGGTCCGGGTGGTCCGAATATACAAGGTATCCCATCTTGCACTGCTGACAATGTCGGAAGGCACAAAGATGCTTTCCGGGGGAAGGTAGGAATCCAGTGAATCGGATTCAGCATTCTCAATTTCCGCTACTTCCTCCTCCGTGATTTCATCTTCGTAATGGTCGTTGTAATTATAAAGAAACGGCCCGGCACCCGTGGTGTCAGTTGAGAGGAAAAATTCGGTGGTATCAATGACAAAGCCTTGTCCAGATGCTGATTGCGGAAGGCAGGCAAACCATACGACTGCAAAAAAAAGTAAAAGTATTTTCTTAAAAACCACGCCTGAACCCATGCTTGTTTATTCCCGGATGATGACTGCAAAAATAATCATTTCAACATTGGATTCTGTTCCAAATAAGGGCGAACAGAAATTCCGGGCTGTTTTTCCTGTTAAAAAATGTTAAGCCGGACTTGAAAAAAAGGCGGCTGAATTACTCAGCCGCCCTGAAGACATTCATCGGTATTCATTACGGAAAAACGATTCCGGGATAATCACCAACATTCACCAAAGGAATGGTAGCACCATATTTCTCATTGATTGCTTCAATAAAGTGATTGGCAACAATGGCATTTCCGCGCGGGGTAAGGTGAACTCCATCGAGGGAGAAGATGCCACCGGTAACATAGGTAACACTGAATTTCATACCATCATACACCAGCCCGGATTTCGCTTCGGCCATGAAGGCATTGGCATCCACAAAGGCCAGGCCCTTTGATTCAGCAAGGCTTTTCAGGGTGTTGTTGAATCCGGATGTTGCAGCTTTAACGGCTCCGACTTCAGCTTCATCGAGGATGTAAAATCCCGGAATGGGCTTCTGGCTTCCCCATCCACCACAGCGGATAGAGTCCTGCGGAAGGGTAAGCAACACCAGCTCACCGGCCTTCAGCTGTCTAATACCCACACCATTGGGTGAGGTTGCATCAGCTATTACAAATGGATTCTGGCCTAATTGAAAACTGATGCCCAGCAGACCACTACCGTATGCCTGGTTGAGGGCATCAACCTGGGCCTGTTCGGTGAGAACCAGTCCGTTGTAGGGGATAGTATTAAAGAAAGGGATACTGGTAACATCGGGAATGTTGGCCACAACCCCTTTGGCTCCACCGGCGGTCATGGTATTGATGATGCCATTGAGGGCACCGGTAAACAGGTCCTGACTGGTGATTACATCGCCGGCGCCGCCCGAAGTAGAATAGACCAGCACATCGTTGTTTCCGATCCAGAGCGAGAAGAAGGTCGGATTTGCTGCCATGGCATCAGCCACCACTGATGTTGTGGCCGAAGAAGCGAAGCGCACAAAATAGGGGTTGGCGGTCTGGGGAACGGTAAAGAGTCCTGCCGGATCACCGAAACCGGGAGCTACCAGATGATAGGATTTGGCCCCGGGTACACCGAAATTATTCACTGCATACCCTACCGGGGTTACAGCACCAGGCAAACCAGTCGGGGAACCTCCTGCAGGAACCGGACCCAGTGAACTTACACCAAGACAATTGGTTGCAATACCGAGTTTCATTTTTCCGGCAAGCAGACCATCTTCATTGGTTACAACAGGCTGTACAAAGTCGCCACCACCGGCATAAGCCAGCTGACCTGCAATAATGTTGGCATAGGAATAGGATTGACCTGAAGTGTATAAAGCACCGTCAGCATACCCTGCTGTAAGAGAATTACCCAGTGATACATACTTGCTGAAATCTGCAGAACCGGGTGTCGCCTTAAATTCATCTACCTTGGGTTCGCAGGCTGCTACAACAAGAAGCATCAGCAATAAGGGGAAATATTTTGATAAAAAGTTCTTTTTCATGTGCTTCAGAAGTTATAGGTTAAACCAAAACCGGGAATATAAACCCTTGATTCATAAGTACCACCAAAGTTATCCGGTGTATATTGCCGTTCACCTTCCATTCCCATGATGTAGAGGAATGAAAGATCGATGGACAGCTTCTCAACTGGCATGTAAGAAAGGCCGAGTGTCAGTCCCAGGTTGTTGAGGCTTGGGGTTTCAGGGGAGAAAAATTCTTTGTTTACCGGTGAAGGATCGTAATAACCTCCAGCCCTTACGGCCAGTTTATCACTGATGGTATATTCACCACCCAGTCGTACAATCAGTTTGTTGTCGTACTGCCTTGGATTGCGTGAATCGGGCAATGCAGGGGTATTGGTTTCAAAATCGAAGATAAGCGAATCGTAAACGCTCCAGAATACGTAATTCAGCCCGAGACCGATCATGAGGTCTTCATTGATCTGATATGATACGCCCAGGTCAAGGTTTGCCGGGAGCGGCAGGGTGGTTGTAACTTTGTTCGATGCGGGGAAATTGCCTGCCAGCGAAGCAGGAACCGTAAAGGTGGCATCAGCACCTTCAACATCCATCATCACTTTGGACCTGAAATCGACACCAATACTCAGGGCCTCGGTGGGTTTAACCATAACACCGGCATTGAATCCCAGCTCTGCCGTTGAACCACTCAGGTTTACACTTCCATCGCCATTGGCTCCCGTAACCGGGAGAGCCTTGGTAAGGTCAAATTTACCGGTTGCATAAACCAGGCCGGCACCGATGGCGATCATGTCGTTGATCTTGTAGGATAAGGTTGGCTGGAAGAAAATGGCCCTTAACGACAATTCCTGGATCAGGTAGCGGCCATCCCAGCTGTTGCCCCAGGAGAGGCTGTTTCCGTAAGGGGTATTCACCGCAAGACCTGCACTCAGTTTGTCGGTGATTTTTGCAGCACCGTAAAAGTAGAACGGAGTTCCCAAAGGATTGTCGGTGGTAGCATTGTAAGCAGAAGGAGCAGTCTTGGTAAAGGTTGTAAAAGAGCGAATCGGGCTGATTCCGGCAGCAAAACTAAACGATGGCTTCATAAAGGAAAGACCACCCGGATTGTAAAACATGGAACTTGCATCCAGCGACAGCGATGTACCGATCAGGCCCATTCCGATCTGTTTCTGGCCGTGTAGTCCAACCTGATAGCCACCGGCAAAGGTGTAACCTGCAACAAGTGCAAGTATTGCCAGCAGCACAATTGATTTTCGCATAATGTGTGGTGTTTGGTTAATAATGGTTTTCAAAAAACACAAATAGCTGCAAATGTACATATTTACATCTGTATTCGTGCAATAAAAATCTCAGGCAGCTTTATCCGCCCTGTTTTTCAATTATTTAAACAATCCTCCAATCAACCGGAGACTGGCCGGTCTTTATCAGCCATTCGTTGGCCTGAGAAAAATGCCTGCATCCGAAAAAGCCTCTGTAGACGCTTAGTGGTGAGGGATGGGGAGCTTCGAGTATGCGGTGTTTCGAGGGATCAATCAGGGCTTTCTTATTTCGGGCATAGTTTCCCCAGAGCATAAAAACCAGTCCCGAGCGTTTGTCAGACAGTTGACGGATTGCTGAATCGGTAAATTGTTCCCATCCCCTGCCCTGATGAGAGCCTGCCTGGTTCGCCCTCACCGTAAGGGTGGCGTTAAGCAGCAGTACTCCCTGGTCGGCCCAGGACGACAGGTTGCCGTGAGCCGGAAAAGGAAACCCCAGGTCACTCTCCAGCTCCTTCAGAATATTCTGCAATGAAGGAGGGAACTCAACCTGCTCAGGAACCGAGAAACAGAGGCCATGTGCCTGACCCGGGCCATGATAGGGATCCTGACCCAGAATCACCACCTTTACCTTGCTGAAAGGTGTGCGGTTAAAGGCTTCAAAGATATTTTTTCCGGGAGGATACACCGTGTACATGGCTTTCTCCTCTTGCAGAAACTGCTTAAGCGCCTTAAAATAAGGCTGCTGAAATTCCTGCTCCAGAACTTCCCTCCATTCCTGATCAATCCGGGGATTTATTTGTTCATTCATGTATTACTTTTTGCGTTTTGTTGTATAAACAATATCTGACCTGTTTCTGAGTTATCAGTCTGAAGGTTGTTAAAAAGAAATTTCTACATATTTAAAGTAAAATTATGAAAAAGTTTGTTTTAACCATGCTGGTCATCATGACCCTCGGAATTATTCTTTCTTCCTGCCAGTCGAGCCAGAAATGTGCCGCCTATGGTGAAGCCAGCAGATACAAGATCGAACGGAACCGATAGTTCATCTTCTTATCAGTAATTAAAAGCCTGTGAAAAAATTTCATGGGCTCTTTCTGATGATTGCGGCATATTGTTTGATAACTTTGTAACTGATATGCCCGACTGATCATGAAAGTCCACCTTTTCAGAATACTTTCCCTTTTCCTTTTCTTCTCAGCCAGTATCTCCTATGGGCAGATAGAGGAAGAATACGACAGCATTGCCGACAATGTGCTCTTCACCCGTGAGATGTACGGGAGTGTGCTGATTCACTCTCAGGGCTGGGGGCTGGAATACAGAATCGGTAAAAGCCTGACGGTAAACAGAACCCTGATGTTTGAGGGCAACCTGCTCGAAATGAAGGATGCCAAGGAGATCAAGACCATCAATGCCTCCTTTACCAACACCCGCAGCTACATTTACGGTAAAATGAATGCAGTTTACATTACCCGTCTTGGCGTTGGTCAGCAGGTAATGCTCAACCGCAAACCCTACTTCGGGGGCGTTGAACTGAGGATGTTCTACTTTGGCGGCGCCAGCATCGCCTTCGCCAAACCGGTGTACCTTGAGATCATCAAACTGGATCCCGGACTTTACAGATACATCACCGTAACCGAGCGCTACGATCCCGACAGCCATTTCCCTGACAATATCTACGGCCGGAGTTCCTTTACCAAAGGATTTGACAAGCTCAAACCCTATCCCGGGGGCTACCTCAAAGCCGGATTGGGTATTGATTTCGGCACCATGAACCAGCGGCCGAAAACTGTTGAAGTCGGTGCTGTACTCGATCTTTACGCCAAACCCGTTCCCATCATGGCTTTCAAGGATGCAGATCAGTTTTTCCTGACCCTTTACATCAGCATTGGATTGGGGAAACGTTACAATTAAACAGGCCTGAATAATTTATCTTCCCGGCCGGTGCTGAAAAGCGGATCCACCCTTGTCATTAAAGCCTTTCCGGTACTCAGCAAGCCCGTTTTCATCTATAACCTTGAGTCCACTCCGAAAACTGTTTTTTTGACTTTTCGGAGCAGGCTTAACCTTTGTATATTCCAATGTCGTTCAGGCAAGATCAGAAACCCGGAGAAAAAGCGTAGAATTTCCATCGGTCAGGGCCAGGCCTGTTTATGCAGCGTCACTTTGGACTTAATTGACTGCCTGGCTTTGAGAGCAATTCACGCATTCCGATAAAAAGAAATCCACTGCAAACCAGAACATACGATAACCATAGAAACGTATCGTTCATGGCTGAGTCAGATAACATCAGTATCGCAGAACAGAATCAGGAAACCGGCGTAAATGCAAAAAAATCCCGGCTCTGAAAGGAACCGGGATCAATGTCTGCTACCGTAAGATACTATTTTCTTACAATGATTTTGCTTGTATAGGAAGTGCCCTGCGATTCGAGTTTCAGCATGTAAATGCCGCTGTTGATCGTTCCGAGAGCCACATTCTTCACTGCTCCGTTTACAACACTGACTTCGCGTTGCAGCCTCACTTTACCCAGCAGGTCATACAGGGTAAGCATGGCTTTACCTTGTACTGATGGTTTCAGCTGAATGCTGAACTGTTCAGCAGCTGGTGAAGGATAAATCCGGATGCCGTTAACGAGGGGCTGGTCATCGATACCAACGGCTGCACAGCGGAAGCTCCAGGTGTTGCTCCATTCGCTGGTGTCGCGGCTGCTGATGGCTTTGACCCGCCAGTAGTAAGTAGCAGCACTGTCGAGTACATTCACCGGAATTTTAAATGTTTCAGTACCGGCAGTAGTTGTGGCAGCGATGTGATATTCGTTGGGATCACTCATAGAGGAACTGGATGACAATTCCAGTACATAGGTCAGCACTCCGCTGATCTTGTTCCATTCGAGCGTAGGCACCAGAGGAATGTTGGTAGCATTGTTGGCCGGTGCACTCAGGCTTACTTTATTAACCACACTGAATGAAAAAGGTCCTTCGGTGAGTGTATCCAGTGCATGGATTGCAGAGAATTTCCAGAAGTACTGGGTTCCGAACTGCAGGGTATCCACTACCTTTTCGGTAAGGTTGCTGGCTACATCATAAACCACTTCATTCATGAACTGATTATCTGTTGCCATTGTGATAGAATATTTCTGAAGTCCGTCGATCTTCTTCCATTCAAAAAGAACATCCGGGCTTAAACCACTGGCAGCGTTTTCTGGTTCAAGATTCTCAAAAATACCGATGACTGTAAAAAATCTTGAAGCCGACCAATCTGAGGTATCCAGTGCATGACGGGCCCTGACCCTCCAATAATGTTTCTCCCCGAAGAGCAGGTTGGCGGTTGCGATTTCAGCAGTAGTTCCTGCACCGTCGACATTGGCGGCAAGGCAGGAAACGGTGAATGCATAAGGACTGTCGAAAGTAGAAACAACGTCCATCTGGTAATCGTAATGCGTGGCTCCACCCACTTTATTCCAGCGGATTTTTACATTGGGAGCCAGTTTTTTGGCATCGTTGGCCGGGCTGGCAAGGGTGGTTTTATCAAGCACGGTAAAACTACGGCTTGCCGACCAGTCGGAGGTTCCGCTGTTGTCTTTTGCCCTGACCCTCCAGAAATACTGGTGTCCGAACAACAACTCTGACATCCTGTATGAGGTGAATTCTGTGGCAAAATTCAACGGGTTGGCGAAGGATGCTTCATCGGATAACTGAACCTCGTAGCTTAAACCAAGCTGACCTGCTACAGCATTCCAGTCGAGCAGCACATTGGGTGCAGCACCGGTGGCATTGTCGGCCGGGGCAACCAGTTCAGGAGCATAAATTCCAGGCGCAGCAACCGTAAACAGAAACGCCATTGAAGCTAAAACCGAGAGTAATATTTTTTTCATAACAGAGATTTTTATTTCATTTAACCATTGCCAGTGTACCCGGCAGAATGCTGATTACTGAGCTACAACGAATTTGGCGGTTTTTACTTCCTTACCAACCAGCAGCTGAAGCACATAGGAACCTTTGTTCATTCCTTCGAAAGGAATGCTCAACTGCTGTTCCCCGGCACTGATGCGGCCAAAGCTCATTTCCTTGATTTTTCGGCCGGCAAGATCATAGATAACGGCATCAACGGTGACCGCTGACTCAGGGGCAAGGCTGAAATTAACTTCATTCCGCACTGGGTTGGGGAATACCGAAATCTGGTTTTTTGAATCAGCAAGCGGTTTGTCAGGATCGTTGATTCCGACATACAGCCTGTTTTCGTAGATACCTTTACCGTGGGTAGCGATATAAATGGCGCCCAGGTTGCTTACGCCTCCGATATCCTCGATGAAAGGCCTGGCTTTTGTCTGCTGACGGATCATCATTACCGGGAGCGCACCCACTCCGTTGTTTTCAGCGGTCCAGTTGGTATTGCTGCCCAGTGCTTCGGTGGTAAAGATCCCCAGGTCGGTACCCAGAATCACCCGGTTGGTGTTGGTCATTTCAATCAGGCTGGCATAAACCGGCATGGCAGGCAGATTGCCCTGAACTGAGGTAAAGGCAGGAGTCTGAGCCAGGGCATTCACAGAATGATAAACGTAGGTATCATTGCCATAGTTGCCCAGGGTAACCAGCACATGCTGGTCGTTGTCGGGATCCACAGATATTGAAGTGATGTAACGTCCTGTGAAATCCATGACCACTGAATTTGAAACGATACACTGTGAGCTGCTGACATCAGCCCTGATGGAATCGTAAGCAAGCGCCAGGTTGGCGATCCTGATCAGCTTTCCGTCGGTGGTTCCGACAAACAGGTAATTGGCATCGGATGAATAGGCCATGCAGGAAGGAACGCCTTCAATGGTGGCAACTTTGAAGAACTTGGGCTCAGCACTGAAATCAAGTACTTCTTTCGACATATAAACCGCATCGGTTACCCCAAGGAAGAAACGCGAGGAAATTACATCTTTTACACGGATGGAGTCACCTTTGGGCAGATCAGCAGTAAGGGTATATTTGAAAGGGAATTTCTTTGAGGTGTTGTAAGCGGTTTTACTTTTGATGATGATCTCCTCGCCGGCAGCGTAGCTCTTGGTTTTGGCCACGAAATTAACGCTGTCGCGTGAATTTACATTGTTAAAGCTTTCCCAGAGGGTAAACGGTGTAAGAAATACTGTAGCGTTGACATTTGAAATCGTGGCCGGTACAAAATCGTTGGCTTCCGACACGCCAAGGTCAGCCGAGCGGGTCATAAACCCGGCACTGCCTGAATAGAGGACTGACTCAGGGCTGATCATTGACATCTCAACCGATCCGCCGATGAAGGAGAAAAGGATTTTGTTTCCGGTTTCTACGGTATTGCCTTTTTTATCGAGGTAAACAATGCCTTCTCCCTGAGAGCCGCCCAGAGCATTGCCTTTATCATCAAAGGCAACTGTATAGAACATGGAGGTTTTGTAGTTCCGGTTAAGGTCCTTGAAGGTGGTCAGGCCATCCTGAGATGTGGCCAGGCCTCTGTCGGAAGCAAAATAGAAAACCGATGGATTGTTGGTGTTTGCCACAATCGCATGAAAATAGGACCCTGCTTCGCCGACTGTTTTCTGCTGCCACTGGTAGAATCCTGTTTCGAGTACTTTCTTGCCTTCCCATACATTAACACCACCCAGGTAAACAACATCAGGATTGGTCGGGTTAACCACGATACAGGCTGCATAATCACCACGATGAATGGTATTGGCTGTGTTACCGAACACGTTGAAGAGTGTGCTGCCACCCGGACCCACAACGCTCCAGGTAACACCTTTGTCTTTTGATACATAGATTCCCTGAAGTTGTCCGAGCAGGAACGGGGTTACATTGCCATCGGCGATGAGCACTGCGTAAATGGTAGATGGATCGGACGGGGCAAAGGCTGAAATGATGCGTGACAGACCGGCTGAAGGGAGACTGTCCTGACCGGCACCGGTTGAGCGAAGCACAAAATTGTTCGGATCACCGTTAGCCGAAACATACAGCAGGTTTCCGACAGTAGCTGCGACAGCACCATCGGTAGCCATAACCACATCGGTGGCAATGGCTGAGAGGTTCTCTGAACCGGCTTTTGCCATCGTCCAGCTTGAACCGCCGTCGGCTGAGTATTTCAATCCGCTGTTGGTGGCGGCAAATACCTTGTTGTTGTCGCCGGCAGCAATTTTATTTACATAGGCCCATTCGCTGTCTGAATTGTTGAACGATCCCGGGTCGGTGGAGGCAAGTTTGGAAAATGAATTGCCATCGGTCGACTTATAGATACCATGGCCGATGAATCCGCCGTACAGGTTGAAACGTTCACTGGAGAACGACTCGCCTGATCCGGCATAGATATCACCATTGGGAGCCTGAGCCATACAACTGACGTTCAGCAGGATATCACCGGTTTGAACCTGAGTCCAGGTAAGCCCCGAAGTGGTTGATTTCCAGATACCGCCTGAAACGCTTCCGGCAAAAATGGTTGAACGGTCACTCACCCGGTTGTCCAGGACCAGTGCACGGGTTCTTCCTGCGTAGTTGTCAGGACCCATAGACTGCCAGTTGAGACCCAGCGCGCCCGATGACTTAAGCCCCGAAAACTGCATTCTGGCTTTCGTTACATCAGTGGCATCAATTTTACCGGTTTTCTGATTGCTTCTGATCGCTGACAGAAAGTTAATACCATCAGTAACCCCATCGGTTGTCAGACCATTGTCAGGATGATTGACCACCTGCCCGAATGTTGCGGAAGTTGTAAACACAAACAATCCCGATCCTAAAAACAAAACCAGCAAGCCAATGAGTAAATTTCTATTTTTCATATACTTATGAGTTTATTAAAAAATCTCAGTAAACAAAACAGTGGCACAATTTACACCTTTTTTAAAGGTGCGCAACAAGCCAGAGGCATTTTCAGTGAACAAAAATACGATAAAAATCAAACGAAAACCGCAATATCATTACTAAAATCCTTTGCAGTGACAGACCGGTTTTCAGGCAGCAAATGTAGGGTAATTTAACAATTTTGCAATCGTCAGATAAAATTATTGAAAACTTTGTATTTTTCACTGGAAAATTACTCTCTTTGTATCAGGAAAAACCCTGGCAAAGTGCATGCATCACCGGGAAATTCAACGGAATGGGAATCGCTTTTGCTTCTCTCCGGCGAATCATTCTGAAATTAAACAATAAGCAGTTGTGCAGCTGAATTTCTATGATACTCAAACTGAGTCATGTTGAGCTTGTCTGCTTGTTGCCTCAAGCATACAAGCAGGCGGAGTCGAAACATGGCTTCAACTCCGCCTGCCTGACACTCAATCAGTTAAGCTTTTATCCGCACAGCTCATTAATAAGACACTTTAAATCAATTACTTATGAAATACAGACTACCCTTGCTTTTCATCGCCATGCTGACATTTTCAGCCTGGGGCGTTTACAGTCAGGATGCTCAGCCTGCTGCTGAAGAAGGTTATCAGTTTACCACAGTTAACCGGATCAAGGCCTCGCCGGTGAAAGACCAGTACCGGTCGGGCACCTGCTGGAGCTTTGCCACCGTTTCGTTTGTTGAATCGGAGCTTATCAGGCTGGGATACGACACCCTCGATCTGTCGGAGATGTTTTTCGTGAACCATGCATACCGCGACAAAGCCAGCCGTTTTGTGCGCCTTCATGGAAATTCAACCTTCGGGCCCGGTGGCCAGGCACACGATGTGCTGAATGTGATTGCCCGTCATGGTTTTGCTACCGAAACCGATTATCCGGGCTTGCTGCGGGGAGAAACCAAACACATCCATGGCGAGCTGGATGCCGTGCTGAAAGGCTTTCTGGATGCCGTGGTAAAGAAAAAAGACGACAAACTGAGCCAGGTATGGATGGATGCTTACAGCGGCATTCTGGATGCCTACCTGGGCCCCCTGCCACAGAAAGCCGGTAAAAAGCAGTCCATCTGGTCGGCTGAGCAGTATCCGAAGTTTGTGCCTTCCGATTATGTTGAACTGACATCCTACACCCACCATCCGTTTTATGGACCGGTTAACCTTGAGGTACCCGACAACTGGTCACAAAACAGCTATTTCAATCTTCCGGTTGATGAACTGATGGAAGTGATCAGGTCAGCCATCAGCAATGGTTATACCGTTTGCTGGGATGGTGATGTGAGCGACCGGGGCTTTTCCCATTCCAACGGAGTGGCCATTGTGCCGGAAAAGAACACTGCTTCACTCGATGGTACCGAAAGATCGCGCTGGGAGAAGCTGACCGAAAAGGAACGCAATGCAGAGTTGTATTCATTCAAACAGCCCGGCAGTGAGAAAACCATTACCCAGGAGATGCGGCAGGCAGCCTTCGACAACCTGCAGGCAACCGATGATCACCTGATGCACCTTACCGGCATGGTGAAAGACCAGCAGGGTACATTGTATTTTGTAACCAAAAACTCCTGGGCTGCCGGCAGCAATGCCTTTGGCGGCTACCTGAACATGTCGGAGGCTTACCTGAGGTTAAACACCATTGCCGTGATGGTTCACAAAAATGCCATACCTGATGCCATCAGGGCGAAGCTTAAGATTTGAGTTTTAATAAAATCCGGATATACTTCCCTGGCTGTGTTCCATTACAGGACACAGCCTTTTTCTTAAATGCTGATTAACAATTTTTAACACCCCCCTGCTGTTGCACTACAGTGAAGCGGAGTATTTTTGCATTTCAAAAAAAACTGATTATGATTGAGACGGACATCAAGGAACTGAACGAACGCATTCAGCGCGAGAGTGCTTTCATCGACCTGGTTGAGATGGAGATGCACAAGGTTATCGTGGGCCAGAAACAGATGGTAGAACGCCTGCTGATCGGGTTGCTTTCCAACGGGCATATCCTGCTTGAAGGGGTGCCCGGGCTGGCAAAAACACTGGCCATCAAATCGCTGGCCAGCATCATCGATGCACAATTCAGCCGCATACAGTTTACCCCCGACCTCCTGCCTGCCGACCTGCTGGGTACCATGATCTACAGCCAGCGCAAAGAAGAATTTGTGGTGCGCAAAGGCCCTCTTTTTGCCAATTTTATCCTGGCAGACGAAATCAACCGCTCACCGGCCAAAGTACAGAGTGCGCTGCTCGAAGCTATGCAGGAAAAGCAGGTTACCATCGGCGATCAGACCTATCCCCTCTCCGAGCCCTTTCTGGTGCTGGCTACCCAGAACCCGATCGAACAGGAAGGAACCTACCCCCTGCCCGAAGCACAGGTTGACCGCTTTATGCTGAAAGTGGTGATCGGATACCCCACCCGCGAAGAAGAGAAACTGATCATGCGGCAGAACATCGAAGGCTCGCAGCCCAAAACCCGCCCGGTGATCAAACCCGAAGACATCCTCAAAGCCAGAAACCTGACCCGGGAAGTCTATCTCGATGAAAAAATCGAAAACTACATCACCGACATCGTTTTTGCCACCCGTTTTCCGGCAGAAAACAAGCTGAAAAAGTTTGAAGGGCTGATCTCCTACGGCGCCTCTCCCCGTGCCAGCATCAACCTGGCCCTGGCTGCCAAGGCCTATGCCTTTATCAAGCGCCGCGGTTATGTAATCCCCGAAGATGTAAGGGCCATTGCCCACGATGTGCTCAGGCACCGCATCGGGTTAACCTATGAGGCCGAAGCCGAAAACATCAAATCAACCGACATCATCAACGAAATCCTGAACACCGTTGAGGTACCGTAGCCGATGCAGCAGGTTTGACCAACACAAACTGTAAGGAAATGGAAACCAGCGAAATACTGAAGAAGGTACGGCAGATAGAGATCAAAACCCGGGGATTGTCAAACCACATCTTCTCGGGGCAGTATCACAGTGCCTTCAAGGGCCGCGGAATGGCGTTCAGCGAAGTGAGGGAGTACCAGTACGGTGACGATATCCGCAACATCGACTGGAACGTAACAGCGCGCTTCAGCCATCCGTATGTCAAGATCTTCGACGAAGAGCGCGAACTGACTGTCGCCCTGCTCATCGATGTGAGCGGCTCGAATGAATTCGGGACCCGTGTGAGGCTGAAAGAGGACCTGATGACAGAAATTGCCGCTGTGCTGGCCTTTTCGGCGATACAGAACAACGACAAAGTCGGTGTGATCTTTTTCAGCGACAAGGTGGAGAAATTCATCCCACCCAAAAAGGGCCTTTCACACATACTCCGTATTATCAGGGAGCTGATCGACTTCAAACCCGAAAGTCAGAAAACCGACATTTCAGGCGCCCTGAGGTTCCTGACCAACGCTTTGAAAAAACGCTGTACGGCCTTTCTGATCTCCGATTTTATCGATCAGGGGTTCGAAGATGCCCTGCGTATAGCCGGCCGCAAACACGATCTGGTTGCCCTTCAGATTTACGATCAGCGCGATTATCAGATTCCCGACATGGGATTGGTGAAGGTGTTCAGCAAGGAAGAAAACCGCAGTATCCTCGTGGATACATCCAGCAGGACTGTGAGGGAACATTATGCACAACAGGCCCGGCTCAGGCAGCAGGTGCTGGAGCAGTCGTTCCGCAAAAGCGGCGTTGATTTTGCCCGGATAGCCACCGGCGACGATTATGTAAAACCATTGCTCGGCCTCTTCAGGGCAAAAGGAGCGCGGAGGTAAGCAGCATTACAGACATGGAAAAGAGTTGCAGAGAGCTTATAAAACAATGGTTGCGCAGAAACAGAATGACTGTTTCGCTTATCCTGATATTTACAATTACAGCCTCAGGGTTATCCGCGCAGAAAATGACAGCCGACTCCACCCGTTTTCCCATCGGCGGGCAGATTTACCTGACCCTGAGCCTGGAAGTGAATGCGGGCGACAGGGTTACCTGGCCCGAAACCGGCGACACCCTGACCTCGCAGGTGGAGATCATCAGCAAGACACCGGTTGACACTTCAAAGACCGAAAACGGGAAGCTTTTGCTGAGCCAGAAACTTTTAATTACCTCGTTTGACACCGGGTTTATCACGGTTCCACCCGTTTCATTCCAGCTCGCCACGAATGGCGGAAGCACGCAGCAACTGCTGTCCGATCCGCTGCTGCTGGAAATTACCAAACCCACGGTTGACCTTACCAAAGACATCCGCGACATCAAGCCGGTAATGACCGCACCATATACCCTGCGTGATTTTCTGCCCTGGATACTACTGCTGCTTGCTGCCGGACTGATCGGAACCCTGTTGTGGTTTTACATACGCAACCGGAAACGAAACAAACCTTTCATTAAACTGCCATCCAGACCTGCCAGGCCACCCCACGAACTGGCCCTGGAAGCCCTTGACAACCTGAAAAAGGAACAATTGTGGCAAAAAGGTCAGGTGAAGGAATATTATACCAGACTTACCGATATTCTCAGGGAATATTTTGAGAAAAGGTTTGGCGTGAACGCGGCTGAAATGACCAGCGATGAGATTCTTGGGGTGATGAAGGATTTTCTGGAGGAAGTATCCACCCTCAACGACCTGCGGAAAGTGCTCACCCTGGCCGACCTCGCCAAGTTTGCCAAAGGACAGCCGATCGGGGCTGAGAATGAGCTCAGTTTCACCTATGCCAGATCTATCGTGATGACGACCTCTGCGGCCCCTGTAATGACGCAGGAAAGCAGTATTGTTAGTGAAACCAGCACTGAAAATGCATCAATCAGTAAAACAAATAAAGATTAATCAGCCATGCCAGAACACCTGAAGTTCGCCAATCCGGAGGCATTTTACCTTTTGCTGCTGATACCGGCTGCCATTGCCTGGTATTGGCTGAAAGGATCTGATTCGAGGGCTAAGCTGCAGTTGTCGGACTATGCGGCATTCCTGGTAAACCGCAGGTCGCTGAAGCTGTATCTGGTTCATTTGCTGTTTGCCCTGAAGGTGATCGCCTTTGCACTGATGGTTACCGCCCTGGCCCGGCCCCAGTCGACCAGCAGCCGGCAGAGTGTGAGTGTTGAAGGAATTGATATTGTGTTGGCTATGGACATCTCCGGCAGTATGCTGGCCGAAGATTTCAGGCCCAACCGGCTGGAGGCAGCCAAGGAAGTGGCCGTTGATTTCATCCAGGGCCGGCCGGGTGACCGTATCGGGCTGGTAGTGTTCAGCGGCGAAAGCTTCACCCAATGTCCGCTGACGACAGATCATGCTGTGCTGGTTAACCTTTTCGACGATATCAAAAGCGGTATGATCGAAGACGGAACGGCCATCGGCGACGGACTTGCCACAGCGGTTAACCGGCTGAAAGAGAGCACGGCAGTGAGCAAAGTAATTATCCTGCTCACCGACGGGGAAAACAACCGCGGCTTCATTGATCCGCTTTCGGCTGCCGAAATTGCCAAAGTTTTTGGCCTGAGGGTATACACCATTGGCGTAGGTACGATCGGTACCGCTCCCTATCCCGTGCCTACTCCGTTCGGCGTGCAGTACCAGCAGATGGAAGTGCGGATTGATGAGCCCCTGATGACAAAAATTGCCGATATGACGAACGGAAAATATTTCAGGGCCACCAACAAACAAAAACTGGAAGAAATCTATCAGGAGATCGACAAACTGGAGAAATCAAAGGTAGATGTCACCGAGTTCCGCAAAAAGAAAGAGGAGTTCAAACCGTTTCTGGTGGCGGCTTTTCTGCTGCTGCTGCTCGATTTCATCCTGGGAATCTCGGTTTTCAGAAAATACCCTTAAATAACCTGCTGAAATTATAACCAACTATGTTTAGATTCGAACATACGCTTTTCCTGAATCTTTTGCTGGTTTTGCCGGTACTTCTGGTGATGTATTGGTTTTACTTCCGCTGGAAAGCAAAGGTTTCGCGGGTATTCGGCGAGCAGAAGGTGATTGCCGGTATGATGCCCGATGTGTCAGCAGCCCGTTCGCATGTTAAGTTCCTGTTGCTGCTACTCACGGTTGCTGCTGTATTGCTCGCGCTGGCCAACCCCCAGGTAGGATCCAAAATAGAGAAAGCCCAGCGAAAGGGGGTTGACCTCATCATTGCGCTGGATGTTTCCAACAGTATGCTTGCCCAGGATATTCAACCCAGCCGCATTGAACGCTCAAGGCAGGCAATCAGCCGTCTGATCGACGAGTTGGAAAACGACCGCATCGGAATCATTGTCTTTGCCGGGAAAGCCTATACCCAGCTGCCCATAACCACCGATTATTCAGCGGCTAAAATGATGCTGAGCTCAGTAAGGCCCGACCTGGTGCCTGTTCAGGGAACAGCCATTGGCCAGGCCATCGACATGGCCATGGCCTCCTTTAACGATGACAAGACCTCCAAAGCCATCATCATCATTACCGATGGCGAGAACCACGACGAAGAGGCTGTGGAGAAAGCATCCGAGGCTGCCGGAAAAGGAATTAAAGTATATACCATCGGCATGGGGCTGGCTGAAGGGGCCCCGATTCCGGTCTATAAAAACGGTGAAATGGCCGGCTTTAAAAAAGATCAGTCCGGTGCTACCGTGGTTACACGGCTTGATGAAACGATGCTGACCAAAATCGCAGATGCCGGCAATGGCATCTATGTGAGGGCAAGCAATACGCAGGCAGGGGTCAGAAAGGTATATGAAGAGATCAGCAAAATGGAGAAAACCACCTTCGAAGCCATGAATTTCTCCGATTATGAAGACCGCTTCCAGTATTTTGTTGCCCTGGCCCTGCTGCTGATGTTTGCCAACTTCCTGATCAATGAACGCAAAAGCCGGTGGGCCGGCAGGATTTCACTGTTTCATCCGTTAAGCAATGCAGGAAACAAAAAATCTGCGCAGGGGACCTGAATTGCAAACATTGATTCCGGACATGTTTTTAAGGATGTTCAGATTGTAAACCAAAAACATTCATAGCATATTGCCCGAAAAGAACCGAAAAATGAAGCGACTGATATTGTGTTTTCTGGCATTGTTTTCCGCTGCATCAATGTATGCGCAGAAGGAAAATCCGCTGATCCGCAGCGGAAACAAGTTATACGGACAGGGTAAGTTTAAAGATGCTGAAATCAGCTACCGCAAAGCCCTGGAGAGTTCACCAAAGTCGACCAAAAGCGAATACAACCTGGGCAGTTCACTCTACCGTCAGAAAGAATGGGAAGAGGCCGGCAAAAGCTACCTGAGTGCTGCTGGCAGGATGAAAGACTCAGATGCTGCCGCAAAGGCTGCTGCTTTGCACAACCTTGGCAATACGATGGTGAAAGCCGAAAAATATGCCGAAGGAATCGAAGCCTACAAACAGGCCCTGCGGCTGAATCCGGCCGATCAGGATACCCGGTACAACCTGAGTTACGCGATGAGAAAAATGCAGCAGCAACAACAGCAGCAACAGCAGAATGATCAGAACAAAGAAGATAAAAAAGATAAGCAGGACCAGCAGCAGAACCAGCAGCAACAGCCTCAGGATCAGAACGATCAGCAACAGCAGAACCAGCAGCAGCAAAAACAGCAGATTTCGAAGCAGGATGCGGAGCGTATGTTGCAGGCCCTGAAAAACGATGAGCAGAAAACCATGGACAAGGTAAAAAAGCAAAAAGCCAAGCCGGTTCAGGTGCAGGTTGAAAAAGACTGGTAGCTTTGCAGAATAAACTGGATAAAACTGTCCGAACCATGTTAAGCGATAGAATCACTATGAAACCCTTAGGATTGTGGACTATTTTACTGATGCTGGCACTCTCCCTGAATGTTTCGGGTCAGAAGGTCGAATTCAGGGCGACAGCCAACGATGTGGTCGCTGTCGGAGACCAGTTCAGGCTTATTTTCAGCGTAAATGCGCAGGCATCGGGGTTCACTGCCCCGGTTCTGAAAGATTTTTCGGTTCTGGCCGGCCCCAGCCAGTCGTCGAGCTCGAGTATGCAGATCATCAACAACCAGGTAACCCGGTCTGTTGAGTATTCCTTCACCTACCTGCTGCAGGCAAACAATGAGGGAACCTTCACCATAGCACCGGCCTCGGTGAACGTGGACGGCAAGACCTATAAATCCAATGCCGTCACCATCAAAGTGGTAAAGGGCTCAGCCCAGCAGGGACGCGGCAACCAGCAGGGAGGACAGAACCAGGCGCCTCCATCGGGTGAAATCGGCTCAAAAGACTTATTCGTGCGTGCTTCAGTTAACAAATCCAACCCTTACCAAGGTGAACAGATTATTGTTACCTATAAAATATACACAAGAATTCCGGTTTCTGAATACAGTATCACCAAAGCTCCCGGCCTGAGCGGGTTCTGGACACAGGATCTGCTGAAGGACAGCAAAAACCTCAATCAGTACCGTGAAACCATTGACGGACAAGAGTATGTAGTAGCCGAGATCAAGAAAGATGCGATGTTCGCACAGAAATCAGGCAAACTGGAGGTAGAACCGCTCGAGCTCGATGTAATTGCACAGGTGAAACGGAAATCGCAGCGCGGCCGAACCAATGACCCGTTTTTCGACAGCTTTTTCGACGACAGCTTCTTTGGAAATTCGATGCAGAATGTCAGGAAAACGATACAATCAAACAAACTGACAATCGATGTTAAACCGCTGCCGGCACAGGGAAAGCCCATGGGTTTCACCGGCGCTGTGGGAAATTTCAGCTTAAGCGCCAGCACCGACCGTACCGAGCTGAAAACCAACGATGCCATGAGCCTGAAGCTTACCGTTACCGGCAAAGGCAACATCAAGCTCATTGAGAATCCGGCTTTTGAATTCCCTACCGATTTTGAGGTTTACGATCCCAGGGTAACCGACAACATCAGCACTTCGGCCGCTGGTGTGAATGGTTCCCGTACCTTCGAATACCTGATTATTCCGCGCAACCCCGGTAGTTTTACCATCCGACCGGTTGATTTCTCTTACTTCGACATCAATTCAGGTACCTACAAAACACTCACCACGCAGGAATTCAAAATCAGTGTAGCCCGTGGAAGCGATGGGGACGGTACTTTTACAGCCGGCCAGGTAAACAAGGAAGATTTCAAATACATCGGCAGTGACATCCGGTTCATCAAAACCGGAAGCATCAGCCTGAAACCCGTCAATACATTCCTGTTCGGGTCATCACTTTTTATCCTGTTGATGCTGGCACCTGTGCTGCTTTTCGCTGTTTTCCTGATCGTCTGGAGGTCAGAACTGAAGAAAAGGGGCAATCAGGCCCTCATGCGCAATAAAAAGGCTACCGGAGTAGCAAGGAAGCGGTTGAAATCAGCTGAAAGATTCCTGAAAAAGGGCGAACATGAAGCTTTCTGGGCTGAAACATCCAATGCACTTTGGGGATATATGAGCGACAAATTCAACATTCCGCGCTCAGCCCTCTCGATGGACTCGGTGAATTCGGCCCTCAGTGCCAAAAATGTAAATGAAACGCTGATAAAGCAGTTTATTGATACACTGAACAACTGCGAGTTTGCCAGGTTTGCGCCGGGCAACAAATCACAGAAAATGGATGAAATCTACAATCAGGCCATCGATGTCATTACCAAAACCGAACAGGAACTCAGGTAAACATTTTTCAGCTATGAAGAAACATTTCAGCATCATTATCCTGGCCCTGCTCCTGCTAACCGCCTTCAGCCACAGGTTGCCTGCGCAGCAGGCTGACATTGACAAGGCCGGAAAAGCGTATATGGCAGGCTTTTATGAAAATGCCATCACCCTTTATGAGAAGTTGCTTTCGCAGGAACAGGCTTCACCGGAAATCTATTACAACCTTGGCAACGCTTACTTCAAAACCGGCAACATGCCTTCTGCCATCCTGAATTACGAAAGGGCGTTGAAGTACCGTCCGAACGATGAAGACATCCTGTACAACCTCGGGGTGGCAAACAGCCGTATCGTTGATAAAATTGATGTGCTGCCCGAACTCTTCTATATCCGCTGGTGGAAAAGCCTGAAGCAGTTGCTTTCCCCCGACGGATGGGCCGTCGCGCTCATCGCTTCTTTCAGTCTGTTTTTTATTGTCCTGGCCCTTTTTCTCCTTTCACGATCGGCAGCTATCAGAAAAGCCCTTTTTTCATCAGCCATTGTTGTCCTTGTCGTCGCCCTCATTTCAGGGACCATTGCGTGGCAAACGTACCACGAAGCAAGGCAGCAGGTTACTGCCATTGTGTTTACCCCTACCCTGCCGGTGAAAAGCTCACCCGATGAAAGCAGTATCGATCTCTTTGTCATCCACGAAGGGCTGAAAGTCAAAATCATTGACAAACTCGGAGAATGGAACGAAATCAGCATTCCAAACGGTAGCAAGGGCTGGGTAAAGATCAGTGATCTGAAACCCATCTGATCATGCCATTCCTGCTGAAAGCTTCCCTGCTGTTCTTTCGTGTACACCTCTTCCGGTATGGAAGAATCATTAACCAGCTTGGTATCTTCAGGGTGCTGATACTCGCAGGCCTGCTCATTTTAGCCCTGAAAGCAACTTCTGTTCCCGATAAACTGCTCTGGCAGGCAGCAATTATTCTACTCACCATCCTTCAGCTTCACTTGTCGCGCAAAGACCAGATTCTGCTGAGTAACCTTGGCCTGAACTCCCCCTTGTTCTTCATGCTCAGCTACAGCCTGGCTGTGGCACCTTTTGCGTTGTTTTACCTTGTGTCAGGCAGTTATAAAACCTTCTTCATGCTGATTTCCGGAATCCTGCTTGTTTCAATGCTTAAGCTACGCTCAAAAGAAGGTTTCCGGCTTCCGGTGTTCTCATTTCCGGTGATTCCCGCTGATGCCTGGGAATGGAGGGCAGGGTTGCGCCGTTTTGCACCGGGACTGTTCCTCACCTACCTGCTTGTGGCGGTTTTTCATGAGCAAAATTTTGCAGTGCCCGCAGCTGTGCTGATTCTCTCCCTGATCGCCGCTTACTTTCAGACCTACCAGGAGCCCAGGGCGATGATTGAAGCCATGGGCTTAAGTCCACGGGCATTCCTGCGGAGAAAATGGCTGCTGCAACTCCTGCTTTTCGTGCTGATCATCCTGCCACCGGTTGTATTCGGGCTGATAGCATTTCCGGATACCCTGCGGCCGGTAATCCTGGTGATCATCAACAGCCTTCTGGTGCAGGTATTTTCTGTTTCCTTCAAGTATGCCGGATTTCAACCGGGAAACGATATTTCGTATGCCTATGCGCTCCCCTTTCTGCTGAATTTTGCCTTTATCATTCCCGTATTGTTGCCCTTACCACTGGTTATGGCGTTAATTTTCAGCATCAGGGCACACCATCAGTTAAAACTCTCCGGAATATGATCAGCATTCAGCACCTGGATTTCAGGTATGGAAAAAATGAGGTGATTAAAGGCCTTGACTGGCAACTAGAGTCCGGCAAAGTTCATGGGCTGGTCGGGATGAACGGCGCCGGTAAAACCACCCTGTTCAACCTCATGGCGGCCTGGCTGAAACCCGCTGCAGGAAGCATCCTTTACGCCGGTAAGCCCGTCAGCCGGTATACCTGTGCTTTCATGGAAACCGCCCCGCAGTTTTACCCCATGATCACCGGAAAAGAATACCTTGACCTTTTCAGGCTGAAAAACCCGGCTTTCGACATCGGGGCATGGAACAACATTTTCGGACTACCCCTCAGCAGTGTGGTTGACAATTATTCTACCGGAATGCAGAAAAAGCTCAGCCTGCTCGGAACCATAGCCATGAACAGAGAGATCCTTATCCTCGACGAGCCTTTCAACGGCCTGGATTTCGAAACAGTGCGGATTGTCAGGCAGATGATCACAACCCTGGCAACAAAATCAAAAACCGTGATTCTGAGTTCGCACATACCGGAATCCCTCACCCGTGTCTGCGACAGCATCAGCCTGATTAACAACGGGAAAATTGCATTTAAGGCAGACCGGGAGCAGTTCGCCGATTTTGACAGAATGGTGGGTGAGTTCTCACCTGACAGAAACATGGAGATTCCGCTTTAGTTTACCCATTCTCCTGCAAACGGCTGAATGTCTGAATTGTGAAGGCCCCGTGGCTGGCCCTTAATTTTGACAATTCATTATAATTTCATATTTTTACAGGAAATTGAAGTATTGTGAAACAGGTATTGCCGGCAGCATTTCTTGTGATCATTTCACTACTTGCTCACTGTCAGGAGTTTATTCCTTCACAGGTTTATGGTGGGAAGCAACAGTTAAAGACATTTATTGAGCAGGAATTGATTTATCCCGGGTCGGCACTGCAAGCTGAAACCGAGGGAACCGTTTCGGTTTTTTACCGGATTAATGAAAAAGGACAAGTTTCACACGTCAGATTTGACAAGCGTTTATCGCCGGATTGTGATCTCGAGACCCTGAGAATTTTCAGGATGCTGGAGTGGGAGCCAGCCATGGTCCGTGGGATCGCAAAATCCGACAGCGGGCACTTCAACATTGAATTTAACATAAAGAAATACAATAGGTTATGTAAACAAAGAGGGTATAAGGCACTCTACTTCCCCTACGAACCTGCCGACACCTCCGGACGCATCTACCTCTATAAAAATCTCGAGACAGCCCCCCGCCCTTTGTTCACCAATGAGGGTATCACACTGGCGGGTTTTATTGCAGCCAACCTTCAATATCCGGAGGCAGCCATCAAACAAAACGTGAGCGGGGTTGTTACGCTTGCTTTCGTTGTTGAAACTCATGGCAGGGTTTCAAACACACACATTGTAAATTCACTGGGCGCCGGTTGCAATGAAGAAGCGCTGAGAATTCTTCAGATGATCAAATGGATGCCCGGCACCATGAATCAGCAGGCTGTGAGAACCCGCATGAAACTGTCCATCAATTTCAACCTTGAGCAGGGGCCTGGCGGTAGTTTTAACCCGAATGTGAAATCAAGTTACGGAGGATAGATCTGATAACCAAACAACCAAATCAATATGCAAAAACTGACATTAACCATTGTTCTTTCTTTTTTACTTACGGGAATTTTAAATGCACAAACCCCCGACACCACCAAACTCTGGACAACCGGCACCAAAGCCTCCCTGTCGTTCACGCAGGTTTCACTCACCAACTGGGCTGCCGGCGGTGAAAACAGTTTTGGAGGGAACTCATTTCTCAACCTTTTTGCAAACCTGAAACAAGGGAAGACCACCTGGGATAACTCCCTGGATCTGGCCTACGGGCTTATCAAGCTTGGGGAAGCCAAAATCAGGAAAAGCGACGATAAAATTGATCTCGTTTCCAAATTCGGGCACAATGTGATCAATAAAAACCTATTTCTGAGTGCCAACCTGAGTTTTAAATCACAGTTTACCGAGGGCTTTAATTATCCCAACGATTCGGTGATGATCTCCAATTTTCTGGCACCCGGCTATCTCATGCTCGGTTTGGGTATGGATTACAAGCCTTTCCCCTACTTATCCGTTTCGCTGCTCCCGCTGACCGGCAGAATGACCCTGGTAACCGACGAAACACTTTCGGATGCCGGAGCCTACGGTGTTGATCCGGGAAAAACCGTCAGATCGGAGTTCGGAGCTGCCCTGAAGGTTACTTTCGAGAAAGATGTTTTCACCAACGTCAGCATCAAAAGCAAGCTCGACATGTTCACCAATTACATGGACAGACCGCAGAATATCGACATTAACTGGGAAGCACTCATGATTCTCAAAGTCAACAAATACATCTCTACATTCCTTGGATTCCAGACCATCTACGACCACGACATCCTGATTACCGACAAAGACGGCAAAACCGGTCCCCGCACCCAGTTCAAACAAACATTCGGGGTGGGATTGACCTACTCGGTCAAGCACCTTCAGGCTACCATCAAACAGTAACATTGAGTCCACTCCGAAAACTATTTATCTGACACCAAACCACTAAAACACTAACCTGTTTGCTTAACATGGTCAGAAAGGAATTCACCAGAATTAATCTGCAGATATACAATTTTATGTGCAGATTGGTTTATTGGTGTCCCGGTTGCTATCGGGATGGTGTCAAATCTTCTTTTTTTGACTTTTCGGAGCAGGTATAACATCAGAATTACCATTAACCAAATATTGTTTCACCAAAAAATCAGACATTATGAAACTTGTTGACGAATTCAAAGCATTTGCCATGCGCGGAAACGTAGTGGATATGGCAGTGGGTATTATCATTGGCGGTGCCTTTGGTAAAATCATCTCCTCTTTTGTAGGCGATGTGCTGATGCCTCCCCTCGGGTTGCTGCTTGGCGGTATCGATTTCAAAGACATGAGTGTTACCCTGAAAGACGCCGTAATGAACGGTGCCGAAGTGGTAACCCCGGCTGTATCGCTCAACTATGGGATGTTTATTCAGAACGTCGTTGACTTCCTGATCATCGCTTTTGCGATTTTTATGGCCATAAAAGCCATGAATTCGATGAAAAAGAAAGAGGAGGAAGTGCCGGCTGCTCCTCCAGCTCCGACCAAAGATCAGGAATTACTCTCCGAAATCCGCGACCTGTTGAAAAAATAAATTATTTCATGATTACAGATGAATGCAGAGGCAGTTACCGGATGGTAGCTGCCTCTGTGTGTGTGAAAAGGGTCTGTATGCTTTCTCAAGGATAGCAGTCAACCCATGCTTATTTTTTATCTTTGTTGAAAAATACTTACAGATGAAAATTCTCTCGTTCGACTTTTCTTCTTTTACCGAAACCAACCACCGGATACTGCAGTATCTGATTGTTTCGCTGGCCATTGCATTGCTGGCAGTGGTTGCAGCCCGTATCCTCAGGAAAATCATCAAGGTTTATTTCGAGCGCTCAAGCGATATCATGAAAGTGGATCCTACCCGCTACAAATTCCTGAGGAATGCGGTAAGCTTCGTCGTCTTTATGCTTGCTATAACGCTGATCTTCTATACAATACCTGAATTGCGCTCTATCGGTATAACCCTGTTTGCCGGAGCCGGTATTTTCGCAGCCATCCTGGGTTTTGCTTCTCAGGAAGCCTTCTCTAACATCATCAGCGGGATCTTCATCGTGGTATTCAAACCCTTCAGGGTGGGCGACAACATCAAAATCGGCGAGCTGCATCAGGGAGTCGTCGAAGACATTACCCTGCGACACACAGTCATCAACAACTTCGAAAACCGAAGGATTATCATCCCGAATACAGTCATCAGTTCGCAGACCATCATCAACAGCACCATCTCTGAAGAAAAAATCTGCGCCTTCATAGAGTTGGGAATCAGCTATGAGAGCAACCTTGAACTCGCGAAAACCATACTTGCCGGTGTTATTGAGCGTCATCCCAACTGCATCGACAACCGCAGTCCGGAAGAAGTGGCTGATGGTGTTCCGAAAGTCATTGTACGTGTGCTTGGCTTCGGTGAATCCTCCGTTAACCTCAGGGCCTATGCCTGGGCTTCCGATACCGGTGCCGGGTTTGTAATGAAATGTGATGTATTTGAACAACTGAAAAAAGAATTCGCAGCCCAGGGAATTGAAATCCCCTATCCGCACAGAACCATCATTCACAAAACTGAATCGGATGCGTAAACAGAACAGGCCGGTAAAGGCTGAATCCGTAAGGAATTACCGTAAAAAAGCCGGTTTGCCACCGGGCTCGCTCGTCTATACCGGCAACCGCAACGAAGAAACCAGTTTCAGCCTGCTCAGCTACAATGCAGAATCAGCAGAAAAGACAGATTCCCGGGATGTAGGTGAAATCATCAGCCGGCTTCAGCCCGGAAGCAATCACTGGATCGATGTCACCGGCCTTACCGATACCGGCCTGATCGAAAAGCTGGGTTCGCATCACCTGCTGCATCCCCTTTTACTCGAAGATGTCCTGAACACCGAATCGGTTATCAAAATCGAAAATTTCGGAGATGTGCTTTACCTGTGCTTAAAAATGCTGAAATGGAACGAAGAACAACGGAGCATCGAAACAGAGCAGATTTCAATCGTAGTCGGTGAAAACTACCTGCTCTCGTTCAAAGAAGCGGGCAGCAATATTTTTGACGCAGTAAGCGAAAGAATTGAAAACGGACTGAGCAAAGCCAGAGAAAAAAGCATTGATTTTCTGGCTTATGTGCTGACCGACAAAATAGTGGACAACTATTTTCTGGTTCTTGAGAAAATTGAAGACCACATTGAAGCGACCGAGCTTGAGCTGATCCGCGATACCGACCGTATTTCCCCGGTTGATCTGATGCATCTCAAAAAACAGTTGATCCTGCTCAGGAAATATGTGTATCCGCTGCGGGATGAAGTAAGAAAACTGCAACACGACGATTCGAGGCTGATAGATCGTAAAACCATCAAATACATCAACGACCTTTACGACCACCTGCAGAGCATAACCCAGAACATCGAGGGTTTCCGCGATACCATCAGCAACCTGATGGAACTCTATTCAGCCAACATCTCCAACCGGCTCAACAGTGTAATGAAGACACTCACCATTGTTGGTGCGATATTCATTCCGCTCACTTTTATCGCAGGCATTTATGGCATGAACTTCGACCATATGCCCGAGCTTCACTACCGCTGGGCCTATCCTGCGGTGATGGCTCTTATGTTTGTGATTGCAATTGGAATGTACTTTTATATGAAATCGCGCCGATGGTTCTGATTGCTTCGGGCAGTCAACCTTAACAATTTTAAACGTTTTTGTGGGATTTTCCGGTTTAAACGGAATATTGTTTGCAGGGAGAAACGTGTTTTTGACTAATTTTATCTTTTAAAACTTCAGCCATGAGGATCAGGAGTGTAATCACAATTCTATTGCTGCTTGCGGTATTTTCGGTGAAGGCTCAGCTTTATTCAGCCTATCCATACTCCGGTTATCTGTTTTCTCCGGCCCTTTCATCTCTGACTCCGGTTTCACACTTTGGTCTTCAGACCGGCGCATCATTCACAGGCACCACCAGCGGAGGCAGCCTGTTTTCAACCTGGGTAGCACCTTCGTTCAACCAGCCGGTGGGCAAAAACTTCACCCTTACAGCAGGCGCATTTATCAACAACACCAGATTCAACAATATTTCAGTACTTAATCAGGAAGGGAATCTCAGCAGAACCAGCACCAACCTTACCACATTTACCATCTATGGGGCAGGTTCGTACAGAGTCAACGACCGGCTTACGGTGAGCGGTTCGGCATTTAAAACCATCAACCCTGCCTTCAACGCCCGTTTGAACGCAGACAATCTTCAGATGGAAGCCCAGGGTATGAGCGTGGGTGTTGGCTACAAAGTCTCTGAGAACTTTCACATCGGTGCAGAATTCCGTATGCAGCAAAGCAACAGCAACCTGTATAATCCCTTTTTCAGCATTCCGGGCAGCAACATGGGCTCAGGTCTCTATGGTTTCTGAATGCCGCATGGTTTTATACAGTAACAAGGACTTTGCCTCTGATCATTCCTATGCTGATATTGTTATCACCCAGTAAAACACTCGACTTTGAAAATAACACCACCCTCCAGGCCGGTAATGATCCTGAGTTGCTGGCAAAAGCTGCAAAACTGGTATCCGGGTTGCGCCGGCTGAAACCTTCAGAAATTTCGGCTCTGATGAACCTCAGTCCGAAGCTGGCCGATCTGGGAGCACGCTGGTTCGGGGAGTGGCATTATCCGGCCGATCCCGGAAAGTCGAGACCCGCAATTGCCGGATTCAAAGGAGATGTTTACGAAGGGCTGAAAGCCTGGGAACTGAGCCCTGAAGAGCTCCACTTTGCCGATGATCACCTCAGGGTACTTTCCGGACTCTATGGCATCCTGAAACCCACCGACCGTATGCTGCCTTACCGGCTCGAGATGGCTACACCCCTGCAGGGAAAGGGGTACAATAACCTTTATCAGTACTGGAGCGAGCAAATTACGAAAATTGTCAAACGCGACCTGAAGAAAACAGGCGACAACGTGATTGTGAACCTCGCCTCTGACGAATATGCAAAAGCAGTTGACTTCAGGTCCACAAAGTCAAGGGTTGTGACACCGGTTTTTAAGGAATTCAGAAACGGAACGTTTAAGTTTATCAGCTATAACGGAAAAAGGGCGCGTGGCCTGATGACCCGTTACATCATCAGCAACGCGGTCACTGACCCTGAACAACTTAAACTATTCAATTACGAAGGCTACGAATACCTGGAGCAGCATTCCGGAAAGGATCACTGGGTATTCGCGAGGTAATTATTAAATCGGTTATTCAGATTTCTACAGATATGGAACGTTATATTGAACAGTTGATCGGGGATATCCATGAACGTATGCAAAATGCAGATCCTCCGTCTGATCTCTGGCTGGAATCAGTTTCCGGTCAGACCGATGAGACTGAACCTGAAGGGCTGGCCTATATTGATGAGTACCTTTATGGTGAAAAAAAGCCCATATTCCGGATAACCGGGTTCGATCTCAACCTGTTTCCTCCTCCTGAGCGACTAAACAAGGAGCAACAAGCACTTCTGGCCTGTGAACTGGAGAAGCTGCTGCAGCATTTAAACTTCTATCTTGATTTTCCGGCCAATTATCCGAATCATCTGCGCTATCCGTTTATCCTGAAGTTCTGGGCCGAAGAGCATGTTCATGTATCCTTCGGGGAGAGTCACATTGAGTTTTGCTCATACGATGAAGAAGATTGCCCTTTCCCGGGCTATTGCACAAACTGCGCCGACTTCAATGCCAGCCTGTCTGCTGACAATAAAAAGCAGCACCATGAATCGGATGAGGAAAGCAATGAAACGGATTAGCTGCGCTGATCCCCAAAGGGGGGGCTTCAGACAACCCAGGCATCAACCTTGCGGTTGATGGAATTACTAAGAATGGAAAGTAGGTTCCAATGAAACAAAGGGATTAGCTGCGCTGATCCCCAAAGGGGGGGGCTTCAGACAACCCAGGCATCAACCTTGCGGTTGATGTTTTTAATTTCAGGGGTCTGAAATTCAGACAAGTCTGATTTCAGACCCCTGAAATTAAAAATGCCCCGCCGTGGGCGGGGCACCTGGGTTGTCTGGCGGAGAGAAAGGGATTCGAACCCTTGGTACCCGTAAGGATACAACGGTTTTCGAGACCGCCCCATTCGACCGCTCTGGCATCTCTCCGTGGTCGGGAGCGCAAAAGTAAATATTTTTGGCATAATATCACCAAAGCGCTGAAAGTTATGGCGCATTTTTAGGTAATGTGGCATAATTGTTGAACATTTGTACACCATATCGGACATTTTCAACTGTGTCACCCAACAAGCCGGTTTCAGGCTAAAAAATTTAAATCATGAAAAAATCAGTTTCACTCATCGTGCTGGCCCTCATTTTTATTGCCGGGGCTGCAAGGGCACAGGACATCATCATGAAAAAGAACAAGGAACTGATCAAATGCAAGGTAAAGGAGATCGGACTGGATGAGATCAAGTACAGCCTGCCAGACTATCCGGCCGATGTATTATTCTCGATAGACAAAGATGATATAGATAAGATAGTCTTCGAAAACGGCAAGGAGATGGAATTTCAGCAGAAGATGTCGAATCCGGCAACCTATGCGGAAAACAAAAAAAACCTGTTGAAAATTGATTTCCTGTCACCCCTTACTGGCAATACTACTTTCGGGTATGAACGAAGCCTGCGTCCCGGCAGAAGTTATGAGGTTAATCTTGGTATTATCGGACTGGGGGTGGATGTTTCTGACCGGAATGCCGGTGGGGCTTTCCTGAAATTTGGCTATAAATTAATCAAAGACCCCGACTTCTACCTCAGGGGTATGCGTTATGCCCATATCCTCAAAGGTGGTTACATCAAACCCGAAATCGCACTTGGTCTCTACGGACACGATGAAAATTATTATGACTACTATTACGATGACTACCAGAAGCGGGAAACAGTGTTCTCGGGAACGGTTCAGCTGGTTTTCGGTAAACAGTGGGTGTTTGACAATGCATTTGCCGTGGATGTCTTTGCCGGCGTTGGCTACGGTTTTTCCAGCAATGATGGTTATCCAAACTACCATTTCGGGTACACCATCGCTGACAACAGTGTCCCCATTTCTTTCTCCTCGGGCCTGAAAATCGGATACTTGTTTAAATAGATTTTTATTTCATTAAACAACAACCCTGTCTTTTGTGAGTAGCAGGGTTTTCTGTCGTGGATCAATTCCGATTCTGAAATCTGTCTTCCTGAAATGCGGTTGATGGTGAATTCTGCTGAACCCGCTGCTGGTTCTGCATTTTTACACTTTCCGGGAATCCTGTTTGTATTGCATTGATAGCCTATACAATTACAGTAAATCATTACTTGTTTAGAATTATTATAAACTATCGGTAAACCACAACAATTTAAAACTTTTTTTGAACTATTTGGTTTGTTTGCGTAAATTCGCTTTAAAGATCATAGAATAAAGCAACCGACGATTTTACTCTTGTTTACTCTTTTTTGCGATCACTTTGACAAATAACAACATTTCTGCATAACCCGGTTATTCAGAAGAATAAACAACTGAAAAGAAGACCAAACGATACCACACATGATTCAACCCATTACCTTTGATCAAGTAATGAGCATTGAAACACACGTTAACAACCCCTGAAGGTTGGTTAACACAACAGGCAATCACCCTTTGGCGGCTGCCTGATTTATTTTTAAGAAAAGCATTGTTGAAGAAAGAGAAAATTTACAGCTACGGAATATGAACAAAACTGCAAGTAAATCCGGCTTCAGGCCTTCCGGTGTGATACTGGCTGTGCTGTTGACCATTGTTTTCTTTATTGGCAAAACCGGCAACGTTAGTGCTCAGGATGAGGGCAAGAAACTTTTTGAAAAAAACTGTACAGTCTGCCATAAACTCGGCGGGGGTAAACTTGTCGGCCCGGAACTGCTTGGCGTAACTGAGAGGCGCGACAGGGCATGGCTGATGAAATTTATCCGCAACTCGGATGAAATGATCAAGTCAGGCGACCCGACAGCGGTAAAGGTGTTCGAAGAGAACAACAAGATACCCATGCTTGCGTTTACACAGTTATCCGACGCTGAAATCAGCAGCATCATCGATTACATCGAAAAATGGGAGCCTGAAAAAGAAAAAGTCTTCGCCGTTGATGTAACCAAAAAGGAAGGCTTCGCCCATACTGAGGTCCTCAGGGGAGAAAGACTCTTCTACGGGCTTATTCCTTTTGAACAGGGCGGGACCACGGCCTGTGCCTCCTGTCACAATACCACTGCCAGCGATACCCTCAACTGGAATCCTTCCGCGAAAGAACTGGCACTGTCGTTCATGAACCCCGACGGCATGAACATCTACAAATCGATGAGTGAACCAACCTCCGATGTGATGCAGAAAGCGCATGCTGAATATAAACTTACCGATCAGGAGGTTTTCTACATTGCTGCCTATCTTTCTGAATACCTGCATCATGGTGAAACTCCCCATAAAACATTTCCGGTAAAACTGATGCTTTTCATCGTGTTTGCCGTTCTGATGACCCTGGCTTTGGTTGACCTGATTTTTACTAAAATCATCAAATTTAAAGTGATCCACTTCGTGATCATCCTTGCCGGACTTGCCGTACATCTTAACCTTGCTGTGGTAGAAGCCCAGTCGTTGAGCCGTACCAAAGATTATGCACCGGACCAACCCATCAAGTTCTCCCATAAAGTTCATGCCGGCGACAACAAAACCGACTGCAAGTATTGCCATTCAATTGCCGATTACAGCAAATCAGCCGGAATACCTTCCAACAATGTCTGCCTCAACTGCCACAAAGTAATTCTGTCTGGCAGAAACTCAGGCAAGTTTGAAATAAACAAGATCCATATGGCCGAGAAATCCGGAAAACCCATTGAATGGATCCGCATACACAACCTGCCCGAACATGTCTTCTTCAGCCATGCTCAGCACGTGAATGCAGGAAAAATTGAATGCGAAACCTGCCATGGGGCCGTTGCTGAAATGGACATCATGAAACAGGAAAACGACCTCTCTATGGGATGGTGCATCAACTGTCACCGCGACACCAAAGTTGATTTTAAAGACAACAAATACTATTCAACATACCTGAAACTTCACGAAGAACTGAGTTCTGGGAAAATTGACTCGGTAACTGTGGAGAACATCGGCGGACTGGATTGTATGAAATGTCACTATTAATCAGTTGACATGGGTGATAAACCCGGCATCAGAAACCCTGAAGTTGCAAAACAACCAATGATAAAAGATTAAAGCATCCAAATAAAAGCCGTTTTAAATGGAAAAGAAATACTGGAAAAGCCCTGAGCAGTTGATCAACAAGGCAGAGCAACCCTATGATGAACAGATTATCCCTGAAGGCAAGAATCTTCTGGATCTCATCGATGAGGAAATTGCCCAAAAACCAACATCAAGAAGAAATTTCCTGAAGTTTTTCGGGTTCAGTTTTGCGACAGCGGCCATTGCCAGCAGTTGTGAGAATCCTGTAAAAAAAGCCATACCCTACCTGAATAAACCTGAGGATGTTACCCCTGGAATGGCCAGCCATTATGCCTCTACCTATTTCGACGGCACTGAATACAACAGTATTCTCGTCAAAGTAAGGGACGGAAGGCCCATCAAAATAGAAGGGAACACCTTATCGGGGGTTACCCGGGGTGGTACCACAGCAAGGGTTCAGGCCGCGGTACTCAGCCTTTACGACGGAAGCGGGCGCCTTCAGAACCCAATGAAGAAAGGGGAAGAGATAACCTGGAATGCCCTGGATACAGAAGTTATGGCATCGCTGAAAGAAATCAGTGCTGCCGGCGGAACCACCGTTTTACTCTCCTCTTCCATCATCAGTCCATCTTCACGAAACCTGATCGAAGAATTCAAAACAGCCTTTCCTGGGGTAAAACATGTAGTTTATGACCCGGTTTCAGCTTCCGGAATTCTTCAGGCCAACCGCGACTGTTACGGGCAGGCTGTGATTCCTGACTATCTTTTCGACAAGGCCGGTGTGATTGTATCCTTCGGTGCTGATTTCCTGGGTACCTGGCTTTCACCAGCTGAATATACCGCCCGCTATGTGCAGACCAGAAGTCTGACCAACGGGGAAAAGCAGTTGTCGTATCATGTTCAGTTTGAAACCGGTATGACCATCACCGGGAGTAAAGCTGATAAGAGAATCCCTGTGAAACCTTCCGAAGAAGCCTCACTCGTACTGGGACTATACAGCGCCCTGATGAAAAAGAGTGGCCTGACCGGCCCGGGCGGTGGCACTGAAAACGAAATCATTCAGGCCCTTGCTGATAAACTATTGGCCAACAAAGGAAAATCACTTGTCGTTTCAGGCAACAACAGCATTGGTATTCAGGTAATTGTAAATGCCATCAACAACCTGCTTGAAAGCAATGGCAACACCATCGATTTCAGCCGGCCGCTGCTCACCCAACAGGGTATTGACAGTGAAATGGAAGAACTGGTAGCCCAGATGAATGCCGGTACCGTTTCGGGTCTGATGCTGTGGAATGTCAATCCTGCCTATGATTATCACAATCCCGCTGCATTTGTTTCGGGACTTAAAAAAACAAAGCTCAGCCTCTCTTTCAGCCCGGTAATCAACGAAACCATTGAGCATGTAGGGTACGTGGCACCGGCAAACCATTTTCTGGAATCATGGGATGATGCAGAACCCAAAAAGGGTGTGTACAGCCTTGCCCAGCCCGCCATCAGGCCCATCTACAATACACGCCAGCCGCAGGATTCGCTGCTGAAATGGATGGGAAAGGAAGGCGATTATTACACCTACCTGAAGAATTTCTGGTTAACCAATTTCTGCGGCAACGCTGAATCGGTCTGGAAAACGACCCTTCAGGCAGGCGTTTTCGAAAAAGAAACCACAGCTGTTGCTGTTTCAATGAATGAAACTGCCATCAGCAATGCCGTTGCTTCGCTTCCATCCGGGAAAACCGGAACAGAAATTGAGACATTGGTTTATCAGAGTATCGCCATGGGTAACGGAATTCATACCAACAATCCCTGGCTGATGGAACTTCCTGACCCTGTTTCTAAAGTCTGCTGGGATAATTTTGCATCCATTTCGCCCGAAACAGCAGCAACACTTGATGTGGAAGCTGGGAGTGTACTCAGCGTAAACAACATTGAACTCCCAGTATTTATCCAGCCGGGACAGGCCGCCAACACCATTTCTGTTGCTCTGGGCTATGGCCATAAGAACTTTGGCAAGGTTGCTGAAGGAGTCGGAAAGAATGTTTTCCCGCTCACCGTATTTGAAAACGGCACAAGGTCGCTGGCCAACCTTTCGGTAATAGTTGAGAAAACCGACGGAAGCTACCAGCTTGCGAGCACCCAGATGCACAGCAGCATGGAAGGGCGTCCGATCGTGCGTGAAACCGTGCTCGGAAGTTATCTTGAAAGCCCGGATTCAGGAAACGAACTGCATGCTGAATTTGAGAAAAAGCATGTTACCTTGTACAAAGAGACCGAGTTTAAAGGACATCACTGGGCCATGGCCATCGACCTCAACCGTTGCATCGGCTGCAGTGCCTGTGTGGTAGCCTGTCAGGCAGAAAACAACACCCCGGTAGTCGGTCGCGAAGAGGTAATGAAATCAAGGTCAATGCACTGGATACGCATCGACAGGTACTATGCCGGAGATGAGAAGAATCCGGAAGTTGTATTCCAGCCGCTGATGTGCCAGCATTGCGACAATGCCCCCTGTGAGAATGTTTGCCCGGTATCGGCAACCAACCACAGCAGCGAAGGCCTGAATCAGATGTCATACAACCGTTGCATAGGAACGAAATACTGCATCAACAACTGCCCTTATAAGGTACGTCGTTTCAACTGGTTCAGGTATGCCACCAACGATAAGTTCGATTACAACATGAATTCAGATCTGGGCCGCATGGTGCTGAATCCTGATGTTACAGTACGTGAACGCGGGGTGGTAGAGAAGTGCTCCTTCTGTATTCAGCGTATTCAGGAGAAGAAACTGCTTGCCAAGACTGAGAACAGGCCGCTGGGAGATGGGGAGATTATTCCCGCCTGCGGTCAGGCCTGCCCGGCACAGGCGATTGTATTCGGCGACCTGAACGATCCGCAGAGCAAGGTGTCGAAACTGTTTGAAGACCCGCGCAACTACCATCTGCTTGAGGAACTGCATACCTTACCATCAGTGGGTTACCTGACACTTGTGCGCAACAGGGAAGAGAACCAGGCTTAAAAGAAAAGAAAGAAAATAATACACATAAAAGGCAGACTTTATGTACAAAACCGAAGTGAGAGGGCCGCTGATCCTGGGTGACAAAAACTACCGGCAGATCAGTGACGATGTAATCGCCCCGATTAACAATCCGATTCCGGGCTGGTGGAAATTCTCGTTTTTCGTCGCCCTGATGATGAGTCTTTTTGGAATAATGGCTCTTTACCAGACAGTTGCTGTCGGGCTGGGCACCTGGGGTGTTAACAATTCTGTAGGATGGGGATGGGAAATCATCAACTTCGTCTGGTGGATCGGTATCGGACATGCAGGAACAGCATTCTCCATCTTCCTGCTTATCCTGAGGCAGAAATGGAGAACTTCCATCAACCGCGCTGCGGAAGCAATGACGGTGGTGGCAGTTGCCTGTGCGGCCATCTTCCCGGCCATCCACATGGGAAGGGTATGGCTGGCTTTCTTCATCTTTCCCTACCCGAATACCCGTGGTCCATTGTGGGTGAATTTCAACTCACCGCTTTTCTGGGACTTCATCGCCATCAGCGCTTACCTGCTGATCTCCGCTTCGTTCTGGTATTTCGGCATGGTACCCGATTTTGCTACCATCCGCGACAAAGCCACCTCCAAAGTTAAAAAGGCCGTTTATGGTTTCTTCGCATTCGGATGGACCGGATCATCGCGTGAATGGCTGCGCTATGAAGCCCTCAGCTATGTGCTTGGCGGAATTGCTGCAGTGCTGGTTGTTTCGGTGCATTCCATTGTATCAACCGACTTTGCCGTTTCGGTGATTCCGGGCTGGCATACCACCGTGTTTCCGCCTTACTTCGTAGTGGGCGCTATCTTCTCAGGATTTGCCATGGTAATGACCCTGATGATCATTATCCGTAAAATGTATAAGTTTCAGGAATATGTCACGGATTCACACCTGCAGGCAATTGCCAAAATCCTGATCTTTATTTCCCTGATCATGGGAACTGCCTATGCGACTGAAATCTTCATCGCCTGGTATTCGGGAAGTCAATACGAAATGTTTACTTTCTTCAAGAACCGTATTACCGGGGATTATTCCTTCCAGTTCTGGGCGATGGTAGTCTGCAATGCATTCATCCCTCAGCTTTTCTGGTTCAAAAAGGTCCGTCAGAACCTGACCATGGCTTTTATCATTTCAATTTTCATCAACATTGGTATGTGGTATGAGCGATTCAACATCCTGATCACATCGTTGTCGAAAGATTACCTGCCTTCCAGTTGGACAACCTACACGCCAACCTGGGTGGAAATAGGCATATATGTAGGAACCTTGGGGTTCTTCACCGTCGGAGTGCTGCTGTTCTTCAAGTATATCCCGATGATTGCGATCAGCGAAGTTAAAAGTGTGCTGAAGGTTACCACACTGAATCCAAACGACAAAAAACATACAAGCCATGAATAAGACACGGATTGTAGGCGTATTCGACGAAGAGAACAGCCTGTTGGCTGCTGTGAATGAGGTTAAGAAAGAGGGAATCGAGATCAATGAGATCTACACCCCCTACCCCATGCATGAGGTAATTGAAGCCATGGGCAAAAAAACAAGGTTTACAACTGCGGCTTTCCTCTACGGTTTTTTCGGGGCTTCCGGGGTACTTGCATTCCTCTATTACACCTCGGTGATTGACTGGCCTATCAATTATGGCGGAAAACCAACCAATGCCTTTCCTTCGTTTATCGTGGTCACCATTATTCTCACGATTCTCACCGTTACCATCGCGAGTTTGTTCACATTCTCGGCCAGGGCTGCCATCTTTCCGGGCAAAGTTTATGATCAGCCCGATGAGCGGTCGACCGATGATAAGTTTGTAATTGTTTTCGACAAGCCTGGTGTTGACGGAAATGTTGAGAAACTGAATGCCATTCTGAAAGAGAAGGGTGCACTCGAAGTTTATGAAAAAGAGCTCAATCTAAAAAAATAGCGGCACATGATCAGCAAGAAGTTTGGTTCAATAACAGCGGTGGCACTGGGTTTTCTGTTTGCAGCGACCTCCTGCGACCGCACACGAAACGATAAGGGTTACGAGTATTTTCCTGATATGGCTCACTCCCTGGCTTATGAAACCTATGCCACCAATCCGGCAATGGCCGACAGTCACGCGATGAGGCTCCCGGCAGCAAATACCATATCGCGCGAGATGATTCCTTACGCCTATCCCAATACCCCTGAAGGAAGGCTTCAGGCTGCTGCTGAACTGGTGAATCCGTTGGAAGCCACTCCCGAAAACATCGCCAGAGGCAAGGAACAGTTCACCATCTTCTGTATAGGATGTCACGGAGAACTGGGCAACGGCGAAGGCTACCTCTTTACAAGCGGCCGCTATCCCATCAAACCCGCTTCGCTGATCTCAGAAAAGATGCTGGCAATGCCCGATGGAGATATCTTCCATGTGATCAGCGCCGGTTACAACACCATGGGTGCCCACGGTCACATGATACGTCCGGATGACCGCTGGAAAATTGCCATGTATGTAAAAAATGAATTGCAAAAAAACACCGTAAAGTAAAGGAGCGCAATGGACACAAGAATAACCCTTTCAAAACGCTTTCATTATGCAGTCATAGCCCTGATGCTTTTCGGGGCGGCCGTTATTGCTTACGGTTTTATTACCCATCCCGAAAGGGCCTGGGCCAACCTGCTGCTCAACAACTACTATTTCCTATCGCTGGCCATTGGTGCGAGCTTCTTCCTGGCACTGCAGCATATTTCGCAGTCAGGCTGGTCATCGATGTTCAAAAGGGTGCCTGAAGCCATGATGGCCTATATCCCCTATGCGGGCATCATCATGTTGCTGCTCTATTTCGGCATGCACTCCATTTACCACTGGACCCACGAGGATGCCATTGCCCACGATGAACTCATTCAGCACAAATCGCCTTACCTGAATGTCCCTTTCTTTTTCATCAGGCTGGTAATATTCTTTATTGTCTGGACAGTAATGACCCGTTTGCTCAGAAAAGCATCGCTCGATGAAGACAAGAATGGCGGAATGCTCTATTTTGAGAAAAGTGAACTCCTTTCGAAGATTCACATCTTCCTGCTGGCTGTTACCTTTTCCTTTGCCACATTCGACTGGATTATGTCGATTGATGTACATTGGTTCAGTACCATCTTCTCGCTGAAGAACTTCGTGGCCGCTTTTTATCACGGTACTGCAGTGATGGTGCTGATTGTGATTTTACTTCATCAGAAAGGCTATTATCCATCGCTCAACAAAAGCCACCTGCTCGATTTTTCACGGTACATTTTTATGCTGTGTATTGTATGGGGGTATTTCACCTTTGCTCAGTTTATGCTGATCTGGTATGCAAACATACCCGAAGAAACAGCCTATTTTCATGAGCGCTGGCACAGCGGATTTAAAGTGATCTTCTACGTTAATTTCGCCATCAACTGGTTTCTGCCATTCACACTGATGCTGTCACAGGTTACCAACAAGAATATCCATGTGGTGAAAGCCCTTGCCATCGTACTGATTGCCGGCCAGTACATCGACCTCTACGAACAGATATTCCCGACCATTCTCCATGCACCGGTGTTCGGTCTGATGGAGATCGGATTCTTCGCAGGATTTGCCGGATTGTTTGTCTTTATCTTCGGTAAAGCCCTTGCAAGTGCTGACCTGGTGCCCAAAAATCATCCTTATCTGGAAGAAAGTTTGCATCATCACCTGCATTAAGCAACTTTTTTGTATTTTGCCTGTTTAAGTTCGCGAAATGAAAACGATACATATTTTAGCCGGACTGGCTTTGCTGGTCTGTACAGGCATTTCTGCACAGGTACCTGCCGGTATTGCAACTGCTCAGCAAACAGAAATAGGCATTACCGAGCATCTCGATGAATACCTGCCCGATGACCTGACTTTTACAGGTACAGATAACAAGACCTACAATCTCAAGCAGTTGGTAGACAAACCCACGGTGCTGATGTTTGTGTATTACCGTTGTCCGGGAATCTGCAGCCCGTTGATGAACAGTACAGCTGAAATGGTCAATAAGTCTGACCTCGTACTGGGCAAGGATTACCAGATACTGACCATTAGTTTCGATCAGCGGGAGGGGACTGATCTGGCAGTTAAAAAGAGAAAAAATTATCACAACCTTTTAACCAGGCCCAATGTTGACAAAGAAGGCTGGAAATTTTTCTCCGGCGACAGCCTCAACATTAGCAGGGCCACAGACGCCACAGGCTTCAGGTTTAAGAAAGCCGGCAATGATTTTCTTCACTCGGCGGTGCTTATTGTGCTGAGTCCCGATGGAAAGATCACCCGTTACCTTCAGGGAACCTATTTCCTGCCGTTTGAGTTTAAGATGGCGATAGTTGAAGCATCGGAAGGCAAAAGCGGTCCAACCATATTCAGAATATTGCAATTTTGTTACAGCTATGATCCTGTAGGCCAGCAATATGTGCTTAATATTACCAAAATGGCCGGAACCATCATTCTTGGAATCGGTTTAATCGTTTTACTGATCCTGGTGCTTAAACCACGGAAAAAGACAGTTTCAAATAAAGAATAATTTAAAGCAATGGCGGAACACACAGAACACAAACACGAGCCCAATTACCTTGAATACCAGGGTAAGTATAAGGGGCTGCTGGGTTGGCTTACCTCTACCGACCACAAGCGCATCGGACTGATGTATTTTTATGCCATGATGACATTCTTCCTTTCGGGTGTTGTTATGGGATTGTTGATGAAACTGGAGTTGATTGCACCCGGTGAACAGCTGATGGGGGCGCAGACCTACAACGGTTTGTTTACGGTTCACGGACTCACCATGATATTTCTTTTTGTGATTCCCGGTGTTGCAGCCGTTTTCGGAAACCTCTTTCTGCCGATCATGATCGGGGCCAAAGACGTTTCTTTCCCAAGGCTCAACCTGTTCAGCTGGTATCTGTATATGATCGGGGCCATGGTGGTACTCGGTTCACAGTTTATCGGCGACGGGCCTCCCGATACCGGCTGGACCTTTTATGCCCCGTATAGCCTTAAAACCAATACCAACGTGGTGTTTGCAGTCACCGGTGCCTTTATCCTGGGTTTCTCCTCCATTCTCACCGGGCTGAATTTCATCGTAACCATGCACCGCCTCAGGGCTCCCGGAATGGGCTGGATGCGTATGCCGTTGTTCTGCTGGACTTTGTATGGGACAGGTTGGATTCAGCTGCTGGCAACGCCGGTGGTGGGAATTACCTTCCTGATGGTGGTGGCTGAGCGTACCCTGGGCATTGGCTTCTTCGATCCAGCGCTTGGCGGCGACCCCATCCTTTATCAGCACCTCTTCTGGATATACTCACACCCGGCTGTGTACATTATGATTCTGCCAGCCATGGGTGCCATTACCGAGATTGTCATCACTTTCTCCCGTAAAACAGTCTTCGGTTACACCGCCATGGTTATCTCCAGTATGGCCATCGCTTTCGTAGGATATTTTGTGTGGGGACATCATATGTACACTTCAGGAATGAGCTCAACAGCCCGGTGGGTATTCTCTTTCATCACATTCCTGGTTGCCATTCCCTCTGCCATCAAGGTATTTAACTGGACTGCCACCCTGTACAAAGGTTCGATCAACCTGCAAACGCCCTTCTTCTGGGCCATCGGATTCATCTTTGTCTTTATGATCGGCGGATTTTCTGGTCTCGTACTTGGCTCGCTGGCTACCGACATTCATGTGCACGATACAGCCTTTGTGGTGGCACATTTCCATTACATTGTATTCGGAGGAACCGGATTCGCTTTCTTTGCGGCCCTTCATTACTGGTATCCAAAGATTTACGGCAAAGTTTACAACGGGAAAGTGGCCAACATCGGCCTGGTGATATTCTTTACAGGGTTTAACCTGCTCTATTTCCCGATGTTTGTGCTGGGAATCATGGGAATGCCCCGCCGTTATTACGATTATCTCCCGATGTTCCATACCCCGAACATTATTTCTACTGTCGGTTCATGGATACTTGCCATCGGTCTGATCATCGTTATTGTCAACCTGCTGCGTGCCCGCAAAGGCAGTGGAAAAGAAATTGACAATCCCTGGGATGGACGTACCCTCGAATGGAGCATTGCTTCGCCTCCGATTGTGGAGAATTTTGAAGAGGTCCCGACCGTTGATCACGAAGCTTACGATTATAAATAACCCGAGATTCCTATGGAAACAACAACCCATCACGAAGACCTGCACCGCGATGATACTGCCTCGAAACTGGGCATGTGGCTGTTCATCTTCACTGAGATTCTCCTGTTCGGGGGTATGTTTATTGTTTATTCGGTTTACAGGTATAAAAACCCGGTAGCATTTCACATTGCCCACGAAGAACTCAGCATCCCCATGGGATTCATCAATACGGTTATACTGCTCATCAGCAGTGCCACCGTAGCAATATCCATCTCTTCCATTCAGAAGGGCGACAGAAAACTGACCATCCGGATGCTTGTCGTTACCCTGCTGCTGGCTCTTACTTTTCTCATCAACAAATACTTTGAATGGGGAGCCAAATTCGAACATGGAATGTACCCCGGTTCAGACTTAATGGCAAACCTGAGTCATGGAGATATGCTGTTTTTCAGTCTCTACTTCTTTATGACCGGCCTTCACGCGGTGCACATCATTGTAGGTATGATCCTGCTCGGTGTTTCCCTTTATAAGGTTCAGAAAGGGCTGGTTCACAGCACCCGCTTTGCCCTGCTCGAAAACAGCGGACTTTACTGGCATCTGGTTGACCTTATCTGGATTTTCCTTTTCCCCTTGTTCTATCTCATTCATTAATCTGTATAGTCATGAGCGAAAATAACCACCATATCTCATCGTACAAAGACCACCTTCTGGTGCTTCTGATTCTGATTTTTCTGACAGTAATTACTGTAGCCATCACCAGTATTGAACTGGGACCCTTCAATACGGCAGCTGCCATGCTGATTGCCTCTGTAAAGGCTGCCGTGGTTTTGCTGTACTTCATGCACCTGAAGTTTGATCACAAAATATACCGCATCACGGTAGGAATTGTTCTGGCCATTTATGCTGCTGTGATCGTTGTGACTTTTTTCGATTATTTTTACAGATAAGACATTATGTACTCAGAAACATCAAACTTTGTCAATGCAACCGACAACGCCTTTTTCTTTATCATTGGTGTGTCGGTCATTTTTCTGCTGGGCATCACTGGAACACTCATTTATTTCATCTTCCGGTACAACAAGAAAAGAAATCCTGTTGCTACCCAGATCCATGGCAGCAATACCCTGGAGGTCGTCTGGACGGTAATCCCGACCATCCTGGTTATCATCATGTTCTTTTATGGGTGGGCCGGGTATTCTCCCATGCGGAAAGCACCGGAGGATGCCATGAAGATCACCGCCACCGCCCGCATGTGGTCGTGGAGTTTTGAGTATCCGAACGGTATAAAAACCGACACCTTGTATGTTCCACTCGACAAACCGGTTGCCCTGGCTTTGAATTCTCTGGATGTGATTCACAGTTTTTACATCCCGGCCTTCAGGGTTAAGGAAGACATGGTGCCCGGCCGTGGCAACAAAACCTGGTTCATTGCCCAGAAAGAGGGTGCTTATGAGCTGTTCTGTACTGAATACTGCGGTTTGTCGCACTCCTACATGTTCACCGAGGTGAAAGTGTTGCCACAGAAAGATTTTGATGCCTGGTATGCCATGATGGCCGACACCACCCGCAAACCGGCCGAATCGGGCAATCCGGTTGCAGAAGGAAAGCGGCTAGTTGAGAAAAACGGGTGCGTGGCCTGTCATTCGGCTGACGGAACCAAAATCGTGGGACCAACCTTCAAAGGCGTTTATGGCCATAAGGTGCTGGTTGAGACCGACGGAAAAGAACGCGAAGTGCTGGCCGACGACGAATACATCAAACGTTCAATCTACGATCCCAATGCCGATGTTGTTAAAGGCTTTGCCAAGGGTGTGATGGTCTCTTACAAATCGCAGCTGAGTGATGAGGATGTTTCTAAAATTATTGAGTACCTGAAAACCCTTCAATGAGCGGAAGTCTCAAAAGAAAGCTGAAAGCTTTCGCCTGGTTGGGAAAATTCAGCATTTCCCTTCCGGTTGCTTTAACAACCTTTACAGGATACCTTATCAGCCACGGGGATTTTACCCGTGGCATTTTCTATCCGGTACTCGGTGTCTTTCTGCTGGCTTCGGCAGCCTCTGCTTTAAATCAGTTGCAGGAGCTCCGGACAGATCTGATCATGCCCCGTACCCGCAACCGGCCCCTGCCATCAGGACGGATCAGTAAACGGGAAGCCTGGATTTTTATCCTGCTGTTTGGACTTTCCGGGCTCTGGGTGCTGTATCATTTTAACGGACTGCTGACAGCTTTTCTGGGGCTGCTCAATTTTGTCTGGTACAACGGCATCTACACCCCCCTCAAACGCAAAACCGCCTTCGCCGTGGTTCCCGGTTCTGTTGTAGGTGCTCTGCCTCCGCTCATCGGATGGGTGGCTGCCGGTGGTACCATGCTTAGTCCGGTTGCCTTTGCTCTGGGATTCTTCTTTTTTATCGGTCAGATTCCACACTTCTGGCTGCTGTTGCTCCGATTCGGACACGAGTACGAACAAGCAGGTCTCAAATCGCTGACCAGCCGGCTCGACAACAACCAGATCCGTCGCCTTACCTTTGTCTGGATCGTATCTACGGCGGTTACTGCTTTTATCCTGCCGGCCTATTACCAGTTCAGCCACCATGCTTCTGTAATAATACTGTGGGTGTTGTCGGTTGCCCTGATCGTGCGGTTTACCGGACTGCTCAGGCCTTCCAAAGACGATGTGGAATTCAGGATGTCGTTTATCCTGATCAATGTCTATTATTTCTTTGTGATGGTTCTCCTGAGCCTTGATGTGCTTGCCGGTTAAAAACAAAACACGGTGACTGCCATTGGAAATCACCGTGCTGAGGAGACTATCAGAGCTTATTCTTTTGGCGTTTTTGTCCAGTCAACCACAAACCGGCCTTCACTCAGGACAATGGTATCTGTTTCATCGCCCTTTTTTGTGTTGTCGTGGTCATGTGGCCCGCCATTCACCAGCATTCCCCCGCCGGCTTTGGTAAAGGCTTTGCGTTCGAGGTTTCCTTTGATACCGGAGCCTGTGACGGTTGCAACGGTGCGTTTCTTGTAATATACGCCCTTCAGGGTAGCCTCAAAGCTCCCTTCTATCCAGGTTGACCCTACCCTGTCGATGGTTAAGGTTCCGCTGAGAGATTCACCATCGTGAAAAGCATGTCCAAGTCCTTTGGTCTCTTCGGTATAGTCCACCAGCACCCATACAAGGTTTTTGTCAGCTTTCTTTTTTGATTCGGATTCGAGATCGTCTTCCGACAGGATGTTGTAGGTGCCGGGTTTCAGGCTGTCGCTGAAGTAGTACATCCTGATCCACACCTGAACATCGGGACTCACCTGAAACGAAGCCAGGGCAAGGTATTCAAAACCTGATACAGGAATTTTCATGCGGCGGGCTTCGGCTTTGTATTCTTTTCCATCTACCTTGCAGGAGATGTAGTTTTTAAAATCCTGCGCATTAAGCGTACACACGCCTGCAACCAGGAAAATCAGAAAGATAAATTTCTTCATCATGATTACTGTTGTTTTAAGGTTTTATTCCGGCAAAACCGGTAGTGAATGGGTTTTTATATAAAGGAAGTTAAAGGTAGTTAAAAAAATGGCTGGCTGCTGATTCAGTGAATACTTTTAAGGGTTGATGCAGACCGTGCCCGATAATTGATGGATTGCAACCATTGTTAATACACACAAAAAAAGGGGCGAAAGCCCCTTTCAATCATTTCTGGTTTGCATTACCTGATAACCTGAATGTCTTTAACCTCTTCAAGGGTGATGGGTTTTCCCTGGTTGCCGAAGTTTGTAAGCACATAATTGATAACAGCTACTGCATCTTCATGCTTGTCAAGCTGCGGTGGCATGGGAGCCGGATACTTCACTGTTTTGTTGGCTGCAACTTTCTCCGAGCCATTGAGCACCTGTGAAACAGCAAGCTTGGTCTGATTCAGCAGAAAGTCTGATCCGACAAGGTTGGGAAATACATTGGCAATTCCCTGAGCATTGGCCTGATGGCATACGATGCATTTTTCCTTAAAGATTTTCTCACCCAAAGCAAGCTGTTCTGCACTGGGGCCGGCGGCTTCAGCCGGTTGTTCGGTTACTTCTGTACTCTCTGTAGTTTCTGAGCCCGATTTTCCTCCGCCACAGGAGGTAACAACAGCAAGACCCATAAGTCCGGCCATCGTAAGGATAATGTAGTTTCTGGTTTTCATGTTTAATTGTTTGTTTATGCAAATTTACTAATAATCAATGGTCCCGTACCAATGGTCCCAAATTATTTGGGATGACAGCATGAATGTGCTTTTTCCACAACCGGTGTCAACGCTTCTGCTTTGGGGCTGATGTAGGGAATTCCAAGGGATAAGCCCCTGAGAATGATGATCACTCCCAACAATACAATAACATAAGGCGACATTTTGTTGATAAAAATCCTCAGCTGAAGACTGATCATGCTGCCGGCCAGGGAAACAGCCAGCATCACCGGCACGGTGCCCGCACCGAAAAGAGCCATATACATCATGCCCGGCAGCACCCCGCCGGTATTGAGCGCCCCTGCAACCGCAACATATACCAGGCCACAGGGAAGAATGCCATTCAGCAATCCGATACCAAACAAGGATGGATATGAACTGCTTCTGAACAAAGCCCGGAATCCCCCGATCATGCGGGCAGAGTATCCTTCGAAAACCGTATTGAGCGAAGGCATTTGCTTGAACAGCAATGGAATAACCACAAAGGCTATCATCAAAGCCCCCACGATGATAGAAGCCCAGCGCTGGAATCCTGCCATGTGCAGGCCCTTTCCCAGCAAACCGAAAACAGCCCCCAATATGACATAGGTAAGGATTCGGCCGGTGTTGTAGATCAACCCACCGGCTACCCTACGAAGCCAGCTGTCACTCCTGAGAGGCAATGCCAGTGCAATGGGTCCGCACATGCCGGCACAATGTGCACTACCAACCAAACCAACCAGAAAAGCAGTCCATAGAAGCATAGTGATTCATTTTGAAGGTTATCAATCAATATAATCCTTATTGCACCGGAATATCACTTCTGAATTCGAAGTCCCTCTTCGAAATAATAATCCTGACCGTTCATGCTCCAGCTTATCTTCGCCAGGTACCTGCCTGCCAGCAGTTTAGCGGTTGATATCCGTTGTACCAGGGCTGTATCCATCCGTATACTGTCTGTCTGATCGGCATTCTGATCGGAAGGCCTGAACAGGTACACGGTACCTTTGACTACCTGATTCCGGAAATCTTCGGGGTACAGGATATTCAGAAAGCCATCAGTCTGTGAAAAGGTTATTTTTCCTGCGAGTCGTCCTGCATTGGCTTTCTGATCAATTTTCTTCTGATACTCCAGCCCCTGTGGATAGTAACCTGTTTCAACAAGGTCGAAACGCTGTTGCATACTGAAGTAGATCACGGCAGCCATGCTTAGCAGAAACAGTACAATTACGATGAAGATTCCGGTACCCCAGTTAAACCTGAATGACATAGGATAAGTGTTTGGTGTTGTAAAGATTACAAAAAAATTGTATTTGTACGGTGCAAAATGCTATTTCCCCGGATCCAGGCTATTGGGTCCGACAAAAGTCGCTTCAATCTCTGCCATTTCCCGGCCTTCACTGAGAACCCTGAATTCAATCGGAGTGACTGATGATTTCAGCTGCGATTTCTCAATCACGAGCAGGAATGTAGCCTTGCCTACATCGCCCTTCGGAACCACCAATGGCCCACCCATCATCTTGATTTCTCCTTCAGCATTTTCGATTTCGAGCTCAACCGGAAGGTCGCGGCGGGTTTTGTTGATCAGCTGAATCGTGTAAATATTGCTGTAGTGAAGCGAATCATATTCCTGATACATTGATCCGGGCATCCTGAGGATGGTTGATTCAATATCGGTTCTGATCGAGAAAAGGTATCCAATGAGTATCAGCAGGCCAGACAATACCACTGAATAAAAGAGAATTCTCACATTGAAACTCAAGTGGGTTCCATCGGCAATGGAACGCTCGGAGGCATATCGTATCAGACCTCGGGGTTTCTTCACCCTGTCCATAATGTTGTCACAGGCATCGATGCAGGCCGTGCAGTTAATACATTCGAGCTGGGTACCATTCCTGATATCAATCCCGGTCGGACATACCAGCACACAACTGTTACAATCGATGCAATCACCTTTACCGGCTTTATCACGGTCTTCCAGTGGATTGTGCTTACCTCGGGGCTCTCCGCGCTTGTAATCGTAAGTGACATTGATGGAATTCCGGTCAAGCAATACGCCCTGGAGCCTGCCATAGGGACAAACAATGATGCAGACCTGTTCGCGCAGCTTGGCAAACACCAGGTAATGTACCGCAGCAAAGATCAGCATACCAAAGAAGCCTGCCAGGTTGGCCGAGGGACCTTCCTTGATCAGTTGTATCACCCGGTCCATTCCGAATACATAAGCAAGGAAAAAGTAAACTGTGACCAGGGAGATAAGGTAAAATATCAGATGTTTAAGCGATTTCCTCCAAATTTTATCAAAATCCAGGCTTCGTGAATCAAGCTTTCGTTGCTGGCTGTTGTTACCTTCGATCAGATATTCTATCTGTCTGAACACAAATTCCATGAAAATGGTCTGCGGGCATATCCATCCACAGAACAACCGGCCAAACACCACCGTGAACAATACCACGAATACAATAAAGGCAATCATGGAAAGCACAAAAATGTGGAAATCCTGCGGAAAGAAAACGACGCCAAAAAGTATGAACCGGCGCTCCAGGAAATTGAAAAGCATAAGCGGCTCACCTGCCACTTTGATAAAAGGGGTGATGAAAAAAATCACCAGCAACAGGTAAGCTACCAGGTTGCGGTATTTAAACAATCTTCCGGAAGGGCGTTTCGGATAGACCCAAACCCTCTTTCCATCCTCTGCAATGGTTGAAACCCGGTCGCGGAAGGAATCATTTTCATCAAATTCAGTCATGTCGGTGCAGTTTTTAAATGAGTAAGCCAATGGTAACGGATCGCAATCCGCTCCCATTGGCTTAAAACCGGTAAAGAATAATTAAGGCATTAATTGAGAATCTTCATTAAATCAACCAAAAGTGTCATACTTTCTGCCCTGTGGTGCCTTCGCATTCGGAGGATTGGTACCCTGCAGGGTGATGATGAAACTGAGCACCTGCTGTATCTGAACCGGGGACAACTGATCTTTGTAGGAAATCATCCCCTTTTCGATAACGCCGTTGATGACCACATTGTACATCTCTTTGATGGAGATCTTGTTGTTGGTGGAATCACCGTGGATCCAGTACATATCGGTAAAATTGGGTCCGACCAGACCTTCGCCGGCTTTCCCATGGCAGGTAACGCAGATTTTATCGTAGGTTTCCTTGCCGGCAGCCAGATCGGCCTCAGCAACCATTGGAGCCATGCTTTCAAAATCAAAGGCTTCCACCGGTGCTTTTTTCTCAACTACTGCAGCAGCAGCCAGTTCATTGTTGTATTCATCATCCTGCAAAGGCCACCATTCAGCCAGGTGATATCCTACGAGATAAACCAGTGCGAAGATGATGGTTATGTAAAAGAGGTACAGCCACCAGGCCGGAAGTTTGTTGTCAAGTTCCCGGATTCCGTCGTATTCATGTCCCCCGAGGTACCTGTCATTGGTCAACTCATCAATTTCCGGTTCACCATGCGGAAGTTTATTTTCATCTGTATTGCTCATAATTGTGTTTTTTCAAGGTTTTCAAATTACGGATGCTTACTGCTCGTCGCTATCCAAAGGTAAACGTCCCAGTTCTTCATCCCTCTTTCTGCTCATGGAGAGTGTATGTACGACCATTACGCCGAACAATCCCATGAAAAGTATAAGTGAAATTACCGGAAACCAGTAAATGCCTTCAATATCGTTCAACAAACGTGTTACTATGCCCATAATTCTGCGATTTATTTGTTATCCGCTGTTTCGGTACTGTTGGTAATATCGGTTCCAAGCCGCTGAATGTAAGCGATGAGCGCGATAACCTGTTTGTTACTTTCTACATTGATACCCTGCTCCTTCAGTCCGGCTGCAATCTTTTCAGCCTGAGCCTTAAGGTCATCGTTGGCGATCTTGTCGTATCCTTCAGGATAAGGTACACCCAATGTCTGCATTACCCTGATCTTAGCCGGAGTTGAATTGATGTCGATCTCATAATCGGCTAACCAGGAATACTTAGGCATGATGGAGGTGGCATTCATCTTCTGGGGATCCATAAAATGGTTGTAGTGCCATGCATCTGGTTTGTAGTTGCGGCTGGTTTTCACCCCTTCGCGCCACAAATCCGGACCGGTACGTTTCGATCCCCACTGGAACGGGTGATCATACACATATTCTCCGGCTTTTGAATACTCACCATAACGCTCGGTTTCAGACCTGAACGGACGGATCATCTGCGAGTGGCAGTTGTAACAACCTTCCTTGATATAAATATCGCGTCCCTGTAATTCAAGTGGCGTATAAGGTTTCACACTCGAGATTGTGGGGATGTTTGATTTGATGAGATAAGTGGGAACAACTTCGACCAAACCGCCGATCAAAATGGCAATGATGGCCAGAATCATAAAGCGGATGGGTTTACGCTCCAGGAAACGATGGAATCCTTCACCTTCCTTCATACTGCCTTCTTTAACAAGGGCAGGTGCTTCGGCGGCTTCCATGGCGACGAATGAACCGGCTTTCACGGTTTTGGCGATGTTGTACACCATCAGAATGGCTCCGAGGAAATAGAGGGTTCCGCCAAAGATCCTCATCATGTACATCGGCATAATCTGCTCAACCACCTGCAGGAAGTTCGGGTAAACCAGCTCTCCGGCATCGTTGAACTGTTTAAACATGGAGGCTTCGGTCCAGCCGGCCCAGTACAAAGGAATTGAATAGAACAACATGGCCAGGGTACCCATCCAGAAATGAAGGTTGGCCAGTTTTACCGAATACAGTTTGGTGCTGAACATCCTCGGGAAGAGCCAGTAAACCATTCCGAAAGTGAGGAAACCATTCCACCCAAGGGCACCGATATGTACGTGACCAACGGTCCAGTTGGTAAAGTGACTGATGGCATTGATATTTTTAAGTGAAAGCATGGGGCCTTCGAAGGTTGACATACCATAAGCAGTAACAGCCACCACGAAGAATTTGAGAACCGGATCTTCACGAACCTTATCCCAGGCACCACGGAGGGTGAGCAGACCGTTGATCATACCTCCCCACGACGGGGCAATCAGCATAATGGAGAATACCGTACCCAGCGACTGAGCCCAGTTGGGAACCGACTGGTACAGGAGGTGGTGAGGTCCGGCCCAGATATAAAGGAAGATCAGCGCCCAGAAGTGTACGATACTCAGTTTATAGGAATAAACCGGGCGGTTGGCAGCCTTGGGCATAAAGTAATACATAAGGCCAAGGTAAGGGGTGGTGAGGAAGAAAGCCACCGCGTTGTGACCGTACCACCACTGCACCAGCGCATCCTGAACACCGGCATAAACCGGGTAACTCTTGAGAAATGACCAGGGAATTTCGATGGAGTTGCCAATGTGCAGAACAGCCACCGTAACAAAGGTGGCAATGTAGAACCAGATGGCCACATAGATGTGTTTTACACGACGTTTCAGCATGGTCCACATCATGTTCCAGCCAAAGATAACCCAGATTATTGCGATCAGTATGTCGATCGGCCATTCCAGTTCAGCATACTCCTTGCCGGTTGTGTAGCCAGCCAGCAGGGTAACTGCCGCGAGTACAATAATACTCTGCCAGCCCCAGAAATGGGTGTAAGTCATCCATTTGCTGGCCATACTTGTTTTCAGCAACCGCTGAATCGAGTAGTAATACCCGGTAAAAATGCCGTTCCCGACGAAAGCAAAAATGATCGCGTTCGTGTGAACCGGCCTCACCCGGCCAAAAGTGGTAAAAGCAAAATTGAAGTTAAAGGATGGATACACCAGTTGTATGGCAACCAGCACTCCTACCAGCATGCCTACAATGCCCCAGAAAAGGGTTGCATAGGCAAACATCTTCACAATTTTGTTGTCGTAGTAAAACTTTTGTAATTCCATAAGCGTTGGGTTTAACTAAACATTGTTTTGGTTTGCATTGGATTCTTCGGACTTATCAATCTCAATATCAGGGTCTTTGTCAAATAAAATTCGAACCGAGGGGGAAACATCATCGTCATACTGACCAGATCGCACCGCCCATAAAAAAGCCAGCAGAAAGCCGGCTGCTACCAGGATGCTGAAACCGATCAGAACCACTACTACACTCATCCCGGATAATTTAACTGAATTTTATCAAAGATATTGAAACACCAGACAGGTTGTTCTGCACGGTTAAAAGTTAGAATAAATCTAAATTATTTTTTAAGCTACTAAATAACAGTTTCTTACAAGCATTATGAACATTTGTTCATATATTAATAATGTATTACGTCACAAACCAGACTGAAACTTATGTAAAAATCTGAATAAGTATATCATTATCATTACCGCAATCGTGCATGATACCCATAAAATACATAGGGCAGACTGGAGTCCATTGATCATGTCCTGAGCCAATTGCTATGTCCGCTACCTTACTTTCCTGAGGTTAGCCCTCTGAATTTGGAAAGCAGTGTAACCGAAACACTGGCAAAAGTTACCACAGTAACCGAGCTCAAAGGCATCAGTATGGCGGCAACCACTGGTGACAAAACACCCTGTACCGCAAAGGAAAGGCCAACAAGGTTATATAGAAATGATATCCCGTAACTGGCATAGACTACCCGGATGGACAGTTTCGAGAAACCGATAAAACTGTGAAGGCGGGCAAATTCAGAAGAGCGGAGGATGGCATCACAGGCGGGTGAGAAATGATAAATATCGTCGGCGATGGTAATCCCGGTGTCTGCTTTGAGCAGCGCTCCGGCATCGTTGAGCCCGTCTCCGATCATAATCACCTTGTTGCCATTCTGTTTGAGCTGCCTGATGAACTCCAGTTTATCATGAGGTGTCTGGTTGAAATGCAGGTTCTTATCTGTTCCGAATACCTTTGTAAGGGTTTCGCGTTCAGCATCGTTATCGCCGGAGATCAGGTGCATTTCGAAGTCTTTCAACCCGCTGATGACTTCATCAAGTCCTTCGCGGTAAGCATTCTCAAGCCTGAAAAAACCCCTCAGCCGGTTGCCGGTTGAAAGATAAACGGTCGACACCCTGCTTTCGTCACCACTTTCGCGGCCCGCCACAAAAGTGCGGGATCCGAGCAATATACTCAGCCCGTCGACTTCGCCACGGATACCCATCCCGGCAATCTCACGGTAATTGTCAACCGGCAGCAACTCAGCCACAGGCAGCCACCCTGCAACAATCACCGACAAGGGATGGGTAGAGTTGTACACCACCGAGCGAACCATCTGCTGTTCCCTTATGCTGAGCGGATCGCCCTCCCACACCACGTTCATACTACGTGAATGGGTAAGGGTACCGGTCTTGTCAAAAACAACGGTATCAGCCTTTGTCAGGTGTTCAATCACCCCTGTATTCTTGATATAAAATCCGTTACGGCCGAATACACGCATTACATTCCCGAAGGTAAAGGGTATGGTAAGGGCCAGTGCACATGGACAGGCCACGATCAGAATGGAAGCAAATACATAAACCGCCTTGCCAAGATCGCTGAATGCCCAGTAGACAAAAGCACCGGTGGCAATGGCCAGGATGATCAGGGTGAAGTAATGGCTGACTTTGTTGACCAGAGTCTGCATGTCGCGTCCATTGTCTTCACCCAGGCGGTCTTCGTTCCATAATTGGGTCAGGTAACTCTGGGCTACCTCTTTGACCACCTGCAACCTGATGGCCGCTCCGGTCTGTTTGCCCCCCGCAAAGAGAAATTCACCGGTCTTTTTGACTACCGGAACCGACTCCCCGGTTACAAAACTGTAATCGACGCTCCCCTCTCCTTCCAGCAACAGCGAATCGACCGGAATCAGTTCTCCGTTGCGCACCAGAATTTCATCGCCGGGCTTCAGGTCTTTCAGCTGAACAAATTCTTCAGCACCCTCCCTCAACAGTGTCACTGCAACCGGAAAATAGGAGCGGTAATCGCGGTCAAAAGAAAGCGACTGATAGGTGCGGTTCTGGTACCAGCGGCCGATCAGCATAAAAAACAACAATCCGGCCAGTGAATCCATGTATCCGGTTCCTATGCCGGTGAAGATTTCATAACAGCTCTCGAGAAACAGGGCTGCCATCCCGATGGAGAGCGGAAGGTCGATGTTGATGATTCCCTTGCGCATGCTTTTCCAGGCCGAAAGAAAGAAATCGGAAGCACAATAGGTGATTACCGGCAGGGCCAGCAGAAAAGAGACAAAACCAAAGGTGCCGGCCATCAGGCGGTCGATGGCCTCCCCTCCCGGAAGGTAATCGGGAAAGCTGAGCAGCATGATGTTGCCAAACGCGAAACCCGCCACCCCGATCTTCATGATCATGCGACGGTTGACCTTCTGATGATCGTCTTTACTGGTACTGCTGCTGGTGAAATCAGGGATGTAATGAATGGTGTGAAGCAACTCAGCCAGTTTCCTGAGGCTGATCTGCTGGTCGCGGAAGGTGATGCTCACCTCTTTTCTGACAAAATTGACATGCGAATGCATGATTCCCGGGTGAAGGGTATGCAGGTTTTCGAGCAACCAGATGCAACTGCTGCAGTGAATGGCAGGAATAAAAAGCTTCACCCTTGAGATACCGCCATCGGAAAATTCCAGCATCGGCTTGCTGATCTCTTCGTTGTCGAGGTAGGCATAGCGCGTTCCGGCCGTGTTTTCCTGGTCGAGGCGGATACCCGGGGTAGGCATCATCTCGTAATACCGGTTCATTTTCTTGTCGGAGAGAATCTGGTACACCATGCTGCAGCCGTTGCAGCAAAAAGGCTTATCGTCAAAAATTACAGGATTCTTACCGCATTCCTGCCCGCAGTGAACACATTCAGCCATACGTTTCTATCTGTGGCAACAAAAATAGAAGTTATTCCGTTACCGGGTACCGGGACAGGCAGATCCGCATGGGCTAAGGTTAACCTGAAAATAGGATACTGCCTGGAGTTGCCCAAACCACCCCCATCCACCAGAAATTTTTAATTTTGCAATAGCAGAAACGAGAAAAACATGAAAAACGGCCCCGGATCTCCTGAAAAAATCCCTGCAAACCGCCTGGCAGAGTTTATCCTTGATGCCGGGGTGTTTCTGATGTCTTCGGGAGCGCATTCGGGAAGGGTCTGGAGAAACTGTGAACGCATGGCTGCCCGATGGAATTACCACATCAACATCAGCCCCACCTTTACCGGAATCCTGCTCAGCGTGTGGGACAAGAACAATCCCGACAACGCGGTTACCCGTTACAAAGCCTCACCGCCCAGTAGTGTGCACCTTGAAGTGCTCACCCGCATCAGTCACCTGTCGTGGAAGATTGCTTATGGTGAAATCAGCTTCAACGAATCGGTGAATGAACTCGCTGAAATCCGTAAGAAAAAGCATTACAGTCATTGGGTCATCGCCGGTGCCGTTGGGTTTGCCTGCGGGCTGCTGTGCATTCTTGCCGGGGGCGATGCCCCCAATGCCGCTGTGGCTTTTACAGCCGCATCCACTGGCTACATCATTCGCTTTCAGATTCTCCTCAAGGGATTTAACAACTTCCTTTCACTGATTGTCGCTGCCTTTGTCACCTCGCTGATTGCCGGAGCTGATACTGTTCTCGGCTTGGGAAAAGCCCCTGAAATGACGCTATCGACCGCTGTACTGTATCTGGTGCCCGGGGTACCACTCGTCAACAGCGTGATTGACCTGCTGGAGGGGTATTTCCCGGCTTCTCTTTCCCGCTCACTGTTTGCCGCCTCGGTGCTGCTCTGCATCGCTGTTGGAATGACGCTCAGTATTTTACTTTTAGGAATCAGCAACTTCTGACCATGGAACTGTTTACCGGAGCCCTTTTCGATTTTGGCATTTCCCTGGTGGTTGCCATGTGCTGGGGCATACTATTCGGCACTCCATCACGGGCACTTTTTGCTGCTGGACTGTTGGGTGGTATTGGCCACAGCCTGCGGTTTCTATTACTAACGGCAGGCCTGGGCCTGATCGCTTCCACGATGGTAGCCTCTGTAACTATCGGATTGCTCGGCATTTTCAGCGCCCACCGTATCCATCATCCTCCGGTGGTCATTACCCTGCCCGCCAGCATCACCATGATTCCCGGATTGTATGCCTACCGCTCCATGCTTGGCGGCATCAAACTAACCAACCTCGAAAACCTTGATGCGCATCCGGGCCTGCTCACCGGCATCGCCCACAATGTGATGCTCACCTTCTCACTGCTCTTTACCCTGGCCATCGGCATCTCCATCAGTGCCCTTCTGTTCCGCAACAAAAGCGTGAAGGAAATACGTTTTAACAAAAGCAGTATTCTCAAAAATAAAGCTACATGATTCATCTTGTGTCCATTTCATATAGCCAGCGTTTTTAAACTGCACAAAGATTATGAAATACAGGCGCTTGTACACATTTAATACATTCAGGACCATTCAGACTTGCAGAAGGTTCACTTCAGGTGTTTTTCACCCTTTTGCATGGTTTTTCATATCTGAATCAGTTCTTGCGAGGGTTGTTATTTGCATTTTATCTGAAAAAGACCTTTCCAGGTTTATAACATAAAGATATCCTGATGATGTTTGAAGATTACCCAAAAAAAAGACCCGCCCTGCCGGCAGAACTTGAAGCAGTTTACCGGCAGCATTACAGATCAAACCGGCATGGAGATACCCCGGCGTCAGGGTTGGCTCAGAAGATGGAAAGGTGGCTGCACAAAAAGGTGGCTTCTGATGTTGATTCGGTTCATCAGAAGCGGACCCTGGAAATCGGGGCAGGGACGTTGAACCAATTGGATTATGAGCAATCATCACATTATGATATTGTTAAACCCTTCCGTAATCTTTATGCAGACTCGCCCTTTCTTGAAAAGATAAAAACCATATACAGTGATATTGAAGAAATTGACAGCACATCCGCTTATGATAGAATCACCTCCGTTGCAACCTTTGAACACATCACCGACCTGCCAGAAGTCATCGCCCGCACCTGCCTGCTGCTCGCGCCCGGAGGCTGCCTGAGAACAAGCATACCCAGTGAGGGTGGCTTTTTATGGAAACTCGGCTGGAAGCTGACCACCGGGCTGGAATTCAGGTTCAGATATGGGATGGATTACGGCATCCTGATGCGCCACGAACATGTGAACACCGCTGCTGAAATCGAAGAGATACTGCATTATTTCTACAGGATCAACCATTGCAGTTCGTTCGGCCTGAGCAAAGGATTTTCATTCTACCGTTTTTACGAAAGCCGTGAGCCCAACACGGATCTTGCCCGGGATTACCTCAGTAAGAACAGCAATGTAAGGGATGAGTAAAACAGGAAAGGTACATTGTAGTCCGCTGATGCTGACTGAGGATATTACCCTTTCAAAACAATCTATGACGGAAGAATCAATTGCCTTTACTCTGAATATGGGGTGATTCGCTCTCCGGCTATGGGATCATTCACTTTCCGGCTAAGAGGTCATTCACTCGCTGGCTATGGGGTCATTCACGCTCCCGCTATGGGGTCATTCACACATTGGCTATCTTGTTGGTTGAGCTCCGGGTAACAGTGTGCAAAGTATTTTGATAAACCAGCAATACATGCATGTAGAGTAAACTCATGTAAAAAACCATCTCCAGGCTGGCATTTATGCAGATTATGCCTGCTGCTACAACACGGATAGAAATATTTGTAATTTTGGACTTTCCCCGGCGCGGGCAACACTTGTGTTTTGCAGCTCTTACGGCTCATTTACACCGGTTTTGCAGAATGGCTTGTGCAATGGTTCTAAGATGGTTCAGGGCAAGTTGCTGATTCTGTTTTTCAAATGAACATCTGTACCGGGTATTTACCACTTCGCAAAACTGAAAAACATAAGTAAGTTCAGCATTGTGAGGGTGCTTAAATTCCTGTTATCATTTTTCCCGTTTATAAAACCTTTCCACATCAGATGAAGAAAATCAGCTTTTTAACTCTGCTCGCCCTGCTGTCGTTTGCCATGCTGAAGGCTCAGGAAACACCAGTTGGAGCAGACCCGGCAATCATAAAGCTCATCCATTTTGAGGCCGGGTTCAATATACCGAAAGGATCACTCAGAGAGGATGTAGCCATCAGGCAGAACCTCAATTACAATTATAATTATTATAATCCGACATCCGATGGCAGTGTCTCCGCATACACTTCCGGTGTACTGTTCGGAATCAGGCTGGAGTATTTTATTCCGGCCTACCACAGTGGTATCTCAGCAGGATTGCGGTTCACCGGATTCAACACGGAAATATACGGAATTACCTATGGCAGTATGGACTACTTCTATCTGAGGTATTCAGAAGAAGGCAGTGACACACGCTTTGCCCGGGTTAAGTCGCTGATGGAAGACCACTATGTACTGAGCATTCCGGTAGAGTTGAGGATCGTTCCCCTGCGTTACAACAACCTGTCGCTCAGCTTTAAGGCCGGGGTTGAAGCAGGCATCCTCAACCTGAAGAACGAACGAAGCATTGAATTTTCGGAAGAATCCATGAATGCCCGCACCGCTGAAGTAATGGCCGGGCTTCCCCCACCAGCCGGCAACAGCTATGCCACTTTCTATACAGCCATCTGTTTTAATGCAGGCTGGGAAGGCAAACCAAATTACTCGTTAGAAATCCTTCTGCCCTCCGCATTCCTGACAAAAAACTATTTTTCACTCATCGAAACCGACTACTTCGCTGGTGTGAAACTCTCCATGCAGCTACCACTGAAAACCAGCAAATAATTTTATTCGACTATGAAAGCCCTGAAAAACCTGATATCTGTATTCGTTGTTGTTCTGATTGCAACTTCATGCGACAAAACGGAAGATGTTAACCTTTCACAGACCATTTTTATTGAAGATCCTTATGCGCCGGGGCTACCGGTCTATTCCGAGTGGGGCTACAACACCTTCGGGGCCTACATTGACCGCATACCCTTTGTCTCAAACTCACAGGATCTTCCATTAAAGGTTATCGTGAACAGCGATACCCTGAAACTCATTTTCCAGGGCACCATGGGCTATGAAACCGTTGAAATGGATTTCCTGTTCAAAGGCTATTCGCCAGCCAGCTATGCCGAACTGATAGATCTGGATAATACCCTTTTTAATCTGAAGGATGAGTCATGTACCGTAATCCTCAGAACCGGAGATAGTGCAAAACTACTGAACCTGATTGAGGGCGATTTTCAAATACAAAGAGCACAACGGCTTTTTGTGGATGAATCGCTGAACCGCACCATTCTGTCGGGGACTTTCCGTTTCAAAACTTTCCTTGATGGTGAACCCGTTGCCATAACCAACGGCAGGTTCGACGCGGGAGTCGGATATGAAAATTTTTACAACTTCTGACCACTAGTGCTCGGGAAAAATAATTGGTTTCCCTTGAACTGATTGATAATACTGGATTGCAGCCATTATTCAAAACAGGTACCTTACTTTCCTTTTTTGACACCAATACACGAAATCACCAATAATCACCAACTTATTTATCTGATTTATAGCGATTCCTGCCTGTATGCTCAGGCAATCAGATTGGTGGCTTGGGGTTTTGGTGTCAAGCTTTTTTTTACTTTAACCGGACAATAATGATTTCTGACATGAAAAGACGCACCTTTAAAAAGATTCTGGCCGGCATTGCAGGGGTGACGCTCCTTTTTGCCGTGGTTGTTGTTGCAAACCTGTTGATCGTCAGCTACAACGGAGAAAAGATATCCCAGGGAACCATCATTTCCGAATACGATCATCCGCAGCCTGCCCTGCTGATTATTGATATTCAGGAGGCTACTACAGGCGAATATTCACTCTACCCTTTCTTCAGGTCGAATGCTGAAAACCTGCTGCTGAACATCAACCGGGCTGCCGGCAGTTTTCATCATCAGAAGTTGCCGGTAATCTATGTGAAGAGCGAGATCACCAACCCCCTGATTAACCTGATCAACAATTCGTACGCCAAAGGCAGTGCCGGTGCGGATTTCGACCGCCGTCTGCACCTGGTTTCTGATCATCAGCTATCCAAAAAAGTGAAGGATTCATTCCGGAATACCTCCCTTGACAGCCTGCTGATCGGCAATCAGGTAAATGAAATCTATGTGGCCGGTGTAGATGCGGCAGAATGTGTGAATGCCACGGTGCAGGCCGCCCTGAACCGGGGATACAGGATTCATATTCTTGGTGATGCCGTATTGTCGAAATCACAGGCCGCCACCGACAGTATGATGGTTGTGTTCACCAACATGGGTGCTTCGGTACTGAATACAGACAGCCTTCTGCATCAGCAGGATATTCACAAACTCAGGTAAGCACCGGCCTTATCCTGAACAATACGCGCTGTTGCTACAATATTTGTTTACACTGCGCAGGAAGCGGTAAGCCCATAAATGTGCTGCTGATATAAAAAGGATTTAGTACATTCGTAAGAACAATGCCTGACAATAACGCCCTTTCAGCATGACCACTACCATCATCATAACCTTCTGCGCTCTTTTACTCATCGCTTACTTTTTTGACCTGACGGCTCCTTACACCCGCATTCCATCGGTGATTCTGCTGTTGATGCTGGGATGGTTCCTCAGACAGATTTCGGCATTTCTTCCATTTGACATTCCTGACCTTTCAGAATTTCTACCCCTGCTTGGCACTATCGGGCTGATACTTATTGTTCTTGAAGGTGCCATAGAACTGGAAATCAGCAGTGCCAAAGCAGGTTTAATCATGCGCTCTATCCTCGGGGCTGTGATTCCTATGTTCGGACTGGCCTTTGTGCTGGCATTCACTTTTCAGTATCTTGGAGGTTATTCGCTTAAAGACAGTCTGCTGAATGCCATTCCTTTCTGTATCATCAGCAGTGCCATTGCAATTCCCAGTGTCAGAAACATCCGGAAGATTTACAAGGATTTCATCGTATTTGAAAGCAGCATCTCCGACATAGCCGGCGTAGTCTTTTTCTCCTTTATACTGCAGAACGACGTGTTTACCGGCGCATCGGTAGGCTATTCCTTCCTGCAGTTTCTGATGATCATGCTTATTTCCTTTGTTGCTACCATCATCCTGTCGTTTCTGCTGCATAAAATAGACCATCACATCAAGTTTATCCCGATCATACTGCTGGTAATCCTTATTTACACTGTTTCTGAAGTATTTGAGCTGCCGGCGCTTATATTCATCATGATATTCGGCCTTTTCCTTGGCAACTTCGACCGTCTGAAGGATAGCCGCATCTTAGAGAGGTTTCATCTTGGGCAGTTGCATCAGGAGAGCGTCAAATTCAGGGAAATCACTTCAGAAGGAGCCTTCATTGTACGGTCAATGTTCTTTCTTCTGTTTGGCTATCTGATGGAAACCCGGGAAATTCTGAATCCGGGAACATTTACCTGGGCTTTGGGGATCGCCGGACTTATTTATGTTGTAAGAGCCATCCAGCTGAAACTTTCAGGAATTCCGCTTTTCCCGCTTCTTGTAATTGCACCCCGGGGGCTGATCACCATCCTGCTTTTTCTTTCAATCACGCCTCAGCACCTGATCGGATTTATCAATAAGTCGCTGCTCATACAGGTGATTGTTTTAACATCAGTTGTGATGATGGTCGGGATGCTTTTTGTTAACTCCCGCAGGAAAGAAGAAGCAACTTTACCCGTTGAACCCAGGCTGCTTAAAGCCATTGAAGAAATCGGAGAGTCGTGTGAATTGCCTGAGTACAGTGTTTCGCAAAAAGACAATCCAAAACCGTAAATGCACCTTCATCTGACAGTCATTCCAGCATGGTTGTTCAGGAACCTGAAACAGACACTGGTACTCATATTCATCCATTACCTTTTTCAACAAGCAAATGTACCTGCACAATGAAAAAACAACTTTACCCGGCTACCCTGCTGAACATCATGATTGGCTGGTTGCTGCTGATGGTTGCCTGTGACGATAAAAACACCGGATCAGAAGTTCCTGTACTCCCTAAATGGAAAGAGGTTGCAAGCTTCAGCAACTTTTACCCTGCATCGGTCTGGTTCACCGAAGCTGGGGAAGGATTCATCGCCGGCGCCATCACCGACAGCAGCAACCGGTTGATTCAGGGTTCTATACGCTATACTGATGACAACGGACAAAACTGGCAGGAGTTTACCTCCGATACATTGCCACCGCTTTCGGATATCTGTATGAACAATTCCGGGAACGGATTCGCCGCGGGGGGAGAATGCTTACTGAGAACCACTGACAATGGTAAAACCTGGTCATCTGTTTTCAGAAACAATGGTTGGTTTTTCCAATCCGTATCCTACGATGGTTCAGCAGGGGTGATGGCCACAGACCTGCTCGGAAGAATAGTGGTCTCGAACGACATGGGGGAACATTGGAATGTCCGTACAGGGATTACCAGCTGCCAGCTCTGTTCAATCTCCAACCCTGGACAACAGGAGTCGGCGATTGCAGTAGGAATGATGAATTCTACGCAGCGTCAGTACGGCATCATCCTGCGCTCAACCGACCAGGGCACAACCTGGGACTCCATCCCGTTCACAGGCTCCCTGATGCCCTGTTCCGTGGTCAGAAGCCAGTATTCCAATCATTTTATTGCCGCCGGAGGAAACACCATCATGCGTTCAACCGATGGCGGAAGTTCCTGGAAACAGAGTTTTTATGGCCTTGACGTCATGCTGATTGATGTTTCCATATCAGCATCAGGCTACGGATTTGCCGTTGGACAAAACGGCGGTCTGCTGAAAACCACCAACGACGGCAACACCTGGACGTATGAAACCCGGTTTACAGAAGAGCTGCTGCTCGCTGTGTTCATGCAAAGTGATCGCAGGGCTTATGCTATTTCCTTCGATCCGCAAACCAGAAAAGCGCGGCTGACGATGTGGAATTAAGACCCTGGCGACGAGAGAGGTTATAGTCAGGCATTTAGGCAACTGTCGAAAGTATTGCCTAATTTTTTTTCAGCGTCGCAAACGTTTGCGGTAAAACTTTGTCAATCAACTATTTAAATTCTATATATTTTTGCATGAGCAATGTTTTACTCATGCAAAACTATCTTTATGAACCTTCAAAAACCGACTTCCGAAACTATTTCAACCCAAAATACAGATACCAGCCGCGACCTGATCCGCTACATAAACCTGAGACTGGCAGCCCTTGGGCTTCCGGTTTACGAAACCAGGGCCATCGGTGATGACAACATCTCAGCTTCAGACCATGGATTTCTTGAACTGACCGAGAATCTGGTGTCAGAATACCGGGCAAAAGCACGCTTTCTGAAAGGCATCTACGCTCCGGCCGATCAGCGGATACAGGACTTTATCGATGCTTATCTGTCCGGTTCAGGTAGTGAAGCCGGCCCGAAACTGCCCGATTCAACCCTGATCTGCGACAAACCCGGCCTGGCACGCATGCTCAGCCTTCCACCCCACCTCAACTACTACAGAAACAAACTGATCGAGTCGTACCGCATCAGACAGGGCATTCTTCACAATCCGAAGAATGACCGTCGCACTACCCAGGGCTCCTTTCACATTGTTGGCGGGGGATTGCCGGTGCCGTACGATAAAATTGAAGTTCCGGCTGAAGTGTGGCCAACCTTCCTCAATGTAGCCTTTAATCCGCCGGCCGAGCTGAATGAGCTTCCATTTACAGCCGGCCAGTCGCAGCGTGCTTCGGTCATGGTGTCGCTGCTGCTTCGTCCTGTGGTTAGCCCTGAAGTGAAAGGCGTACTCAAACGCCGGACCATGGAGGTCAGGTTTTTTGCCCCGGGAAGTCTGGTAAGCAACCTCGATTTTGTTGAATCCATCTTCGGCAACGCCGGCAATCCCATGAACCCTGAGAGCGATGCCGCCCTCGACCCGCTGAGCTGGACCGGCCATACCGGATGCATTGTGCTGGCTCCCCAGTTGACAACGCTGACCAAAAAAGAACTGGGTCTTCCCCACTACGATTCGGCTACCGACCGGCAACGGCGCGATGGTGTGTGCTGGAAAGAGGAACACGAACTCTACAACAACGGACAGGCCTTCAAGCTGACCTGCCGCGATGAACGGGGTGTGGTTATCACGCTGATCGCTGACAATTACTTTGGCTATTCGAAAAAAGAAATCAAAACCATGATTTCTTACTCAGCCAACCTGTTAGGGCTGGTTGAAGAAGAACATTCGGGCGGTGCCATTGCCTTCAGGCGCAAAAACATCGGCTCTGACTTCAATGGCGCGCTCTTTATGCAAAACCGGTTGAAGGAGCGCTATCACTTCAGCGATGTTGTTAAAAACTTCGGCGAAATCATGCATCTTCAGCCCGAAGGTTACGGGATTGACCGAAAATTCGAAAACATCATTTACATTCCGGAAGACACGGAGATAGACCTTTACAAGGGCTCAGTCAGCTGGGTGTACAAAAATCAGCAACAGAAGATCCACCTCAGGCCAGGCTATTTCTACATTTTCCCTTCAGGGCATAAAATTCACATGGAGAAGCACCCCTCTGCGCCTTCGTGGAGGCTGGTGAGTACCCATGCACGCGGGACATTCTGCCATAAACCCAGTACTGTGTCGGGGGGTGGCAAGTCGGAGATCTCGAAATCGCTGCTCAATGCCATCATTTACGGATCATTCTTCGTGGATGATTTCGACAAAGACATACAGGCTGCTGATGCAATTATCCGGCGCGATTACAGCAACCGCTGGCTGAATCCGGAAGAACACAACAAAACCGCCCGCCCGCTGCTGTCGCCTCAGCGCACCCTGGGCTCCGCCATTAAACTCCTCACTCCCTCACCCCAATATACCCATGAATACAACGAATTTGTCAAGTCGGTTCCGGGGCACATCAAGGCGCTGGTATTCTACATCAAGCGGTTTTACCGGCCCGAGCGTACCAGCGACGACTGGAAAGACTATTTCTCAACCGATGTAATCAACGGGCGTAAAGGGCATGAACTGCTTTTCAGTAACCGTAAACTGAGCGCCAGTTATCTGAGGGTTGGTTTTGCGGCTGACAATTCCTGGTTTCTGCACAAACTGAGGTCTGACTTTATTGCGGCAGCCAAAATCCAGATGGAAGACGACATTACCGCGACCATCACACTCCCGGCTCGACACCTGAAATACCTGAACCCAGGTTATACAAACCAGAGTGTAAAACTGACCGAAAACTGCGAAGAGAAGTTCTTTCAGCGCCCCGACGAGGCCATCCACCGCGGTTACGACAAAGAGACCGAGGCCGATCTTGCCCAGCGCAACAACTTCTGCTCCAACTACGAGCCGCTGACGGCAGAGGATGGCAAGAAACTGATTGCCGATGCCATCAATTTCGACAAATACACCAGACCCATCAGGAAGCTGATCACCGAAGGCAGCAACGACAGCTCTGGCCACTATTTCATCACGCCTTCGCACCCGAGGATGGTGAACGGAGAGCGCTCGAAAAACCCGCGTTACCTGCAGATACGCCCCGATCTGGTGAATCCGGTTGATGACTACCTGGCTGAAACAGGACTTCGCTTTGCCAACCGTATTCCATTGTCAGAACCCGTGCATCATCCCATTCACGCCGTGCTGCCCGGCCGCAGGAATAACCCTCCTGAGCCCGAATCAGGCATCCGGGGGTTGAGCGTTTACGGACCAATTCATTATCAGGAACTTCCCGAGCTCTTCATGGATTTCATCTGCAGTCTGACCGGTAAATCACCTTCAACCACCGGAGCCGGATCGGAAGGGGCACTCACCAAAGGGCCTTTCAACATGCTCAGCCCCGTTACCGACCTTAACAACGCCCTGCTCAGTTTCATTCTTACCGGTTATCAGGCCTTTACCTCTGCTGCCGGGCACATCGGAATCGACAGCCGCATCGACCACGACATCTCTCTGCTGATTCCCGAACTCTGGAGCAGGATGGATGTGAAAGACCGCAACCCCCTGAAGCTCATCGCCGAAGGATCGCTGGAGAAACTGGATGATTTTGAATACAATGGACGTACAGTTGCCGCTTCGCGCCTCGGCTACCGCATCACCGAAAATTTTGTTTTCAGCTACCTCAACAGCATCTTTGACGAGCCCCTTGCTGTTTTCAACGAACAGATGCTCCGGCCCGAAAAGCAGGATATGGAAGCCTTCGTCGACGGAATCAACAACATCGTGGAGGCCCAGCAACGGGTAGCCCTCGGCTATTTTGAAGATGGAAGCGTTCAGGCTGCGGTTCCCCCGCTCAAGGCCCTGCTGCATATCATGGCTTATGGAACCTTTGAAGGAAAAACCATCGCTGATCCTGAAATCCGCGGGCTGTTTGACCGCGATGCTGTCATCAGCAGCAACTGGTACCGTGAACGGCTGCTGCTCAAACAGAAATACGAGATCCGCTTCCTCGAAAAAAGCCTTGAGAACCTCCGGAAATTTGCCACCGAACCTATCAACAGCGAATACAGCAAAGCGCTAGGCATTGCCCAACGGATTGAAGAAACCGAAACAGCCTTAATGTTTGCAGAATCAACGGCATATACCGACTTTCTGCATGGTACCATCGGCAAAGACCCGCTTTATAAATAAGCATTGTATTTCGCTGAATATCCAGCGATTACGCCTGACGATCGGATCACTAACCGGATACGCCTGCGAACATCCGGGGATTATGGCTATTTTTGTCATTCGCAAATCTATCGTTTATGTACCGGAACATCAGGACATTTATCAGGCCTGAGATAAAATTCGCTGGTCTCATTTTTGAGAACCCTGTTTTGTTGCTGCTGCTTGAGCATTTCGGAATCATTGATGAAGTGCACGATAAAACAGTCTCCGGAATCTGCAAGGAAAACGGAATCAGCGAAACGGTGTTTCTGTCGTTTGCCAACCTGTACAATGGGTTTCACCAGACTTCAGGTAACAGTTACCAGTTCAGCGACATCCCTTCGATCATCCGTTTTCTTGGAAACAGTCATGCTTATTTCCGTAACGAAAAGTATCCCGAAATTTACCGTTACCTGAAACAACTGGGTGAAACCAATCCGGAGGCTGAGATTAAGCTGATCAGCAGATTCTTTGATGAATATTTTGTCGAAGTCACCGACCATCTCGATTATGAGGAGAATATTGCTTTTCCTTACATTCTCGGGTTAACGGCAGAAGACGGTGGTGCCGTGGCAAACAGTTCCTTTTCGGCGAGAGAGTTTCTGGATCATCACACCGATATTGAGTCTAAACTCACCGACCTGAAAAACCTCCTGATCAGGCACGTACCGCTGAAACACGATCCTGTCAACCGGAGAAAACTTCTTTTTAGCCTGATAGAGCTTGAGTTTGTGATGAACATTCATTCACTGATCGAAGAATCCATTCTTGTGCCCCTGGTTATCGACCTTGAAAAGAGCCTGAACCGTGGGTAGCCGTCAGATCAACATCGCCATTATCGAACCTTCGCACATTGTTTACGAAGGGCTGGCTAACATTTTGCTCAGGTCGAAGTACCATTTCCGCATATTCCGGCTCGAAAGTGCTGAAGAGTATGAATTTGCCGCACTTAAAAACGGGTTCGATGTGGTTATCCTGAATCCTCAGCTTATCCAGAACCTCACGAAGTATTTTAATCAGTTGCGCCGTCTCAATGAGAAGACCCTGTGGGTGGCACTTCTCTATTCCTTCTTTGACAAGGAGTTGCTTACATTGTTCAACGCTTCCATCAGGATTAACGATGAACCTGACGACGTTGCAGAAACCCTGCACCGGTTATCACTGCAGAACGATTCGCTGCCTGAACCTGTTGCCGGCGAGCACATCACAGAGCGGGAAACAGATGTACTGAGGCTACTGGTAAATGGCCACTCGAACAAGGAAATCGCCGATAAGCTCAGCATCAGCATCCACACCGTAATCAGCCATCGCAAAAACATCATCCAGAAAACAGGCATAAGAAGCCAGGCCGGGTTAACCATCTATGCCCTTTCCAATAAAATTATCAGTCTCGACCATCTGGGGGAATAAATACAGATTTTCTTGCAGAAAGCAGGCGGTTTAGTGAACAATATCGCGTCTTGCTTTTTTATTGAGGTGTATAAACTTCTCAACACAACCTTATGAAAAAGAACATGGGTTTAACAGACCGCATCATCAGGCTTGCCCTTGCAGCGTTGGTGGCTGTTTTGTACTTTACCGGCATTCTCAACGGAACCCTGGGCACAGTGCTGCTTGTTCTGGCAGTGGTTTTCGTACTCACCAGCCTCATCAGCTTCTGCCCGCTCTATCCGTTGTTCAGGATGAACACCAACAAGAAGTCCTGACCGGAAACCTGGAAGATTGTCTGCAATTGATTAAAAGCAAAACGGGGCAGCTGCCCCGTTTTGCTTACCTGTAAAATCTACCACATCTAAAAAAACAATTCAGGTTAAAACGACCCCCCGGCCATAAAAACTGATAACAACTAATTAATTTTCAGGAACATATACAATAGTCATAAGTTCTCCGGATTTACCAGGTTTTACCGGAATGTTTCCGAGAAAACTTGTAGCCTCATCCTGAGGAATACTTGATGTAACGGTTACCACCAGATTACCACACCCGCAATCTGATTGATTCTTAATATTTTTGCTTGACACCCATACATGCTGGTTGTTGTCATTCATTCCTTTGTAATCGTATACATATTTGTAATTGAGTGCGAGGTTGTTGAAATAATCGCAGGCATATCTGGCTTTTTCAGCGGCAGCAACCGTGGTGTACTTATTGTTGATTCCGTTTTCGTCAAACTCATAGACATGGGCTACATTCACCTGGTTCTTGTCATCTGATTTCACACAGTAATAGATGAGACGATCCGGGGTAATAATCTGCTGCCAGTATTCCACATCGCTGAAGTTGTTGAAACGGGTGTATTCCATCTTTATGAGGGTGCTGTCGAGACCCATCATCATGGCCGGACTCTTCTCGGTTTTGCTGGCTGACTTTGATGACTGTGCGTTGCTGATTACAACTGAGAGAAGAAGAGCTACGATTAAGGTTGCGTTTTTCATGGTTATGGAGTTTTTTAAGTTTCCTTGTTTTTGTTTTGTTTTTCTGAAGAGCGTCCCCCCGGATTTTCTTCTGATCAGTTGTCAGAATATTTCCTGAAACCTGATGAGACAAAATTACGTCAGCCAGCAGGGCGGCGCAATTCGTCTAAATACTACTTTTTGGAAAAGCCGGCTGGAAAATGATCATAGGTAGAAATACCTATTGGTGTAGAAAAGCGAGGGCCAAAGTGTTGCCTGTAAGCAAAAAAATCAAAAAAGCCGGCCGATCAGAATCTGCCGTCCCGGTATTACGAATTTATATATTGATGTTTATCAGATAGTTGGATAAATATTCCATTCAGAAAGGCAGCAGATTGAACAACCTGTAAAACATTCAGCATCCGGGTAGGGTAAATACCCTGACAACTAATACGTATACGATGACTAAATTTTTTCAGGTTTGGAATATCACCCGAAGGACGCAGCCAGTTTACCGGTAGTTTCTATAGTAAGGCCGATTTAGCAGGTAAGCTCATTTATTTCATCATAATCCGATGACAAAAACCTTATAAAAGAAAAGCAACAGCCGGGCGAAGATTCTGAATACAACGTAAGCCACCGGAAAACAACATCCTTAGTAATAGGAAAGCAACAATTTATTATGTGGCTGAGTAAGACCTCACCCCCCGCCCTCTCCTGAAGGAGAGGGAGCTTCTTTCCGTTTTCTTTATAGATTTGAATTTTTCCAGGATGTCGCTCAATTACTCAATCTTCTCAATAGCGGCCCTCTCCTTGAGGAGAGGGTTGGGTGAGGTGCAATACTCATGTATCCGGGGAACAACATCCTTAATAGTAGGAAAGCAACAATTTATTTTGTGGCTGAGTAAGACCTCACCCCCTCGCTTCCGCTTTCACTTCAGCGGGGCAGGCCCGCCCTTTTTCAACAACAAAGTTGCTAATCCCGTTTCTTTTATAGATTTGATTTTTGTTCAGGATGTCACTCAATTACTCAAACTTCCCGATAGCGGCCCTCTCCTTGAGGAGAGGGTTGGGTGAGGTGCAATACTCATGTATCCGGGGAACAACATCCTTAATAGTAGAAAAGCAACAGTTTATTATGTGGCTGAGTAAGACCTCACCCCCCCGCTTCCGCTTTCACTTCAGCGGGGCAGGCCCGCCCTTTTTCAACAACAAAGTTGCTAATCCCGTTTCTTTTATAGATTTGATTTTTGTTCAGAATGTCACTCAATCACTCAATCTTCTCAATTGCGGCCCTCTCCTGAAGTTAATGTCTTAAAACATTGCAAGGGATCGATTGAAAAAGTTAAAGATATACGCCTTCTTTGAAATTGGTTTGTTGATTTAAATAGCGTGTTTCTCAATCAATATTATCGGGCTAATTACTGAGATCAACTTCGGCGAGTTCACAAGCAATTCCAAAGTTTACCTGACTATTTAATATAAAAGCAAAACGGGGCAGATGCCCCGTTTTGCTTACCTGTAAAATCTACCACATCTAAAAAAAACAATTCAGGCCAAAAAGACCCCCCGGCCATAAAACCTGATAACAACTAATTAATTTTCAGGAACATATACAATAGTCATAAGTTCACCCGATTTACCAGCTTTTACCGGAATGTTACCGAGAAAACTTGTAGCCTCATCCTGAGGAATACTTGATGTAACAGTAACCACCAGATTGCCACACCCGCAATCTGAGAGATTTTTAATATTCTTGCTTGACACCCATACATGCTGGTTGTTGTCGTTCATTCCTTTGTAGTCGTAAACATACTTATAATTGAGTGCGAGGTTGTTGAAATAATCGCAGGCATACCTGGCTTTTTCAGCGGCAGCAACCGTGGTGTACTTATTGTTGATTCCGTTTTCGTCAAACTCATAAATATGGGCAACATTCACCTGGTTCTTGTCATCTGATTTCTCACAGTAATAGATGAGACGGTCAGGGGTAATAATCTGCTGCCAGTATTCCACATCGCTGAAGTTGTTGAAACGGGTGTATTCCATCTTTATGAGGGTGCTGTCGAGACCCATCATCATGGCCGGACTCTTCTCGGTTTTGCTGGCTGACTTAGATGACTGTGCGTTGCTGATAACAACTGAGAGAAGAAGAGCTACGATTAAGGTTGCGTTTTTCATGGTTATGGAGTTTTTTTAAGTTTCCTTGTTTTTGTTTTGTTTTTCTGAAGAGCGTCCCCCCGGATTTTCTTCTGATCAGTTGTCAGAATATTTCCTGAAACCTGATGAGACAAAATTACGTCAGCCAGCAGGGCAGCGCAATTCGTCTAAATACTACTTTTTGTGAAAGCCGGCAGGAAAATGATCATGGGTAGAAACACCCATTGTAGCGGAAAAGAGAGGTCTTAGTGTTGCCGGAAAACAAAGATATTAAAAAAGCCGGCTGATCAAAATCTGCCGGCTTTGTTTTATTGAATTTATTAACTGCTATAATTCAGCTAGTTGCAAAAATATTAATTCAGAAAGGCAGCGGATTGAGCGATCTGAAAAGTAGTCAGCAGCCGGGTAGAGTAAATACCCACCCTGATCAACCACTTTCGGCATGGGTACAATCAACACCTCAGCCTGATCGTTGCGGTTGTAGATTTCGCTCATGGTAAAGATGGCCCTGTAGCCATCAGGAGCTACCGAAATCACCATTCCGGTTTTGAGGTCATCGGCCGTTACTTTGAGGAAATCACCGGTAACATCCTTCATCATCATCCCTATAAATGGGGTGGTTCCGTGAATGCCCCTTCCCCTTCCATAGAAAACCGAATTGTAGCTGACAAGGGGGTCAGCAGGCTGATCCTTGTCAGAAAGTACCTTCTTCACCTCATTTCCTGCCTTAAAGGTCAGTTGCGGGGCATACATATCTTTCAGGTCCCTGCGGATTTCAAAGGATTTTGATGATGACCTTACGGTAATCCTCACCGGCCGGCTGATGTTGCGTACCGTGTACAAATCAGACGCAACCACCAGTTTCGAGGATTCAGGCAGGGGCCAGAGATCTTTTGTCTTGGAAGGAACAATCCTCCTTACGGCTGAAGCGATCAGTATCTCATGTCTGTGGATAGGATAATACAGCTCGCCCCAGCTGAGCACTACCTTTTCTCCACCTGCATTCTCCACCACCACATAAAGGTCAACAATCGGGGGAAATTCATCCTGATTGTTCTTTTTAAGCTCTATGCTGTTCAGAATGTCGTAGAGTGAATACCCTTCGTACTGATAAGCCCCGATAAACTTTCCGTTGGCTCCGTCGAAAGCGGTCTCTTTAACCACCACCTGCCTCAGCGGCAGCGCAGAAAAGTCAACCTCTCCGGGATTGGCAATTTCACCATCGATAAAAAGCGCAGCCGGCGGAAGGTCAATGCGGGGTGCATCATCATAAAAATCGTTGGTTTGGGTTCTGGCCGTCTGTGCAAACATCAGCACGGCAATCATCAGGGTAAAAAGTGGTTTCATGGGTGGTTTTTGATTTACACTATATATAATAGGTATAGCCGGCTATTTTTCGCCCAGCCTGACTGAAACAGCCACAGTAATAAATCGCCCGGGGCCGACGTAGTATTTGCTGTCATAGATCTTCACATCGAAGAGGTTCTGCACCCCAACCGAAGCCTTATAGCGACCGTAGAAGGTTCTCCAGAACTTCAGATCCACCGTTGAATACGAAGGATACTTCGCCGATCCGAGCAGCTCATCCACAGTATTCTGGTCGTTGATGTACATTGAACCATTGAAACGATAGGTAATCCCGGCGTTCACATATTGATTGAGCCACGAAAGTCCGGCATTCACGATGTGCTCAGGAACATCGGTCATCCATTTTCCGCTCAGATCGATGGTATCATTGACTGAGAGCTTGCTGTAACTCAGAATAACAGCCTTTGCATAAGCATAGCCTGCGTACAACGTTACTGAATTGCTCAGGTTGTAGTTGAGTGAACACTCAGCGCCCCGTATTTCAGCATCGCTGATGTTGGCCCGCACAAAGATCGGCCGTTCACCAAATCCCATATCGATGGTCTGTCCGTTGGTTACATAGTACTGAAAATCCGTACCTCTGGAATAATAGGCTGAGATTTCAAGTGAAAGCCTGCTGAGCGGCCCCCTGTTAAACGGCTTCAGGTCAGCTCCGGCTTCTATGTTGTTCAGTTTCTCGGGCTTCAGCGAGGGACTTGCTATTTTGAAGCCGCCCTTGATTCTTCCTGACCGGCACATATCGTCGAGTACAGCGGGTCTGAAACCCCTTGAATAACCAAGATAAACCCTGTTCCCGGGATTCCACCGGTACTGAACCGACACCCTCGGGCTCAGGGCACTGCGGGTGTGCGAATCCAGGGTCTTGTCCTGGTAAATATCCATAAAGGCAGTTTCGGCCGTAGGTGCATCGATATAAAAAGCCCCGTCGAAGAAAGTCGCCACATCGTAGCGCAGACCGGCCAGAACCCTGACCTTCTCCTTCAGCAGTCCGGCTTCATCCTGCACAAAAAAAGCGCGGGTGTTCATTTTCCCGGCATTGTAAACAATATCGGTAGAGGTGTAATACTTATCCCAGGCATCAACACTGCCGTTTCTGAAGTCAAAACCTGCGGTGATCCTGTGGCTGCCAAATGTACGCGTGGCTGAGGTGAGCCACCCGTAATCGCGGCGCGTACTCAGCACATCGTACCAGGTGTAGTCATCCTTCAGAAACTCGTTCACTTTTTTGTAATCCTCGTTCTGAAAATAAACCGATGAGGCAATACTTACCGTTTTAATCAGGCCTTTGTAACTGAGGTTTATGCTGTACGAATCGTGATCCGTGGTATTGCCATCCGGCTGGTGAACCTTTTCTCCGGTTCCACGATGGTCGTCGTAATAGTTAAGTGAGGCAACCAGGCTGTGTTTCTCACCGATTGAATAACCAGCACGTAAACCAGCGCCGGCTTCACGAAGGTTTGACCTGATGATGTATGGATTCGCCTTGATGTCTTCTTCTGATTGGGTAATATAGCCATCACTCTGCCGGTAAAAGCCATTCAGGTTCCAGAAGAGGCTATTGCTGCCTTTTCCTGTCTTTACTGATTTACCCGCACTGATTCTTCCACCGGCGGTATTGAAAGAACCGTATTCCAGAGAGGCATCGGCCACAAATTTCTCAGGCGGTTTTACCGAAATGATGTTGATAACGCCACCCATGGCGTTGCTGCCATAGATGGCTGATCCGGGACCTTTGGTTATTTCGATTCTGCCTACGGTAGCAGGGTCCAGCAGGTTCCAGTCAAACCCACCCCCATCGCTTTTGTTGGCAGGAATACCATCGAGCAGGATCAGTACCCTCCCCTGTTCTTTTCCGCTCATGCCCCGCATGGAGACCGTAGCCTTGGTACTGAGAACCCCGAACGAACGGCTGTAATTAACCCCGGTTGCCAGCTTTAAGGCCTCGTCGATGCTGAGTACCGGCAGTGTATTCATCACTGATGAACTGATCACATTGATCCTAACGGGGATATTGGCAGCCTGCGTGGCGGTACGGGTGGCCGTAATCACCACTTCATCAATTTCAGCGACTTCAGGCACCAATGACAACCGGAGATTGTCTGTTCCGGTTTTCAGATAAAGCTTTACAGGAAGGTAACCTACATAACTGACCTCTGCCAATACAGAATCTCCGCCCAGTCCGCAAAGCCTGAAACTTCCGTCAGCTGCCGAGGAAACGCCGGCTCCCGTTGAAAGCTGAATGCTGGCCCCCGGGAGCGGACTTCCGGTTCCGGCATCTGAAATCACACCGGAAATACACCGCTGCGCCTGTGAATCAAACGTTAATACTGCAAGGATGATCATTAACCAGGTGTATCTCATACGCTGTAAAGGAATTGTAACAGGTTTCACTATTCCTGAATTTTAATTTCAAGGGTCAGGGTTCCTGTCTCGGATTCATCGGCAGTAACAATTTTTACCAACCCGTATTTTCCCTGTTCCGTTTTAAAAGGAATCACCCTGCCGGCATAAGCATACTTACAGTTACCGCTTACCCTGGAAGGATTGTATGCAGTGATCAGCAGACTGTCGTTCAGGGCGTTGTCGAACTGAAGCGGCGAAATCAGGCTGTTGTCGGAGGTGTAATAGTCATACAGAATATTGTTTCTCACTGTCCAGCTGTTCAATACAGGGTAATATCCCGGTGTAGAAGTATAGCCAGGACACGTCAGTGTGGGCGAGGGCAATCCTGACGTAACATAATAATAAGGTAACAGATCAATCTCCTGTTCGTGTCCGCTTACATCAAGCTGACTGAAAACCGTTCCGTTGTCGAGGTCAAGGAAGGATTTTCCTCCCGGATTCGACTGCATATCCAGGCTGACGGGACCAAAATGTTTGATGGCACCATAATCTGCGCCTGCTGCTTTCAGCACTGTCAATGCCGCTTCAGAGGTCATGCGGTCGGCATTCATCACGACTATACGCCATTTTTCCTCTTCGGCAGCTCCTTTCGGGAAACTGAAATCCTGATCGTATCCTTCACTTCCTGCCCATATCCCGCGGTCGAGCTGAACGGTGGTGTCAGAACCGGTGATGCGCTCAATACGCAGGTAGGTGAGCGGACTCCCTGCTCCGGAAGCAAGGAGGCCAATCTGGATTTTTCCACCCTGCGCGATGGCGGTTCCTGAAGCTGTATAAGCTACCCCGGTTTTTAAAATTACAGAGGGTTTGTGCAGGCTTTCCTCTTCGCTGCATGAGAAAAACAGCAACAACAAAGCGGTAAAAAAACCAAGCTGCATAACCCTGCTGAGGTTATGCAGCTTTTGCTTTTGCTGATTAATGGTTGGTGCCATTTACTGCTTCTGGATTTTAACAGCTATTTCCAGGGTTCCGGTTTCTTCACCGGTTACCGCGATGACTTTAATAAGGCCGATTAACCCCGACTGGGTATAGATGGCATACACTTCACCGGCAGCCAGTACACTTGCTTTCTTTCTTGATTCAGCCGCATTGTAGGAATCAAGGATAATGGCATCATTCTCAATGGCGTCAAACTGGGCAGCCGTGAGGGTGGTTTTGTAAAACCTGGTGAGGTTCTTTACTGTATAATTATCGGGTGATGAAGCTCCGGTGAATATGCCGGTGATGTTTGATCCGGGAGATCCCAGAGACATCATGTTCTGGTGAGTGGCTGTGTTTTCGTAGAAACAGAAGATATCGATCTTATCCTGGTTGTCGAATGCGCTGGCCTGGAAATATTTGGTAGCCTGATTGTCGCTGAACGAAAGGAAACTCTCGGTTGCTACATTGTCCTGGGCTCCCATCAGTATGGTTGTGAAGGAATTGATCTGCCCGAACTGCCCTGTGATGGTGACAGTCGCTGTTTTTATGTTCCCGGCAATATCGGTGGCTGAAAATGTCCAGACATCCGTCGCGTTGATTCCCTTGATTGAATAGAAATCAAAAGTAAAGCTCGAAGTGTTGATAGTGGAATCGAGCAGGGTCTCTTCATTGGCTTTTATGGTAAATTTCACCAGGTTGTCTTCCCCGTTGCTCTGAAGAATGATGCCAAAACGAAGGGTGTCGCCGTAATGGGCAGTCACATCCCCGGTAATGTAGCCTTCAAGCTGGTTAAAAGCCACGGTAGGCAGTACAGGTTCATCCTCCTCTTTGGTACATGAACTGAAAATCAGGCCTGCAAACAGCACAAGGCTGCAAAGTGTTACGATACGTTTCATAGGTTATCAGGTTGGTTATTGAGGTTTTACGTTAAGCAAATTCATTCATATCGGTTGCAAATGTATAATATGATTTCATTGGTAAAGCATGTCTGCCAAGTTTAGAATTATTCTAAACAAACGGATTGCAATACACAGTTATACTTTATCTAATGCCTGTCTGCCTGGGAATACAGGCAGGCCTGTCTGCCTGTACATACAGGCAGGCCTGTCTGCCTGTACATACAGGCAGGCCTGTCTGCCTGTGCATAAAGGCAGGTCTGACTTTGCAAACAAGACAGATTGTTGTATCAGCCTCACCGCGGGAGCGGGTGTCAAATCTTCTTCTTTGACTTTCCGGAGCAGGCTTAACCTTGGATTATTCTGAAACTGGTTTGGGGTCGTAAATGCCAACATTGTACGTTTGCGGGAAGAAGGCTTTGTCAACACGCACATAGGTGCTGTCAAGATGTTCAAAAAGCATCTCTTCGGGGTTGTTCGCATTTCCTTCCATAAAAAGAATGACCCTTCGGCCCGGAATGGCATTCAGAATATTCTTTGCGTGGGTAAGTCCCCAGATACGGTAGATGTCCTGCTGTGGGCAGGTATTGTAAAAATTATCACAGTCGGCAAATAACTTCTTATCGTAGTAGAAAGCAAATGGTAGGTCAGCCCAGACCGGATATATAAGGATAACGCGCTTATCGGGTTGTTTATCGTATTTCTTGGCAAATTCCACTGCATTCTTCACTTCCCGGTACATTACATTGTCGGGCAACACCCTCAGGTGTAAAAACATGAACACAAGCAATATTGCCCCTGCAACCGGCTCCAGGTATTTGTGCTGCTGAAATAACTGGCTGAACAAAGCCGGAATAAAGAGAAACAGCCCGATAGTATTGTAGAGCGCATAGGTATCTGTAAATACAGGAATTCCGGAACTGATGAGAAACATGGTGGTATATGGGGCAAACCACCAGAGGAACAGAGCCACAACGCCCGGATTAAATGACTTCCATTGCTTACGTATAAGAAGAAATGCTGTAAACAACACCCCGGCTGCCGCAATCAGGAGTGCAACTTTTAATACCTCCTTGTTGTTGAGAAAATAGTATATCTGCAGATAATAATCCTCGGGGTTTGGTGGCCTGACCCAGGTACCCTTGCTGGATTTCTTGTATTGCTTTAACACAATATAAATCATCGGCAGGAAACCAATCACCGTGGCTAAAGAAGGCAGCTGAAACCGGAAAAGCATTCTGAAATTCCGGACATACACAAAACCCGTGATAAACTGGGCAAACACAACAAACCACCCGAAATAGTGTGAATACACCAGAAAAAGGTTGGATAGCACCAGTCCGGCAAAGGCTTTCCTGTTCTTCGTATCCTGCAGGTAATTCATATAGAAATATAGAGCAGCGGCCGTTGACATCGACAACAGCGAATAGGTCCGTACCTGCAGGCCATGAAAGAAATGATAGTTGGAAAACAGAAACAACCCTGAAGCAACCAGGCCTGTCCAGAAACTGAAGAAGCGTTTTCCGGTGAAATAAATGAATACCACAGTAATGGCATTAAACAACAAGGGTACAATGCGTACCAGGCTGCTTTCGATGCCGAACAACCGGATCCAGGCATGTACGAATATCATGAACAAGGGAGGGTTGGGCTCTCCCTCGGCCGGCAGCTTCAGGATGCCCAATATACTTTTCTGCGCATTAAATATCGTAAAAGGTTCATCTACACAGATATCCCTGTGATTGATAAACAACAGTTTCCAGATAAAAGCGATGAGAAATAGCAGTGCAGGGATATATAGCGTCTGTAACCTGCTGTTTTTGCTTGTATTCATTTTAATAAGGGATAATAGTGCATCAAAAATATGAATTAAAATCAGTCAGGCCATTATTTCTTTTAAGCCATTCTTTTTATCAGATTGACTGACTTCCATTGAATTCAAAAGTCACCGGCAGCCGGAATTTCAGCCTGAAATCATCCCCGGTGGTGAACCCTGAGGCGTTTTGATTGTTATGGGTACATGATTTGGTCAGGCAATCATCCCTTAAACAGGTTCAGCAGCAACCACCTTACCCTGGTATTGCTGCTGCCGGCTGTTCTTTGGTTGTTCACCAACAGCCTGATTAACCGGCACAACCACCGCTTACCTTCCGGTGTTGTGATACAGCATGCCCATCCCTGGCAAAATGCCGGAGATCGACTGCCTTTTCAGTCGCACAAACACAGCGAACAGGAAATCGCCTGTTTCGACCAGTTTGCTGCCATCAGTACATTGCTGATCGGAATAATGACGTTGGTTATTTTACTTTTAGTGCTCCGACTGGCCGTTTCCCGATTCACAACTAAGGCTGAAATCCTCAATCAGAAAATCGTTTACCGCCTCCGCCCTCCGCCATTCTTCCTTTAACCGACCGCATCGCCCCGTTGAAACTTTCTGTTCAGGTTAATCCCTGAAAAATGTTTGCCGGCTTTGTGTGCTTCCGGGTGCATGAATCATGGTTTCGTGTGAGCCAACCATAGCTCTATGATAACCGGCACGAGGCTGCTCGCGGAAACTGCATCGAACTCTTCAATCAAATCCATCTCATCTTACAATACTTTGTTAATGAAAACCACATTACTGATATTATTCTGCCTGATTCTACACGCCTTACACCTGAATGCCCAGTCTGACGCCACGCTTTTCGGCCATGTGGTCGACGACAAAGGCGAGCACCTTCCGTTTGTAAACCTGCTGATTGCCGACTCGCGCCTGGGAACATCCACCGATGTGAGCGGTCATTATATGATCAACAATATTCCTGTAGGGAATCACACCCTGAAGGTTCAACACATTGGTTACAGGGATGTTACCATTGAATTCACGGTTTCTGACAAAGAAAGCAGGGAGCTGAACATCACCCTGCAGCCCATCTCCATCGCACTCGATCAGGTGGTAATCAGCGGAAGCCTGAGGCAACAATCGCTGCGGGAATCGGCCGTAAGAATTGAAGTGCTCGATGCCGGCTTCCTGCAGAAGATACCCTCCACCAATCTGATGCAATCCATCAGTATGATCAACGGGGTGCAACAGGTAACCGCTTGTGCCGTATGTGGTACCAACGAGATCCGCATCAACGGCCTGGAAGGCTCCAACACCGCGGTGCTGATCGATGGTATGCCCGTGATGGGCGCCCTGGCTTCAGTGTATGGGCTGAATGGAATCCCCAACAGCCTGATCGAGCGCATTGAAGTCATCAAGGGAGCCTCTTCAACACTCTACGGCGCCGAAGCCATCGGTGGGGTGATCAACATCATCACCAAATCAGCCGAAACAGCCCCACGTCTTTTCCTCAATACCAGCTGGACCGACAAAGGGGAGCGTACAGCCGATTTCAGCTTCTCGCCCTTCAAGGGAAGAAAAGTGAGTACATTGTTCAGCGGAAGTCTGCAGACCAGTGAACGGTTTAATGACCTCAACAAAGATAATTTTGCCGACCAGGTGATGATCAGGCCATCCGTTTCATTGTTCAATAAATGGAGCATTGCCCGTCAGCAGGGCCGGCAGGCCTCCTTTGCCGTGAAACTGTACCGTGAAAACAGGGCCGGTGGTACCCGGGATTTTCTGGGTAAATACTCTTATAAACCGGATGACACCCTGAGGGGAAGCGGTACTTATTACGGTGAAACCATCCTGACCAACCGCTATGAGTTAACCGGGGTTTACAGCCTCCCGGTTGAAAAAGACATCAGGATTGAACTCTCCCAGAGCGGGCACTGGCAGGACAGCTATTACGGCACCACGAAATTTGCGGGTGAGCAGTACCTCAGTTTCATCAACCTGATATGGAATGTGAAAGCCGGCGAAAAACACCTGTTCACCAACGGGCTCACCGCCCGCTACCAATACTACACCGACAATACCCCGGCCACCGCTTCAGGACCCGACCGAAGTTTTATCCCAGGCATCTTCGTTCAGGATGAATACAAGGTGAGCAAGCGGTTCAACCTGGTCGGGGGAGCCCGCCTCGACCACCACTCAAAACACGGGCTGGTCTTCTCTCCCCGGCTGAGTGCAAAACTGAATGCCTCAGAGCAGACGGTGCTGCGGTTCAACGCCGGCAGCGGGTTCAGAACCGTGAATATTTTCACAGAGGATCATGCCGCCTTGTCGGGATTCAGACAAGTGATCCTCGCAGATGACCTGAAGCCGGAGAAATCGTGGAATCTCTCCCTGAGCCTGAATCAGACATTCTCGAGGCTGGCAGGTAAAGGGGTGGTGCTGGATGCTGATCTGTTCTACACAAGGTTCAGCAACAAGATCATCGCCGATTATGAAACCGATGCCGGGAAGATCATTTACTCCAACCTTTCATCCGATGAGTATGCGATCAGCCGCGGACTCGCGGTTTCGGCCAATGGCCGGGTCAATGGGGTATTTACATGGTCGGCGGGCGTTACCCTGCAGGATGTCTATTCCTACGAAGCGGTTCCAGGGGGTGAAGCTGAGCGGAAGACCCAGGTCCTGTCACCGCCGCTTACCGGAACCTTCATGGTGAGCTGGGACTCGCCGGCCCTCAGGACCAGCCTTGACGTTTCGGGAAGCATTCACGGCCCTGTGAAACTCCCGACACCTTATCCGGAATCCGCTAACACAGCGCCCGAATCAGAAACTTACGGACTCATCAACCTGCTGGCCAATTACAATGTGAACCAGAACATCCGTCTCTATGTAGGTGTAAATAACCTTCTGAACTGGCAGCCTGAATTTGCCCCGGTGATCAACTGGCAGCAGCCTTTCTCCGCGGATTTTGATGCAGCCAATGTGTATGGCCCCCTGAGCGGCAGGGTGCTGAGGGCCGGATTCAAGATTATGATCTGATTTACGGTAAGTTTTCTGACCACAAATGATATCAGATCAGCACTTCTGCGGCATTCAACCGAACAAGGCAGGCCTTTTGTGTGTTTAGAAAACAAAAAACATCCGCCCATGGAAAAACCAGCCGAATCACTGAAGAAGTTTTACGAGCCTTCGCGCGAAATCAGGAAACATGCCCATGTAAAGGACCATGAAGCCCTTTACCAGCAATCGATAGCCGATCCGGAGCAATTCTGGGCCAACGAAGCCCGCAGGCTCGATTGGTACCGTAAATGGGACAAGGTACTGGATGCTTCCAACCACCCGTTTTACGAATGGTTTTCCGGTGGTAAAATCAACATCGTGCACAATGCCCTCGACCGTCACCAGAAAAATGCAACCCGCAACAAGCTGGCCATCATCTGGGAAGGTGAGCCCGGCGATGTCAGGACTTTCTCATATCATGCGCTGAACCGCGAAGTTTCCAAATTTGCGAATATCCTCAGGTCAATGGGGGCCAGAGCCGGTGAAGTGGTCACCATTTACATGCCCCAGATTCCTGAAACGGTGATCGCCATGCTGGCCTGTGCCAAAATCGGCGCCATTCACAGTGTGGTGTATGGGGGGTTCAGCGTTGAAGCCCTGGCTGAACGCATCGAAGATGCCAACAGCCGTATCCTCATTACCGCCGACGGTGGCTATCGTCGCGGCAAAGCAACCTCGCTCAAGAACATTGCCAACGAAGCCATGAAACGCTCCCCCACCATTGAAGTGTGCATCACGGTAAAACGCACCGGAGAGGAGTGTTACATGGAAAACGACCGTGATTTCTGGTACCACGATCTGATGTCGATGCCCCTGGCCTGCACCAACTGCCACACCGAACAGACCGATGCCGAGGATCCGCTGTTTATCCTCTATACCTCCGGCACCACCGGCAAACCCAAGGGGCTGGTTCATACCCATGGCGGATACAGTGTTTACACTGCCTCTACCTTCAGGTATGTGTTCGACATCAAGCCCGAAGACCGGTTCTGGTGTGCGGCCGATCCGGGTTGGATCACCGGTCACAGCTATATGGTTTACGGCCCGCTCATCAACGGGGCCACCATCATGATGTACGAAGGGGCGCCCAACCACCCCTACCCCAATCGCTGGTGGCAGATGATCGAAAAATACGGCATCAATATATTGTATACGTCGCCAACGGCCATCCGCGGGCTGATGCGCTTTGGTTCTTCCTGGGCCGACAGGCACAACCTGACATCGCTGCGATTGCTCGGATCGGTGGGTGAACCCATTAACCCGGAAGCCTGGAAATGGTATTATGAAGTCATTGGTCAGGGACGCTGCCCGATCATGGATACCTGGTGGCAAACCGAAACCGGTGGTCACATGATCACCCCGGTGCCAACGCTGGCCCTCAAGCCCGGCTCGGCAACCAAACCGTTTTTTGGCATTGAAGCCGCAGTGGTTGACGATCATGGCAATGATGTAAAGGCCGGTGAAGAAGGTACCCTGGTCATTAAAAAACCCTGGCCGGGCATGGCCCGTACCATCCTGGGCGACCCTGACCGCTACATCGAAAAATACTGGGAAAAATTCAGCAAACAACAGTGGTATCTTGCCGGTGATTCGGCCCGCAAGGATGAAGACGGTTATTACTGGATTATTGGTCGCATTGACGATGTTATCAAGGTAAGCGGATACCGGCTGGGCAGCGCTGAAATCGAAAGCGCCCTGGTGAGCCATCCTGCGGTTACCGAAGCAGCCGCCATCGGACTCCCGGATGAGCTCAGGGGGAATGTGATTCATGCTACCGTCATCCTCCGGCAGGGATTTGAAGCCAGTGACAAACTCGCCGACGAGCTGAAGAACCATGTAGAACGGGAGATCGGCCCCATCGCCAGGCCCTCCTTCATCGTGTTTGCCGATGCACTCCCCAAAACCCGCAGTGGCAAAATCATGCGCAGGGTGCTCAAAGCCAGGGCACTGGGACAGGAAACCGGGGATCTTTCAACCCTTGAAGAATAAGGGCAGGTTCCCGAAAGAATATTTCATAATTTTGTAAAAAAAACACGAACATGAAAAAATTCTTCGCCCTGATGCTGCTGGCAGCCATCTTCACTGCCTGTAATTCAACCGTTACCGATAAAGCCAGCCAGGCTTCAAACAAGGAGGTCAATGCAGCTGCCGTTAAAACCGTGAAGCTGCATGTTACCGGCATGACCTGTGAGGGCTGCGAAAACACCGTAAAAGAAGCAGTTACCGGTGTTGAAGGCGTAACCGGTGCAGAAGCTTCACACGTTGCTGAACTAACCACCATCACTTACGACACTACCCTCACCAACGTGGAGAAACTCACCACCGTGATCAACGATCTGGGGTATAAGGTGGAAGGCCTGGCCGACAACAGCATGCCGGCAGAATAAAGAGCCACTTCAGGTGCACCGGATTGCAGTTTATCCTCAACTGAGTCAAATCAGGAGACGGCAAGCTGATGATGTGTTTCAGCAGTTGCCTGAATAGCGTTTTTGCCATTGAATAGTGCCATTCATCAGGACGGAACTTCCCTCACCAATAATCAAAGTTCTGACAGTCACCAGAAATGCCTGAACCGGTTTCAGGCATTTTTTATTGAATTCCGGGCTGACAGATCCCGGTAGCCGGCTGTTTTCATAACAGTATAACGGCCATGGCATACACTGCTATCAGGGTTGAATTATTCATTGTTTGACAAATTTTGTTTAATCTTTCACGATTTTTTTACCCAAACCGATAAAATAATTCCACTTATATCGATTGATTATCCCCAGCATCTGGCATTTTGTTTAACGCATGTTTCTGTAAAAAATCATCCATAATGCTATGAATCTGTTATTTAAATAACACTAAAATTGCAACCTCTTCAACGTAAACATTAAACAATTTAGAATCATTTCTAAATTAATAAAATACGTTTTTCATATATCGAATGCAATTAATTTTGTCGTATAAAATGCACCCTATGAAACGCAATATATTCAGCAGAATTTTTCATTTCTACTATGAGGGGTTCAGGACCATGACCGTAGGTCGTACCTTGTGGGCCATCATCCTGATCAAGTTATTTATCATGTTTGCTATACTGAAGGTGTTTTTCTTTCCCGATTTTCTGAAATCGGGATTTTCTGATGATGAGCAGCGCAGCGACTATGTGATTGAACAATTAACCAATCCTAAATAAATACAGTATGACTGAGAACTTTGACTATTCACTGATTGATTGGTCGAGGGCACAATTTGCCCTCACGGCCATGTATCATTGGGTATTTGTGCCGTTGACCCTGGGACTCGGGTTTATCGTCGCGATTATGGAGTCCATCTATGTGAAGACCGGCGATCCCGCCTGGAAGCGCATTACGAAGTTCTGGATGACCATTTTCGGAATCAATTTTGCTATCGGAGTTGCCACCGGCATCATCCTTGAATTCGAATTCGGCACCAACTGGTCGAACTACTCCTGGTTTGTAGGCGACATCTTTGGCGCACCGCTGGCCATCGAAGGCATTATGGCCTTTTTCATTGAATCCACCTTTATAGCCGTAATGTTCTTCGGGTGGGACAAGGTGAATAAAAAATTCCATCTGCTCTCAACCTGGCTGGTTGCCTTCGGGGCTAACCTTTCAGCCTTGTGGATTCTGGTGGCCAATGCGTGGATGCAGATGCCGGTAGGCATGAAATTCAATCCGGACACGGCGCGCAACGAAATGCACAACTTCTGGGATGTACTGCTTTCTCCGATGGCAGTGAGCAAATTTACCCACACCATCTCTTCGTCTTACCTGCTGGCTTCCATCGTAGTCATCGGTATCAGTGCCTGGTTTCTGCTGAAGAAGCGTCACCTGGTTTTCGCCAAACGAAGCATCGTACTTGCTGCAGTTTTCGGACTGGTTACCTCGCTGTTTACCATTCTCACCGGCGACTACAGCGCCAAAGTCATTGCCAAACATCAGCCGATGAAATTTGCTGCGTTTGAAGGTCTTTCGGTCGGACAGCGCGGAGCTCCACTGGTGGCGCTTGGTATTGTTTCCTCATCACCTGATGATCCGAACAACGAGAACGTAAAAGACTTTGCCTTCAAGATTGAAATCCCCAACTTCCTCTCTTACATGGCATTCCAGGATTTCGATGCCTTTATCCCCGGCGTTAAGGACCTGATGGAGGGCAATGAAGAACATGGCATCATGCCAGCTGCCGAGAAGATTGTCCGCGGCAGACTGGCCATCAACGCCCTGGCTCAGTACAAAGAAGCCAAAAAAGCAGGCAATGAAGTTCAGCAAGCCGAAGCTAAGCAAATTCTGGACGAAAACTTTCAGTATTTCGGGTACGGATATTTTGAAAACAACCCGCAGGGGCTGATCCCCAGCCTTCCGCTTACGTTTTACAGCTTCCACATCATGGTAATGCTTGGGTTCTGGTTTCTGGTCTTTTTCGCCCTTATCCTGCTGCTGGTTTACAAAAACCGCATCTCCACCTCCCGTTTCTGGCTCCGTATTGCCATACTCAACATCCCTCTCGCTTACATCGCCTCTCAGTCGGGCTGGATAACCGCCGAAATGGGCCGTCAGCCCTGGGTAATTCAGGACCTGATGCCAACCATGGCCGCAGTCTCCAAACTCGACAGTAACGCCGTGGTGGTAACCTTTGTGCTCTTTGCACTCATTTTCACCACTCTGCTTATAGCGGAACTGAAAATTATGTTCAGACAAATCAAAAACGGACCTAAAGCTGGAGGAAATTAACATGTTCGAAACATTCACGATACTTACACTTCAACAATACTGGTGGGTGATCATCTCGGTACTGGCCAGTCTGCTTGTCTTTCTCATGTTTGTGCAGGGCGGTCAGACCCTGATCTATACACTGGGAAAAACCGACACCGAACAGTCAATGATTGTCAATACCCTGGGAAGGAAATGGGAACTTACCTTCACCACACTGGTAACTTTTGGCGGCGCTTTTTTCGCCTCTTTTCCCCTCTTCTACTCCACCAGCTTCGGGGGTGCCTACTGGGTGTGGATGGCCATTCTCTTTGCCTTCATCATTCAGGCCATCTCCTACGAATACCGGAGCAAACCCAACAATTTTCTGGGCAAACGTACCTTTGAGATCTTCCTCTTTGCCAACGGGGCCCTGGCCACCATCCTCATCGGAACAGCGGTTGGAACCTTTTTCAACGGGAGCATGTTCTCGGTTGATAAAATGAACCTCACCCAACTCTACGATCCGGCCATCTCACGCTGGGAAACCCCGTTTCACGGGCTTGAAGCTGTGCTCAACCCGCACAACGTTGCCCTGGGGCTGGCGGTTTTCTTTCTGGCCCGCATTCTCGGTATTCTTTACATCGTAAACAGCGTTAAAAGCGAGGAAATCTTTAAACGTGCCCAGAAACAAATGATCTACAATGCAGTACCTTTTCTGGTGTTCTTTCTTTACTTTGTGATCGCGCTGCTTCTGAAAGATGGGTTTGCCTACAGCCCGGGAACCGGCGAAGTGTTTATGGAACATTACAAGTACCTGCACAACTTCATTCAGATGCCACTTGTACTGGTGATTTTCCTGGCCGGAGTTGTTCTCGTTCTGGCCGGAATAGCGCTTTTCCTGTTCAAAAAAAGCATCAAAGCCATCTGGCTGGCCGGACCTGGAACCGTATTTGCAGTACTGGCCCTGTTTCTGGTAGCCGGCCTCAACAATACCGCCTTCTACCCGTCAACCTTCAACCTGCAGCATTCACTCACCATAGAAAACAGCTCATCCAGTCATTATACCCTGACCGCCATGAGCTATGTTTCGTTGTTTGTTCCGGTGGTAATCGCCTACATCTACTGGGCCTGGAAATCGATCAACAACAAACCGATTGAAGCCAGTGACCTGAACGAAGATCAGACCCATGTTTATTAAACTCAAACGGTAAAAAAATGTATACAGATAAAATATTGTGGCTTCTTGCCTGGCCGGTGATGATCACACTCTCCTATTTCCTGGTTCTGACTGCACTGAAAACGCTGAAAAAGCAGATTTCAGAAGACCCCCTCGGGGAAGACGTGAATCCGTGATTTTAACATTTATTAGTTAAATCACTGGTTTCACTCTAAAACAGGGATCAAAATCGGATCCGGGTTTTTAACCGGAAGTTGTCTTTAAAAAGGATGACTTCCGGTTATTTTTTATAGTCTAAAACATTACATATCTGAATCTGTTAATTGACAGAAACAATTACATTTGCCACTGGATTTCCTGATTATAACTGACAAGACTATGACAAGATTACTGAAGCGCTGCCTGGTTGTGATGTTCGCTGTAACATCCCTGGCGGTGAATGCCCAGTCAACAGCACCTGTAAACGATACTGCCATTCATCCTTACTGGATACAGATGATGCAGGATCAGAATGCCAACTTTTTCGCCACGCAGAAAGCTTTCGATACTTACTGGCAAGGCCGGACCATTGAAAAAGGAAGTGGGTACAAGCCCTTCAAGCGCTGGGAATATTATATGGGCCAGCGCGTTAAACCCGATGGAAGCAGGCCGGCCCCCGACCGCAACCTCAAAGCCTGGCAAACAGTAACCAACCGTTTTGCTGGCAGGTCAGTGGAGGGGAACTGGGCTCCCCTGGGGCCTTTCACAGTACCCTCGGGATACAACGGATACCGCGGACTGGGCCGGGTGAATGCGGTGGCTTTTCACCCTACCGACCCGAATACGCTTTACGTTGGCGCTCCTGCCGGTGGCTTATGGATATCCAACGACCATGGCGCCTCATGGACCAGCTACACCGACAACCTCCCCACACTGGGAGTATCAGCCATCGTGGTCGATTTCGTCAACCCCGAAGTGATCTATATGGGTACCGGCGACCGTGATGCCGGCGATGCTTCCGGAATGGGTGTCTGGAAAAGCTTCGACGGCGGACAGACCTGGACAGCCTCCAACAACGGCATGGGCAACAGCACCGTATCAAGACTCATGATTGACCCCCGTTACAATAACGTGGTATTTGCAGCCACCGCAGGAGGAATTTACAAATCTACCGACAGCGGAGCAAACTGGACAAAAAATGCCAGCGGCAACTACAAGGATATGGTGTTCAGACCGGGCAACCCCGATGTAATCTATGCCATGTCGAACGGCACATACTTCAAATCAACCGACAACGGCGAAACCTTTGTACAGGGAGCCACCGGACTGATAACAGGCAGCCGCGGAGCATTGGCAGTATCCCCCGCCAATCCGGATGTGGTGTATGCCTTTCTTACCAACGACGATTCTTTTAAAGGACTATACAGATCTGACGATGGCGGTGACAGCTTTATGGTGATGTCAACCAGCCCCAACATCATGAGCTGGGACTGCAATGGCGGAAGTGGCGGGCAGGCCTGGTACGACCTCGATATGGCTGCTGATCCCACCAACCCGGATATTATCTATGGCGGTGGTGTCAACTGCTTTAAATCAACCAATGGCGGCTCCAGCTGGAGCATCCGCTCCCACTGGTATGGAGGCTGCAGCGTACAGTCGGTACACGCCGACCTGCATGTGCTCGAATACTCACCCCTCACCGGAAGGCTCTTTGCCGGAAATGACGGCGGCCTTTACTGGACCGATAACGGAGGAGTAACCTGGACAGAGATCAGCAACGGGCTGGTAATCAGTCAGGCCTATAAAATCGGGCAGAGTGCCACCAACCGCAACCTGGTGATCAACGGTTATCAGGACAACGGAACCTCTACCTACACCGGCAGCGACTGGGTGGCTGTTGGTGGTGGCGACGGTATGGAGTGTGCCTTTGATCCCACCAGCGACCTTTACAGCTACTCAACCGTCTATTACGGAGCCATAAACCGCATTTACAACAACTCAGCCCAGGGACAGATCGCCGGCGAAGGATCCAACGGCATTACCGAAAGCGGTGCCTGGGTTACCCCTTTCATCATCGACCACAACGATGGCAACATCATGTTCATCGGCTACAAAAACATCTGGCGCAGTACCAACATCAAGGCATCGAATACCAATTCGGTGAGCTGGACCAAAATTTCTGAGATTAACACTGCCAACCTTTCTGTGCTGGCCCAGTCGAGGGCAAATACCGACATCCTTTACGCCGCTTCAGGCAACAAACTCTTCCGTGCCGATAAGGTGAAGGCGCCATCGGTCACCTGGCTAACGCTTACGGCCAACCTGCCTTCCGGCAATACCATCACCGCCATAGAAACCAGCCATACCGATGAGAACGTGGTATTTATCGTGCAACAGAACGTTGTTTACCGGTCAGCCGACCGCGGTATTACCTGGACCGAGCTCACCGGGTCGCTGCCCGATGTACAGATGAGCACCCTCGCCAATTACCGCAGGAGCCCCGAAGGACTCTACCTGGGAACCGACATCGGCATTTTCTACCGCGACCTGTCGATGAACGACTGGATACTCTTCTCGGGTGGATTCCCGGCTTCAGCCCGCGTAACTGAACTTGAGATCTATTACGACAACGACAACCCTGAAAACGACATTCTGAGGGCAGGCACCTACGGCCGCGGATTGTGGGAATCGCCCCTCTATTTCAATACCCCGACAGCCGATTTTGAAGCCGACAGAACCATTGTACCGGTTGGTTGCCCTGTTAACTTCACCGACAAATCTTCGGGAATCCCCTTCAGCTGGAGCTGGACATTCGAAGGTGCCGATGTTGCTTCTTCGGGTGATCAGAATCCGGCAGGCATCACCTGGAGCACTCCCGGCACCTATATGGTCAGCCTCGAGGCATCGAATCCTGCCGGCACGGATGCAGAAATCAAACAGGCATACATCGTCATCAGCGACACCCTCTTACCCATGGTTGATTTTTCGGCCGACAACCGGATTTTCTGCTCCGGTCCGGAAACGGTGATTTTTACCGATCAGTCAGACTATTGCCCCACCTCCTGGAGCTGGTCGTTCAGCCCGGAGGATGTTACCTTTGTCAACGGAACCACAGCCAACTCACAAAATCCTGAAGTAACCTTCAACAGCAACCTCAATTATTCCGTTTCGCTCACCACCACCAACATCAACGGTTCACGCACCCTTGTCAGAGATAACTACATAGTGTTCGGTGGTTCACCCCTGCCGTTTACCGAAAACTGGGAATCGGCCAGCCTGAGTGCCAATGGATGGGAAGTGCTGAACCCCGACAACAAAAAAACCTGGGAGTTCGCACCGGTACAGGGCAATCAGCCCGGTAACAATGCCATTAAAATGGATTATTTCGCTTATAACGTTGCCCCGGGTCCGCGCGATCAGCTGATTTCACCGCCGATCAACCTCAGTGGTTACAACAGTGCTTTCCTCACTTTCGAACATGCTTATTGCAGACGGTATGAACAGATCACCGATTCTCTGGTCATCCTGGTTTCGGAAGACTGCGGAACCTCCTGGAGCAGGGTGTTTGCCGTGGGTGAAGACGGTACAGGCAATTTCCAGACTCACCCCGTAGCCATCACAGCTTTCACCCCGGAAACCAGTGCCGACTGGTGTGGTGCAGCAGGCAACCCCGGCTGTTTTCTGATCGATCTGAGTAACTGGGCCGGCAAGAGCAATGTAAAAGTTATGTTTGAATCGGTGCACCGCCGCGGAAACGGGCTTTATCTCGACAACATCAGCATCACCGACCTGGTGGGTACCCTGCAACCCGAAACCTGGGTGAACGGACTGCGCATCTACCCTAACCCCGGAAATGGCAGCTTTACCATCGAAAAATCGGCGCCGGTGAAAGATGGCACCTTACGTATTTATTCCTCCGAAGGTAAACTGGTTCACAGCCAGCAGCTTACCTCAGGATCGCAATGGTACATCAGTAAACCCGGGCTTCCTTCAGGATGGTATATCCTGAGATTGATTTCCGGGAACGAAGTCATTACTTCGCGACTGTTGGTTAACTGAGAAGATTGATATTTCAATATGCTGAAGGCTGTCATACAAGGGCAGCCTTTTGTATCTTTGTTCCTTTACAAACCAGCCACCGCATGCAGCTTTTCTACCTTTCCGGAATCAGCCTGCCGGATTTATTCGCCACCGGAAATACCCTGACCGAAATGCCCGGAGAGGAATCGGTGCATATCAGCCGGGTGCTGCGTATGAAACCAGGCGACGAACTGAAGGTTACTGACGGGAAAGGGGCCATTGCCCTGGCAACGGTGGAGAATCCCGACATGAAGGGTTGCACCATCAGGCTGCGTGAACTTTCCGTGAAAGAGAGGCGGCCATTCAGCCTGCACATCGCGGTGGCTCCCACCAAAAACATCGCCCGGTTTGAGTGGTTTCTCGAAAAAGCCACCGAATTCGGCATCGACCGGATAACCCCGGTTTTCTGCGACCATTCTGAACGGCAGAAGCTCCGCACCGACCGGCTGGAGAAAATCGTCATCGCAGCCATGAAACAATCCTTCAACTGCTTTCTGCCGGTTATCAGTGAACCCGTTGAGTTCGACAAGCTGATGGAAACAGGCACTGACCACGGCAACCGCTTTATTGCCTGGGTGGATGAAAAGCCCCGCCCTCACCTGAAAGATGCCTGCAAAAGAGGCACAGACACCCTGATTCTCATAGGACCGGAAGGCGACTTCAGCAAAAGGGAAATCACGCTGGCACTCAGCAGGGGCTTTCGGCCTGTAAGCCTCGGCAGCAACACCCTGCGCACCGAAACTGCAGCCCTGGCATCCTGTTTTATCGTAAATTTGCTGAATGAACCCGGGTAAGCAGGTAGCATACCGTGCCTGACTTTTGATCAATGACCTGGATATTGGGAAACGCTTTCAATGCACGATTCAAATGCAGTATTCTCCGACCGGGGTTATCAGTTTCTGTCTGGAGCAATGAGCAAAGGGATACTGAACATCTGAGTAGCTGAGACCAAATCAGAAATAGCCATAGAATTGTTGTACGATCGGACAACTTTTATTATCTTTGCAAACAATGAATCAGGCGAAGCAGATAAGAACGGTGGTTTTGTATCAGGATTATTTCTCTGACTTTTTCTTAAAACAAAGACAGAAGGTAAAAGACAAAATCATCTGGACATTCAGACTGATTGTAACGCTGCAATTTGTTCCTAAAGATTATCTGAAGCATATCAGTGGTACAGATGGTCTTTATGAGATAAGGGTTCAGCAGGGTAACAATAGTTTCAGGATTTTCTGTTTCTTCGATAATGATAAACTGATAATTCTTGCGAATGGTTTCCATAAAAAAACCAACAAGACACCAAAAGCAGAAATTGAAAAAGCATTAAAAATCAAACTTGAATATGAAACGGGAAAGTAAATTGAAGTCACTCGACCAGTTTGTTGAAGAACAATACGGGAAGACCGGCACCAGGAAACGGGATAATCTTGAAAAAGGCTTTGAAGCATTTAAGTTGGGCTTCCTGTTGCAACAAGCGCGCCTTGAAAAAGGGATGACTCAGGAAGAACTCGCTGAGAAGTGCGGAACGAATAAGGGCTACATCTCCAAAATCGAGAATAACATAAAAGAAGTGCGTATTTCAACGCTTCAGAAAATTGTCGAAACCGGTCTGGGCGGACAACTTGAACTATCTATAAAACTTTAAGAGACTTATAGTTAAGATTCTTTTCACAATATCGTCCATAAGGATGGGTTTTAACAGAATGAAAAGACCAACAAAAGTTAACTGTCATTCAACGAAGTTTCAGAAATCTATAATCACCGTAAAAGGTATTCTGCGAAACCATTCATATTCAGTGCTGATGATTACCGGAATATCAGGGCAAAGTAAAGGCACAACAGAATGCTTCAGTCCGGTTACCGAAAAACAGGCCGGGTTGTTGAGTACAACTTCGGTTTACCGGCAAAACGCCCGGGTAACGAATAAAAAAGAACATCAATTGTAAAAAGCAATGAAAAAGAACTCCCTCCGACTGCTCCCGTTATTGCTGATTGCCGCTTTCCTGCTGGCCCTCACCCCGCCGGCCCCTTATCAGATTGCCCTGCTGAAATACCGTGGTGGCGGCGACTGGTACGCCAATCCTACCTCCCTTACCAACCTGATTGAGTTCTGCAACCGCAACCTGAAAACAAACATCGATAAAGATTATGCTACGGTTGATGCAGGGAGTGCCGAGATTTTCAACTACCCCTTCGTTCACATGACCGGTCATGGCAATGTGGTGTTTGATGAGCAGGAAGCCATGAACCTGCGCAACTACCTGATTTCCGGCGGTTTTCTGCACATCGACGACAACTATGGCATGGATCCCTACATCCGGCCGATGATGAAAAAGGTTTTTCCGGAACTCGATTTCATTGAAGTTCCCTTCTCTCATCCGGTGTATCACCAGCAATACAACTTTCCGAACGGACTGCCCAAGATCCACGAGCACGACAACAAACCCGCCCGCGGCTACGGCCTTTTCTGGGAAGACCGGCTTGTTTGTTTCTACAGTTATGAGTGCGACCTGGGCGATGGCTGGGAAGACCAGGCTGTGCACAACGATCCGGAAGAAAACCGGCAGAAGGCATTACGTATGGGGGCGAATCTGATTCAGTATGCCTTTGCCAGGTAAGTTAGTTCAGTCAATTTTTTACCAGCCAGTACAGGCCCGGAGCTCACGTAAGTAACTTTTCACCAAGCAACTGTTGCACAACCACTTAACTGAACATTGATTGCAGCGTAGCACTCCGGCCTGGTCCCCCTTTGTTAAACAAATAACCTCCACCCCGACAGGATGCTCTTTGGCAAGCATCCGGAGGGGGCAGAGGCAAATAAACCGGTTTCACCTGTCAATCCGATCAGCGACAGGAAGCGCGCGAAATTAAACGAGTTTTAACACAACTGCCGTGCCCATTCCACCACCGATACACAGGGAGGCCAGTCCGTACTGCCGTCTGTTTCTGATCATTTCATGGATGAGACTAACGGTAATGCGGTTACCTGAGGCCCCGATGGGATGGCCCAGGGCGATAGCCCCGCCGTTTACATTGCAATGTTCGCTGAACCAATCAGGGGTTACCTGATGATCGCTGCACAACTGACTGATAACACCGAGCGACTGGGCTGCAAACGCTTCGTTGAGTTCGAGTACATCCAGTTTGGCCAGTTTCATTCCTGCTTTTTTCAATGCAGCGGCAATGGCCGGAACCGGCCCCATACCCATAATGGAAGGATCGACACCACCCTGTCCAACCGAAACAATTTCAGCCAATGGAGTGAGTGCATGTTCCCGTACAGCTTCCTCTGAAGCTATCAGCACGAACGAAGCTCCGTCGTTAATGCCCGAAGCATTACCGGCGGTTACGGTTCCGTCTTTTCTGAATGCCGGGCGCAACGATGCCAGCTTTTCGGGAGTCGTGCTGCAGTTCGGGAACTCATCGGTATCGAAAACAGTGGTTTCCTTTTTGGTAACAACATCTACCGGTACAATCTCATTCCTGAACCTTCCCTGATCAATGGCCTGAATGGCTTTCTGCTGTGAGCCATACGCGAAGGCATCCTGCTGTTCACGGGAAATGCTATACTTCGCTGCAATATTCTCCGCTGTAATGCCCATGTGTACTTTCTCAAACGCATCGGTGAGACCATCAAGTACCATATGGTCAATAACCTTAAAATCGCCCATCCTGACGCCGTTCCTTACTGAGCCCGGCAAAACAAAGCAGGCCTCCGACATATTCTCGGTTCCTCCGGCCAGAATCAGGTTTGCTTCACCAGCTTTAATGTTTGCATAAGCATTGAGAATGGATTTCATTCCGCTTCCGCAGATCATGTTGATGCCGTAGGCCGGAACTTCATTGGGCACACCGGCCATGATGGATGCCTGACGGGCAACGCCCTGCCCCTGCCCCGCCGAGAGTATGTTTCCGACAATTACTTCATCAAGCGCTGATGGCTGAATACCTGTTTCGCTGAGAATGTTCCTGATGACTACAGCAGCCAGAGCGGCCGGAGGTATGGAAGCGATTGATCCTCCGAATTTTCCGATGGCTGTTCTTTTGGCGGCAACAATAAATACTTTACTCATGATTTTTCAGATTTCGGGGTTTGACGTTTGATTATGAAAGTGAAACAAGTTTCATCTCCGGAAGGTTTTTAGGGATAATCAGTGTTGCTTCCGTTTGAGCCTGAACTTCTTCCGGACTGAATTCAGGGTTTATCTCCTTCAGTACGATACCTTCGCGAGATATTTCCATTACACCCATCTCGGTGATGATCATGTTTACCTGACCGGCAGCTGTAAGCGGCAATGAACACGATCGGAGGATTTTCTTTTCTCCGTTGGCGGTATGCTCCATGGCAATAATCACTTTACGCGAGCCTACCAGCAGGTCCATGGCACCTCCCATCCCCGGAGTCTTCTTTCCCGGTATCATCCAGTTTGCCAGGTTGCCTTTCTCATCTACCTGCAGGGCACCCAGTACGGTAACATCCACATGCCCACCCCGGATTACGGCAAACGAAGTGGCGCTGTCAAAACTCGAGGCACCCGGCAAAGCCGTGATAAAGCCGCCTCCGGCATTCAACAGGTACCGGTCTTCCTGCCCCGGTAGCGGGCTCGGGCCCATTCCAAGCAATCCGTTTTCCGACTGAAGCGTAACTTTAACATTCCCTGGCAGGTAATTGGGCACCAGGGTCGGCAAACCAATGCCCAGGTTCACCACATCTCCGTTTTTCAGCTCAAGTGCAACCCTTTTGGCTATCACTTCTCTCATTAATTTCTTATCCATGCGTAATTTAGTTTTTCCCGTTAGTTCTTCTGTCAAGTTCCTGCGCAATGTATGAGGCTACGTGGTTAGCATAGGAGTTCATTGAGAACCCCGCGTCGTAGCCGAGTTCTTTGGCCAGCTCATGCGAAATCCGCGGCCCACCACAGATAAGGATTACCTTGCTGCGGAGGTTCTCGGCCTCCAGCATTTCAACAAGTTCAGTAAGATTCTGAATGTGAACATCTTTCTGCGTTACTGTTTGCGAAACCAGCAAGGTATCGGCTCCCAGTTCGATTGCTTTTGCAATAAACTCCTCATTCGGCACCTGGCTTCCCATGTTGTATGCTTCGAACATATCGTACCGCTCCAGTCCGTAATGACCGGCATACCCTTTCATGTTCATGATGGCATCAATGCCAACCGTGTGCGCATCGGTGCCCGTGCTGGCTCCGACCACAACAATCTTTCGCCCGATATTTTCCCTGATAAACCGGTCAGTTTCTTCCATATCCCAAATCGTGGAATCAACCTTTGGAACATGAATGGAAGTATAGTCAACACTGTGAACTGTGCTTCCGTAGCAATTGAAGAAGGTAAAACCAGGTGTGAGTTCTTTGTAAAAAACAACCTGCGGATTGTCGAATCCCATCTTTTTCATCAGCAGTTTAGCCGCTTCAATGGCTTCATCGTTGCAAGGTACCGGCAGGGTAAAGCTGATCTGGGCTTTCCCGTCGTTCATCGTATCACCGTAAGGTTTTATCTTCGTCAGGTCGAGCGTCTGATCAAAATCGTTGCGCTCCATTGAATATAAGCCACCACTCATTACCTGGTTCCTCCTTTCATCAGATCAATAAACGGGTTCAGATAGTTTGACCCTTTCTCAACAACGCCGTCGAGACCTTTGCCACCTTTGCGTGAACGTTTGACATCTCCGAACATTCCTTTCTCCAGTGCCGAAAACAAGCCTTCCCCATTGATCCGTCCAAGAATCTCCAGGGCTTCGTCGAGCACCTGCCTGGCCCGGTTGCGGACTATCCCATCTTGTTTAAATTCCATTTCGTTCCCGATGTCTTTCATGTTGCTGAAAATGTAGCGGGCGTTTTCAATTGCCAGGTACCTGTCTGACATAAACGGCGTGTGAACGGCTTCGGTAATCATACCCAGCAACTGGATTCCCTGCCCCGTCCAGATCGAAATCTGATTGAACAGCGCATCCTGAATCTGCCCCCTGAAAATATTGCCGGTCATAAATTTGGTAGGCGGCATGTATTTCAGCGGCGCGTTGGGAAATATCTCACGGGTCATCTGAGCCTGGGCCAGCTCGTACAGAAAGCCGTTCTCCATTTCAGGGTTCATTTCAAATGCATGACCGAGGCCCATCTGCTCTTCCGGAATACCGGCAAGCAAAGCCAGCTGTTCGTTGATCAGGTCGGAAGCCAGCACGGTACGTGCCTCCTCATAGGCATCGGCCGTGGTGAGGTAATTGTCTTCTCCTGTATTAATGATCACCCCGGCAAATCCGTTAATGACTCTGGAAAAATACTGGTCAATCATTGTCCGTTGCATGTTGATATCCCTGAAAAGAATCCCATACAAGGCATCGTTGAGCATGACATCCAGCCCTTCCAGGGCGCCCATTACGGCTATTTCAGGCATGCAAAGGCCCGAACAGTAATTGCATAAGCGTATATACCGGCCAACCTCAACACTCACATCATCCAGGGCTTTGCGCATAATGCGGAAGTTCTCCTGGGTGGCATAAGTACCTCCAAAACCTTCGGTAGTAGCGCCATAAGGCACATAATCGAGCAGGCTCTGACCGGTGGTGCGGATTACCGCGATGATGTCGGCTCCCTGACGGGCTGCAGCCTGTGCCTGCACTACATCTTCATAGATGTTACCGGTGGCAACAATGACATAGATATAAGGTTTTGCACCTTCACCCAGCGTTTTGATGTAGTCCTCACGACGTTGCCGGTTGCCCCTGATGCGCGCAAGACTGTCATCAATAAAAGGCTGAAGGGCCTGCTGAATCCTTTCGGCAGGATGAACCGGCAGCCGTGTAAGGTCGAGTCGTTCATGAGCGATCTCTTCCGCTATCTGCTGAGGGGTAAGGCCTGTTTCAACCATGGCATTGCCTGTATAAAACATAGCCCCTTCACCAAGCAACCCCTTTGATCTGAGATGATCAACCACCACGTTCGGCAGCGGAACATCATTGGAGTCAACACCATCAATGCCGAGCAAGCGGCACAGTGTGCGTTCTACCGCAACCGTGGTGTAAGTGGCAACAAAGTTCTGAACCTCTCCGGCAATGCTGCCTGCAGATTGCCTGGCTCTTGCCACTTTGTTGAAATCAAGTCCTAATTTACTTTCCTGTATCATTGGCATTTACGTTGTTCATTGAGGATAAAAAAGCAGTTGCCTGATCAATCAGCTCCTGATGGACTCCCAGCACGGTGGCAATGCGCAACGCTTCGTGCGGAACCTCCCCATTTTCAGGCTCAAGCAAGGTGTAGTCCATGTAATTATTCAGTGTGTGTAAAGAAACCTGACTACCCGGTCCGCTTACACTCAATCCTTTAACCCTCATTTTATGACATGGGGCCTGAATGCTTCCGAAGTGTGTGGTTACCAGGCTGCGCACAGCATACCTGGCCAGCAGGCTGATGAGGGCATTGACCAACGCCCTTCCTTCGTCGGGATTCGTTGTGCGGGCAGGCTCATCGATCAGGGCAAGTATATTTCTGCCAGAAATGGCTGCTCCCAGAATCTCATTAATCCGGAGCATCTCAGCCGCAAATGACGAAAGCCCGGAATACTCCGACTGTTCAGCATCGATGCTCAACATGACCTCTTCAACCGGAACCATCGAAGCCTCAGCGGCAGGCACATAAAACCCAAACTGGAAAAGATACTGAGCCAATGCAACAGTCCTGAGAAGTACCGTTTTGCCACCCATATTCATCCCGGTTATCAGTCCGGGTAACCGGTTAACCGTAATATTTACCGGCTGAAACTCCTTATTCTGCTGAGCAAGCAATGCCTTAACCCCCGGGTTGAAAAGGCCGGTAAATTCTGTTGACTGGCCGGATACCTGAGGTTTGCACAATCCCCCGGCAACGGCTTGTATTGCTTTGGCAATCAGCACATCGAGCTTTGCAAGGTTCTCATGGGCCTGGTGAAGCTGAGGCGCTTCGCCGGAGAGTACTAGCGACAATTGTTTTCTGATCTCATCTTCCTTTTCAATACATTGAAGCCGTATAAAATCTGCCTTGTCAGGCTGCTCCTGAAGCAGATACTGCTGTTGCTTCCGCAGATACGCCAGTTCATCGCTATAAACATTATAGATGTAAAACTGCGGAAGCTGCTGATTTTCAGGATCAAGAACCTTTACCACCTCCTGCAGGCCCGGAATCTCAGGTAACCCAACCCCGCACTGATGAAGGTTGACCCTGATGGATTCACTCAGCAGACTGAAATGTTTCACCTCAAACAACCCGATGTCGTCAAGTGTGGCCGCATTGGTCAGTAACGACAGGGTTCCGTGAATATCGTGCAATTGACTGAGCGCATGTCGGATTGACTCAATCTGAGCAGAAAACTTTCCGTTTCTCACGAGATCCACGAAAACTTCAAGCTCATCGAGTGCATCCATGATCTTGCCGGCATCGGTCATCATGTGTGTAGCAAGCATCACGCGGCGGCCGGCAGGTGAACACAGCTCAAGGTGTCCGGCCATGTAGCGCATGCCGCTGTCAGCAGTAATTATGTTGCGCAGTTCAGGCATCTTCACAGTTTCTTTACATCATACACCGGTATGCCAAGACTTTCATTCATGGCCGCACACAACTTTTCCGAGTTCAGTGTAATCCCTTCAGGAGATACAGGATTCACGCAAACGGCCAGTAACTTGGCCTTAAGCAACACCATGATCCTTCCTCCGCTCGCGGTAAAAGCACGGTATGCATCCCGGCTGATGAACAAACGTGTAAAATCACGCACCACCAGGGTGGTTTCCGCTGATTTCTTCTGCACACGGAGAAAATTAACCAGGCTATCCGTAACAACACCGGTTACGTAAATATAATTACCGCTACCGGTAAGTTTTTGTCTGTTCTTTTCAAGAAGAAAAACCGATGGGATCTGGAGGTCGGTGATATTCCAGTCGTGGTCCAATGTGTAAAATCCTCCGGGTAGCCGAAGCAGTTGTTCGTTGACCGGTGAATTAAGCCGCTCTGTCTGCGTGAGGCTGAATACGAACCTGGTTTTGGCAACCAGCGTCGGGATGTTGGCCGATACAGCAGCTCCTGTAGTCAGGATCATGCTTTCAGTTACCGCAGGCGATCCAAGGCTAAGGCGCGAAAGCGCACCATCAACAAGGGTAGTATCTACCTGATAATCATCCATTTTCCCGATAGTCTGCCCCAACCAGAGGCTGTCAGAAGGTCCTGAAAAAATCACTTTCCCCGTTCCTTTTGCCCTTGCCGTAATCAACCTTCCAAGCGCTGTTTGGCGGTCACTTACATCCAGTATCTCTGCATCCAGTTGCTTCGTGCGGAAATGCCTTTCAGAGGTAACGAAAATCACATCATTAAACAGCTCTATCTCAGGTTTGTGCGTGGACGTTACCTGATCAACCGACTCTCCGTCAATACCAACGGAGGTTACAGCCAGTTTCTTTCTTGAATTTCTGAGCTGTTTAAGGATGTAACTGAGGCATTCTGTCTTCCCGGTGTTCTTTTCAAGACCAACGATTGACAGGCTTTTATGCCGCAATATATCACCCGTAAAAGGCATTTATCTGAAAGTTAAGCGTTGGTTGAATCAGTGAATAGGGTGTTTTCTGTTGTTGTGCCCGCGTTTCTTTCGCTCGAGGCCTTCGGGCTCCAGCGAAAGCTGATTGCCCTGCAGCAGCGAGGCTACCCCTTCATTGTTCTTTTCTTTTTTACAATCCGGGCACTGGCATTCGTTCTTGTAGTCTTCGGGCTCGGCATAGGTCGTAATTACCCCTTCAAAGTTTCGTAAAATCACTTTTCCCGGGCTTTGCGATATCATATAGGTAGGCATTACCGGAATTTTTCCGCCACCGCCCGGAGCATCAACCACAAAGGTAGGAACGGCATAACCGGATGTATGTCCCCTCAGGCTTTCGATGATCTCGATTCCTTTCGACACGGAGGTACGGAAATGCTGGAGGCCCATTGACAGATCACACTGGTAAATGTAGTAGGGCCTCACCCTGATTTTAACCAGTCCGTGCACGAGTTTCCGCATCACATGTACGCAATCATTGATACCCCTCAGCAGCACCGATTGGTTACCGAGCGGAATACCGGCGTTGGCCATTCGCTCACAGGCCTGAATGGATTCAGGGGTGATTTCATCGGGATGGTTGAAATGGGTGTTTACCCAGATGGGATGGTATTTTTTAAGCATATTCACCAGGTCATCGGTAATACGCTGCGGACAAACCACCGGCGTACGGGTACCGATACGGATAATCTCTACATGCGGAATGGCCCTTAAACGCTGAATAATCGATTCAAGCATCTTGTCGCTCACCATCAGCGCATCTCCGCCGGAAAGCAGTACATCCCTTACCTGAGGTGTTCGGGCAATGTAATCGATTCCCTGCTGAATCCTTTCGGAGGGTGTCTGGCTATCGCTCTGACCGGCGAACCTGCGGCGGGTGCAATGACGACAGTACATGGAGCACATGTCGGTGATCAGAAAGAGTACACGGTCAGGATAGCGGTGCGTTAATCCCGGAACCGGTGAATCACCATCCTCGTGCAGGGGATCCAGCAGGTCGTAAGGCGACTGATAAAGCTCCAGCCCATAGGGTACTGCCTGCATCCGGATCGGACAGTCGGGGTTGTCTTTTTCAATGAGCGAAAGGTAATAAGGCGTAATCGCCATCCGGAGCGTTTCGAGTGACTTCTTCACACCTTCCTCTTCGGCCGGGGTGAGTGGGATGTATTTCTTAAGTTCGTCAAAATCCTCAATCCTGTTCTTCACCTGCCATTTCCAGTCGTTCCACTGTTCATCGGTAACTTCAGGAAAGAATTCTTTTCTGTTATTTGCTGCCATTTCAGTTGATTTAGTATTGAATTTTATGAGTTCCGGTAAGCGATAAAACCGGGTCGGCATTTCTTCAGGTTGTTATCCGCAAACAGACGGCTGGACCGGCTATATCTTACCAGGTCCGGCAGTCTGTTGTCGGGTTTGCCTTTGCGCTCAGGAAACAATACAGGGTCTGATTTTTTAAATCAGCAGCCCGTATCAGGCGTAGAGTTCGGTAAACACTTTGCGCAGAGATTCACACTCACGCAGCAACTGCAGAGTAATTTCTGCATGTCCTTTGGTATAACCGTTGCCAACGATCATGGTAACATCACTGCCAATACCTTCGGCGCCGAGGGCAGCTTTGGTAAAACTGGTTGCCATGGAAAAGAAATAAACCATTCCGGTGTCTTTGGTGCAGAGGATGCTGGTCATTTCGGTATCCGGAATATTCACGTTGTTAATGGTGATGTCGCAGAGTTGTCCATCGGTCAGGGCTTCTATCTTCTCAAGAACAGGGACAGGAACAGTAGCATCGGCTGTGAAAATATGGTCGCAGAACCCGAGCTCACCCAGGCGTTTGGCGCTTTTCTCACTGCCGCACAGGCCGATTACTTTACCGGTTACACCGGCGCGTTTTCTGGCTTCATAGCAACACAACATGCCCGACTTACCGCCGGCACCAATGATCAGCACCGTGTCGCCCGGTTTAACCAAACGGGCAGTCTGCGCGGGGGCTCCGGCAACATCCAGTGCCGAAAGAGCCAGCTTTTCGGGCATATCAGCGGGTATCTTAGCATAAATGCCACTCTCAAACAAAATGGCCTTCCCATCTATATCCACCTGATCAACTTCCTTGCGGATGGCTTTTATCTTATCGATGCGCAGAGGCGTGAGTGAAAGCGAAACCAGCGTAGCGATCTTATCACCGACTTTCAGATCGGTTTTACCCTCAAGGGCTGTTCCTATTTTTTCAACGGTGCCAAGCAGCATACCGCCAGAACCGGTAACAGGGTTGCGGTGTTTGCCTTGCTTTTCAACAATGCCGAGCATAATTTCGGCAATCTTTGCCTCATCGCCACCGGCCTGTTCTTTGATCTGGGTAAAACTGGCCGAATCCACGTTCAGAGTCTGAACATCAATCAGAATCTCATTGTCGTAAATCTCGTCCATGTTGTTGTCAATCTTGTTCGCCGGCTGGGGCAATACACCCTGAGGCTCAATCACACGGTGAATACCGTATTTATTTCCTTTTTTCATGCGTTGATAAATTGTTTATTAAGTTAAATCTTAGTCTGTTCAGGTGGTCAGGCCCAATATCTTCCTTGCTTCGGCCGGCGTTGCAATTTCGCGGCCAAGCTCTTTTGCCATGCGTACTACCTTGGCTACCAGTTCGCCGTTTGATTTTGCCAGCACCCCTTTCGACAGGTAAACGTTGTCTTCAAACCCAACGCGTACATGACCGCCGTCAATGATTGCAGCCATGGCAAGCGGAAATTCATACCGCCCGATCCCGGCAACGGTATAGGTGGCATCCTCGGGGAGGCTTCCGCGCATGAATACAAAATCACGGAGCTCACCGGATATCCCTCCGTTAACGCCCATCACGAGGTCGAAATGCATGGGCTTGTTGATATAGCCCTTCCTGTGAAGGCGCAGCGCCATGTCGATCATGCTTTTATCAAAAACCTCGAGCTCCGGTTTAATGCCCAGGCTGATCATCTTCTCGCCAAAATATTTAATGGTGTTTTCGGTATTCATAAATACCTCATCCCCGCCAAAATTGAGCGTACCACAGTCGAGTGTGGCCATCTCAGGCTTCAGTTCAGTAGGTTGCAGACGTTCGTCGTTCGACATACCCACCGCTCCGCCGGTTGAAGGCTGTATGATTACATCAGGGAGCTCGGCCCGGATGGCATCAATTACTTCCCTGAACCTGGCTTTGTCCTGTGTGGGCGTTCCGTCGTCGTAACGCACATGAAGGTGGATAAGGCTGGCCCCGGCATCATAAGCCGATCTGGCTTCCCTCACCATCTCTTCAACAGTATAGGGTACGGCAGGATTGTGCTCTTTAAGCACTTCGGCGCCGCATATAGCAGCCGTAATAATCAGTTTTTCCATAGAACAATAAGTTAAGATTGCTTACGCTGGTTTTTCAAGGGTACCACACAGGTTCCGCTGGCCCTGCACACAACAACCGGCTCGGGTAGCACATCGGCTGCAGAATCTGAAAGATCAGGCCGTGGACAGATCACCTTGCGGGCCTCAAACGTCATTTTGCGCGAAGTGTTGCCGATGTGCGTAATCTCACCAACAGCTTCAATGTAATCACCTGCAAACACAGGTGCCATAAATTCAACATTGTCGTAGGCCTTAAACAAGCCTTCATCTCCATCATGCTGTATCAGCAGTTCGGTGGCAACATCACCGAAAAGCTGTAACATTCTGGCTCCATCTACCAGATTACCACCATAATGGGCATCGTGCGAACTCATCCGCAACCGGATCATAGACTGTACTTTCATTGGTTGATATGTTTTTAGGTATGCTGTACAATAAAATCAACAAAAATACCGGGCGTATGAACATGCTCCATGCAGATGCGCCCGGTGTCAACCAGAGTGTTTACTTCGGCAATCACCAAATCTGCAGCAGTAGCCATCAGCGGGTTGAAATTCTGAGAATTTCCCATGTAAATCAGATTCCCTTCCTGATCACCCTTATTGGCACCAATCAGCGCTATGTCGGCACGCAACGGCTTCTCAAGCAGAAACTCCCTGCCATCAACGGTCAGCACTTCCTTTCCTTCGGCTACCACTGTCCCAAGCCCGGTGGGTGTAAGAAATCCTCCCAGCCCGGCACCTCCGGCACGGATGCTCTCGGCCAGCGTCCCCTGCGGCACAAACTGCACCTCCAGTTCCTTGTTATTCATTTGTTCCTGCGTCATCGGATTGGTACCGATGTGTGAGGTAATCACTTTTTTCACCTGCCGGTTGGCAATCAGCAGACCTACTCCTTTGTCGGGAAATGCAGTATCGTTGCAGATAAGGGTCAGGTCCCTGATACCCGCCTGCACCATTGCTTCTATTATCCCATGCGGCGTGCCGCTTGCCATAAATCCGCCTACCATCACCACAGCGCCGTCATGTAGTTTTGCGACGGCCTCCTGCATTGTAATCAGTTTACTCATTGTTTGCCAGTTATCTCAGGTATGTGTTAGTTCACGTGTTATTTTTCATACACCCGCGTAATACTCAACGAAAAAGCTGGAATTTTTGCTCCGGATGAAGCCTTTCAATCTGAATATCCTGTATAAAAACCGGGGTCAGATTTCAACCGCCAAACGGCTGAAATCCGCGGTAAAAGTAGTAATATTTTAATACCTGTCAATGATTATGATGACTCCCGGAAAAAAAGTAAAATAAATAAAAATAGCGCTATAATTTGTTGATATTTAGTACAATAAAAAACTAACAATTTTTACAAAGATATCCCTGGGCCACCGACCTTGCCCGGAGCAGTACCGGATTTCGGCCAGATGCACGTCGCTTTGATTATCATTTTACCAGTTCAGAAGCCCGCTGAAATCAATCACTCATTTGTTCAGACGGTGTAATGGCCAGATCAGACCCAGAGTAACATACTTCATTACCATTAACAGAATCCGGATACAGGTACCGCTTAAAGTTTCACAGGTTGATCCCGGATTCCACATTTCGGGTCAGAAGCCGGGCTACCCGCCCGCTGAATACCGTAAAAAAGTGAAAGGCTGAAACCGGCACAGAGCAACGCTGCCTCCCGACAAACGGACAAGCTGGCAGAAAAATCAAAAAGTGCTCATTCAACGATCCCTGCGCCGCTGAATTATCATGATGGTTGCCATATCCAACATCCAACCAGAAATTCACGCTGAAACCCACCCCGTTTCATGCTGATGAAAAAAAATTTCATGCTGATGAAATTCCCATCCGATGCTGATGAAACCGACCTACCCTGATGAAGAGAAATAATTTCCTGCTGTGGAAACAGGGCTGCTTTCAGTCGGGGAGTGAAACAACCGTTGATGTTACTGGGAAGAAAAGCCGTTCCTGGCTCATATTCAGCCATTTAATCTTTCAGGCCACAGATCGGGCAGTTCGCCGCTGAAACCCATCTCAGGCAGTTGACCAATCTGCTGCATTTCGTCATCCGTCAGTTCAAAATCAAATACCCGAAGGTTTTCCTGCATCCTTTCCGGTGTGGAAGCCTTGGGCAAAGCGGTCACCTGCTGCTGTACAATCCACCGCAGGCTCACCTGGGAAACCGTTTTACCATGGGCAGCCGCAATGCGTTGAAGCACTTCGTTGCCGAAAATCCGGCCCCTGGCCAGGGGTGACCAGGCCTGCAGGGCGATTCCCTTTTCACGGCAGTAACGGACCACTTCCGGCTGGTGGTAACCGGGATGGAATTCCAGCTGGTTCACCGCCGGCACTACCCGGGCGGTCTGCAGCAGGGCCTCCAGGTGCGCCGGCCAGAAATTGCTCACCCCGATTGATCGCACCCTGCCCTCCGCCTGCAGCTCTTCCAGTGCCCGCCAGGTATTGGCATTCACCTGCTGCCAGTCAGGGTAATTGCGGGCATTGGCCGGCCAGTGAATCAGGTAGAGGTCGAGGGTGTCCAGCCCCAGTTGCCTGAGCGAAGCTTCAAAGGCCACTTTCGACTGCGCATAACCCAGGGATTCACGCCACAGCTTGGTAACCACAAAAACTTCCTGGCGCGGAATGCCGCTTTCCCGGATGCCCCGGGCCACCTCCACCTCGTTGCCGTATTTGGCAGCGGTATCAATCAGGCGGTAGCCCAGCTGAAGGGCCTGCGCTACGGTCCGCTGCCCTTCTGTACCGGTTGATTTGTACGTCCCCAGCCCCATCAGGGGCATGGAATTGCCGTCGTTAAGCAGAAGTGTTTGCATGGGTAATAAATTTCAGGACAATTGCCTTGAACCACACAAAAATAGGCAAGAGATGGATGCGGGGGGGGGGGGCCGGTAGAGAAACATCCCGATTCCAGGGGTTGGGAATGTATTAGCAGACCCGTATGAGGAAGTTAGCGCAACCAGAAAGTTAAAAATTCCGGCAGAATTTCGTTGTGAATTGCCTTTGAATTGTATCTTTGAGATATTGAGCACAACACTCACCGAAACCGGCACAGTTACTGCCGAGTTGTGAATTGCCTTTGAATTGTATCTTTGAGATATTGAGCACAACATTCGCACCTGGTGTCGCCCCTGGTTCATTGTTGTGAATTGCCTTTGAATTGTATCTTTGAGATATTGAGCACAACTTCCTTTTTCTTAGGGAATAATGTAGTCCTGTTGTGAATTGCCTTTGAATTGTATCTTTGAGATATTGAGCACAACAGGAATGGCATATTGAAAGTTTGTGGATTAGTTGTGAATTGCCTTTGAATTGTATCTTTGAGATATTGAGCACAACGAAAGTGGAACAAAATGCTATTTATCAACCGTTGTGAATTGCCTTTGAATTGTATCTTTGAGATATTGAGCACAACTATCACTGTTAAGGGTGGTATTATTACCGCGTTGTGAATTGCCTTTGAATTGTATCTTTGAGATATTGAGCACAACCGACTTTGACGTGTACCGCTACGAGGCACAGTTGTGAATTGCCTTTGAATTGTATCTTTGAGATATTGAGCACAACGGTAAAATGTACCTTGGCCCCGATTCACTGGTTGTGAATTGCCTTTGAATTGTATCTTTGAGATATTGAGCACAACATAGCCTCCTCCGGAGCTCGTAGATGTTCCGTTGTGAATTGCCTTTGAATTGTATCTTTGAGATATTGAGCACAACGCCACCGTTACCGAAGGCGCAATCTTTTATGTTGTGAATTGCCTTTGAATTGTATCTTTGAGATATTGAGCACAACTGCCGATGAGGCTGACCCGGCGTAGACGCTGTTGTGAATTGCCTTTGAATTGTATCTTTGAGATATTGAGCACAACAGATGCAATTATTTGTACCTGATCCGGGCCGTTGTGAATTGCCTTTGAATTGTATCTTTGAGATATTGAGCACAACGTAAAAGCCGGGCAGGAGATTGCTGAAACCGTTGTGAATTGCCTTTGAATTGTATCTTTGAGATATTGAGCACAACCGTCTGACGACGCGGTATGATGGCCAGGCTGTTGTGAATTGCCTTTGAATTGTATCTTTGAGATATTGAGCACAACTACCCGGCTTTTAAATCGTTTCCACCAGTTGTTGTGAATTGCCTTTGAATTGTATCTTTGAGATATTGAGCACAACATAGTTGAGAACCGGGAAATACTTGGAGTAGTTGTGAATTGCCTTTGAATTGTATCTTTGAGATATTGAGCACAACCCGGATGAGATAAGGCTGATGCTTGACGAAGTTGTGAATTGCCTTTGAATTGTATCTTTGAGATATTGAGCACAACTACCTCCATAATTTCCAACGCTTCAACTTCGTTGTGAATTGCCTTTGAATTGTATCTTTGAGATATTGAGCACAACTGGCACGATATTGCCTCCCCACCTGTTCTTGTTGTGAATTGCCTTTGAATTGTATCTTTGAGATATTGAGCACAACACTGCATCCGAAACAGTGTTAACTCCTACAGTTGTGAATTGCCTTTGAATTGTATCTTTGAGATATTGAGCACAACTTCAACGCGGAATAGGTCGAGCATGGTTTCGTTGTGAATTGCCTTTGAATTGTATCTTTGAGATATTGAGCACAACCGCTACGGCGCTAAAAAAGAGAACCTGATGTTGTGAATTGCCTTTGAATTGTATCTTTGAGATATTGAGCACAACCCTCTATCAACTCTTCACAGCGCGCGCACTGTTGTGAATTGCCTTTGAATTGTATCTTTGAGATATTGAGCACAACCCGGTGAATTGTACGCGCAAAGGTTAAACAGTTGTGAATTGCCTTTGAATTGTATCTTTGAGATATTGAGCACAACGACTGCATACTCCACAACGCTCACAATCCTGTTGTGAATTGCCTTTGAATTGTATCTTTGAGATATTGAGCACAACTGTCGGGTCTATGTATATTGTATCGGCAAAGTTGTGAATTGCCTTTGAATTGTATCTTTGAGATATTGAGCACAACCATCTGCAGTTACAAATACCCTCACTGTATGTTGTGAATTGCCTTTGAATTGTATCTTTGAGATATTGAGCACAACTAAACCACATAACAACAGCAACATGAGAACGTTGTGAATTGCCTTTGAATTGTATCTTTGAGATATTGAGCACAACTTGACGATCTGACAAAGAAACAGGTAAGACGTTGTGAATTGCCTTTGAATTGTATCTTTGAGATATTGAGCACAACTTTATATTCAATAACTTTCCTCCGATCTTAGTTGTGAATTGCCTTTGAATTGTATCTTTGAGATATTGAGCACAACAATGCAAAAATCGGGAAGTACGGCCCGGTGGTTGTGAATTGCCTTTGAATTGTATCTTTGAGATATTGAGCACAACGTTCAGGTACGAATTGGCAAATACCCCTTAGTTGTGAATTGCCTTTGAATTGTATCTTTGAGATATTGAGCACAACTCGTAAGCCTCACATCATCGACATCTTTATGTTGTGAATTGCCTTTGAATTGTATCTTTGAGATATTGAGCACAACGAGATCGGTTACAAGATCGTCGAGCGACCTGTTGTGAATTGCCTTTGAATTGTATCTTTGAGATATTGAGCACAACTAAGGGTGGCAATGCATTTGTTACTATACCGTTGTGAATTGCCTTTGAATTGTATCTTTGAGATATTGAGCACAACATGCTGACGCCACTTTTGCAACACAATTCAGTTGTGAATTGCCTTTGAATTGTATCTTTGAGATATTGAGCACAACACATCCCGGTAAGCTCACCACCCCAGACCAGTTGTGAATTGCCTTTGAATTGTATCTTTGAGATATTGAGCACAACACAGAATTATAAGAACCTTTTGAATAATCAGTTGTGAATTGCCTTTGAATTGTATCTTTGAGATATTGAGCACAACTTCTTCCAGCAAGGTTGAACCGTTCATTGAGTTGTGAATTGCCTTTGAATTGTATCTTTGAGATATTGAGCACAACAGCGGTACACCTGCCTGATACATCAGATCAGTTGTGAATTGCCTTTGAATTGTATCTTTGAGATATTGAGCACAACGGTTGTACATCATACCCCAGAGAAAAGACAGTTGTGAATTGCCTTTGAATTGTATCTTTGAGATATTGAGCACAACGATTAGGCGGAAATGAAGTTGGAAACAGAAGTTGTGAATTGCCTTTGAATTGTATCTTTGAGATATTGAGCACAACCGCTTTAATTGCATTTAACTTAACAAGCGAGTTGTGAATTGCCTTTGAATTGTATCTTTGAGATATTGAGCACAACCCCGACGGGGATATTCAATACCTTCAGGCAGTTGTGAATTGCCTTTGAATTGTATCTTTGAGATATTGAGCACAACGAGGAGGCCTGTAGGGCTATAAACGATAAAGTTGTGAATTGCCTTTGAATTGTATCTTTGAGATATTGAGCACAACTGTAGGCCATCGGGCTATTTTAGTATAGCCGTTGTGAATTGCCTTTGAATTGTATCTTTGAGATATTGAGCACAACAGCCATCTTATATATAGCCTTATCCAGCAGGTTGTGAATTGCCTTTGAATTGTATCTTTGAGATATTGAGCACAACAACGATAAGGTCTTTGAGTTCGGATTCGGCGTTGTGAATTGCCTTTGAATTGTATCTTTGAGATATTGAGCACAACACAAACTTGATTTACTTTCTTGTTTTACAGTTGTGAATTGCCTTTGAATTGTATCTTTGAGATATTGAGCACAACCGAATATGAAAAGCTGCTTTTATCCGGCAAGTTGTGAATTGCCTTTGAATTGTATCTTTGAGATATTGAGCACAACCAAACCGATTTTATAACACGTGGTATAGTGGTTGTGAATTGCCTTTGAATTGTATCTTTGAGATATTGAGCACAACAAATCTTTCATTTTATTGCGTTTAAGATTGGTTGTGAATTGCCTTTGAATTGTATCTTTGAGATATTGAGCACAACACTCCGGTAAATCGTTGTATAGGTATTCAAGTTGTGAATTGCCTTTGAATTGTATCTTTGAGATATTGAGCACAACCAACCGATGAAGTAAACACATACAGAGCGTGTTGTGAATTGCCTTTGAATTGTATCTTTGAGATATTGAGCACAACGAAAAGGATTTTTATGAGCAGCTTTTTGAGGTTGTGAATTGCCTTTGAATTGTATCTTTGAGATATTGAGCACAACCAGTTCCGCCTGTTGTTCGATCACGTCTAAGTTGTGAATTGCCTTTGAATTGTATCTTTGAGATATTGAGCACAACATGCTGCGCATTATCTCCTATGAGATCACTGTTGTGAATTGCCTTTGAATTGTATCTTTGAGATATTGAGCACAACCCAAATGATGGAAAAGGAATCCCCGGCCTAAGTTGTGAATTGCCTTTGAATTGTATCTTTGAGATATTGAGCACAACCCCGGTTGATGCTGATACATAGGTCAGGTTGTTGTGAATTGCCTTTGAATTGTATCTTTGAGATATTGAGCACAACGCCATGAGTATAGGCATCGGTATCCCCTGAGTTGTGAATTGCCTTTGAATTGTATCTTTGAGATATTGAGCACAACACCCTTCAACATCAGCCACATTAAAAACGTGTTGTGAATTGCCTTTGAATTGTATCTTTGAGATATTGAGCACAACAGCACCAACGCTTCAACCATTGCAAACTCCGTTGTGAATTGCCTTTGAATTGTATCTTTGAGATATTGAGCACAACTGGTTACCTTAACGGGATCCTCTGCACGTCGTTGTGAATTGCCTTTGAATTGTATCTTTGAGATATTGAGCACAACAAAATTCGGAAGAGTTTCCGAAGTTAGCCAGTTGTGAATTGCCTTTGAATTGTATCTTTGAGATATTGAGCACAACGTATGCCATAAATATTGCAAAACTATCGGTGTTGTGAATTGCCTTTGAATTGTATCTTTGAGATATTGAGCACAACTTCAGAATTCGCTCCAGAACAACATCGCAGTTGTGAATTGCCTTTGAATTGTATCTTTGAGATATTGAGCACAACAGCCGGGACGCCTGGCACCGGGTCGAATCAGTTGTGAATTGCCTTTGAATTGTATCTTTGAGATATTGAGCACAACCACCTACGTTATAAGGACTCTCGACGATCTGTTGTGAATTGCCTTTGAATTGTATCTTTGAGATATTGAGCACAACACTGCTCGATGAGTTCCGGACTGTGGGTAAGTTGTGAATTGCCTTTGAATTGTATCTTTGAGATATTGAGCACAACTGTGATGGTTGTGCCGACAAGTCCAAGCCCGTTGTGAATTGCCTTTGAATTGTATCTTTGAGATATTGAGCACAACTGCCACCGGGCAAGTTGTCAAATGCGATCCGTTGTGAATTGCCTTTGAATTGTATCTTTGAGATATTGAGCACAACAAGGCACTTGGTGATACACGCAGGAATGTTGTTGTGAATTGCCTTTGAATTGTATCTTTGAGATATTGAGCACAACGACTCGGAATTGGGAAAACAAGATTTCGCCGTTGTGAATTGCCTTTGAATTGTATCTTTGAGATATTGAGCACAACACTTTCAATTACGCTAACAAAAGACCTTTGGTTGTGAATTGCCTTTGAATTGTATCTTTGAGATATTGAGCACAACCAAAACTTGTCCAAGCTAATTCCCCATCTGGTTGTGAATTGCCTTTGAATTGTATCTTTGAGATATTGAGCACAACATACCCCTAACAGAAAGGCTAATAGTCAGTGCTTTAAGGCTCAAATCAGAAAAGAAAAAAGTGCTCAGAAAAAGTCCTTCCGAATTCCGCCGGAAGGACTTTTTTTTATGCACGTTCAAAACAATTCCAATTGCTGGGGCGTTCCGGGCTTTTCGGTTTCCTTCTGACTTCTGAAAAACTCCATCATGCCGAATTGTTTATCAGTCAGTGAAAAAATGATAATCTCTCCCTTGGGGGCCAGGAAGGATTTCACCCGTCTTACATGCACATCGGCATTCTCGCGACTGCTGCAATGCCGCACATAAATGGAATACTGCATCATGGCAAATCCGTCCTTCTGCAGGTTCTTGCGAAACTGGGCGTAATTCTTCCGATCTTTTTTGGTTTCGGTAGGCAGGTCAAAAAAGACAAATATCCACAAAATCTGGTACTGGTTTAATCGGTCAAATTTCGTTACTGTCAATTTCCTTAACTGAATTCAGGATAAAGTATTTTCCGGGAAGTCCCTTCAAAACAGGCGGATAAGGAGGCTGTGGTTCGCGAAATGCCCACCATCAGAGGGCTCTTCTTTCCTTCAATCACAACATCGGCAACCGGCACCTGCAATAGTTTTTTCTTGATTTCTGGTGTTAACTCCTCCGATTCCGGAAATTCACCGGAAACCTCCAGCACAATCCGGTCAACATAAGGCCGGTAAGGTTCCATAATATCCGAGGCCAGGCACCAGGGATTGTATTTATTCCGGTGATGAATCCCCATGGCCGGCAACAGGCCGCTGGAAACCAATGCCCGGGCAACCACTGCCAGCAGAATTGCATAACCATAATTCAGCATGGCATTGATGCCGTCTTCATCCCTGTTTCGCACAAAATTGCTTTTCTCCCCGAAAAGATGCTCCCAGTAATAAGCGGCGGCCCGCCCTTCAACATTCTGCGGATCACCACTTTTAACCATCTTCTCAAAATACTGCATTTTCCCGACATCCACGCCTATGCTTCTCAGCATTGCCGCCTGGTTAGCTATCTTGAAAATGACCGTCTGCTGCCAGAGGTTCTTTCTTAACGGCAAGGAACTCTCCAATTGCTCATACATTTTCTCTGTAAAGGCATGGTGTGCGTACATGGGAAGCATTAAACCATAAGGCAGGTGCTTTGCATCACAACTAACAATCGCAACATTGTTATCAGACAAAGCAGATATCAATGCATGGGTCATGGTTATCTGGGGATGATCAAGAACAACAATTCCAACATCTTCTATTGGTATTGTAACATCAGGTCTCTCTTCATTCCCTATAAAACCTATGCACAATTGCATTTCAGTTTTTTTTAGATAACATGGATTTCCAAAATACAAGGTACGTTTAATCATATTATCTTAATTTTAGTTGCTTTCCCATTATAAATCTTTTAGATATCAAACTTGTTAGCAAGGCTACAAATCAGACAACCATTGTCGTAGGACCTTAGCATATCGATAAAAATAAAACTAAATAAACCGGAAGCTTTTCACTCCCCAACTTTGGTTATCTCTCCTAAACTATTTAATCTGACTTTTATCGGATTTAGTTTAAGTAGAGCAGCTAAACTTTTAATATTATAAAACCTACTATGTGCTTTATTCATTTGATTAATATCAAATTTAGTTTCGATGTGGTTAGCAAAGCGATATTGCTTCGATGAAATATTCTGAACACAGTATAGATATCTGCTTAAAAATGATTTATTATTTTCTTTTAATGCCTGCTCAAAATCTTCACTTGGCAAGCCGATTATAAACATCTCGTTTTGTTGCATACTGAATTTAAGTTTAAGATTATCAGAAGGCAATTTATTTAAAAACGACTCTGGTAAATCTTTATTAATCAAACTATTCCATAATTCACGAGTATCCTTTATAATAATTGGTACCTTATGCTTCTTCCTTTCCACTGCATTCCAAAATGTGCAAAGATGTTCCGTTTTAATGCCATCTTCACTTTCGTAAATGGCGATGTGGTGATTGTTGCCCGTTTTTACAAAAGTTATTTCTTTCCCATTTTTGTCAATTCGTAGAGGGACTACAGATTCCTGTCTTAACCCTGTTTTCAGCTTAATGGATAATATCTTTATCCCTTTGCTTTCATTATACCACAGAGGTTTAGCCTCTAGGTTCCTAAAATTATCCAATGCTTTTTTTACATCACTTCTATAGTCTTGATTTTCAGTAAAACTCTCATTAAGTTTATTTAATACAATTTCTCTAACTCTATTATCAACAATACTATTTAGAACTACATCAATCTTATCATCAACCTTAGTATTCCCGTTTTTATCAGTTTTTATGGAATAGGTTTCCTTCCCAGTGAATATATGATCTTGAGCAGATATTCCAACTTTGTATTTTTTTATGATGTGCTCTTCTTCAACTCCACCTTCTCGTTTTAGTTTAATTCGGCCATAAAGCCCAGCCTCGTGCAATGCTCCCCGCGGGGTTATAACACCCGTTTTCTCATTTTTCCCAATCGCTTTGTATTTACTTATTGTTGCTACCTTTTTCCCGGCTTTAAAAGAAACCAATATTTTATCGGCTTCTTTCATTACCTCTTTTGTAGTAAACGGCTTTTGATTTATTAAATATTCATCCAGTTTAGTAAGCCGTCCTGAATGATTATTTACAATCTCGTTAGTGGCTGTCAAAATATTTTCATCATAGCTATTCCCGAACTTCAACCTAGCTGCATCTATCTCCTTCTGCATATCAGCTTTGGTTTCACTGGCATTCAAAGTATTAATTCGTTGAATATATCCTTGTTTAGTACACGCAATAACCAACGCATCGATTGCATGATGTCGATGATCATCTCTTTTATCCCATCCAATTATTTCTTCTTTTTTATGTTTACGTTTTCCTTTGTCACTTTCCCATTCTTTTATTTGTGTGAATTTTTGCCCAGTTTTTTCTTCAAGTTCTTTATATTTTGGTAAATGCAAATTCATTAAGATGTCATCCCAACCCCATAATCTTCTCAACGTTGCAGTAACTTTTCCTTCTGTTGCTGTCACATTGTTACAAACAAGTCTTAAAATCTCAGTTGATTTCCGAGCTATATATTGTGTTGCTTTTAAATCTCTAGCTAAAAAATCTTCCCAAAGTTTTTTATCAGCATCTGTTTCTTTATGTATCTTTTTCCGTTCTAAATACTCTTCATATGAGACTTTTAGACGGAGCATTTTCCCATAAGTGATAATTCCACGTTTATACCAGTCATCCACACGATCAATATATAGCTGTAATGCATTATCGCCTTGTTTCGTAATATAATCGTAAGCTGTTAGATTATTCTTTGTTGCATTACAATGACGATGTACCAAGACTTTGTTCATCAAAGAATTATCAATGGGTAATAAGTCTTTGGGTACAATATGGTCAACATCAAAATCATCTCCTGTTAGAGCCTCTGAAAGACTAAAAAATTTCCCACAATAAATGCATTGATTAGTAACAACTGCATCTTTAAGTTTCTTTGGAAGAGCTTTTCCAGTTTTACTATCAATGACTGTTCGGATTGGAAAAATAAGTTTATACTTTTCGATAAATCGTTTGGTGGTTTTCACACCCATTTCTTTTAATCGGTTTGCGATTTCATTGTTAATAACCTCATTTGCCGTATTGTTTAATGTTGAATCATTACGCTCTTCCTTACTTTGTTTTAGTTCTCTTGCAAGTTCAACTCTTATTTCGTCAGGTTTCCAATATTTGCAAATTTTCCCATTTTCATCCTTATCACTATATTCGTCAATTAAGGCATTTACAACATTAATCATTTGATTGAGAATTTTCTCAACAACTGGTTGACGCAAACTATTTTTAGGGAGTAACTTTAACCGGTCAATTGTTATTAGTGTTGACCTTTCATCTTTTGTTAAGCTATTTGAGTGGTTATAGCCGGCTAAGCTGCAAGAATCGGAATAATTATAACCTTGCATTAAATATGGCATAATATTACGTATTGCTTTGTTCGATTTATTCCCGAACCCTTGTTTATTAAAATCGAGTAGCGACAATTTTTGGGCAACATCTTCACTAAATTCAAAACGTTTTATTAAAGCATTTTTACATTCATTTATATCTTTGATAGAATAAATTGTATGCCATAGCTTGAAAAGAGGTTCTTGCTCAATATCAGGATCGACTTGCAATGCATTAAACTCTTCAAGAATTTCACCTGTTTTTTTATCAACCAATTTGGCTTTCTTGTCAAGTGATTTGAACGAAATATTGAATGCAAGATGCTTACAATCACCTATTAAAGCATGAATTGCAGAATAAGTAATATTTCCTTGAATTCCCTTACTAATTTGTTTGTTAATGTAAACGTCTTCTTTACGTAAATCTAATATCTTCAATAATTCAGCGAAAGAAAGGTTTGGATGATAAAATAGATAGTTAGCAATTTGTTGCTTCTCATCCAAACTCAGAGCCCTGTCACTCCATTTATACCTTGAGCCTTCTGGATTTTTCGTTTTCAAAGTGATATTGTTAACAGCTTCCCATATTTTACAAAGCTGAAACAATGGCGATGATTTAGGGGAGACCCGTTGATGCTGTAAGTAGTATAATTCTTTATTATCTGAGAGGTGTAGAAATGATTTGAATTCACTAAAAGAAATTGAGGACGAAGCATAAAATTTTTCAAAAAATTCAATTTCCAGATTTTCTTCAATCCTGACCCGGTAACCATGTTTGTCTAATAAGATGATTTTCCTTTTCTTAAGATTTATAAAAGGGCAATTGCTAATTTTAAATATATCCTTTTTGAATTCAAGTATTCGAGACTCAAATTCACATTCTCTAACAAGTCCCTTCTGTGATTTTAATTTGCGTTGATAATAGATTATTTCATTGCGAAGATTTTCGATGACATCATCAGTTAAAAAAGAATGAGAGCCTTTTTGAACATTCATAATAGTATCGAATTCTTCAATATATGCTTCTCGCGGATATACCTTATCTTTAACTCTGTAATAAGAATTGTTCTTACATGCATTAGCTAATTCGTTATAGAAATTTTGCCCAATTGTTTGTTGTTTCTCTTTAAGCTCACTATACCTATTTTTTATTTCTTCAACTCTGTCAGTATCCTTATTGTCAATATTTTCTTCATTACGGGCAGACTTGTATCCTCGCTTCTGATTAAGCATATATAAAATACGCCCTAATTGTTCTGGAGAAATAGGCTCACTTGCAGCTTTGCTTCGAAGATGCCATAACTCGAGCATTGGCATGTTAAACAATCCCATATCTGGATAAATTCCATACTTGTCTAACACCTTTTTAAGGCTATACTTGAAATCATCACTTTTCTTTAGCTGTTTTCGATCATACCCTTTTCTTAAAGTTCTCGCTTTTGTTCTGTCCTGATTTTTTGATATTGTTTGCCCTTTCGTAAATTGCTCTTTATCATCAGACGTCAACTGAATAATGCGCGATCCCATTGCAACAATTTTTTGGGGGACTACATTATCATCTACTTCAACCAAGGCCCAACCAATCGAAGTGGTTCCTAAATCCAATCCCAATATTTTTTTCATAAAATGTTGACTTTAGTGTTTTACGGCTTATATTTGTCTTACAATTCAAAAGCAATTCACAATAAGGATTATTCCGTTGTGAAAACATTTAAGGCGGGGCAACTCGCCTTCTTTTTTTTATACAATCAACCGGATATCTGTCTTCTCCCCTATTTATATCGCACTCCTGGGTAATTCCGGAATAGAGTTGTAAAAATAATTTTGTCTTTTACGGCAGTCAAATATAATCAACTTAAATAAGAGTTCAATAAAATTTATGATGAAAAACCGGGAATGTTGCAGAACTAAAATGCCTGAATACCATCAGGCCCAGTGTTCAACAATATAAAGACATCTTCTTGAAATGTCGCTGTGGCGATCCTCCGCGGTCCTCTGCGGTTAGTTTTCCCGGCAATACTTTCAGCAAAACCTGCCATCTTTGTTTTTAAAGAAACGAAAACAGCGCGCTTTGCTCCTCTTAAAGCATCCCACTTTACACCGTCAGGCAATTCAAAAATAATTCTATTGCTGTCCGGCATAAATCTGACGTAAACCAGGCTATAGGCTATCCAGGGAAATACGCTACTGCTGTTTTACAAGCTTCTCAACATAGACATCTTTATCGGTGGTAATTCTCAACAAATAGATGCCATCGGGCAGGCTGCTGAAATCCGAAACACTGTGGTTGCGTAAATTTTTCAGGATTTTCACAAGACTTCCCTGCAGATTGATAATTTCAATTTTACTGACGTGCACGCCTGCGTCCAACTCTATCTTCAGCAAATTCTTCAACGGATTAGGAAAAATGCGGATCCCCGCCGGTATTGGATAATCATCCTTAACCTGAGCTGGATTCCCATTTTCATTGAAGGAAGCCAGCCCCTTTGTTTTCGTTGCAATCCACTTCGTGTTGTCAGCATCTATGCAAACAGAATTAACGATATTATCCGGCAATTCAGAGTTTGAAGTATTGTAAACGGTCCAGCCGGATTCGTCAAATTTCACCAGACCTCCTGCCCAGGTTCCCAACCACCTGGCGCCCCCGGAGTCAATGTCAATACTAAGCACCCAGTTTTTAGGCAAACCCGAATTTTCAGTATTGTAAACTTCCCATGTAGTACCATCAAAGACAGCCAGTCCTCCAAGTTTGGTCCCGATCCACTTAACATCATTCTTATCAATGGCTACCGCATAAACTTCGTCGTGCGGTAGTCCGGAATTTGAAGGATTGTAAGTTGTCCAGTTTAATCCGTCATAAGATGTAAGGCCAGCCATGGTACCAATCCATTTCACATTGTTTTTATCTACAGCCAGTGAGAATATATCATCAGAGGGTAATCCCGAATTGGAACTAATGTAAGTAGTCCAGTCCTTGCCGTCAAAAGAGATCAGGCCGTTGCTTGTACCAAACCATTTCAATCCATGATTGTCTGATGCAATTGCATAAACTTCATAAAATTGAACAGTATCTGAGCTGTAATAGTTTATCCATTCCGTTCCGTCGAAGGCAATCAATCCTGATTGTGTTCCAAACCAAATAGTCTCTTCCTCATCTACCAATATTGAATAGATATGACTATTCAGTAACCCGGTGTTTGAAGGGGTGTAATTCTGCCAGTTATTTCCATCAAACGATGCTATGCCACCAATGCTTGCGATCCACTTTAGCCCTCCCGGATCTATAGCTATATCACGGATATCATTCGACAGAATTCCAGATACCCTGGTATCGACATCTTCCCAGGTTGTTCCGTTGTAAGTTGCTACGTATCCCCCATAGGTATCTATCCATTTTGTTCCGTTCAGGTCAGAAACTACCAGTTCTACGCTATTTTTAGGTAATCCAGAATTATCTGAAGTGTAAATCAGCCAGTCTAAATTGTCAAAGGATACCAGCCCATCTTCTGTCCCGATCCATTTAATTCCGTTGTTGTCAATAGCAATGCTGTGAATAAAGTCCGAAGGTAATCCTGAGTTTGAAGTATTGTAGGTTACAAAATTGGTACTATCAAAAGACGACATTCCCTCCGTACCTCCAATCCATTTTTTACCGTTTGAATCGATTGTGATTGAATTGATACCACCAATTGAAAGTTCATAAGATTCCCATTGCTCATCATCAAAGGAAATTAAACTGGCACCAAAAGATGATGCACGTGGGCAGGAAGCAATCCATTTCGTACCGTTTTCATCGATTGCCAGAAATCTTATCTCTTCACCCAGTCCCATATAATCTGACCTGTCATATTTCCTCCAGTTTGTACCGTCAAATGCAGCCAAACCATCATATTCAGTCCCTATCCAGATTGTTCCGTTCTCTTCTGCGGCCAGTGAGATCACGCTGTTGCCAGGCAATCCTGAATTTGAAGTATTGTAGGTTATCCATTCTGAGCCATCAAACGAAGTAAGACCTCCATACTGAGTACCGATCCATTTTGTTCCATTGCCATCTATGGCAATTGCCTTAACTTCACAATCGGGCAAGGGTGAATTTGTTTCGTCATAGATGGTCTTTGCACCTGTACTTTTGTCAATTTTTATTAATCCACCATACGTACCTATCCACATAAAATTATCCTCTTCGGTTATGGCATAAATACGATCAGATTTGATGTAATTAATCCAGTTCGTTGTCTGAGCAGTGGCAATGCTCAGGAAAAGCATTGTTACCACAATAACCAGAAAAAATCTTCTCATAAAACATTCATTTAAATTGAATTATGCAACAATGTAATGCCATTTTAAGATAATTACAACATAATTAAGACAACTGAACATCATTCTACCCCTATTGGATATTTTTAAATATTTATCATTACGTCAGCCTGTCATCCATCCGTTTGCTCAACTCTTTGGTATTTAATAAAAGCTATTGAATATGAACACCAATGCATTTTACTTCGGGAGCTTGTGTTCAATGTCTTTCCTTCGGATACCCTACATCTTTTCGTTATGAATGGCTTTTAAATAGTTCCCCTCCTTTTATGTCCTGGTCCCAAAGATTGCCGCTCAGGTTTAAATGAAGGAGAGTAATAACAAAGGCAGCTACCATTCAATGACCCACGCAGGCAGGTCGGATCATCGCTCCTTGCCGGGAATCAGTATTTTTCAAACCCGCTGAATTAAAGAATGAGTTTACTAAAATGTCTTCACGGATGTAAATGATCAACCGCATACTTTACCACCCAATAGCCCACTCCGCCGCCCTCTGCGGTTAATACTCCACCCTTCCCCAGGAGATAAAAGGGCTTCAGATATACCGGGAAAGGCACAAAAAAACCCCGCCAACGGCGGGGTTATAAGATTAAAGCACAACTATAAAGTTAGGCCAGTTTAACCTTTACGGCGTTTAAGCCTTTTTTGCCTTCCTGAAGCTCAAATGTTACAACATCACCTTCGTTGATGCGGTCGATCAGACCAGTGGCATGTACGAAGTATTCTTTTCCGGACTCTTCGTCAAGAATAAATCCGTAACCTTTTGATTCATTGAAGAATTTTACTTTTCCTGTTTTCATGTTATTGTAAAAAATTAAAAATAAGCGCAAATTTAATCAATAATCAATTCAATCAACAAAAACACAATAAAATTCTGCCTCAAATTAAAAAAACAGCATTTGTTCAGGCCTGTTTCAGCCCCTGAAGCTGCTCTTCAAGCAGACGGATCTTTGTTTCTGCATCGGTTTTTTTGCGTTGTTCCACCTCTACCACTTCCGGTTTGGCATTGCTTACAAACCGCTCGTTGCCCAGTTTTTTCATCACCGAGTCAAGAAATCCGCGGGTATAGGCGAGCTCTTTCTCCAGTTTTTCCCTTTCTGCTTCCAGATCAATGCCCTCACCGAGCGGAATGTAATATTCGCTTGCCTTCACCATAAAACCGGCAGCGGTGATGGGTTTTTCCGATACATATTCAATGCTGCTGACGTTACCCAGCTTGCCGATCACAGGATCAAAAGCCCCTGATCCGCTGCCATCGGCTGTTTTAATCTTTAATTCAATGGCATCTTTGAAAGGGATATTTTTCTCCTTGCGAACATTGCGGATGCCGATAACGGCTTCGGCGGCGGCCTGAAATCCTGCCAGCAGGGGTTCATCCACCGGTCCGGCCTGCGGCTGAAGCGCAACCATGATGCTTTCTTCCTCAGGACGGCCTTCGAGCAGGTGCCAGATTTCTTCGGTAATAAAAGGCATAAAAGGGTGCAGCAGGCGCATCAGTTTTTCAAAGAACCCAATGCTGGCATTGAGGGTAGCCGCATCAACGGGCTGCTGATAGGCAGGCTTTACCATCTCGAGGTACCAGGAGCAGAAGTCGTCCCACACCAGCTTATAGGCGGTCATCAGGGCTTCTGAAAGACGGTACTTCTCATAATGGTCGCTGATCTGCAACAAGGCTTCGTTCAGCCTGTTCTCAAACCATTTTACTGAGATGGCTGCATAAGCCGGTTGCTCAAGGCTGACATCTTCCTGCCATCCTTTCACCAGTCGCAGGGCATTCCATATCTTATTGCTGAAATTCCGGCCCTGTTCGCAGAGGCTTTCGTCAAACGGAAGGTCGTTGCCGGCCGGTGAAGTGAGCAACATACCCACGCGCACCCCATCCGCACCGAATTTGGCGATCAGGTCGAGCGGATCGGGCGAATTACCCAGCGATTTCGACATCTTGCGCCCGAGCTTGTCGCGAACGATCCCGGTAAGGTAAACATTCTTAAACGGAATATCATTGCGGTATTCCAGACCAGCCATGATCATACGGGCCACCCAGAAAAAGAGAATTTCCGGAGCGGTGATCAGGTCGTTGGTCGGGTAGTAATACTTAATGTCTTCATTGTCAGGATGACGGATGCCGTCGAACACCGAAATCGGCCACAGCCATGAAGAGAACCAGGTGTCGAGCACATCTTCATCCTGCTTCAGGTCAGTAAGCTGCAGCGCATCGTTGCCCGACAGTTTGCGGGCCTGCTCCACGGCCAGTTCAGGGGTTTTGGCGACCACAAGGTCGCCATCGGGCAGGTAATAAGCGGGAATCCGCTGTCCCCACCACAACTGCCGGCTGATGCACCAGTCGCGTACATTCTCCATCCAATGCCGGTAGGTATTCTTAAACTTCTCGGGATGAAAATGAATGGTATCGTTCATCACCACTTCAAGGGCAGGAGCGGCCATATCGGCCATCTTCAGAAACCACTGAACCGAAAGCTTGGGTTCAATCACTTCATCGGTGCGTTCCGAAAAACCTACATTGTTGACATAGTCTTCAATCTTTTCAACGTGCCCGTGATTGAGCAGGTCTTCCACAATTTTTTTTCGCACTTCAAAACGATCCTGACCGATATAAAGCAGGGCCTTTTCGTTCAGGGTCCCGTTGTCGTTGAAGATGTCGATGGTTTCGAGCTTGTGCTTGAGGCCGATGTGATAGTCGTTGATGTCGTGGGCCGGGGTGATTTTGAGGCAACCGGTACCGAATTCACGGTCAACATACTCATCGGCAATCATCGGGATGGAACGCTTGATCAGGGGCACCAGCACCCTTTTTCCTGCCAGATGTTTAAACCGCTCATCTTCGGGATGATAACAAACGGCGGTATCGCCCAGGATCGTTTCGGGGCGGGTGGTGGCGATGGTTACCCACTCATCGGTGGTCCCTTCAACTTTATACCTCAGGTAATAAAGTTTCGATTTCACCTCCTTGTAGATTACCTCTTCATCAGAAAGGGCCGTGAGGGCTTTCGGGTCCCAGTTAACCATGCGTACGCCACGATAGATCAGGCCTTTGTTATAAAGGTCAACAAACACGTCGATCACCGATTCATACATACTCTCGTCCATGGTGAATTTCGTACGGTCCCAGTCGCACGAAGCGCCCAGTTTTTTCAGCTGCTCCAGGATAATACCGCCGTGCTTTTCCTTCCATTCCCAGGCATGTTTGAGAAACTCCTCACGGGTGAGCGAAGCCTTCTCAATACCCTGTTCCTTAAGTTTGGCAACTACTTTGGCCTCGGTTGCGATGGAGGCATGGTCGGTGCCGGGCAGCCAGAGGGCGTTTTTGCCGAGCATCCGGGCACGGCGTACCAGCACATCCTGAATGGTGTTGTTGAGCATATGGCCCATGTGCAGCACACCGGTAACGTTGGGAGGAGGGATAACTATGGTAAAGGGTTCACGCTCATCCGGAACCGAACGGAAGTATTTTTTATCAAGCCAGTTCTGGTACCATTTGTCTTCAATACCCGACGGGTCGTATTTGGCAGGAATTTCCATGTCTGTTGTACGCTGATTTCTAAGAAGGCGCAAAAGTAATGAAATTCAGCCAATCGACCGATATGAAAAATGCATGGAGCTTGGGGCTTGGGGCATGGGGCTTGGAGCATGGGGCATGGGGCATGGAGCATGGGGCATGGGGCATGGGGCATGGGGCTTGGGGCATGGGGCTTGGAGCATGGGGCATGGAGCATGGGGCATGGGGCATGGGGCTTGGGGCTTGGAGCATGGGGCTTGGAGCTTGGGGCATGGAGCATGGAGCATGGGGCTTGGAGCATGGGGCTTGGGGCTTGGGGCTTGGGGCATGGGGCTTGGAGCTTGGAGCTTGGAGCATGGAGCCTGTCTTGTCCTGAAATAGGTTTACAGGAAAAGTAAACTAAAAACAGGACTATGAAAGTACATGTAAACCGTTTTACGGACGACTTAAAACTGAAAGTTGTTAAGGAGTATTTGGAAACATCCATTAGTCGA
>JAEUTG010000009.1 GCA_016788045.1 Bacteroidales bacterium
AATGCCCACTGTGGGTGGTTTGTTGTCTTCATATAATACGTGGCTACGTATTACAAAGATAAAACGAAAACCCGCCCCGTGTCAAGGGTTTCAGCGAGAACTTATCAACTAATACGTGTTAATTTCCAGGTTAGAGATTAATACCTATTTTTGAGAAATCAAACAATGATACAATGAATCTGGATAAGAGCAATGTATATAACCTGCAGCAATTAGTTGCCAGGATCACAGAAATTGTCGGAGGAGCAAGGTTACAGGTTGCATTTAACGTGAATACAGCCATATTGAATACCTATTGGGAAATAGGCCGACAGATTGTTGAACATGAACAGGAAGGCGGGTTACGGGCAAAATATGGTGAACGGTTATTGATAGAGTTATCTAAGCTGCTTAAAAAGAATGTCGGTAAAGGCTTCTCGCGTTCAAACCTGCAAAACATGAGGGCATTGTATATTGTTTACCCAAAATGCCAGACGCTGTCTGGCAAATTAAGCTGGTCGCATTACTGCGAACTGCTAAGCATAGAAGATCCTGGCAAAAGATCGTTTTATGAAAACGAGAGTATCAATGCAAGATGGAGTGTTCGGGAATTGCAAAGACAATTGGACAGTTCTTTATTCGAGAGACTTTTGTTGTCCGAAGGAAAAGCAAACAAGCGAAAAGTTATGGAATTGGCAAAAGAAGGGAATAAAATCAGTAGTCCTTCCGATATGGTAAAAGACCCATATGTTTTGGAGTTCTTAGGAATACCGGAGAATAAACCCATTTTGGAAAAAGAACTTGAAGCCAGGTTGATCAGGCGAATCGAAGATTTTTTGCTCGAATTGGGCAAAGGCTTTATGTTTGTAGGCAGTCAGCAACGGGTAACACTTGCCAATAAACATTATTACGTGGATATGGTGTTTTACAACAAGATATTGAAGGCTTATGTCCTGATAGACCTTAAAACCGGAAGGTTAGAACCCGAACATATAGGAAAGATGAACATGTATTTAAACTACTATAAAACTGAAATCAATGAAGATACTGATAATGCCCCGGTAGGAATTATCCTTTGCAAGGATAAGAACATCATTGCTGCAGAGTATGCTTTAGGAGGTATCAACAACCAGTTATTTACTTCAAGATATACCTTGTATATCCCTGACAAAGAAGCGCTTATCGAACAGGTAAAAAAAGCTTCAGGAGAATAAAATCAGAGTTTTGCCGGTATTTGTATTCTGATACTTAATGATCACAACATCATTCTCTAATCAATATGCCCTGGAGCAAGATACTATCTCTTTTAGGCTAAGTTTTCGAAAGCAGTATCCCGGAAACAAAAAAAAAAGCTGCCCCAAAACCACCCCTGAAGGCGCTTCTGTGACAGCCTTTTGTTGCTTTTCAGCGGATGCTAAATCGCGTCCCTTCCGAATTCCATCAGGTAAGCCTTGATAAAGTCGTTCAGGTCGCCATCGAGTACGCCGGCGGTGTCGCTGGTTTCAAATCCGGTGCGCACATCTTTAACAAGTTTGTAAGGATGCAGGGTATAACTGCGGATTTGTGATCCCCACTCTATTTTTTTCTTCTTGCCTTCGATCACCGCAATGGCCTCCTTTTTCTTGCGAAGCTCAATTTCGTACAACTGTGATTTGAGCATCTGTATGGCCTTTTCACGGTTCTGGCCCTGTGAGCGGGTTTCCTGGCATTCAACGATGATTCCCGAGGGCTCGTGTTTCAGCCTTACGGCAGTTTCCACCTTGTTAACGTTCTGCCCGCCCGGTCCGCTCGAGCGGAAGGTGTCCCACGAGATGTCGGAGGGGTTGATCTGTATGTCGATGTTGTCGTCAACAACCGGGTACACATACACCGAAGCAAACGAAGTGTGTCTTTTGTTGGCAGAGTCGAAGGGTGACAGCCTCACCAGCCGGTGAACCCCGTTTTCGCTTTTCAGGTATCCGAAGGCGTTTGGACCATCAAACTCAAGGGAAACCGACTTAATGCCGGCCACATCGCCTTCGTGAAGGTCCAGTTCCCTGATTTTGTATTTGTTGCGCTCGCCGTATCTGACATACATACGCATGAGCATTTCGGCCCAGTCGTTGCTCTCTGTTCCGCCGGCCCCGGCATTGATCTGCAGAATGGCGCTCAGGCGGTCTTCCTCGGCACTGAGCATGTTGCGCAGTTCGAGATCTTCCACCTGCCCCAGGGTGATGGCGTATTGTTTGTCGAGGTCAGACTCGGTGGCCTCTTCGGCTTCGAAAAAGTCATAAATTACCTGCAGGTCCTCCGCGGCAGCACTGGCAGCCGCATAGTCGTTGGTCCAGCTTTTTTTCTCCTGAATGGCCTTCATCAGCTGTTCAGCCTTCTTTGGGTCATCCCAGAAACCAGGTTGATGCGAAACTGCTTCTTCTTCCTTTATCTGTTCAAGTTTGACATCGATGTCAAAGGAACCTCCTTAAGGCATCGAGCCTTCGGTTGATGTCGTTTAACTGTTCTTTCTGAATCATGTTATGCTTTTTTCTTTTTCATGAGTTCATCAATGATCTCATTTACAAGGTCTGCTTCGTACCCTTTGTTAACGGCAGATTTGGCCAGACGATGTTTGAAGAGCATCTCATTGATGGCATCGGTAGAGGCAATTTTATGGTCAACCAGTTCAACAATGTTGGCGCGGTATTCCTCTTCGTCAATTTCTCCCAGCCCGGCTTTAATCGCCTCTTCGGAAATCTGCCTGGCCTGAAGTTCGCCGATGATTCTTTCGCGGCCCCATTTCTTGTTCCTGAACTTCCCGCCTGCAAAGAGTTTAGCGAAGCGTTCTTCGTTGATGAACCCCTCTTCGTTCAAATGTTCGATAATCTTATCTGTATTGGAATTGGAAATTCCCAGACTGTCGCAATGAATCCGTACTTCAACGATGCAACGCTCCTGAATAGCGGCCCAGCGACGTATTTTTGCGAGTTGTTTTTCAAATTCTCTCATATATAGAAATTTTAAACATTAAAATTTGCTGCAAATATAATGCTTGCTTTTGTCAAAACAAAGAAATCATCACGTAAGTGTTAAACAGAAATAAGAATAATGGGTTATTCAGTATTTGATGTGCCAGAAAAATAAAGTACTTTTAACATAACCTTAAAAATAAAAAACATGACACCAAATCCCCAAAACACAAATTCTCACCAAAAATATTTAGAACCGATTCCTAAAGAATTGGATGCAATTGGTAAACAAATAGTTGATGCTGCTAACATAGTACATAAAAATCCTGGACCTGGACTCCTTAATAAAGTTTCTGAGATATACCTGACTCAAAATAAAATGAATACTTAGATATAAGTTGGTGCTTGCTTAGTGTCTTGGAGAATTGGTGTCGAAAAATTCTCCAGCACTTTAAAAAATTAAATACCCAAAATAAGCAGCTTTACTCAATGTCAATCAGATAGATATCGAAAATCAGCACCGAATGAGCGGGAATTCCTGACATGGGGGTGGCACCGTAGCCGAGTTCTGAGGGTACGAAAAGTGTGCCTTTGCCACCTTTGCCGAACAATTGTATGCCCTCTTTCCAGCCATCGATCACATTTTTCAGCGGGAATACCGGTGCACTGCCCCCATACGAAGTGTCGAATACTGTGCCGTCGGTAAAATAGCCCTTGTAATGGACTGTAACCCTGGAGTTGATATCAGGCTTCCGGCTGTTGCCGGGAACAGTAATCAGGTAATAAAGCCCCGATTCAGTTTTCTGGGCTGTAAGACCTTTTGAATCAAGATACTCCCTGATAATTTCGTCGTCAATCTTCGCATAATCATCTTCCTTGGTGCATGAACCAATCAGGGAAGACAAGGCAAACAAACCGATGATGGCCCAGTGGCTGAATTGTTTTTTCATTCCGGTATATAATTATGGTGTAGTTCTATTCATGAAGCAGCTGATCAACAAGTACAGGAACCCCGGAACCGGCTTTGTCGCGGATTACCGTGAGTGAGGGGATTCCGCTCAGTTGCGCAGGATTCGGGTCAACAAGATAAATCGGGCATCCTGGCTTTACATAATGCACCAGTCCTGCCGCCGGATAAACAGCCATAGATGTTCCGACAACCAGCAGTATATCGGCCTCGTTAACCAGTTCGGCTGCTGTTTCAATCAGCGGTACGGCTTCACCGAACCAGACTATATGCGGGCGAAGCTGGAAACCCTCTGAACACAAATCTCCCAGGTGAATTTCCCTGTAGCCGATATCCGTCACCAGCTCAGCAAACTTTGTACTTCTCACCTTGGTCAGTTCCCCGTGAAGATGAAGAATGGCCTTTGATCCGGCCCGTTCGTGAAGGTCGTCAACATTCTGTGTGATGATCTGAACGTCGAATCCCTGTTCAAGCTTTACCAGGGCGTGATGTGCTGCATTCGGAACAACCCCGGCCAGCTGTGCCCTGCGTTTGTTGTAAAATTCAAGAACAAGGGCAGGGTTATAATTCCAGGCATCGTAGGTTGCCACCTCTTCGATGCGGTATTCTTCCCACAATCCTCCGCTGTCTCTGAAGGTTTTTAACCCGCTCTCTGCACTGATACCCGAGCCGGTAAGAACCACAATCTTTTTCTTCATGAATCCGACGCTATTGTTCAAAGACAAAGTTTGTTACAGTTGTGAGGTGGCCCCGGATAACCATCCCTGCAGAGATCATTGAAATTTCAAAACCAATGCCTCTTAGCTTCTTAATAATTAAGGACTTAATGAGTTTTCCGGTGAAAAGAGTATGCAAAAATAGAAAAAAACCCTTACAGTTAACTTTCCGGATGTCCAGATATGAAAACTGCTGCCCCGGGATGGGGCAGCAGTTTATTGGACTATGCGATATCAATCTTCAAACAGGTTCATATCATCCAGAACCTTCATGACACTCTTTACTGAATTGGCAGAATCTTCAAGCATTTTCTGCTCATCTTTGTTGAGCTTCAGTTCTATGATCTCTTCAATACCATTGGAGCCGAGTTTAACAGGAACACCCATATAGACATCCTTCAGGTTGTATTCACCGTTGAGCAGGGTGCATACCGGGAAGATCCTCTTCTGGTCGTCAACAATGGCTTCTACCATCTGGGCAGCTGCAGCACCCGGGGCATACCAGGCTGAAGTTCCCATAAGGTTCACCAGCTCTCCGCCGCCCTTCTTGGTGCGGTCAACAATTTTCTCAATTTCTTCTGTATTCAGCAGGTCGGTGATGGGAATTCCCGAAACAGAGGTAAACCTGGGCAGGGGAACCATCGAATCACCGTGGCCTCCCAGCAGCAGCGAGTGGATGTCTTTGGGCGATACGTCAAGGGCTTCTGCAATAAACGCTTTATAACGACCCGTATCCAGAATCCCTGCCATTCCGAATACCTTGCTCGAATGTTTGCGGGCTGCACGGTAAGCAGCATAGGTCATAACATCGAGCGGGTTGGAAACCACAATGATGATGGCTTCAGGAGAATACTTCACCACTTTTTCGGTTACTTCCTTAACAATCAGTGCGTTGGTCTTGATAAGATCATCGCGGCTCATGCCCGGTTTGCGGGGCAGACCCGAGGTGATCACGACGATGGATGAACCTTTGGTTTTCAGATAATCGTTGGTCACACCGACAACGCGGGTATTGAAGTTGTTGATGGATGAGGTCTGCCAGATATCCAGTGCCTTGCCTTCGGCAACGCCGTCCTTGATATCAACCAGAACCACCTCACGGGTGAGATCCTTGTGTGCAATCACATTTGCACAGGTGGCACCTACATTACCGGCGCCGATTACAGTGATTTTCTTCATTTTTTATTGTTTGATGTTAGTTATTGCCCGTCCGCTGTTTAAGAAGTCTCCTTTATGAAAAGACAACAACAAAAGTAAGAAAATGCATATAAAAAAACCTAAATATTAACGTGTTGTGTGGTTACAAACATAACATTTTGATAGTGTGGATGAAGTCAATGTCTGTTTCGACTTCGCTCAACATGACATTGACTTCAAAAGCACTTATTATCAGTGATTTAAATGTTTAACCGCACAACAGGTGTATATTAACTCTAAATCATCTGCAGACCTTTGTTTCGTTTTTTTTGCTGAACCAGGCAGATTTCAGCCAGCATTTCCCTGTGCATCAATCACCGCAATGGTCACCATATTGACGATTTCCGCCACTCCTGATCCCATCTGCAGTACATGTACCGATTTGTTCAGGCCCATAAGGATGGGCCCGATGGCCTCAGCTCCGCCGAGTTCCTGAATCAGTTTGTAAGCGATGTTGCCAGCCGTGAGGTACGGAAAGATCAGTGTATTGGCCGGGCCATCCGCGAGTTTTGAGAAGGGGAAGTTTTCCTTCAGCAATTCATTGTTCAGGGCAAAATTGGCCTGCATATCGCCATCCACAATCAGATCGGGGTAATCGCGGTGCAGAATCTCCACTGCCTGCCTCACCAGGATGGGTATGTTTCCTTCTACCGACCCGAAGTTGGAGTAAGAAAGCATGGCAATGCGGGGCTCAACATTAAACTGACGCACGGCTGCCGCTGTCTGAAGGGTAATTTCCACCAGTGTTTCCACGTTGGGGTTCATGTTAACGGTGGTATCTGCAAAAAAGAAGGGTCCCTTTTTGGTGAGCATGATATACATGCCCGACACGATGTTGGCTCCTTTCTTTTTCCCGATGATCCGCAGGGCCGGTCTGATGGTGGCCGGGTAGCTGCTGGTAAGCCCGGAGATCATGGCATCGGCGAAGCCGTTTTCCACCAGGCTGGGCCCGAAATAGTTGCGGTGGGTCATCATATCACGGGCGCCGGCCAGGTTAACCCCGCGCCGTTTGCGTTTGGCGTAAAACTGCTGGGCAAACATTTCGCGGCGTTCGTTTTCTTCGGGCGATCTGGGGTCGATGATTTCTACACCTTCCAGTTCCAGATCGTGCTGCTCAATGAGTTCATGAATCACCTCCTTGCTTCCAAGCAGAATGGGAGTGGCGATGCCATCGTCAAGCACAATCTCGGCTGCTTTCAGGATTTTATAGTTTTCAGCTTCGGCAAATACCACACGTTTCGGGTTTTTCATGGCCCTGGCCTTGATCTGCCGGATCAACGGATTCGATAAACCCAGGCGTTTGCTCAGCTCGTCGCGGTATGCATCCCAGTTGATAACCGGTTTGCGGGCAACCCCTGAATCCATGGCCGCTTTCGCTACAGCCGGTGCAATGCTGGTAATCAGCCGCGGGTCGTTGGGTTTGGGTATGATGTATTCCTTGCCGAATTTCAGGTTGGTAACCTGATAAGCGATGTTCACCTCCTCTGGTACCGGTTGTTTGGCCAGATCGGCAAGCGCCCTGGCCGCAGCCAGTTTCATCTCTTCGTTGATGGCTCTTGCCCGTACGTCGAGTGCCCCCCTGAATATATAAGGGAAGCCCAGTACATTGTTTACCTGGTTGGGGAAGTCTGACCGTCCCGTGCCCATAATGATGTCGGGACGCGTAGAAACCGCCAGTTCGTAACCAATTTCCGGAGTCGGATTTGCCAGTGCAAAAACAATGGGATTTTCGTTCATACTCAGCAACATCTGAGGGGTAACCACCCCGGCAACCGACAGCCCTAAAAACATATCAGCCCCTTTTATGGCATCTTCCAGAGTATGGATGTCGCGCTGTGTAACAAACTTCTGTTTGATGGGATTCAGGTCAGTTCGTTTTGCGTTGAGTACTCCCTTTGAATCAACCATCACGAGGTTTTCGGGCTTTACACCCAGCGACAGATAAAGTCTGGAACACGAAACAGCCGAAGCGCCGGCCCCGTTGACCACTACTTTTATTTCATCAATTTTCTTTCCGTTGATGAGCAGGGCATTCAGCAATCCGGCAGAAGTGATGATGGCTGTCCCATGCTGATCGTCGTGCATGATGGGAATATCCAGAGCAGCCTTCAGCCTGTCTTCAATTTCAAAACATTCGGGTACTTTGATGTCTTCGAGATTGATCCCGCCGAAGGTCGGTGCAATGGCTTTTACGGTATTCACCACCCCATCGATCGTTTTATCATTGACTTCGATGTCAAATACATCAATATCGGCATAAATCTTGAATAACAGCCCTTTTCCTTCCATTACCGGTTTACCGGCTTCAGCTCCGATATCGCCAAGCCCGAGTACGGCAGTGCCATTGGAGATTACGGCCACCAGATTTCCTTTCGCCGTGTATTTATACACATCATCCGGGTTGTCCCTGATCTCAAGGCAGGGTTCTGCAACGCCGGGGCTGTAGGCCAGCGAAAGGTCGTATTGCGAATGGTGGGGCTTGGTCGGGATCACCTCAATTTTTCCCGGTCTTCCGTCGGCATGGTAGGCCAGTGCGTTTTTCTTACTCAGGGGAATTTTCATATGAGTGGTGGGTTTTGGTTTCTTTTACCGAACGAGGCGAGAAGGATATTCGTATAGCAAATGTATAAAACCATCCCAGTTTTGCAATGCTTTTAAATTACTTTTTGCATAAGTGTGAATTATCCTTCTGACCGGCCTTGTTTTAACATAAAAAGCACTGAGTTCAAACAATAATCCCTATTTTTGCCGGTTAACAGGTGTAAACCCGGCCTATGTACGCATTTATTGAGGGTAAAATCAGCGAAATCAACCCGGCTTCGGTAGTTCTGGACTGCCACGGTGTGGGGTATGATATTTCCATTTCGGTGAATACCTATTCCGTGATCAAAGATATGGGTGTGTGCCGCCTGCTCACCCACCTGGCAGTGCGCGAGGATGCCATGGTCTTGTATGGCTTTGCCACAGAGAAGGAAAGGATTCTGTTCAGGCACCTGATCACAGTTTCAGGCGTCGGAAGCGGCACTGCCCGGCTGATTCTTTCATCGCTCACACCCGACGACCTTTCTGCTGCCATTGCTTCGGGCGATGTAGCCCTGCTTCAGCGGGTGAAAGGAATCGGCGGGAAAACCGCCCAGCGGATCATCATTGACCTGAAAGACAAGATCGGAAAAGATCCCGGAGTGAAGGAATTTTTAGGAAGCGCGCACAATACAGGGAAACAAGAGGCGTTATCTGCATTAACCCTGCTTGGCTTCAATAAATCACTGGCAGAGAAAACAATTGATAAGATTCTGAAAGATGAGGGCAACGCTTTGTCGGTCGAGCAACTGATAAAAAGTGCCCTGAAAATATTGTAATAAGCAAACAGTTGCTTACAAACGGAAAAGCAGAATAAGTGTGGGAATGGTTCTTTTCCTTAATAATGTGACTGTGGGCTGTTTGATTAAACACACATAAAATACTGAAGTTTCTTGGAGCGTTTTGTAAAATATTCTTTACGGCTTTTTGTACTGGTTTTTATCGTTTCCATTGCCTGGGGTATCCCTGTGCCCGGTGATCCGGCGTACAACCCTTCTGTTGTGGGACAACCCGTAACTCCTCCCGACACCATCAAAAAGGGCGGGCAGTTGCCTTATCCGCTTCCGGAACCCCAACCCGGTACCACCAGTGAACCAACCGACAAGAACAAACTTTTTCTGGGCAACCCCTCCAATTTTACTGAAGACTTTATTTATGACCCTGAAACGCAGACATATACCTATGTTAAAAAGGCAGGTGAGGTAAACCTGTCAACCCCAACCCCTTACAGCCTTGAAGAATATCAGCAGATCGACCTTAACCGCTCCTTAAAGAACTACTGGCGTGAGAAATCTGTTTCTTCGGGCGCCGCAACCCGCACCGGAATCATTCCGCAAATCCACGTTGGGGGCGAAGCTTTCGACCGCATTTTCGGCGGAAATACCATCGACATCAGGCCGCAGGGAAGTGCAGAAGTAACCTTCGGCATACTCTCGAACCGACGCGATGACCCGGCCCTCGATCCCCGCCAGCGACGGAATACAAACTTCGACTTCCAGCAGCGTATTCAGATGAGTGTGATGGCCAAAATCGGCGACAAAATTGAGTTTAACACCAACTACAATACAGAAGCTACTTTCGAGTTTGAGCAAAAACTGAAACTCAAATACGAGGGCAAAGAGGATGAGATTCTCAAACTCATTGAGGCAGGCGATGTTACTTTTCCGCTCAACAGCACCCTCATCACCGGAAGCCAGAGCCTCTTCGGAATAAAAACCCAGTTACAATTCGGCAGGGCAACCGTTACCGGAGTATTCTCACAACAGAAAAGCGAAACTTCCACCATCACCGTCCAGGGAGGTGCCCAGACAAGCAAATTCAGTGTAAAAGCCCTCGATTACGAAGAAAACAAACACTTCTTCATTGCTCAGTATTTTGCCGATAACTATGACAACGCCCTGAGCCAGTTGCCGATCGTTAACTCAAACGTTAACATCACCAAAATTGAAGTCTGGATCACCAATATCGGCCCGGCCGTTACCGACAACCGCAACATCGTGGCCTTTATGGACCTCGGTGAACGAAATCCCTACAACCAGTCTATTCTTCCCAATGCCTGGCAAAAATTTCCTGACAACGAGTCGAACAACCTGCTCAATCAGTTTGATACCGCCCAGATACGCAACATCAATGCCATTACCGATTACCTCACGGGATCACCCTTCGGTTATGTATCGGGACTCGACTTTGAAAAGGTTGAAAACGCGCGTAAACTGAATACCAGCGAGTATACCTTTAACTCCAAGCTGGGTTTCATCTCACTCAACTCAACCCTCAATTCCGATCAGGTGCTTGCGGTGGCATACCAGTACACGGTAATCGGACAGGACAGTGTGTATCAGGTCGGGGAATTTTCCGATCAGGGAATTGCCTCTCCCAAGTGTCTGATGGTGAAACTGCTGAAGAGTACTGCCCTCAATACCCGGGTGCCCGTGTGGAACCTGATGATGAAAAACGTTTACAACATTGGTGCATTTCAGCTTAACCGCGAAGATTTTATCCTGAACATTCTTTATTCAGGAAACGAAAATACCGTACCGACCGGCTATTTTACCGAAGGTCCAGAAGGGGTAAAAGGAATTCCGCTCATCCGGGTATTCAATTTCGATAACCTTGATATGCAGCAGAATCCGCCCTACGACGGATTGTTCGACTTTATCGACAATGCCGCCAGGCAGGGGGGGACCATCCAATCATCCAATGGCCGGGTGTTCTTTACCGTGAGGGAACCTTTCGGCAGTTATCTGCGTAACAAGCTGAACGACGACAAACTGGCCGACAAATACTGCTATGATTCGTTGTACACCCTTACCAAGAGCGGGGCACAGCAGTATCCCGACAAGAACAGGTTTATCCTCGACGGATTGTACAAATCGTCGGGCGGATCGGAAATTTCACTCAATGCCCTCAATGTTCCCCAGGGTTCGGTGAGGGTTACCGCCGGTGGTATCCCGTTGACCGAAAATGTGGATTATACCGTGGATTATACCCTTGGCCGCGTTAAGATCATCAACGAAGGGATCCTGAATTCGGGCACTCCGGTAAGCATATCACTTGAAAACAATGCCACCTTCAACCTGCAGACCCAGACCATGATGGGAATGCATGTGGATTACAAGGTTAACAAAGACCTGCTGATCGGGGCAACCTTGCTCAACCTGCATGAACGGCCGCTTACCCAGAAAACCAATTTCGGGCAGGAACCGATCTCCAATACCATGTGGGGGCTCGATTTCAGCTACCAGACGGAGTCGATGAAACTGACGAAACTGATCGATAAATTACCCTTTTACAATACAAAGACCATATCACGAATCCAGGTGAACGGAGAATTTGCCCACTTTATTCCCGGTCATTCGCGTGCGGTAGGTAAGACAGGAACTTCTTACATTGACGATTTTGAGGGTGCCAAATCAACCATCGACCTGAAGAACATCGGGACCTGGTACATGGCCAGTACACCCCAGGGACAAACTTCGCTCGATATGTTCCCCGAAGCTGCTCCGGGTGCCGGACTTTCCTATGGATTCAACAGGGCAAAATTTGCCTGGTACACCATTGCGCAGTTGTTTTATGAAAAGAACAGCAGCCTGACCCCGGAACTGGGTGGCAATAAAAAGAATGAGCTCTCCCTCAACTCAGTACGTAATGTCAGGGAAACCGAATTGTTCCCCAATACACAATCACCGAACAATATTCCCATGAACATTTCGATGTTCAACATTGCCTATTTCCCCGAGGAGCGGGGGCCAAACAACTACGATGTGCTGCCGACCGGGGTGTCGAAAGGTATTTCTGAGACCGGAAAACTGCTCGATCCGAAAACCCGCTGGGGTGGGATCATGCGGAAAATTGAATCCACCGACTTTGAAGCCTCCAATGTTGAATACATCGAATTCTGGATGATGGATCCTTTTTCCGAAGATACCATCCGGAACAGTGGAGACCTCTACTTCAACCTGGGCGATATCTCTGAAGACATTCTGCGCGACAGCCGGAAAAGCTATGAAAACGGACTACCGACTTCGGAAGAGGTGAAAAATGTGGATACCACCATCTGGGGAAGGGTGCCTACTTTGCAGGCCCTGGTTGATGGTTTCGATAACAACGTGGATGCCAGGCCTTTTCAGGATGTTGGTTACGATGGGCTGAGGGATGCCGATGAGCAGTCGTTCTTTGAGAGCCAGTACCTCAACCGGATTGCCAATACCTACGGTACTTCGTCCGAAGCTTTTCAAAATGCATTCAACGACCCCTCGTCCGACAATTACCACTATTATCTGGGCGACGATTATGATAACAACCCGGTTTACAACAGTGTTGTCCAGCGGTATAAAAACTTCAACGGGCCGGATGGCAATTCACCGGCTTCTGAACAGACAAACACTGACAATAGCCAGGGTACCCGTAAGCCCAATGTTGAAGACATCAATTCCGACAATACCCTGAGTGAACAGGAGCGGTATTATCAGTATAAGATCAGGCTGGATCCCGACCGTATGATTGTTGGGGAGAATTACATCTCCGATATGTATGAAGCCAAGGACATTACCCTTGAAAACGGAAAAAAAGGACAGGTAAAATGGTACCAGTTTAAAATTCCGATTCAGAGTCCCGATCTGGTAGTGGGGAACATTCAGGATTTCAAGAGCATACGGTTTATGCGTATGTTTGTTAAAAACTTTGAGCGCCCGGTGGTAATCCGGTTGGCAACCCTCGAACTGGTGAGGGGGGAATGGCGTAAGTATTACAGCAACCTGCTTGCTCCCGGCGAATACATTCCTGATCCCAACCAGAGTGAAACCGATTTTGAAATTTCCACCCTGAGTGTTGAAGAAAACGGAGCCAGAACACCCATTATCTATGTAAAACCTCCGGGAATTGAGCGGGAAGTAAACGTCGGGACCACCAATTACCAGGAGCTGGATGAGCAGACCATGGTGCTCAAAGTGTGCAACCTGCTCGATGGGGATGCCCGCGGCACCTACAAAACCACCGATTTTGACTTCCGTCAGTACAAGAAACTGAAAATGTATATTCATGCTGAAAAGTCAATCGAAAACAAAGAACTTGAAAAGGGTGATCTGACCGTTTTTGTCAGGGTAGGCTCCGACTTTACAGAAAATTATTACGAATACGAGATTCCGGTAGAATTTACCCCCTGGGGAAGCCGTCAGGATTATGATATCTGGCCAGAGGCCAACCGCATGGAAATTGAACTCGCGAAACTGGTGGATGCCAAGCAGCAGCGCAACGACGCCATGGGTATGCCGGGTTCCATGGTTACCGTGATAACCCCTTATGAGGTATTCGATGGCGATAACCGGATTACCGTGGTAGGTATGCCCAGCCTGAGCGACATCAAAGCCTTTATGATCGGGGTAAGAAACCCGAAAAAGCTTCATCCGTCAGACCTTGACGATGGGGAAGAGAAATGCGGGGAAATCTGGGTGAATGAACTAAGACTCACCGACTTCGACGAAAAGAGCGGATGGGCGGCAACGGCCCGCGTGGCAGCCAATCTGGCCGATCTGGGGAATGTTGTACTGTCAGGCAGTTATTCAACACCAGGGTTCGGGAGTATTGAAAAGAAAGTAAACGAGCGGCAGCAGGAAGCCATTGGTCAGGTAGATGTGGCCACCAACATTCAGTTGGGCAAATTCTTCCCTGAAAAAGCCGGTATCAAAATACCCATGCACATCGACTATTCTGAAATCCGCACTACCCCGAAATACAACCCGCTTGATCCCGACATTCTATACAGCGAACTTATCCGCGATCTTGACGGCAACGGGAAGGATTCGGTGCGCAACAAGGTACAGGACATTACCCGGCGCACTAACATCAACTTTGTGAACATGCGCAAGGAAAAAGTCGGTGCCAAAGGGAAACCTAGAATTTATGCCATAGAAAACTTCGACTTTACCTATGCGTATTCGCACCTCTACCATCAGAATATTGATATTGAGTATGACAGCCGGAAACAGTACCGCGGTGGAATCGGGTATAATTTCATCAACAATCCCAAACAGGTTAAACCCTTCCAGAAAGTTAAATTCCTTCAGAATAAATCGCTGGCAATTATCAAGGATTTTAACTTCTATTACATGCCCAAGATGTTTTCGTTCCGTACCGACATGAACCGCCAGTACACCGAGCGCTTGCTGCGCAACAAAACCGAAGCCCTGGTACTCATCGAACCCACCTATACCAAAACCTGGGACTGGAACCGTTTGTTCGACATGAAGTTTGACCTTTCCCAGTCGCTGAAACTTGAATATCAGGCCAATGCTAACGCTTATGTGAACGAACCTCCTGGCAGGATTGACAAGAGTGCCGATGATTACACACTGAAGCGCGATTCAATCTGGGATGAAATCTACAATTTCGGCAGCATGAACCGGTTCACGCAAACAATGAGCCTTAACTACATTGTTCCAATCAATAAAATCCCGTTGTTTAACTGGATTAACCTGAATACCCGTTATGCCAGCACCTTCCGCTGGGAGGCCTCGCCACGTTCGATTCAGGATAAAATCGGCAACACGATTGAAAACTCCAATACCATCAACATCAACGGAAGTGCGCGCCTGACAAACCTTTACAATAAAGTAGGTTTCCTGCGGAAGATAGGACAGTCGGGCAAGCAGTCCCCCCCACAACGTCCGGGCCCCGGCAACAGGGAAGGCGGCGTACCCAAAGAAGACAAGAAGGAAGAGCCCCCGCAGGAACTGGCAGCCGATAGTACCAAAAACAAAAAGGCATCCGAAGTATTCAAAATCATGGGTACCGGCTTTGTGAAGCTGGTGATTGGTTTCAAGGATGTGCAATTTAATTATACAGAATCCAACGGTACGCTGTTACCGGGCTTTATGCCGCAACCCGATATCCTCGGCACACGACTCAGTGATATGGCGCCCGGTATGGGTTTCGTATTCGGAAGCCAGCAAAACATTCAGCAAACGGCTGTCGACAAAGGCTGGCTTACCACCGACACCCTGCTGAATACAGCCTATGTTACCCGGTTAACCCGGAACATGACCGCCAGGGCTACCTATGAACCCTTCCCGGAATTCAGAATCGAGTTTACCGCTGATAAAACCGAATCGTTCGGCCACCAGGAGTATTTCAAAGCGAACGGTCAAGGTGAGTTTACCAGTTCATCGCCCCAGGACCGCGGCTCTTTCAGCATTTCATTCATGGCCTGGAAAACTGCTTTCAGAAAAGATAACAAAGACAACATTTCAGAAACCTTCGAAGAGTTCAAATCGAACCGGCAGGTAATCGCTGCCAGGCTGGCTGCAGAGAATCCCTTCTCAACCGGATACGACACTACCGGTTATCCTTTGGGATATGGCCCTGGTTCGCAGGAGGTGCTGCTACCGGCGTTCCTTGCCGCTTACTCTGGCCGCGATGCAAAACAGATTTCCCTCTCTCCTTTCCCGAAAATTCCGATTCCAAACTGGACTTTCCGGTATGGAGGCCTTTCAAAACTTGAATTTTTCAAGAAATATTTCAAAACCATCAACCTGGCACATACCTACCGTTCTACCTATGCCGTTGGCAACTACGTGTCGAACATTGAGTATGCCGAAGAGATGGGATTCCCCACTGCTTTTGACTTCTCGGGGAATTTTATCCCTCAGAACCGCATCGAACTGGTTACCCTTACCGAGCAGTTCAGCCCGTTCATCGGCGTGGATATGACCTGGAACAACAGCCTGATCTCAAAACTAGAGTACAAACGTTCACGAAATCTGTCGCTCAGCTTTGTCAACAATCAGCTCACCGAAGTCTCCAGCAAGGAAATCGTCATCGGGCTGGGATACCGGTTTAAGGATGTTAAGCTGAACATCTCATCGGGTGGCCGAAAACAGCAACTGAAAAGTGACCTGAATGTGAAGATGGACCTCTCCATCAGGGACAACAAAACGATTCTGAGGCGTCTGGATGAGGATATCAACCAGGTTTCAACCGGAAACCGCATGATCTCGATCAACTCGTCGGCCGATTATGTGATCAACCAACGGTTTAATGTGCGGCTTTTCTTCGACAAAACCATCACAAACCCCTTTGTTTCATCGCAGTTCCCCAACTCTACAACCAATGCGGGAGTCAGTCTGAGGTTTACACTGGCACAATAGAGATGGACGAAACAGTGCTGATCCGTTATGTTGTTGCCAATTAGCCGGGAAATCTGACTGTGATTGCTTTCTTCAAGGAAGGCAGTGAATGGGGGTGTTTCTGCTGACGGAATTAAGCCCGGAACGACCGCCAATTCAGGATAGTTTCTTTTTTATTTCCTCCCACAACCGTGTAAACGATTCGGAAGATTCTGATCCTGGTTTCCAGGCGACTACAGGTTTTCTGTATATTCCCATTTTCTCCGTGTCGCTCAGGTAGGGGATGATGGTTTTACAGAAAGGGGCTTTCTGAAAATCCCGGTCATTCAGAATTTCGCGGTGCATCGATTTCCGGCGGTCAGCCATGGAAAAGAAACCGTTGATGAGTGCACCGGGAGGGAGGGGATTTTCGCTGAAATGTTCCATGAGGTCCACATAGGTTCTCACCGAAAGGGTCGTCGGGACAACGGGTACAAGTACCAGATTACTTGCTCTGAAGATGGATTCTGCCAGCAAAGTAAGGCCCGGGGGACAATCGATGAATATCCACTGGTAGGTGGCTTCAAGGGGTTGAAGCATCTCCCTGATTCTGTCACCGGGCCGTTTCATCTGCGACAGTTCGGATTCGATTTCACGGTAAGCCATGGTAGAAGGCAGAATATCGAGATGCACATAATCTGTGGCCTTGATGTAACTCTCAACCGGCGTTTTACCTTTGATCAGCTTTCTTACAGTGGTTTTTATTTTCGGTTTAACCCTCAGGTAAAAACTGGCTGAGCCCTGGGGATCAAGATCGATCAGCAGCGTTCTGGCTCCTGAAAACGAGGCAAGTGCTGCCAGGTTTACTGCTGTAGCTGTTTTACCTACCCCGCCTTTGATGCTGAAAACTGAAGTTACATTCATAGAAATTAAACTTAGAATTTTAAGCAGATCTGAGATCACTGACTGGTTTCTGCCCGGTTTTGGAGCAATCAGTTTCCCGGGAAAATCATTTTTTCGGAAGTAAAGTTAGTAAGTTATGGTTCAGGATGTTAAAAGTATGTTTAAACATCAGGAAATTAATTCTCACTGAAGCAATTTTAAACCACGGAATATTGGTTGTTATTTGATGCCTTTTGCTAATTTTGCCCCTGTCACAAACAAAAAAAATCAACATTATGAGCAGTCCTGCAGAATTGAAGTATACAAAGGAACATGAATGGGTGCGTTTTGAAGGGGATACCGCTGTAGTTGGGGTTACCGCATATGCCCAGGGTGAATTGGGCGATATTGTTTTCATCGAGGTTGAAACCGTCGGTGAAACGCTCGACGAAGGCGAAACCTTTGGTACCATTGAAGCGGTAAAAACCGTGAGTGATATGTATATGCCTGTTTCTGGTGAGGTTCTGGAGTTCAACGAAACCCTCAACTCGAATCCCGAACTCGTGAACAAGGATCCTTACGGAGAAGGCTGGATTGTGAAAATCAAACTTAATGAAGGCGCCGGTATCAGCCATCTGCTCGATGCAGCTGCCTATGATGCCCTGATCGGAGCCTGATTCCGTAAAGAAAGGTTAACTCTGTCTGATGACATCGTTCCTGAAGAACTTCTGGCCGGGGATGGTCTGGTTTCTGGTTATTCTGGTACTTACCCTGCTTCCGGGCAACTATTTTCCGAAGGTTCAGCACTTCTGGCAGCTCTTTAAACCCGACAAGCTGATTCACCTCTCCATCTTTGCCATCTTTGCTTTTTTGCTGATGCTGGGAGCCTTCAGGCAATATTCCCTTTCGGGTAACCGTTATCATACCAGGGTTTATCCGGTGTTGGTTTCTTTAGGCACCGGCATACTTACTGAAATGCTGCAGGCATCCTTGCCTCTGGGACGGGAAGCGAGCATTTATGACGGGATCGCCAACTTCACCGGAACTTTTGCAGGTTATCTGCTTTTTAGGCTGGCTGAAAATAATTATCTTAAGAAGAACTTTGGGAATTAAAAAAACACTAATTTAGCATACTCCGTAATTTGGGAGTATTTGATTGCGTAACTATTTATCTTTTAAGGATATGGAAGCAAAAAAAACGCCGAAAGCTGATCTTGAAAGCAAAAGAACAGTCTTTGTTCAAATCGGCCTTATCGTTGCGCTTGCTGCTATGCTGGTAGCCTTTGAGTGGAAAAGCTATGATGTGCAGCAAGCAGACCTTGGCGCTCGTCAGGCAGAAAAGGTTGAGGATGAGATGATTGAGATCACCAATCAAAACAAGCCTCCTCCACCTCCGGCTCCGCCACCACAAACAACCCTTATCAACATTGTAAACAACGACGTTGAAATCGAAACCGACATTGAAATCGATGCGGAAGCCACTGAATTAACGGAAATTCCGGAATATACGCCGGTTGCTGCTGCTGAAGAAGAAGAAGTGGTTGAAGCTGAAATCTTTACAGTCGTTGAAGAATCACCCAGTTTCCCGGGAGGTGATGAGGCCCGTATCCGTTTCCTTACCGAAAACATCAAGTACCCGCAAATTGCCCGCGAAAGCAGCATTCAGGGGACTGTTTATGTTACTTTCGTTGTGGAGAAGAACGGAAATGTTACCGATGTCAGGGTGCTCAGGGGTATCGGTGGCGGCTGTGATGAAGAAGCCGTACGCGTTATCAAAGCCATGCCGAAATGGAATCCGGGCAAGCAAAGGGGAAAACCCGTGCGTGTTCAGTTTAACATGCCCATCAAGTTCACCCTCGCTGGTTAACGAACTGTATTATTCTGAAAGTCCCGGTGTTCTCTGGAATACCGGGACTTTTCATTTTTACATTTCTGACAAGGTTCAGGCAAAAAAAAAGAGGGCCGGAAAACCGGCTCTCTTTCTGGTAAACAAATATAAAGGAAACTTAGGGGGCAAATAAATGTATTCAATGATTTCTAACATTCCGATGGTTTATCAACCATCCGGAGCGGCCGGCCGGTAACGATTCAAACCCCTTAAATCTTTCACCGGCAGCCGTTTTCCGGACAGTCAATTTTTTACATTTCTTTTCAGCTTTTAAGTTAGTACTGATCTTTTTACTCCGGCTACGGATTTTTTTTCCTTTCTGCCGGTGAAGCAAAAATAGGGCGAACCAAAGGGCAGCGCAATACGGCAAATTACTACTTTTAATAGGATACAGAATGGTTTTTTGGTGGGTATTTATACTAATATCCCTTGATAATCAGATAGATATAATTCGGCTACCACAGTTGGCTTTTAGAAGGACTTCAGGTTATCAGGTTTAAGGAGCCGTTTGGATAAAAAAAAAGAGCACCCGAAAGTGCTCTGAGAATATCTGCTGATGACAGGTGTTTCTGATCGATCAGATCATCTGTAGAAGGCTGATTTCCTTTTCATCGAGCATACGCCACTTGCCACGTGGCAGGTCTTTTTTGGTGAGGTTGGCAAAAGCGACCCGGTCGAGTTTAACCACTTCGTACTCGAGTTCTTCAAAAAGCCTGCGGATAACGCGGTTTTTCCCTGAATGAATCACAACGCCAATGTTCTTCTTGTCGCTGCCAGCCCCTGTATACGCTATTTCATCAACGGCCATCATACCGTCTTCCAGTTCTACTCCATCGGCGAGCCGTTGCATGTCGGATTTGGCAAGTGCCTTATTCAGTTCAACATGATAAACCTTCCTTACCTTGTGGCCCGGATGGGTAAGCTTTTTGGCCATTTCCCCATCGTTGGTAAACAGCAGCAGTCCCGTGGTGTTGCGGTCAAGTCGACCAACCGGGTAAACCCGCTCGCGACAGGCATCCCTGATCAGCAACATCACTGTATTGCGTTCCTGGGGATCATCAACCGTTGTGATGTAACCTTTGGGTTTGTTAAGCAGGAGGTAGACTTTCTTCTCAATATGCAATGTTTCTCCCCCGAACTGAACCTTGTCGTCGCGGGTGATCTTTGTCCCAAGTTCTGTAACGATGATCCCGTTTACTGATACAGCGCCTGATTCAATCAGGGTATCGGCTTCCCTGCGCGAACAGATGCCCGCGTTGGCAATAAATTTGTTGAGGCGGATGGTTCCATCGTCTTTGTAAGACTTTTTCTCCTTCGGAAGCTGAGGGGAAGATTTCCTGAATCCGGCAGAAGAAGGTTTACGACCCTTATACCGGCTTTCATCCCCGGGCTTTTCTGTGTAGGGGTCTCTTGTTGATGAATACCGGCTGCCCGACGGGGTTTCATCAGAAGTCCGTCTTCTGTATGGGCGGTCACCATGATCCTTTTCACTGCTGAATTTCTTATCTTTCGGAAACCTCTCTGGTTTTTCACCTTCCGGTTTTCTGTAAGGCCGTTCACTGTGTTCTTTGCCGGAGCTGAATTTGTCGTCTCTGGTATACTTCCCTGTTTTTGCACTGTCCGGTTTTCTGAAAGGCCGCTCGCTGTGTTCCTTGCCGGAACTGAAGTTATCATCTTTTGAAAACCTATCGGTTCTGGTGGTCCCTGTTTTTCTGACAGGACGTTCATCTGAAAAGGGCTTGTCCTTACTGAACCTGTTTCCGGTATGGCCTTCTTCACCCTGGTTAAATGGCCGGCTGCTGCGGGTTTCACGGCTATATGGCTTACGCTCTTTATCAGGTGAAGACTGGTCTTTGCTCCAGGGCCTTTTTTCAGTTTCCGGGGTTTTATCTCTTTCAGAATAACGGGTATCTCCTGAGCTGGTTTTTCTATTCCAGGGACGGTCACTGCCCTCATTACCACCGGCACGTTTTCTGAAAGCCGGTTTATCGGTATTCTCTTCTCTTTTTTTGTAAGGTCTTTTTCCTTCGGGGGATTCATTTCCCGGGTAAGGTTTTCTTTCTTTACCCTTGTCATCAGAGAATCTACCGGTTTTACCACCGGTTTTTCCCGGGTAATCCCTGCCTTTTCCGGCGCGGCCCTTCGGGGTGGCACCATCGGCATCGTTTTTCTTCCCGGTGGAAAAATCACGGGGAACTCTTTTCATTGCACTCATCTGCAGCTTGTTTTAGCCGGCAAAGGTAAGGAAGATTCGAACACACTATAGGGATATATTACAACACTGAAAATCAGGTGTTTTAGCTTTAATAAACTTTTGCGACCCTGTAATGCAGTTGAATCGGCGCTCTTTTTGCTGAAAAGCCTTGTATCCGGGCTTTTTTTTTAGTATATTCGTAATTCATGAGCGAAAGAACGGAACAGGAAACCAACAACTCAGGCTATGGAAACTTCAGATGAAAAGATTATCGTGATCGCCCGTCACCCGAATTCAAGGGCATTGCTGTTAAAATCAAGACTGGAAGCAGAAGGCATCGATTGTTTTCTCTCGCACCAGAACCTTGTTCAGGCTGCCGTTGCCGGCGGCGTTGAAATCAAAGTAAGACGGTCGGATGTTGACAAAGCCCTTCGGGTGATTGAAGAGGCGCTGGAGCAGCACGGCCTGCAGAAGGAAGCCTCTGTCAGATCACTGCGCAGTGTCAGAAAGATATTGGTTGCCGTTGATTTTTCCGAAGCATCACTGAAGGCCTGTTCCTTCGCTGTGGGCCTGGCTGGTAAGCTGAAAGCCGAGATCAAACTGCTGCACGTATTCTACAATCCCGTGCTCGACATCGCCCCTTTCGATACTACCCATGCCTATCAGGTGAACCTGGTCAACTACCTGCACGAAACGGAGCAGAATGCCCGTCAGCAACTGGTTAAACTGGTGAAGGAACTGAAACAAAAGGTAAAAGAATCGAACCCCGACCTGAAAATTACCCATTCCCTTTCCAATGGCCTGGTGGTTGAAGAGGTAGTGGCTGCCGCGCAAAAATTCAGACCGGGGCTTATCGTAACCGGTACCCGGGGCATGGGACAGCAAACCGGCGGTTTCCTTGGGAGTGTAACGGCCAAACTGATCGAAAAAACCAATGTTCCCGTACTGGCTATTCCCGGGCAAAACAGGTTTTCCGGGATTGAGAAAATTAAAAATGTGCTTTACGCTACCGATTTTGATCAGTCGGATCACCTGGCCATCAGCCGCTTGATCAACCTGCTGCATCCTTTCAGCACCAGCCTTCATGTGGTACATATTAGTATAGGAGTGAAGAAATCGTGGGACAAAGTGAAAATGGACAGCCTGAAAGCCTTTCTCGACAGCGAATACAGGAAGTATCCGGTGAAAACGGAGATCGTTGTCAGCGACGACATCATCAACGGGTTGGAGACTTATATCCGTAACAACGAGATAGATGTCATCGCCATGACCAACCACAACCGCGGACTGCTGAGCAGTTTCTTTACTCCCAGCATCACACGAAAGGTTCTGACGCGGATTACACGTCCCTTGTTTGTGTTCAAGTCATTTGACTGATATCAGAGTACCGGGTAAAAGGCATCGGTGATGTGATTGATGCGTTTGGTGGTGCTGTTCAGCACGATGGAGATGATGTCGAAGCGAACCTCCAGCGAAAGGTTGTTTTTTTCAACGTAAGCCTGGGTTGAACGCACCAGAAACCGCTGCTTGGTGGCATTCACAAATATTTCAGGCTCCCCGAAAAAGTCGGAACGCCGGGTTTTTACTTCCACAATAACCAGAAAGCCATCTTTTTCGGCAATGATGTCAATTTCATCCTTCCCGAAGCGCCAGTTGGTTTCATGAATGTGGTATCCCTTTTCGCGCAGATGCTTCAGCGCCAGCTCTTCACCCAAAGTGCCCAGTTCGTTGTGCTCAGCCATATTGTTGAATTGAATGATCCTGCAATTGATTGACCGCATTGTAACTATCCTACAAGCAACGAGTAAATAAGGTATAACAAAAGGAAGAACCCGGTGATGAAGACCATAGGTTTGAACAACGACTTCATTTTCTGACGATTGTCAGAAACGGAGGGTCCTTCAAACCTGAGGTTGCTGCCTGATGAACTCACCGAAAGCTCTACTTCACGACCCAGGATCAGCGGCATGTTTTTATCCTGATGTCCGGCCGGGAAGCCAAACAAAACCGGATAATTGTATTCCTTTACCGCTTCTGCAATGATTTCTCCGGCAGTTTTCCCGAATGCAGTGCTGTTGTCGTTCATTTTCGTCATGCCACCTACCACAAGCCCGGCCAGCCGGCTCAGTTTGTCACCCCGTTTCAGGTTCATCATCATGCGGTCGATGTGGTAAAGATACTCGTCCAGATCTTCGAGAAAGAGAATTTTGCCCTCTGTATCGGGATCACCTGGTGTTCCGCGCATACTATAAAGAATCGAAAGGTTACCGCCCATCAGCACACCTTTGCCATAGCCATTGCGTGAATGATTTCCGGTTTCAATGGTGTATCCGGGCACCTCGCCAAACAGCACCGACTTCAGCGCTTCCACAGAAAGGGCTGCATCGCCAGTTGACTGAAAATTGATGGGCATGGTGGCATGCAGTGTCTCTATGCCAAGCTGTTGATTGATATAGGTATGCAGTACGGTAATGTCGCTGTAACCGACAATCCATTTCGGATTCTTCAGAAATTCCGAAAAATCGAGCTTATCAAGGATGCGGACACTGCCATAGCCGCCCCGGGCACAAACGATTGCCCTGATTTGCGGATCGTCGAGCACCTGCTGCAGATCAGCAGCACGTTGCTGATCGCTGCCGGCATACTGATTTTCAACAGCATACAGGTTGGATCCGGTTTCTACAACCAGACCCCAGCCCTCCAGGGCGCTTATAGCCGGCTGCATTTCGGCCGGGCTTACCTTGCGGGCTGTTGCGACAATGGCGACCTTGTCGCCCGCTTGCAGAAAAGCAGGGGAAATCATCCGTTTTTTTTTGTAAAGATACACCATTCCCTGGCTTGCTGCTAACCCTCACCTCTGGTGATGATTGTAAAAATGTGTTTAATCCCCTGCCGGATGTATTCATCAATTTAGAATCATTCTAAGTCCTTTTCAGGTTCTCAGCGTGGGATGCTTGATTATATTTGCTGAAAACGGTATGATGATCAACTGGTCTGATTTTGAAAAAATTGAAATTCGCACAGGCACCATCCTCGAGGCAGATGATTTCCCGGAAGCCCGCAAGCCGGCTTACCGCCTGCTGATCGATTTCGGGGAGCTTGGTTTGAGAAAGTCATCGGCGCAGATTACCGCTTTGTATAAAAAGGAAGACCTGCCCGGGAAACAGATTGTGGCAGTACTGAATTTCCCACCGAAGCAGATAGGGCCGTTCATCAGCGAATGCCTGGTTCTCGGCGCTATTTCAGGAGAGGGTGAGGTAATCCTGCTACAGACTGAAAGAAAGACCGGTAACGGGCTGAGGATTGCCTGAAATTTGCGCCACCCCTTATCTTTCAAGAAATACAATTGTAAAACCACATAAAAACACACGAAAATGGAAAAATCCATCAAGGGAACCCAGACCGAAAAAAACCTGCTGAAGGCATTTGCGGGAGAATCACAGGCCGCCAGGCGCTACCGGCTTTTTGCTGCCAAAGCCCGTGAAGACGGATACGAGCAGATTGCGGCATTTTTCGAAGAAACCGCCAACCAGGAAGATTCCCATTCACGCATGTTCTTTAAATTTCTCGAAGGAGGAATGGTGGAAATTACCGCGGCCTACCCTGCCGGAATGGTCGGAAGCACAGCAGAGAACCTGCATGCCTCAGCCGAAGGCGAAAACGAAGAATGGACCCTGCTTTACCCCGATTTTGCAAAGATTGCAGAAGAAGAAGGGTTTAAAAAGGTGGCCAGCACCTTCAGGGTGATTGCCAGTGTTGAACTGGAACATGAAAAGCGCTACCTTAAACTGCTCGAAAACCTCAACAGCAACAAGGTTTTTGAGAAGGAAGAAGAAGTTATCTGGGTATGCCGGCATTGTGGTTACCATTATAAAGGTAAGAAAGCACTGAAAAACTGTCCGGCCTGCGAGCATCCACAGGCGTATTTTGAGCAGAAGCAGGAGAATTACTAAGCTGGGGAAGCAAACAGATTCTGCCTGCCGTATTGATTTCCGACAGGCAGGAAACGTTGCAGAACTGCCTGATCAGACGCAAAATTCCGGATTCCGGTCCCTCTTTTCGCCTGCTGTCCAACTTCGGATCAGGATTGTGAGAACTTCGCAGGACATTCAAGCCTATCATTCCGTTCCGCTGTCACCTTCTTAAGGGACAGGTTGGCATTTAATGCTTAAAGGATGGTCCCCAAGCCCTCATTCCCCGGAACTTCGGAAACGCGATAACTGTTAACCGGGCAGGTATCTGGCATCTTCAAGTTGTGAAGCTGCCTGACTACTATCATGTACTTTATACCTGTATGCCTGTGGCATTCAGGCAGGCTTTTCACTTTGAGCTTTAAGCTTTAAACCTGCTGTTTCTTTTCTGCTTCTGAATCCGAATGTTTATTTATTGTTAATTCTGGTTTGAATTCCCTATTTTTACCCTTCGAAAAAAAGTAAACATGCACAAACGCTGGGTATTGAAGCCGGGAGGTGATCCTGAGAAAGTTGCGCAGCTTGCAGCAGCCCTGGGTGTGGTTCCCGCACTGGCAGAACTGCTGGTGCAGAGGGAAATTGGCAGTTATGATGAAGCCCGTGCATTTTTCAGGCCTGAGCTCAGCGACCTGCACAACCCTTTTCTGATGAAGGATATGGACAGGGCTGTTGAACGGATTCAGACCGCCCTTGACCAAAATGAGAAAATTCTGGTTTACGGCGATTACGACGTGGATGGTACCACTGCTGTATCGCTGGTGTATACCTTCCTGAAGAATGAGCTGAACCACGACCTCATCGATTTTTATATTCCCGACCGTTATTCTGAGGGTTATGGTATCTCTTTTCAGAGTGTAGACTTTGCCCGCGACAACGGTTTCAGTCTTGTGATCGCGCTCGACTGCGGGATAAAGGCCATAGAGAAGGTTGCCAAAGGCAAGGAATATGGGATTGATTACATTATCTGTGATCATCACCGGCCTGGCGACGAGTTGCCTGAGGCTGTGGCCGTGCTCGATGCCAAACGACCCGATTGTCCCTATCCGTTCAAAGAATTGTCGGGTTGCGGTGTGGGATTCAAACTGATACAGGCGCTTGCATCCACGAGGAAAATTGTGTTTCAGGCCCTGCACAAGTACCTCGATCTGGTGGTGGTAAGCATCGCCTCCGACATCGTTCCCATTACCGGTGAAAACCGGATTCTGGCATACTACGGGCTGAAATTACTCAATCAGAACCCGAGGCCCGGCTTTGAAGCCATTCTGAAATTTTCGAATGTGAACAAGAAAACCGATGCCAGGGATGGCACGGTGAATCATGGAGTTAACGGATCGCCGGAAGGAGAAAACGACAGCCTCTTCTTCAGCCGTGAACTCTCCATTTCTGACCTGGTCTTTCTACTGGGACCCCGCATCAACGCAGCCGGAAGAATCGAAAGCGGCCGCAACTCCGTTGAGCTGCTCATTTGTCAGGACCCTGATAAAGCCTGCCTCATCGGTCAGCAGATCAACGATTTTAATACTACCCGCCGCGACCTGGACACCACCACCACCGACATGGCCATGGATTCCATCAAAACCATCCCCCGGCTCAGGAATGCACGAACCACGGTGGTTTACAACCCCGACTGGCATAAAGGGGTAATCGGTATTGTGGCTTCCCGGCTGATCGAATCGTACTACCGTCCAACCATTGTGCTCACCCAGTCAAACGGCTTCATCACCGGTTCGGCACGCTCGATCAAGGATTTTGATATTTACGATGCCATTGACGAATGCAGCGACCTGCTCGAACATTTCGGAGGACACAAGTATGCAGCCGGTCTTTCCATGAAACCCGAAAACCTGAATGCTTTTATCGAGCGTTTTGAAGCGGTGGCTACCCGCATGATCACCGATGACATGCTCACACCGGAAGTAGAGGTTGACCTCGAAATCAAACTGAATGCCATAAACAACAAATTTTTAAGGGTGCTCAAGCAGTTTGCTCCCTTCGGTCCGGGGAATATGTCCCCGGTTTTCCTCACCAAAGGGGTGATTGATAACGGATACGGCCGGATTGTGGGGAAAAATCATCTGAAACTTACCATCGGACACCCTGAAATTGCTTCCAACCCTTTTCCAGCCATTGCTTTCCAGCAGGGAGACCATTTCCCCTACATCAATAGCGGAAGACCGTTTGACATCTGCTACCATGTAGAAGAAAATGAATGGAATGGGAAAAAAGACATTCAGTTGAACATCAAGGATATAAAAATTCTTTCAGCTGAAGAGAATCAGTCCTGAACTTCCTGGAAACCGTTTGATTTCTTTTAAAGTAACTTCGACGGCTACGGAGGGATTTTGGTGTGCTGCAGGAAATATTCCGGGAAAAATGGGTAAATCCGAAATCAGAAATTAATAAAAGTTCTGATAACCAAATAGATGCCAAAAAGAACCAGCAGGATTCCGACAATATGGTTAATCAGGATAAGGATACGCGGTTTGAGGTAACGTTTCAGTCTGGCAGCAACAATGACTTTGAGTATATCCGTTGAAAGAATGGTGAGGAGGCTGCCGGCGAAGAAGGTCTGTATTGACCATGAGTCAGCCCCATAGCCCGAGCTAACGGTAACCATCACAGAAACCCAGAATATCCAGACGAAAGGGTTGGCAAAATTCAGAAAGAAGCCTTTGAGGATATAGGTGAGCGGCCCGGGCATTTTCACATCGATCAGGTTGTTGTCGTCGGTTACCTGAACTTTTCTCAGAAAGGTTACTACGCCGAATATGACGAGCACCACGCCCCCGATAACACCAAACATCAGGTAATTACGGTCATTGCCGATGACCTGTACTGCCCCGAGGTAACAGGCTACCACCAGGGCAAGGTCGCTGAGAAAAATGCCCCCTGCGAGCAGGATACCGCGGTAAAGACCCCGGTGGATGCTTGTCTGGATAAGCGAAAACATGGCAGGCCCCAGCATAATTGCCAGGGTCAGGCCAAGGATCATTCCTTCCAGCAGGGGATGCATACAGTTTTATTTATTTCTGTAATTGTTGTTCAGGTATTCTTCCCAGTGGGCTTGTTTTTCGTTCTTCACAACCCTGGGGAATTTATGCTGTCCACCCTCTTTTCCCTGCAGCTTCATATAATCATAGAACAGGTGCAGGGGCAGAATTTCCACAATAACTTCGCGGATGGCGGCAATGCGCTCAACCCGGTAATCATCGTTGAGCTCTTTCAGGTTGTTGTCGATCCGCTCCCTTACAGCTGCGATATCAATGGTTGAAATATCAGCCGGGGTGCCAAGGTACCATTTGTGGGCAAACATATTGTCGTGTTTGATACCGGCAACAGTAAACTCCGGAACCGGGATATTCAGCTGTTCTTCGAGCAGCTGAATGGCGCGGTTCATGTTTTCCTGCGAAAGGTGTTCCCCGCAGAAATTCAGGAAGTGCTTGGTTCGGCCGGTAATCACGATTTCGCTCTGGGCTTTGGAAGTAAATTTGATCGTATCTCCGATCAGATAACGCCAGGCCCCTGCACAGGATGAAATCAGAAGGGCATATTCACGGCCTTCTTCCACTTCTTCAATCGTGAGGGTTTGGGCATGTTTCAGCACATGGCCATCTGAATCAAAGTTCGACTCGTTGAAAGGGACAAACTCAAAAAACAGACCATTGTCAAGCACCAGCTGCATGGCACTGGTCCCCGGCCGGGACTGATAAGCCAGAAACCCTTCTGAAGCAAGGTAGGTTTCAATGTAAATCAACGGTTTTGACAGGAGTTTTTCGAAGGTTTTGGCATAAGGCGCAAATGAAACGCCTCCATGAACGTAAATGGAGAGGTTTGGCCAGATGTCGTGAATGGTCTTTACATTGTAATGGCTGATGATGCGTTCCATCAGTATCTGCAGCCAGGCCGGTACTCCAACGATGACCCCGATGTCCCAGTTCTTAGCATTCTTAACAATCTCATCCAGTTTGGTTGTCCAGTCGCGCTCTTTGGAAATTCTTTTACCGGGTTTATAAAAATGCTGAAACCAGAAAGGGATATTTCCGGCGGTGATTCCTGAAAGGTCTCCTTCATAGTAGGTACCGTTGAAATGCAGATGCGTGCTTCCTCCCAGCATCAGAATCCCCCTTTCATAAAAATCACGGGGAAGATCATACTTGGCCAGCGAAAAGATCTGCCTGACACTGGTCTTTTTTATCGCCCTGAGCATGTCGCCTGTAACGGGAATGTATTTACTGGAAGCTTCACTGGTGCCGGAGCTAAGGGCAAAATACTTCACTTTACCCGGCCAGCTGACAAAAGCCTCACCGTTGAGGGTGCGGTACCACCATTGCTGGTGTATTGAATTGTAGTCGAATACCGGGACTTGTTGCCTGAAAGCTGCGATTACATCCTTTTTCTTAAGCATCCCGCCAAAATCGTAGTTTTCGCCAAAGGAGGTATATTGCGCAGCACTCAGCAATTTCTTTAAAGTTGCTTCCTGCTGTTTAGCGGGGTTGGCTTTTCTGATTTTGTCAAGGGGAATTTTGCTGGGCAGCTCAATGGCTCTTTTGATAATAGATCCAAGAATAGGCATCGGGATTATTTTAGTTGAGGTTTTACTTTATCAGTGGGTAAAATTAGTGTTTTTTTGGGATTAAGAAAATACAGGTTCCGAAGCCTTGTGCGATCAGAACCTGTATGACGCCGGTAGTGATAACGGGTTACATCACAGGTGAGGACTGTGCTTGTTAACGCATACCCCCGATTGATTCATTCATCCGGCATACCGGGCAATACTGATTTTTTCGGACCGGACTGTCAGGTTGTTTGCAGGATGCTGATTATCGGTTAATTATGAATTGAAATTATGAACTGTTCACAGGAATTTACGATTGAAGAGATGAAGTTATTGTTAAATTGGCTGTTTTTCATCATTTTTGGTTAGGTTTGTTTTAAAATTCATCTTGCTATGAAATTTCTGAGATCCCTGGCAGGTTTTCTCCTGAAAATCATCCTGATTATTGTTTCGGTGGCCGGCATTTTTCTTGCCTGGCACACCTTCAGTGAGTATAAACCTGAAGCAACGGAAACAATTGCGGCAACCGGTACCGCAGGTGTAACGAAGGATACACTGATCATAGCAACCTACAATACCGGTTATTGCGGACTGGGTGCAGAGATGGACTTTTTTTATGAAGGGGGTACCATGGTAAGACCCGGTAAAGAATCCTTCGACAAATACCTTGGGGGGGTGATCGGCCGCATCGCCTCGCTTCCCGATCCCGATATAATTTTCCTTCAGGAAGTGGATACCCTGGCCAAAAGAAGCTGGTATTCAAACCAATATCGTTTGTTACAGAACAGGTTTGATCAGTATCATTCATTCTTTACCCTGAACTACAGAGCCTGGGTCCCCATGCCGCTCATGAAGCCTATGGGGAAAGTCCGTGCGGGGCTGATGCTGATGAGTAAAACAAAACCGGAAGTTGTAAAGCGCCATGCTTTCAGTGAAGGTTACAGCTGGCCTATGAGCCTGTTTATGCTCAAGCGGTGTTTTATGGAAGCACGCTACCTGACCAGCGACGGAAAGCAACTGGTGGTGGTGAACACCCACAACTCAGCGTTCAGTGATGCCGCTGATATCCGTGAAAAGGAGCTGGCTCAGTTGAAGGCTTTCATTACGGACGAATTTGCCAAAGGAAACTATGTGATTGCCGGTGGCGACTGGAACCAGAATCCTCCGGCATTTGATACTGCCGCGGTGCAGGACAACTACAGGGTTAAGACGATCAGTCCTCCCATACCAGGGGATTTTATTCCCGAAGGATGGCAGTATGCCTGGGATCCCCGGCATCCGACCAACCGCGATGTAAACATCCCATACCGCGATGGAGAGACCCTCACCACCCTGATTGATTTCTTTGTGATTTCCCCAAATGTCGGACTGTTGTCGGTTGAAACCATTCCCACAGGGTTTGCTGAATCGGATCATCAGCCGGTGGTTATGAAAGTATTCCTGAAAAACTGATAATTCATAGCAGGCAGCGAAATCCCGGTTTAATTGCTACGGTGTTATTGCCGGATAGGGTTGGCGCTTCAGGGAAAAGTCCTATCTTCCGGTAACAAAAAGATCTGCTGCTATCCCATCGGCAAGCAGTTTGCCTTCCCTCGTCAGGGTATACAATCCTGAATCTGCTGAAACACAGCCCCGGTCAATCCACCGGGCGGCATTTCTCATAAAACTCTCAGCGTAGGCTTTCCCGAATTTACTTCCGATATCATCCGGATTGCATCCCCAGATGGTTCTTAGCCCGGTCATCACATATTCGTTGTATTGTTGTGATACATCCAGAAATTCAACCTCAAAATCCGGTTTTTGCTGATTTATACCCTTGATATAGGCATCCAGCGAAGAAACATTCCACTGCCGGCTTTCCCCGTTGTAGGAGTGTGCTGAGGGCCCCAGTCCGAGATAGTGGTGCCCTTTCCAATAGGCTGTGTTGTGAAGGGCATATCTTCCGGGAAGGCAATAATTTGAAATCTCGTAGTGCAGGTATCCTTTTTGTTCAAGGGCATACATGAGCATTTCAAACTGTCTGGCGGTCTGCAATTCTTCCACTGCCGCCACCCGGCCTTTCCGGATAAGCAAATCCAGTGCTGTTTTCGGCTCAACAGTGAGGGCATAGGCTGAAATGTGGGGAATGCCTGTTTCGGTCGCCAGGCTGATGTTGCGCATCCAGCCCTCATCGTCAAGGGTTGGGATTCCGAAAATCAGATCAATGGTGAGGTTATCGAAGCCGGCATCACGGGCATCTGTGAGACAGCGGTGGGCCCTTTCAGCATTGTGGACCCTGTTGAGGTAAATGAGGTCTTTGTCGTTAAATGATTGTATTCCGATGCTCAATCGGTTGATTCCCAAGTTTTTCCATATCTTCAGTAGCTCAGGGGTGATGTCATCGGGATTGGCCTCAAGGGTGATTTCAGCATTTCCACTAAGGGTAAATCCGGCAGCAACTGCATCGAACAGGTAGCCAAGTTCTGATTCATTCAGCAAGGAAGGTGTACCACCACCGAAATAAATGGTATCGATGGTTTGTCCCCTGAGATAAGAACGCTGGTGCGAAGCTTCCCGGCCAATGGCATCCACCAGTGCGGGCAGCGTGGAACGTGACGCTACCGAATAAAAATTGCAGTAATGACATTTTTGCTTACAGTAGGGGATGTGGATGTATATTCCTGCCATGGTAGCTGAGCCTTCTTTTAGTCATGAACTCTTTCAATCCCCGACGACCACTTTGATGCCCAATGGGATAACATCAAACTTCATGGGTGTATGTCCGAGTGACTCTCCATCGGTTTCGAGGTAAAGGGGTGGGTTTGATTCGATTTCAACCGTTTTTGCCCTGAATGTTTTCACCTGTTTCATCGAGAGAAATGAACCATCGTAAAGCTTTTTAACACTGCGGATAACCAGCAGACGGCTGACGCGGGTGATGATGGTGATGTCGAACAGACCATCGTCGGGTATGGCCTCCGGGGCCTGCATCATGCCTCCGCCATTGAAACGGCAGATAGCCACACTCATGCTGAAGACATCCGGATTGATGGTATGGCTGTCGATGATAACTTTACAGACAACAGGGTTATAGGTTAAAAGACTGGTAAATAGGCTTATTATGTAGGAAAATGGGCCGCTTTTACCCTTTTCCTTAACTTTGTTGGTGCGTTTTGCCACCATTGCGTCGAATCCGATGCCAGCCATATTGATAAAGTGCCGGTGTTTTTCCAGCTCTTTCTGCCTGTAAGAAACCCTTCCGACATCCTGCAGCCTTGTCTTTTCTTTGCGGATAACCTCAATCGCTTCTTTATATCCGGAGGGAATGTTGAACGAACGACCCCAATCGTTGCCTGTCCCCACTGAAATCATAGCCAGTGTGATGGTCTCGGGAGGATATTTCTTTTGGGTGTATACACCGTTTAACACCTCATTCAGTGTGCCATCTCCACCCACAACGATGATTTTACGGTACCCGTTTTCTATGTATTTACGGGCCAGCTTCACCGCATGGTTGGGATGTTCTGTAAAAACGTTGGTAAACTGAATGCCGGCTTCATTGAGCAATGCGGCGATCTCCAGCCAGTCTTTCTCTCCCTTTCTTCTGCCGGCATTGGGATTAACAATTACAAACCACTGACCATTTACATCCATAGGTTCTCTTTAACAAAAAGTGCTTAAAACCGGATTTTCCGGTTTTGTTTTTCCTGCATGGTGAATGGTTCTATGCAGGTTGCTGATTGTTGGAATCTTTGTTCAACTGCCTGATTTTGGCATACTTAAAAAAAGTGGCCTGAGCGGAGATCCGGCAGATGACGTAGCCGTAATAGCCATCGAGTATGCCCAGTTTAAAAAAGTAGTCCCTGATAAACCGGATAGCAGGTTTCAGCACCAGGGATAAAATACCGGGATGGTCTCCCCGCCGGTGGGCTTCGAGGGCTGCAAGACCGGTAAACCGGTTGGCCTGTGTAATGTGTCCTTCAACTGAATAATAGGAGTAATGCAGGATATCTCCCCGAAGATGAACTACGGGCAATCCCGTTTCGGGTGTCAGTTTTTCGTGAATAAGATCGCCTGTCCACCGGGCCTTGTCGCGGTGAAACAACCTGATTTTTCTATCGGGATACCATCCGCAATGCCTGATCCAGCTTCCGCAGTAATTGGTTAGCCTGTTCATGCTGTAGACCGCTTCTGCCGTATTGTTTTTCACTTCCTTCACCGATTGCTTCAGGGTTTCAGATAGCGCTTCATCGGCATCGAGCGAGAGTATCAACGGGAACCGGGCAAGGGAATTGGCAAAATTCTTGGTTTCTGCAAAACCCATCCATTTATGCGATATAAAACGGGCGCCAAATTTTTCACAGATACCTGCTGTTGCATCTGCCGACCCGCTGTCAACCACCACCACCTCATCCGCAATACCGGCAACAGAAGCCAGGCAGCGCCCTATGTTGCGTTCTTCGTTGAGTGTAATGATTACAACCGATAGTTGAGCCATTTGTGTGGGGTGTAATCTGCAAAGATAAACGAGCTCAGACGAATGTCAATACGGCAGGTGCTTTTTTGGTACCCCGATGGTTGCCTGACCAATATTTCTATACTTTTTTCTTCTTCCAGCGCCCCGATTTAAGATATAGGTAGGATAGACCGCCCAATACGAGGAAATATACATATTCGCTGGCCCAGACCTGTTCGATGCTTAACCTGAGTACTACTGCAAGTATGTATGCCACAATCAGATACACAACAATGGTGACCACTTCAATCAACAGGGCAGTGGCAGTGTTGGCAGTTCCGGAAACACCGTTGAACAGGATGCTGGAAAAAGAGAAGAGCAGCAAGGCCGACATGATGACATAAAATGACGGAACCGTCTGTTTCACCAGTTCCTGGTCGGAGGTATAAACAGAGATGAGCAGTGAAGGAATCAGGGCAGAAATCAGCACCGCACCCCCGATCAGCAGAAAGTTAAGCAGGGCTACTTTTCTGATAACAGGGATTACCTGATCGGTGCGTCCCTGCCCGATCACATTGCCCACCAGGGAACTTGCCGCAGATCCAAAGGCGAAAATCGGAATCATCAGCACAATGTAAGCGCTGCGGATGATGTTTGAAATGGCGAGCTGTCGTTCACCCATTTTTTCAATAATCATGAAGAATACAAACCAGGCAGCCAGGGAAATAAAGTATTGAAGCATTACAAATACGGATATTTCCAGGGTTTTTTTCACGGTTTCCCAGTCAAAACGCTTGAACCTGAAAAGGTTGTATTTTTTCAGATCGACCATCTTTACCGTATAGGTGAAAAAATATAGTGCTGAAACAGCTTCAGAAATGGCCGATGCCAGGGCAGCACCTTTGATACCCATCTGTGGCAACCCAAAATGCCCGAAGATCAGACCATAATCAAGAATCACATTGGTGCCGGCCATAATCAGGGCGTTGTAGGTCAGTACCCGGGTACTGGTAGTGCCGATGTAAAAAGCCCTCAGCAGAATATTGCCAAATGCAAAAAAGATCCCATAAATGCGGTATTGCAGAAAATCAGTACTGGCCTGATACACAGCATCGGAGGATATCATTGGCCGGAGCATGACCGGAGACAGAAACTTTATGATCAGGAAAAGGAAAAGCCCCATGCCCATCAGGAAGTACAGGCTGTTGTCGGTAATTTTACCGATTTCATGATAATTTCGCTCGCCGTTGCGCCTGGCTATCAGGATCTGACCACCGATGCCGAAGCCGAAGCCCAGCATAAAAAGCGATATGTAAAACAGTCCCCCTATTGCTGAGGCCCCGAGTTCGACTTCCCCAACACGTCCCAGAAATGCCGTATCAGTAACATTGACAATGTTTTGCGCGATGAGGCTGAAGATGATGGGAAGAGAGATGTCCCAGATCTTCTTATAGGTAGGGATGACAGTTAAACTCATAATCCCGGCAAAGGTAGTTCAAATCTCCGTAATCAGGATGAGGACTCTCAGGCGGGATGGTTTATTGTTTCCAGAAGGCAGGATGCAGGACAATAAAAAGGCTGAAAAGTTCAAGCCTGCCCAGCAGCATCATGAAGTTCAACACCCATTTGGCAAAATCCGTAAGGTGGGCATAATTGGCAACCGGACCGGTGGTTGCGAGTCCGGGGCCTATCCCTCCCATACAGCTTACTACGGATCCCATGGACGAAATCACATCAAGTCCGGTTGCCGTAAGCAGCAGTGAACCAATTCCGAAAGTGATGATATACAGAAAGAAAATGGCCAGTACATTGTGCAGGATTTTCGGGTTAACGGGTTTTTTATCCAGCCTTACCGGGATTACAGCACTTTTGTGCACCTGCCTTTGAATTACATTCGAAAAATTCCTGAACAGGAGCACATGCCTGACGACTTTTATTCCCCCGGAAGTAGAACCTGCCATTCCCCCGGAAAACATCAGCAGAAAGATGATAAACCAGGCATAGGAAGGCCAGAGCATAAAATCTTCGTTGGCAAACCCGGTACAGGTAACGATGCTCACTACATTGAAAAGTGCTCCGCGCCAGGCTTGCTCAATGCCATAATCCCTGGTGTAAAAAAGAATCATGGCTATTATAACTGAAGGGATGAAAAGAATCAGCAGGTATGCATGTAATTCCTGACTTCCAAGCGCTTTTTTTGCTTTTCCGTTCAAAAGCAGGTAATGAAGGGTGAAGTTGGTACCTGCCAGAAACATAAAGAGAATTGCAACATACTGCAGGTAAGGCGAGTAACCTGCCAGGCTTGTGTTTTTTGGTGAAAATCCACCGGAAGACAAAGCACCGAAGGCATGACAGAGCGAATCAAACAGATTCATTCCTCCGGCCAGTTCCAGTAAAACCATTGCGAATGTCAACAGGATATAGATCCCCCAGAGCCTGCGGGCAGTTTCAGCTATTCGTGGATGAAGTTTGTCCTTTTCAGGACCGGGAACTTCGGCCCAGAACAGCGACATACCCCCATAACCCAGAAAAGGAAGTATGGCAATCGAAAGAACGATGATCCCCATTCCGCCGATCCAGTGAGTCATACTGCGCCAGAAAAGCAATCCTTTCGGGATAACTTCAATATCGCGGAGTATGGAAGCGCCTGTAGTTGAAAAGCCCGACATGGTTTCAAAGCAGGCATCGGTAAACGATGGTATTGCCCCGCTGATGTAGAAGGGAAGAGCCCCGAAAACAGAAATGACAATCCAGGTTATGCTGACGATCAGGTATCCTTCGCGCCGGCCAATGTCGCGCTGATCGTAATTGCGGCGTGTAAACCACATAACGCTTCCGGTCAGAATCGTTATGCCGGCAGAAATCAGCAGCGGTTTAAGGTCAGTGCCACCATACCAAAGTGAAAAAGGAATGCTTGTGAGCATAAACAAGCCCTCAATCACCAGCAACATGCCGGTAATTTTTATCAGCGCCCTGTAGTGGAAACGATACATCCGGAGTTTCTTTTTAGGAGTCGCTTGTTATTTTTTCCAGAAAGTGGGAGAAAGCAGGATAAGTACTGTGAACAATTCCAGCCTGCCAAGCATCATAAAGAACGCAAGGGCCCATTTACCTGCATCAGGAATCTGACTATAATTCAACACCGGGCCAACAGTACCCAGTCCCGGGCCTATGTTACCAAGACTGGCCGCAACAGCTCCTACGGCAGATTCAAACTCCAGACCCATAAATGACATCAGGAGAGATCCGAAAGCAAAGATGATGATGTAGATGAGAAAAAAAGCCAGCACATTGAATATGATCTCCTGTGATATGGATTTACCATTAAGCCTTACAGGTAAGATCGCCTGCGGATGAATGATACGCTTGAGCTCCAGCAGGCTGTTCTTGAAAAGCAGGTTGATTCTTACCATTTTAATTCCTCCGCCTGTTGAACCTGCGCAACCTCCCGTAAACATCAGTAGAAAGATCAGAAACCAGGCGAAGAATGGCCAGAGCAGATAATCACTGCTGACAAATCCTGTTGTCGTTACAATGGATACAACCTGGAATAAAGCATCGCGGATCGCCTTCTCAACCGGGGTGCCTTGCATAAAAATCAGCCCCAGACTGATGAACAGGGCAGAGACAAGTATGATTACTGAGTAAAGCCGGAGTTCCTCGTTTTGCAGTATTTTGCTGAATTTGCCTTTTATGGCAAAGTAATGAAGAGAGAAGTTTACCCCCGCCAGAAACATGAAGAGTATAATAATATATTGAATGTAAGGAGAGAATCCGGCGACAGAGTCGTTTTTGGTTGAGAACCCTCCTGTAGCCATGGTACCGAAGGCATGGCACAAAGCATCGAATGCGCTCATCCCACCCAATATTAAGAGTAAGGTCTGCGCAAAGGTAAGGGCAACATAGATCAGCCATAACCTCTTGGCAGTCTGAGTGATGCGCGGATGAATCTTGTCTGGAGTGATGCCGGGCACTTCAGCAACAAACAGCTGCATGCCTCCGATTCCGAGGATCGGCAGTATGGCAAGCGAGAGTACGATGATCCCCATTCCGCCAATCCAGTGAGTCATGCTTCTCCAGAAAAGTATACCGGCGGGCAAGGCTTCAATATCGGTAAAAATACTCGCTCCGGTAGTGGTGAATCCCGACATGGTTTCAAAAAAGGCATCGGTATAGCTGGGTGTAGTCCCACTGAGTACAAAGGGAATTGCCCCGAAAAGGGAGATAATCACCCAGGCTGCAGAAACAATGATGTAGCCCTCCCGTTTACCAATGGAATTCTGGTCAAGTTTCCGGTTCATCAGCCATAAACTCCAGCCAATAATCAGGATAACTATGCCTGAAACCAGCAATGGCAGAAAATCATAAGCCGGATTGAAAAGAACCAGACTTGAGAGGCTAACTGGGGAATACCAGGCAGAGAAACCCAGACAACTAAGCATGAACAAGCCCTCAATCATCAGAAGCAGCCCTGTGATCTTGAGTATAGCGTTCAGGTTGATTTTGCTCGTACGGGCCATATCCCGGGGATAAACTGCCGAAAAGTATTGATTTAATTAAACAGTGACTGCACTTTACTGATGGACTCCGGTAGTGAGAAAATCACGACCCGGTCGCCTTCCTGTATCTGGAAATCACCGATGGCAATGTAGCTCTGCAAGCCGCGCACGATACCGCCTATGATACAGCCTTTCGGGATATCAATGTTTTTTATGGGTTTTCGCGTTACGTAAGCACCAGGTTTCACCACGAATTCCATAACTTCAGCATCAATACCGCTCAGGCATTTGATTGAGGTGACTTCAGCATCCATGGTAAACCGCACAATGTAAGAGGCTGTAATCAGTTTTTTATTGATGATTGTTTCAATACCTATACTTTGTGATATACTGATGTAGTCGATGTTTTCGACAAGCGGAATAACGCGTTTCACCCCGTAGCGCTGGGCCAGCAGGCAGGTGAGGATATTGGTTTCGTAATCGTTGGTAACCGCAATAAAAGCATCCATGTTGCGGATGCCCTCATCTTCAAGCAGCTCGATATCACGGGCATCGGCATTGATGATGAGGGTATGTTCCAGCTGATCAATAAGATTGAGGCATCGTTCCTTGTTCATCTCGATCAGCTTTACATTCATGTCGCGTTCCAGCCTGCGGGCAGTTTTGCGGCCAATGCGGCCACCACCAACAATCATCACATTCCTGATTTCCTGTTTCTGTTTTCCTCCAAGCCTTAGCAGGTCTTCAACTCCATCAGGCTTGGTAATCACATAAGCAAGGTCGTTCAGTCTGAAAACATCGTCCCCTTTTGGAATAAGTGTCCGGTTGTTGCGATGAATGGCAATGGCCCTGAAATCAAGTTTCGGGTTCTCATGTGCGATCTGGTTCAGCGTTTTGTTGAGTACCAGCGCCTTTTCGTCAAGCTTTATCAGGAAGAGTGAGAGCCGCCCGTCAGAGAAATCGAAAATTTCGGTGGCTGCCGTCTGACTTAGCAGCCTGACAATCTCTTTTGAGGCAATCCTTTCAGGGCAAACCATGGCGTCGATGCCCAGGGTGCGCATGATTTCACGATTCTCAACCGTCAGGTATTCCGTATTGTTGATCCTGGCAATGGTACGCTTGGCACCGAGCTTCTTGCCAAGTACACAGGTAGTTATGTTGATCTTTTCATCGTGTACCACTGAGATCAGCAGATCAGCCTTGCGGATGTTGGCTTGCTCGAGTACACTGATGGAAGTGGAGTCGCCGGTGATGGTGAGAAGATCGGAGTGCGATTCAATCATCTTGAGCAGCTCCTGATGCGGATCAACAATCGTAATGTTGTGATTTTCACCGGATAGCATCTTGGCTAAGTGGAAGCCCACCTCGCCGTCGCCGGCTATTATGATGTTCATGATTTCTCCCGATTGAAATACAGCCCGCAAATGTAATACATTTCAATGCCCGGTTGTGAAAAATTGTTAAACCTGTGCCGGAGTAGTCATAATTTCAGTGTTTTACCATTTATTGATTGTTTGGGGAGAAATGCATGAATAAGGCTTACTGAATTTCGAATTTCTCTGACATTAACACCGCTCCATTTCCGGATAATCTGTAAGTGTATATCCCGGGCTGTAACCTGCCGACATCTATGCTGAAATTCAAGGAATGAAAATCACTGTTCATGATCTGCTTACCGGTCAAATCGTAAATCTGTACCATAAACTTTGTTGCTTTTTGCTGGTTCAGCCTGAAGTTAAGCTCTTGCCTGGCCGGAATCGGGAATACCCGGATGGTATTTTCCGTTGATGGTGCTTCAACAGAAACAGGTGATACATAAACATGGTATCTGGCCATTTCATCAATGCGGCATCCCATGGCATCAGTGATGGTAACATTGTAAATAACGGATGTATCCGGCGCTGCCCAGAAAGTTTCGTGAACAGAATCCGTAATTCCGTGAGAAGGCCTCCATAAATAGTCAAACGGTGGGTAATTGCTGAAAGCCCCTGCACCAGAATTGAGGTAAATGGAATCTCCCTGCAGAATGTGGAATTCCCAAAAATCATTGGTAAATACCCATGAAGAGAAGCTTACCAGCGTTGAATCGACTGCAGTCTGGTTGTTTGCATCGGTAATGGTAAGCTTGAAATTGAGGGGGGTGTTGTTGAACGTTCCCCATACGACCACCGGATTGGCTGAGGTTGTGTCGTTCAGGAAGTCCGATGCATATTGGGTGATGGTAAAATTCCCCATCTGGTAAAAAAAGCGGGTCTCCCATGTATAGGTGTAAGGACCAGTTCCTCCTGAAGCCGTTGGACTGCTGCCAAGCTGAACCGCAATATAATTGTCGGCCCCGGAACAGAGTGTCTTGTCGTTACCCGCATCTGCAGTTAACTGGGCTTGCAGAGCAAATGGTAATGTCAGCAATACGGAGAAAAGTGACCGGGTAAAGATTTTCATAGTTTATCGCATTTTTAGGACATATTGAATCGTCTGGTTGAGTATATCAACTATAAGACAACCAACATGGTGTTTACCCTTATTCATAACCGGAAAATATTATTTTCAGGTGGACTCCTTTCATGTCTCATAAATTGTTCTTATCTAAATAAGTCAACAATGGTTGCCAATGAACGGATTTCTTGCCAGCAGGCTGAAATTGCAGCCACCTTAGAATGTATGAGTTTGTGATACAGGTCTGGGAAATCTGATCCTTAAGGATGATTTCACAGGTTAAAGACCAGCCGTTTAAAAGGAAAATTGACATAAGTCACGGACCTGAGCAGGCAAAAGTGGAATTAGGTGCTATAGCCAGGTAACATCGCTGACATGCGCTGGTATAGTATTAACACTATTTCTATACATTGTTGTTCGGGAAAATTATGGGATTACCTTCGGTGAGCCTGTCTGTCTGACGCAGTCAGGCAGGCTCCCTTCGGTCGGTTCTTCACTAACGCCTGTCTGCCTCTGCAAACAGGCAGGCTCCCTTCGGTCGGTTCTTCGCGAACGCTCAGAATGACTTTAATTTACATGGGTGAATGAAAAGGGGGGCGTTGTTGCGGCGAAGCAGCAAACAAGCCCCCCTATTCTGTACTCAACTGCTTGTTTTTCTGAGCGAAACAAAGTGAAGCGAAGAATCTGATAAGCAATTCCAATATTAACCGGACAATAATGATTTCTATGGTAAAATCCCGAAAAAACGCGCCTTAAACCTATCCGGTGCTGAATTGCCATAATGCTTACCTTTGCAGTTCAATCAACGATGACGCATGTCGCCTGTACCCGGAAAACTTCTGTCGACCATTGATTCCCCTGCCGATCTGCGCAAGCTGAGCGAAGACGATCTTCCGCAGTTGTGCGCCGAAGTAAGGCAGTACATCATCGATGTAATCTCCTCGAACCCCGGCCATCTGGGGGCCAGCCTCGGAGCGGTTGAGCTTGCAGTGGCCATTCATTATGCCTTCGATACCCCCAACGACAAACTGATCTGGGATGTCGGCCATCAGGCCTATGCCCATAAAATCATCACCGGCCGGCGTAATGCATTCACCACAAACCGAACCTATCAGGGCATCAGCGGCTTTCCTAAAATGAGCGAAAGTGAATACGATACCTTCGGGGTAGGGCATGCATCAACGTCGATCTCAGCAGCTCTGGGAATGGCCGTGGCAGCCCGGTTGCAAAACAACAGGAAAGAGCAGCACATTGCGGTGATCGGCGACGGTTCCATGACCGGCGGCATGGCCATGGAGGCCCTTAACAATGCCGGTGTAGCCAATACCAACCTGCTGGTGATCCTCAACGACAATGGCATTGCCATTGACCGGAATGTAGGGGCGCTGCGCGAATACCTGCTCAGCATTGTTACCTCCCGCGCTTACAACAAACTCAAAGACAAAGTCTGGAAACTGATGGGCGGCAATACCCGCTACGGTAAAAACTCACGGGCTGTAGTCAAACAGATCGGTAACGCTCTCAAATCGACCATTCTGAACAAAAGTAACCTGTTTGAAGCCTTTAACCTCCGCTACTTCGGACCGGTAGATGGCCACGATGTGGTCAGGCTTACCCAACTGATGAAAGACCTGAAAAACATTCCCGGGCCCAAACTTCTGCATGTAATTACGGTTAAAGGCAAAGGCTTCGAAAAGGCAGAGCAGGATCAGATACTTTATCACTCACCGGGCATGTTCGACAAAACTACCGGCGAGATCATCGAGAAGCCCTGCAAAAGCCTTCCGCCAAAGTATCAGCATGTTTTCGGCAAAACCATCATTGAGCTGGCCACCCTGAACGAGAAGATTGTGGGTGTAACGCCGGCCATGCCCTCGGGCTGTTCACTGAATATGATGATGAGTGTAATGCCTGAACGGGCTTTTGATGTGGGTATTGCTGAACAGCATGCAGTAACATTCTCAGCCGGAATGGCTGCCCGGGGACTTTTACCCTTTTGCAATATCTATTCGTCGTTTATGCAGCGTGCCTATGATCAGGTTATTCACGATGTAGCCCTGCAGGGACTGAATGTGGTATTCTGCCTCGACCGCGGTGGACTGGTTGGCGAAGATGGACCTACGCACCATGGTGTTTTCGACCTTGCCTATTTCAGGGCTATCCCCGGACTCATCATTTCATCGCCCATGAACGAAGTGGAGCTCCGTAACCTGATGTACACAGCCCAGCTTCCTGACAAAGGCCCGTTTGTGATCCGCTATCCAAGGGGCAGGGGACTTAATACTGACTGGAAAAAACCATTTGAAGAAATTCAGGTCGGAACCGCCCGCAAGATCCGCGAAGGCCGCGATGTGGCCATCCTGTGTATCGGCCACCCGGGCAATTTTGCCGCAGAAGCCAGTGAACAATTGCTTAAACATGGCATCGAGGCAGCAGTTTACGACATGCGGTTTCTGAAGCCGCTCGATGAAACGATGCTGCATGAGGTATGCCGCAGCTACCCGCGCCTGCTGACGGTGGAAGACGGAACCATTCTGGGAGGGCTGGGCAGTGCAGTGCTCGAGTTTATGGCCGACCATGGGTATAACCTTCCGCTGGTGCGCCTGGGTGTTCCCGACCGTTACATCACGCAGGGCAAACCCGAAGAGCTTTATGCCGAGTGCGGATATGATACTGCCGGTATTGTGGCGGCTGTGAAAGACCTGTGCGGTAAGGCTTAAAAACCTTTCTTCCGGCTGTCTGGTGTTGACAGGAGTTGTCAGGCTTCAGCCCGGATAAATTTATATAATCAATCCCTCCCTGCGCAATGAACCGCTGTTTAATCCGTTAATCTGCTTTGGTTTATCCTTCTCCGTTCCATGAAAACAACTTCCGCAAGCAAACGATTTTTCATCAGGCTCATCCTGCTTGTTGCCGGCTTGCTGATATTGGCTGCCGCCGGACTTGCAGTGGTGGGTATTGCCTTTGGTGACAAAGTAAAGGCGGTGGTTGTAGACGAGATTAACAGCCACCTGCTGGTGAAAGCCGATGTAAGACAGATTGATTTTACCATTTTCAGCAGCTTTCCGGATGCCTCAGTCGTTTTCAGGAATGCAGAGTTCAAAGCACCTGCCGGTCTTCCGGATGCCCCCGGTTTACTCAGTGCTGCCAGCATATCCGTGCGCATTGGCTTGTTCAGCCTGTTCACCGGAACGTATAAAATCCGGTCCCTCCAGATCACAGATGCATCCATAACCCTTTGGACCGGAGCCGATGGCCACGATAATTATCACATCTGGAAACAGACTGGCGGAAAGGGCAGCAGTGTTGATTTTGATCTGCAACGAGTGGTGCTGGTGAATTCGGGTGTATACTACCGCAACCTGATTAAACAAACGGATCTGGCCTTCTTTTTTCCCGAGTTCTCCTTCAAAGGCAGGATGGCTGGCGAGCAATACGATCTGCAAATGGCCGGTGGATTTCAACTAAGGCGATGGAATACAACCGGATTCAGCTACGCCCCGGCCTCCCCGGTTCTGATCAGTGGCGTGGTTCATGTGAACAATGCCACGAAACAGGGCAGCATCAGAAACCTGAAGGTTGGGTTTGCCGGACTGGAAGCAGTCCTCGACGGGAATTTTGATTATGGGAAAGAGGAGAATCCAGTCTACCTGAACCTTCAGACAAGCAATGCCGATATCTCTGAGGTGCTCGGAGCCCTGCCCGATAAGCTCTCTGAGCCCTTTAACGTTTATGAGCCTGGAGGAAGGCTCGCCCTGAAAGCCACCATCAAAGGCAAATTGGGGAAAACATCCACACCTTTCATTCATGCTGATTTTGAGCTCAGTAAAGGCACTTTCTCCCATACCGGAACCGGTGCTAAACTAAAAAATATAGTCCTGAGGGGGGATTTTTCATCCACCGCTGGGAAAAAGGCAGAAGTATTGACCTTCAGTTCATTTTCAGGAGAAACGCAGCATGGTCGATTCAGCGGCAGTGCAAGGATTTCGGATTTCAGCAGGCCCAACCTCGACCTCAGGCTCAGCGCCGACCTCGACCTGGCTGAAGTAGCCGGATTCATGACGTCAGCCTCAGTAGACAAGCCTGCTGGCAGGGTGATCGCTGACCTTACCTACCGTGGCAAATACAACGACGGAGCCCGCATGGCGGTCACCTCCCAGGGGCTGATCCGGTTCGAAAACACAAGCTTTGAACTCACGGCATCCGGAACGGAAGTCACCAACATCAATGGCAGCCTTGAACTGAAAAACGGCCGGGTGTATATCGATCAGCTGCAGGGTAAAACCGGTGAAACAGATATCAGCCTTACCGGTTCGGCCGACAACCTCATCGCATTCATGCTTTATGACAATCAGCCGTTGCATGCCGATACCCGGCTTACCTCCTCTGTTTTCAGGCTGGAAGATATTCCCGGCTTTCAGACAGCATCTGAAGCAACCTCTGAGCCCGGCCCGGTTTTTCCCGGAGATGTCAGTTTTACAACCAGTATTCAGATAGAGAAGTTCAGTTACAGGAAGTTTTCAGCCACAAACATCCGGGGAACGCTGACGCTGAGCGATCAGGTTCTTCGGGCGGATGATCTTGCCTTCAATGCGCTGGACGGAAGAATAGCCGCCAGCGGACTGCTCAACGGCCGTTATGGTGACCATGCCCAGGTAGTCTGCAATGCGGAGCTGAGGGATGTAGATATCCCGCGGCTGTTTTCCGAATTCAACGATTTTGGACAGACCAGCCTGCAGAGCCGCCACCTGCGCGGACGAGGCGATGCCAGCGTGCAGTATTCATCGGCCCTAAGCAGAAATTTTGAAACAGATGAGGCCTCGGTTGCGGCGATAGCCGATGTTGAAATCCGTAACGGACAACTCACCGGTTTTGAACCCCTGCAGGAATTGTCGGGTTTTGTAGACGAAGAGGAACTTCGCAATGTGAGGTTTTCCACCATGCGCAACCGCATTGAGATTGCCCGTAAAACCGTGGTTATTCCGGAAATGGAGATACAAACCTCGGCTTTAAATCTGAAAGGCTACGGTTCACATACCTTCGGCAATGAAATTGATTACCACTTCAGCCTGCTGACCTCCGAGCTGCGCAAAAACAAGCGCCGGAAAAACCAGCCTCCACCCACGGCTTATGAAGACGACGGGCTGGGACGTACCCGCCTGTTTCTTCACATGACAGGTACAGTAGATGAGCCTGAAGTCAATTATGATTACCAGGCGGTGGCAAAGAAGATCGCCGGTGACTTCAAACAGCAGAAACAGGAGCTGCGCGATGCCATCCGGAAGGAATTCAACCCCGGAAAAGCTGAAACCACGCAGCCGGCCGGCAAAAATTCCACAAAGTTTGAGATCGAATGGGATGAGGATAAATAAGCGTGGAGCATGGAGCATGGGGCATGGGGCATGGGGCATGGTGCATGGAGCAAGGAGCATTGAGCAAGGCGCATGGGGCCTGTCTGACTGCCGCCAGAGCAGGCAGGCATGGGGCAGGTGGCTGAGTGTTTTTCGAAATGAAAGTTGATATGGAACAGGATGATGTTTTCGGAAAATGTATCGAAGCCACCGGGCGCAGGGCATGGAGCCTGTAGCATGGGGCATGGTGCATGGGGCATGGTTCATGGAGCAAGGAGCATAGGGCCTGTCTGACTGTCGCCAGAGCAGGCAGGCATGGGGCCTGTCTGACTGCCGTCAGAGCAGGCAGGCATGGGGCAGGTGGCTGAGTGTTTTTCGAAATGAAAGTTGATTTGGAGCAGGATGATGTTTTCGAAAAATGTATCGAAGCCACCGGGCGCAGGGCATGGGGCATGGAGCATGGTGCATCGGGCATGGAGCCTGTCTTGTCCTGAAATAGGTTTACAGGAAAAGTAAACTAAAAACAGGACTATGAAAGTACATGTAAACCGTTTTACGGACGACTTAAAACTGAAAGTTGTTAAGGAGTATTTGGAAACATCCATTAGTCGA
>JAEUTG010000026.1 GCA_016788045.1 Bacteroidales bacterium
GTAAACACCAGTCTGGTCATGGAACCCGGGGTGGATGGATTGATGGTCATGGTGAAGTTCTCACTGTCGGCATACTCGCCGGAAGCTCCGCCTGAGTCATAGAAATATCCGGTACATGCTGTTATACTGCCGTTCATCATGTTGTATTCCGGGATGAGGCCGATCACCACCTGACGGATAGCCTGATCCGTGTACTGACTGTTGACACCTCCTGTAAGGTCAATCAGGAGATCAACCGGAGTGCCCAGGGGCGTTGAAGCGTCGGCGGTAACATTGAAAATGGCTTCAGCAGTTGCTCCTGATGCCATTGAGCCAATGCTGAAACTGCTGCTGTTGAGCGTAAGATAAGCGCTGGTTCCGCCCTGAATGGCTAATGTTGCATTCACGTTGGCAACCGGACTATGACCGGTATTGGAACAGCTTACAACAAGATCAGCAGTTTCACCCGGGTCGAGGATACCGTCGTTGTTACAGCCCGGACCGTTGTCGAGGACCGTGAGTGCCCCGATTTCAGGTACCGGTGCATTGGCCGTCAGGCTGAAGTTCGACTCCCAGGTATCGATCCCGTCTGTTGCCGAGAGGGTAAAGGATACTACATGCTGGTCGGGAATGTTATCGGCAGTTACCAGGGTATACCCGGCGGGAATGGTCACGATTTCATCGGGGTCAATACTGCCGTACGATGCCTGGTTGTCGGTGATGGTGACAAAGGCATCTGCCGACGATAGGGTGGCAACTACATTCGTGGCCGTTTCAATGCCCACATTCCTGAGGGCAACCGAAAGATGGAGGGTTTCATCATAATCGGGGTACCCGTTGTTGTTGCCACCCGGTTCCGGATCGCTGACTGTGACGGTATTGTACACAACATAGGGTCCTTCAGCCGGAATGACACTTACCACGGCCCGGTATCTGAAATAATTTTGTTTGGTTACCGTAACCACAACCTGATTGGGTGGAACCTGGGCCGGAATCATGATGTTAACCGGTGATCCGGTTCCGGTTCCGGTGCCGATAATCTCACCGTTTACGGTCAGTGCGATAAGTGATCCGGCATCGGCGGTTACACTGAAAGAGGTTGTGCCGGCAAAAAGCACCGGGTTATGGAAAACAGTAAGGTTTTGCGGAACTTCCGAATAAACGGTCAGAAAGGCATCTCCATGATGATGAAAAAGGTTGTAGGTTACCTCTTTGTTGCTTGTGTTGTAGGGCCAGCCTGACTGGGCAAGAAATATCTTACCTGCAGCATTCCCGAAGGCCGGCAGCACGCCTCTTGATTCCGGAGTGGTACCTTCAGCCGGCATAAAATCCGGCCACATGTTGTCGTACATCCCCCACACATAGGTGTCATTCACAAAAGAGTACGATACTTCCGAAGCAGCCATGATACCCAGAGCTCCCGAATTGCTGCCATTGTGCGTATAGCGGTGAAATTTCTCTGCAAAGCACTCGCTGGAATAATTGTATTTGCCGGTCAGACAGTTGATCGACATGATGTAGGTGAGATCGGTATTTACCAGGCCATCGATGTTTGAACTTACATAGGAAGGTTCACCCCAGCCGGTTTCCATGCCGTGATCGCGGTGCTGAAGCATAAAAGCGCCGTTGTTGATGGCACTGTTGATGGCAGTGGCATTCCCTCCGGTCCAGTTTCCAAGGGTTTGAGGAGTAGATGGGATATAGCCAAGTCCGGAAGGGCCGAAGTAACTGACCACCGTGCTGGTGTTGGTGGCCGTTGACCATGGATCACTTGCCGGGTTGCCTCCGTAAACTTCATTGATGCGAACGGGGTTTTTACCCTGTACGTTTTTCCAGAAACCTCCGACAGTTTCCGAGCAGATCTGGAACCAGCGTTCGGTCTGCCAGCCAAGTGCGGTAATCGGATGATCGTAGAAATCAGCACTCGTTGGCGGGTTGCGCTCGTAATTCAGGAATTTTGTAACCATCACCGATAACTGAGCCGCATTGTTGGCCGTAATCCGTGCCATGACAATTTCAGGCAGGTGGTCGCCATCCACATCCCCGTAAATATTGTCTGATATACAATAGTTGTCGTAAATGGGAGAAACCACTGAGTTGGAGGCGTCGGTTCCGTAGTCACCCAGTAAAAGAATGGCTGCCGGAGGGATGGTCCAGGTGTTGTAGGCATTGTTGATGTAGGTTTCAATGGCTGTTGTGGTGTTACCCCCAACCTGATCCAGGGTCTTAACCAGGGTAAGTATGCCCTGTTCTGTTCTGAACTTCTTTATCGAATCGGCCCACTGTACAAAGTCAGCGCCGGTAGGGGTGATGATCAGGTATTCCGCCCCGGTTTCCTCACCCGGCCCTCCGGATGAAGTACGATTGTAATTAACCGCCGGTAAAGCAGAGAGATTGAGCAGGGCATCTTCGAGGATGGGGTCCCACCACCGGCTCCGCAGCCTGCTGTCTCCGAACTGTCCGTTGCCGCCAGTAAAAGTAATTTTAACTTTCAGATCGCGGTAAACGATCAGTTCACGGGTAACCGGATTGTACTGAAACGGGGTAATGCCCAGCATCACTGCATCCACTCCCCTGATCTTCATGTTGTCAGAAAGTACAACAGGTTGCGATGGATAAAAGGCATTGGTACCATAAATCGCTTCATTCTTCTGATACTGAAGGGGAACATTTTCATCATCCTTCGGAATTCTCGGAGCAGGCGCCAGATCAACATCCTGAATCACCTCCCTTCGGCTGGAGATGATCTGAAAAGATGCGCTGCTGCCCTGGGGAATGGCAATCAGTTTGCCACTGCCAGGCAGGTCCGGTGCTCCCTCGTTGTTGAACAGTAAACTGCCCGGCAGGGAGAGGTCTTTCAGTACTTTGCCATCCACCGTCAGGTCATCCATCGAAAATGACCCAACCGAATAGCTGACTTCAACAGATTGCCCTTTGCCCGATTCCAGTGAAAAACCATGCTTGTACCAGGCATCGGAATAACTGAATTTCTGTGCATACAGACTGCTGCCTGCCATAAGCATGAACAGCACAACTGCCAGCACGTTAAAAAGTCTGTTTCTCATATTTTGCTGATGTTGATTTATCCTTTATTCGCTGTTCTGTCATAGATCCTGTAGCAAAAAATCAGGTAAGTTTCCCGGCATTCACTACTCAATACGCCGTTGAATCTCCGGTTTTTCTGTATCTGCCTGAATCAGGGTGTCACAAGGAAGATATAATCCTGGGCACTGTTGTCGATAAAGGTCATGTCTGCCGTATCTGTAATCCCATCCCCATTCACATCGCTGATGATATATCCTTCAAGATACGCGTTTGCGTCATTGTCAACCGGAGTCATATCAGCGGTATCGATGAAAAGGTCATGATTTACATCGCCGCTGTAAATGGCAAAGCCGCCGTCTTCCATTTCTTTAAGCATGCCGTTGTAAGCCTGGGCTGTGTTGCTGAAGCTGTAGCTGATGGTGCTGCCGCTGAAAGAAACCGGGCTGGCTGAAATGGTTTCGAGACTGTTGCGGTGTTTGATCGTAAGGTAATACGAACCACTGATAACTGCCGGAATGCTCACGCTGGCCTGGCCTGAAGTGCTGAGCGCTGTTTCCGGGAAACTACTGACAACGGTGGTGTAATCGTCTGCATCGTGGAGTTCAACCGTGATCATGTCAGCAATATCGCCGCTGAACTGGTCGCCTGACAATCCGCGGGCTTTGTTCATGCTGCCATTCCCGGCATACAGGCCTTCGATCGCAAGGCTCAGGTTGAGGGTTTTGTTTTCAGCGATGGTCAGGGTGCAGGGAATCAGTAATTCAGCCTCATCAGGATCGTTGCTCTGTATCGAAATGCTGGCATGGTAGGTTCCCGGGGAAAGGGCTCCTGCAGTAAATGTGAGATCAATTTCCTGAGATCCTGAACCCGCGATGTTTCCTGAAATGCTTCCCGATCCGTCAAGGCTCAGCCACGAATAGGGCGGAGTATAGGTATAATCAACCTGAAGGTAAGGCGGGTTGGATTCATTCCATCCGTCAAAACCAATATAATAGGAACTGCTGTTATCCCGGTCCATGATGCCGATGGCAAACCAGTTCTGAGCCAGGGCTGCCTGAAGGTCAGCGGCTGCATTGCCACCCAGGGTGTGCACTTTCCAACCGGTTGCGTAGCTGCTTGCTTCGCTTCTGTAGAGGTAATATCCGGAGGCAGACTCTGCAACTATATCCGCGTACAGCGTCGGAGCAGGGGTGGTAACAGGATCGTTTGTGACAGGGTTGATGTTCCAGTAAGGATAATTGGTGGCATTCACATACCCGTGAAATTCCACCGAATTGATGGCGGCTCCGTCGGGCAGCTGGCTGAGGTCAAACTTCATCCATCCGGCTTCGGTGGTCGGATAGCCTTTTACCAGACTGGTCTGGGTTTTTGCTGCACTGGTGGTTGTGCCTGTGTTGTAGGCAGCAGCAAGAGGCACTATAGTCGACATTGTCCTTCCCTGCAAGGGTTCATACACTACCTGTGCGGTAAAGGTCAGCTCCGATTCTCCGGTGTTGCTGATGACAAGTGTTTCGTTCCCGTTCGATCCGGGGGCGAGCAGTACACTGAACGCTGTGGCTGAAACCGAGATATCGGCCGGATCCGGGATTGGCTGCATGGGCGGAAACTGAATAAAATCAACCCAGGCACAGTCACTTCCGCCAACTACGCTTTGATCCTTCACATAGTTCCAGGTAAAGGTGTGCGTTCCGGCGGTGACCGGATACGAGACTTCTCCCCAGGCCACGGTTCCTGACCATTGTCCCTGCTGAACACCGTCGATGCTGAACCTGAGGTAGTCATATCCGCTTTCTGAAGAGACCTTGCGGAAGAAAGAAACATCTCCGTCGGAAGAAAAATTAAGGGTGATGCTCATTTCTGAATTCTGACTGTGCGCGATGGCCCCTGACTTTGAACAATACAGACCCTCGTAGGGACTTTCCGTACTGATGGTCCAGGGTTTTGCTCCGGTGAATGTCCATTCCGGTTCAAAAGACCCGGATTCAAAACTCCAGGCAGCACTTTCCTGCAGCTGAAAGTTAAAAACATGATTTTCAGTGGTCACTGCATGCTGTTGCACTACAGTGGCATAACCGGGCTTGCTTACCCTGAAGTTGAATGTGCCTTCTGTAACATTTTCAAAAAGGTATTCTCCGAGGTTGTTTGTTGAAACCGGGTTGATGGGTGTGCCTGTCAGACTGATCAACGCCCCTTCAACAGGCAGTCCTGTAGCGGCATCGGTGACAAGCCCGCTGATGCTGACTGTCTGGGCCTGCACCAGATTGACATCAAGCACCGTTTGCCCGGTGGTGTTCAGGTTAACCCCGGTAAAAGTCTGTGACAGGTAACCATATTTTGAGAAGGTGACGGTGTAATTTCCGGCAGTCAGCATCCTCAGGTATCTGCCGAAGGTTTCATTGCTGGTGTAAGGGGCGCGGTAAGCACCGGTGTTGTCGATTCCTTCAATGTAAACTTCTGCCTGCAGCGGTAATTGTGTTGCAGCATCCCTCACCAGCCCGGTCAGCGTCAGTGCATCGCTGCGATTGAGCAGGATGAGTGCGGCTTCCAGGTTGTCTTCACAGATCCCTTCAATTTGCGATGCAGGTGGGATAAACACAGTTCCAAGCTCAATGGTATAGCAAAAAACGCCACGTTCACCATAGGCGTAGTCATCGGTGGTACCTGAAGCAGGGTAAAGGCCCGACGATTTGTCGGGGAAGTAGTTGCCTCCATCGGACGCCGGAATGGTTTCTGCCATGCTGATGGCCAGGTCTTCAAGCGCTGCATGGTCAGGCGCAAAGGCTTCCACGGCATATCCATAGGGGAATAAAACCAGCTCACTGTAGCTGTGATAGGTGATCCCACTGATGAAATGGTGGCCGTCGATCAGGTTTTTCATGGCCATGGTTTCCGGCTCGGAGAATCCATAAGGGCCGCAATAGGTGATGTCAGAAGGATTGGTTGACGTCCCGGAGCCACCCCATTCATAATCGTAGTTGCGGTTGGGGTCCACCCCGTCGGTGGTGCCTGAATTGATGGTGTTGCTGTTGTTGTTGTCGGCAATGTTCTTGCGCCACCAAAGGTCAGTTTCATCGGTAACGATCTTGTGGCCATCAGGATTCACCAGCGGAACAAACCAGATCTGTTTGCTGTTCACACTGCTGGTGATGGATGGGTCGGTGCCGTAATTCGACAGAATATGGTTCAGCACATACATCACCACTTCCAGACTGATTGGCTCTCGGGCATGGTGTTCCCCCATGTAGAAAATGCAGGGTTCATCCTCCTCTGTTTCTACATTGTCGGAGACCTTCACCGCCCAGATGTCGTGTTTGTAATTGTTGTAAGCCGGCGCAGAATAGCCTTTTCCGCGCGAATCACCGATATCGTAGAGTTTGCAGATGTCCGGATGGCTTGCCTGCAGGCTCAGCAGCTCGGAATACAAATCGCTGTAGGTGCGGTAGCCTGCCAGCGAACGGCCTGTAACCATGTTTTCCTTCAGCTGACGTTCGGTCTGGGTTACCTCCATGGTAAAGCCTTCTGCCTGAAGATCGGTGTATGCCTGCTGATCAACCACCAGGTCGATGTATTTATCCGGAACGAATGCCGCAATGTCGTGCCCCGATTTAAGTACCGACATCAGGGTTCCGGTTTCGGGTGCGCTGATTCTCACCACGAACCGTTCCTGGGCATACATTTGAAAAAATGTGAAAAAGACAAGCAGAGTTAGCGTAAATTTTCGCATAGAATGGTGATTGCTGGTTATACCCTCAGACAAAGAAGCGGAATAGACTAATAATCAGTAGTTTTCAGTGTAAAACCAGGCAGCATTCATGCAACTGACAAGGCTTTGGACAGTACTTTTTGTTTTACGAGTCATTCTCAGTCCGGATTCAGATTCATCAGACCGTCTGAAAATTAATAGTCTTTAATAGATTCTTTATCAATTATTTATCAAAAAAATATCCCAAGCCCCTTTGGTCCTGAAATGGAGATTTCGGGACGCATTATATTGATTTACCACTTCAAATATAGGGAAGTTTAAATGCAAAGGGGATATAAATACTAAATTATTTTACAAATCAACGTACTTCTGGCACTCAACGGTCTTAACCTGACACTGAGACTTTGCTCCCCAGAATGAGTTTTAGTTAACAGGAAGCCTCTGTTAGCATAATCTATAACCAGAAGAGTGCATGAAGCCGGATCATTGATTATGTTGGCCTGAAAATAACAGAAGCCGGAACAAACTTGCTCCGGCCTCCGTTTCAATATGGCAATTGAAAATCGTGGTTATACAGTCATGATGTCTTTTTCCTTCAGGTCGAACAGTTTATCAACCTTTTCGGTAAACTTGTCGGTAAGGGCCTGAATTTCTTTTTCAAGCTGCTTGATCTCATCTTCGGGAACTCCTTCTTTTTCAAGCTTTTTGCCTGAATCCATGGCCGAACGGCGGATATTTCTGATGGTAACCTTGGCATTTTCAACCTCTGCTTTGGCTTTCTTTACCAGGTCGCGGCGGCGTTCTTCGGTGAGCGGGGGGACAGCAATGCGCAGCACTTCGCCGTTGTTCTGGGGGTTAAAGCCCAGATTGGCAGCCATAATGGCTTTTTCAATGGGGGCCAGCATGCTTTTTTCCCACGGCTGAACAATGATCTGACGCGGATCGGGGGTATTGATGTTGGATACCTGATCAATGGGTGTCATGGTGCCGTAATAATCTACCTTCACGCCTTCGAGCATGGCCGGACTGGCCTTACCGGCACGTATTTTCTGAAATTCCCTGTCGAGGTGGCCGATGGCATGCTGCATTCCCTCTTCGGCCTCATCAATCACAAATCTGACTTCTTCGTTCATTTTGCAGGTTATATTAATGGTTTGCCTGTTTTTTCATCCTAAACGTGTGCAAATATACAAAAGCACAACGCCAAATTCAAAACAACCGCTCAGGCTGCTCAGCCTTCACTCACCAGTGTGCCTATTTTTTCTCCGCTGACCAGTTTCAGCAGGTTCCCCGGTTCATTCATATTGAACACCATGATGGGCAGTTTGTTCTCGCGGCAGAGGGTAAATGCTGTCAGGTCCATGATGCTGAGTTTCTTTTCATAAACCTCATCGTAGCTGATGAAGTCGTATTTCACAGCATTGGGGTCCTTCTCCGGATCTGCGGTATAAATTCCGTCAACCCGCGTTCCTTTGAGAATAACATCTGCTTCAATTTCAACTGCACGAAGGGCAGAAGCTGTGTCGGTGGTAAAGAAGGGGTTTCCGGTGCCGGCAGCAATGATCACCACTTTCCCTTCTACGAGGTAAGAGATGGCTTTGCGACGGCTCATTGATTCGGCTATCGGGTCAATGACTATGCCGGAAAGCAAACGGGTGGGTATTCCCTGTTTCTCTATCTCAGCCTGAATGGCCATGCTGTTGATGACCGTGGCCAGCATCCCCATATAATCTCCCTGCACCCTGTCCATGCCTTTGGCTGCACCCTGCATTCCTCTGAAAATATTGCCGCCGCCGATCACAACGGCAACCTGGGTCCCGATTTCGGTAACTGACCTGATCTCACGTGCATACATGGTCAGCATCGCCGGGTCAATGCCGTATTGCTGATTGCCCATCAAGGCTTCCCCACTCAGTTTCAGTAAGATTCTTTTAAATTTCATAATTTTTTATTTAGCTGAAAATCAGCATTAAACAATTTTTTAATGGTTGTCAACGGACAATCACCATAGAACGGGTTGCGGTAAATTTCTCTGTCTCCAGACGGTAAAAATACCTTCCCGGCTGCAGATTCCTGAGTCCGGCCACCACCAGGTGTCTGCCGGCGCCCATCTGTCCGTCGGCGAGTTGTGCCACCATCTGACCGTAGATATCATAAACCACCAGCTTAACCTCCGAGGCAGCCGGAAGGCTGAATCCGATGCTGGTAGAGGTGTTTGCCGGGTTCGGGTAATTCTGTTCCAGATTTGCCTGCTGCAATTCCGGATCGCTGATTCCGATCGAGGGATCGTAATAGAGAAACTGCAGACACCAGTTGTTGAGTGTACCACTGTTTCCCGAACCTCCGTCGTTGATGCGCATCTGCCAGTTCCCGGCAAGCGGTTTTCCGTTGAAGGCGCTGAGCGGCATCTCAGGGATGTACCTTCCGGTGAAGGGAGCCTGAGCTTCTGAAACCGGCACATCGGCCTGGTCGTCGAAAATGGTGTTGGTGTAATGGTCACCTTCTCCTCCGTTACGGTCGCTCAGCATGACTGCGGTATCATCCTCACCCTTAAGGATCAGCCTCAGTTCGCCGGTGCGGGTATGCGAAATGTCAACCTTCACATTCAGATCGAGAATGTCGCCGGGGGAAGTGATCTCAATTTCGTCGTAGGTATTCTGAAAATCGTTGATGGCAAGGGGGGTGTTTCCTGAGCACTGATCAACCGATACAAAATAATCAACCTGGTACGAAAACATGCTCTCAGGAGCCTGCGTGCCCGGTGGATTGATTCCCCGGCCTCCTTCAGGCAGGGTGGCTGTGAGCCGTCCCATGGAATCCTGGAGGGCAAAGTAATAAAAAACTTCGGTGCCCACGGGGAACCCCGGGATCATAAAAGTATAGAGGTTGCCGGTAGCTGAAACGGGCAGTACATAGTTGAATTCAAGACCTCCGGTACTGTAATAAAGCCTCGGGGCATTTTCTCCCTCAGCGACCGGGTTGTTGCTGTTTACAGTAAGCACCGCCTCTCGGGCATCAGCCGAGCTGCCCGACACCAGCGGTTCATGAAAAAGGCTGATCCGCTGATCCCAGGCCTGTGCGGCAATGTTGGCAATAGCGGCCCGAACAAAAGCAACAAAGTAATCCATGTTCAGGATCGGAATATCATCACCGGTGGTGTGATAGTATTCATTGAAATCGTACCAGTCTTCGATGGCCAGAAAAGCGGGGTAGCCAAACTCCCAGAAAGAGGCATGATCACTGGCTGTAGTGTAGTAATAATTGTGGCTGAACTGCGGCTGGTAAAGGGCTGTGGTTGTAATGTAATCGTTGGTGAATGCCTGGGAAAAATCGTTGGTCGCTATGGTGTAGGTGTAATCGTTGTCTGAGTCCCAGGCAATCATGTCGAGGTTAAGCACCCCCAGGATCTGATGTCCCTGAAGAAAAGCCTGCTCTGCATAGGCATAGCTGCCCACAAGCCCGATCTCTTCTTCGTCCCATGCGGCAAAGCGTATGGTGTAATCGAAATCAAAGGGAGCCAGGATGCGGGCTGCTTCCAGCACTGCTACCGTACCCGAACCATTGTCGTCGGCCCCCGGTGCGGTGGAGCCTGAAGGCATATTGTCGTAATGGCCACAGATGATAAACTCTTTCTCAGGGTATTTGATGCCTGTTTTGGTAGCAATCACATTCTCACCCCGGTTGCCGCTGAAAGTCTGAACCTCCGGGGTGTAGCCGAATTCGCTGAATTTCTGATAAATGAAGTCGGCCGCTTTGGCATTGTTCGGGTTCAGGTAATGCCGCGACTGAATGGCGGAGGTGATTCCATCAATGGTAACCGTGGTATCTCCTGCCAGTTGCCGGATAAGCAGCAATACGGAATTATGATCGGCCAGTTGCGACAAGGAATCAACAAAAGGGCTGTAAGCGAGCTGGGCCTGGGTTTTCAAACCCGGAAATGCCAGCAGGCTGAACAATGTCAGAATCCTTAAATGCTTCATAATGAAACAGTTTTAATGTATGGTGCTATTCGTTCTGTCCGTGGCAGTTTTTATACTTCTTGCCGCTACCACAGGGACAGGGATCATTGCGTCCAACCCTTTTCTCCACCCTGATGGGTGCCGTTACCTGCTGCTCCGAGGTTCGGCCTGCCTGCGAAAGCATGTCGGTTCTCTCTTCTTTGAGCTTGCTGTGATCGGTTCTGCGTGGTGCCTGGGCTTCCTTCACCTGTGATGGCTCCTGAATCGGCAGGTTGGCCTTGATGATGAAGCTGGTGATGTCGCGGTTTACTTTCTGGATCAGGTTTTTAAACAGCTGGAAGGACTCGAATTTATAGATCAGCAACGGATCCTTCTGTTCGTAAGTAGCATTCTGAACCGAACTTCTGAGTTCATCCATCTCGCGAAGGTGTTCTTTCCATGCATCATCGATCACACCCAGGGTTACGCCTTTCTCTATGGCAAGTGTAAGCTCACGCCCTTTATCATGGTAGGCTTTCTTCAGGTTGGCCACCACCTGCATCTGATGAATGCCGTCGGTTATCGGAATAGCAATGTTTTCATAACGGGTTTCGTTCTCAAAAACCTCTTTGATTACCGGATATGCCCGCTCGGCCAGGTTGTTGCATTTAATGCGGTAATTGTTGTAGACCCGGTTATACAACTCTTCAACCAGATCGTCCTTTTTACGGGCCAGAAATTCATGCTCATCAATGCCGGGTTCGCTGGCAAGGGTTTTCAGCAGCGATAGTTTATATCCTTCAAAATCACGGTCTTCCTGGTGGCTCGACACAATGTTGTCGCAGACATCGTAAAGCATGTTGGAGATATCCACAGCCAGCCTTTCCCCGTAAAGGGCATGGCGGCGCTTGCGGTAGATCACTTCACGCTGTGAATTCATAACATCGTCATACTCGAGCAACCTTTTACGGATGCCAAAGTTGTTTTCTTCAACCTTTTTCTGTGCCCTTTCGATGGATTTTGTGATCATCGAATGCTGGATTACTTCCCCTTCCTTCAGCCCGAGGCGGTCCATGATACCGGCAATTCTCTCCGAGCCGAACATACGCATGAGGTCGTCTTCAAGGGCCACGAAGAATTGCGAACTTCCGGGGTCTCCCTGACGACCGGCACGTCCGCGCAACTGACGGTCAACACGCCGCGATTCGTGGCGTTCGGTACCGATGATGGCCAGACCACCGGCCTCTTTCACACCCGGGCCCAGCTTGATGTCGGTACCACGACCGGCCATGTTGGTGGCGATGGTTACCGTTCCGGCACGACCGGCTTCGGCCACAATATCGGCCTCCTTCTGGTGCAACTTGGCATTCAGCACATTGTGTTTAATCTTGCGCAGGGTGAGCATGCGACTCAGCAATTCGGAGGTCTCCACCGAGGTGGTACCTACCAGTACCGGGCGGCCTTTGTTGATCATATCAACGATCTCATCCGCCACGGCATTGAATTTCTCACGCTTGGTCTTGTAAACCAGGTCTTCGCGGTCATGCCTTACGATCGGTTTGTTGGTCGGGATCACAACCACATCCAGTTTGTAGATGTCCCACAACTCGCCGGCTTCGGTTTCGGCAGTTCCGGTCATACCGGCCAGTTTGCGGTACATCCTGAAATAATTCTGCAGGGTAACCGTGGCATAGGTCTGCGTTGCTGCTTCAATCTTGACATTCTCTTTGGCTTCTATGGCCTGATGCAAACCGTCGCTGTAACGGCGCCCTTCGAGGATACGGCCGGTCTGCTCATCAACAATTTTTATCTTGTTGTCCATCACCACATATTCCACATCGATTTCGAAGAGGGTGTAGGCTTTCAGCAGCTGATTGACCGTGTGCACCCGTTCAGATTTAACGGAATACTCGCGCATGAGCTCTGTTTTCTTTTCAAGCTTTTCACTGTCGGAGAGGCCTGATTTTTCAAGCTCAGCAATTTCGGCCCCGATGTCGGGAAGAATATAAAAGCGGGGATCCTGATAGGATGAGGTAATCAGGTCAATCCCCTTTTCGGTGAGTTCAACGGTGTTGTTTTTCTCATCGATCACGAAGAACAGCTCATCGTCGATGATGTGCATGTTTTTCGATTGCTCCTGCATGTAAAAGTTCTCGGTTTTCTGCATGAGGGCGCGCATGCCCGGCTCGCTGAGGAACTTGATGAGGGCTTTGTTCTTGGGCAGACCGCGGAAGGAACGAAACAGCTGTTCTCCGCCTTTTTTTTCATTTTCAGGATTCGTGGTATCGGCCAGCAGGGTTTTGGCTTCTGAAAGAAGCTTGGTAACGAGGTTTCGCTGCACCTCATAGAGTTTTTTAATTTCAGGCTTCAGCTGTTCGAATTCCTGATTGTCACCCCTGGGAGTTGGGCCGGAGATGATGAGGGGTGTACGGGCATCGTCGATGAGCACCGAGTCAACCTCGTCAACTATGGCGTAGTTGTGCGGACGCTGCACCAGCTCCTCGGGATTGCGGGTCATGTTGTCCCTCAGGTAATCGAATCCGAATTCGTTGTTGGTGCCAAAGGTAATATCGGCCAGATAGGCCTGCCGGCGGGCTTCCGAATTGGGCTCGTGCTTGTCGATGGTGTCAACCTTCAATCCATGGAATTCATACAGCACACCCATCCATTCCGAGTCACGTTTGGCAAGGTAATCGTTCACTGTAACTACATGAACCCCTTTACCCGGAAGGGCATTCAGATAGACCGGGAGGGTAGCAACCAGTGTTTTTCCTTCACCGGTAGCCATTTCTGAGATCTTGCCCTGATGAAGGACAATACCTCCGATGAGCTGGACATCGTAATGCACCATATCCCAGGTAATCTGGTTGCCTCCGGCAATCCATTTGTTGTGAAAAACAGCCTTGTCACCATTGATTTCCACACTTGCCCGGGTGGTGGCCATGTCGCGGTCCATCTGGGTGGCAGTAACCTCAACAAATTCGTTCTCCTTGAAACGACGGGCAGTTTCTTTGACCACTGCGAAAGCCTCCGGCAGAATCTCATTCAGCACCTGCTGGGTGATTTCGTAATTCTCATTTTCGAGCTGGTCGATACTGGTATAGATTTTCTCCTTCTCATCCATATCCATTTCAGGGTTTGATTCTATTTGTTCCCTGAGTCCGGCGATGATTTTTTCCTTTTCTTCAACAGCTTCAGCAATCTTCATCCTGAACCCGGCTGTTTTCTGCCTGAGTCCGTCGTTACTGAGTTTTTCGATATCGGGGTAAACTTCTTTGATCTTGTTCAGGATGGGGGTTATTTCCCTGATGTCTTTGTCGGATTTGGTTCCGAGCATTTTTTTTATGAAAGAGAGCATAAAAGATTTGTTTAACAGAAAGTGCCGGAATCAGCCCGGCGTTTTTTACAGGTTCACTGCAGTACACAAAACATGCCGCGGCCGGCTTTCACCCGCAAAGTTATACAATTTAGAAACAGAGATGGATTAAATATGGGTTAAGGCGTAGGTAAGCTCACTGCTTTGGCTGCACAAATGGCATGAAATAAAAAAGCCGCGACAGATTGTCACGGCACCTCTCTTTAGTATTCATCTTCGTGGAAGAAGAAATCTTCCTTGGACGGGTAATCGGGCCACAGGTCTTCGATACTGTCGTAAACTTCTCCTTCGTCTTCAATTTCCTGAAGGTTCTCTATTACTTCCATAGGCGCACCTGATCTGATGCTGAAATCAATCAATTCTTCTTTCGTTGCGGGCCAGGGAGCATCCTCAAGTTTGGATGCCAGTTCTAATGTCCAGTACATTGTAAGGATAATTTACAGGTTTAAAATTTTGCAAAAGTAAGCTTATTTCAGTCAATTTCAATTTTAAAACGGGCACGGGAATTAAATGTTCAATCCATGCTTTAAAAATCATTTAAATCCTTGCTTTCCAGGTTGTTTCGGTGGCATTGTTGTCGTACAGAAACTTCCTTGCAAGAACAAAAAGGAAATCTGACAGCCGGTTGAGGTATTTGACTACCTGATCACCCTGCAGGGTGTCCGGTTCGTTTTCAACCAGCCTGATCGAAAGCCTTTCCCCGCGACGGCAAACACACCTTGCGACATGGCAGAGCGACGAAGCAGGATGACCTCCGGGTAATATAAACGAAGTGAGGGCCGGCAAGGTTACATTCATGGCATCAATTTTCGATTCAAGGAGCAGAATATCTTCTTCAGACAAGCCCGGGAGGGGCTTTAGCTTTGCTCCGGGGTCTGCAGCCAGCAGCGACTCCGCGGTAAAGACCCTGTCCTGTATCTCCAGCAGCAATACCCGGGTTTCCTCATCAATCTCCTGATCCCGGATGAGGCCGATAAACGAATTGAGCTCATCAAGTGTACCGTATGCCTCTATTCTTTCATGGTATTTAGGGACACGGGTTCCACCGATAAGCGACGTTTCTCCTTTGTCGCCTGTTTTGGTATATATTTTCCACTCGGGATTCATCTGAACTTAAGGTTGGTTATTGAAGGGTCGGAAAAGAACAACCCGCAGACCGGAATGTTCAGCGGTGATTCAAGAACCTTTGTAATAATTCATGGTCCTGATTTCACCATTCATTTCATCAGAAGCAATAAGGCCATCAGACAACCGTACAATGCGGTGTGCATGACGGGCAATGTCTTCTTCATGGGTAACCAGGATGATGGTATTGCCTGCCTTGTGGATCTCTTCAATCAGGCCCATGATCTCCACCGAGGTTTTCGAGTCAAGGTTACCGGTTGGTTCATCGGCCAGAATGATGGAGGGATTGTTTACCATGGCCCTGGCGATGGCCACGCGCTGCCGCTGTCCTCCGGAAAGCTCGTTGGGCTTGTGTTTCACGCGGTCGGTAAGCTTTACATTGTCGAGTACCTCCATGGCCCGCTGAAAACGGTCGGCTTTGGCATATCCGGCATAGATCATTGGCAGGGCCACATTCTCCAGCGCAGTGAGCCTCGGCAGCAGGTTAAAAGTCTGAAATACAAACCCGATCTCCTTGTTGCGGATTTCAGCCAGTTCATTGTCGGGCAGCTTGCTTACATCCATACCGTTGAGCCAGTAGCTGCCACCGGTAGGAGTGTCGAGACAGCCCAGGAGGTTCATCAGGGTTGATTTCCCCGAGCCCGACGGCCCCATTAAAGCCACATATTCATTCTTTTTTATGCTCAGATCCACCCCCCTGAGGGCGCGTACTACTTCAGTTCCTACCTTGAAAAAACGGGTAATCCCGTCGAGGCGTATAATTTCCTGATTCATGCCGGATTTTTTATCTTAACGAACAAAAGTAGGAATAATTGTCAGAAACGGATGATAAAATGCTGCCTGCCCAGCTCCCTTCTGAAAAACAAAATCCCCATCCAGAAAAGGTCGATGCTGACCCTGACCGACTCATGTTTCCTGATGGTTTCCCAGGCTTCTTCCATTTCCGGTGACCAGTGGATGTCGTGAAAAACAAACACTGAATCGTTGGCTGCATGTTTCTCGAGGCGGTTGAAATAACTGAGGGTTCCTTTTTTCGTGTGGTTCCCGTCGATAAAGGCAAAGTCGATCACCCCCGTGCGTTGCATCAGGCCTGGCAGCACCACATCGAAGTTGCCCACGATAAATTCTGTTGCGGTGGCACCCAGGGCTTTCAGGTTTTTTTCGGCAAATTCAGCCGTTGAAGCACAGCCTTCCATCGCAAGGAAAGTGCTGTCGGGTGATGCTGAAACCTGATACATTGAGCTGATTCCCACAGAGGTGCCCATTTCAAGGATTACCTTTGGTTTGTAATACTTCACCATCCGGTGGAGCAACCTGCCCTGTTTTACCGGAATGCCCGAACGGGCGGCAATATCCTTAACCCTGCGCAGGCTGGTGGAGTATTTGGCCCGCCCTTTGCCGGCCCCGAAATCAATCACCTCTACCAGGTTGGGGTTCCTCAGCAGCAGGCTCCGAAGTTTTTCAACCTGCTGGTATTCAGGGTGTTCGCTTTTGTCGTTAAGCACATTGCTGACGAAATCAAACACAAACGGCGAATGTATGCCATGTCTGGTTTTGGCTTTCAACCGGTAGGAAATGTACCTCGATGCAATAAACAGCGGACGGCTTATCATGGGACAAAAGTATAAAAAACTTAATCAGCCGCCCCATGTTTCACGGTCGAGGCTGCGGTAATGAATGGCTTCAGCGAGGTGGTCGGGCCGGATCTCCGGGCTGGCGTCGAGATCGGCGATGGTACGGGCGACCTTGAGAATGCGGTCGTATGCCCTGGCCGACAGGCTGAGTTTTTCCATGGCATTCTTCAGCAGGGCATGGCCGGCGTCGTCGATTTTGCAGAGGGTGCGGAGCATCTTGCTGCTCATCTGGGCGTTGGCGTGGATTTCCCTGTTCTCTTTATAACGCTCTTCCTGAATGAGCCTTGCTTTCACCACCCGTTCTCGGATAGCATCGCTGCGCTCCGAAATCCGTACATCCGACAATTCGCGGAAAGGTACCGGCACAACCTCCACATGAATGTCAATGCGATCGAGCAGCGGACCCGATATTTTGTTGAGGTATTTCTGCACCACCCCCGGGGCACACACGCACTCCTTGTCAGGATGGTTATAATACCCGCAGGGGCAGGGGTTCATCGAGGCCACCAGCATAAAACTGGCCGGATACTCCACCGTGAGCCGCGCCCTCGACACGGAAATCATCCGGTCTTCGAGCGGCTGCCGCAGCACTTCCAGCACGGTGCGTTTGAATTCAGGCAACTCATCCAGAAAAAGCACCCCGTTGTGGGCCAGCGAGATTTCGCCAGGCTGGGGGTTGGATCCGCCCCCGACAAGGGCTACATCGCTGATGGTGTGGTGCGGACTGCGGAATGGCCTCACCGAGATGAGCGAGGCATTGCGGCTCATTTTCCCGGCTACCGAGTGTATCTTGGTGGTTTCGAGGGCTTCGTGGAGGTTGAGCGGGGGCAGGATGGAAGGCAGTCGTTTGGCCAGCATGGTCTTACCCGATCCCGGGGGACCAATCAGGATCACGTTGTGGCCCCCTGCTGCCGCGATCTCCAGCGCCCGCTTGATGTTCTCCTGACCCTTGACATCCGAAAAATCAAACTCATACTCATTGAGCTGGGCATAAAACTCATCACGGGTATTCACAATTTCGCGCTCCAGGGTAGCATCCCCGTTGAAGAAATGAATCACATCGATCATGTTTTCCACCCCATAAACTTCTAGGTCGCTCACAATGGCAGCTTCCCGGGCATTCTGCTTCGGCAGGATAAACCCCTTAAAGCCCTGTTTGCGCGCCTCAATGGCAATGGGCAGGGCCCCCTTGATGGGCTGCAGGCTGCCGTCGAGCGAAAGCTCACCCATGATGATGTAGTCGCCCACCTGGTCGCTTCTGATCTGCTCCGAAGCAGCGAGGATGCCGATGGCGATGGTGAGGTCGTAGGCAGAACCCTCCTTGCGGATATCGGCCGGGGCCATGTTGATGACGATCTTTTTTCCGGGAATGCGGTAGCCGATGTTACGCAGGGCCGCTTCAATCCGCTGATGGCTCTCTTTTACGGCGCTGTCGGGCAGGCCGACCATAAAAAACTGAATGCCGTTGTCCATATTCACCTCTACCGTGATGGTGATGGCATGGATGCCCATGATGGCGCTACCGAATGTCTTGATAAGCATAGCAATATTGTATAATTGTAACGTAACCGGATAAACAGGGTATTTTATAAAGCAAACATAAGTGAAATTGAGGGAAATAGCAAATGGCCGATGATAATCAGTCGGCAGAAGGTTGGCAATGGCTCAGAAACAAGCAGACAACGGTTGTTATTTGAGGCCCCGCTCTTTCAGAACCTCCTTCAGGGCCTTGTCGTTTTTTGAATTGTTGGCCAGTTTATAAATAAAATAGAGCGGGATCAGGGTCAGCAGCCCCAGTGTGCTTTTCAGGATGCTCCAGACAATGATGCCGATCATAAATCCGATGATAAAGGCATTCAGAATGGTTCTGGATTTCAGCTTTTTTGCTTCGGTTTTCAGTTCATCGTCCGTTAGACCGGCGAAATCTTTCTCTTCCATTTTTGAGTTCAAAGGGTTAAACAATTCTGGGTTCATTTTGGACATATCCTGCGGTGTAACAGGCTATTGTGGTTTTGTTCAGCTTTATACAGAAACAAGTCAAATTACAGAATTGTTTGATTAGAACTCTGGCAGGTGAAACAAACTTACTGAAAAGTACTTTGGAGGGAAAAGTCGGAATTATCAGTCTTAAAGATATTTCATTCTGAATAAAGCTATTGGGTCAAAAAGAATTACTCAACCTTTTTTTACTATTGAAAATCAGGAAGAATGCTTTTTCCGCTGGTTATGGGAGCATGTGTTTTCCGGAGTCTTTTTTCGGCTTTGTGTATTTCTCTTTTGAGAAAATCATTAATCTTCTGTCGTCCGGTTCTCTTGTAAGTAAACCTTAATGATGGGTCAGACATAAAACCTGTTTTCTGATTTATAATCCAGTCAGGATCCGAAAAGTGAGAAATTAAGATGTCATTGAGCCTGTTTCTCAGAACAACTTCAAAAACACCAAGTAATGGATGAAAGGCCTGTGAGGTCTTAAGATTGGCCTTATATAACCGGATAGCTTTTCTTTTTGAATATGCTGTAGCAATTAAATACCGATCAATTCTTGCAGCAGAAAAATACTGTCTGAAGTCTTTGTATTTCATTTTTTTATTTTGATTTTTTAATAAATGTTGCTATCTTTGTAAGGTGATGCTTGGTAAAGCCTCTTATCCCCTGATAACGTAACCAAGTAAAAGAATAAAGACCTGTCAGTAATGATGGGTCTTTTTTATTCCGGTTTAAACCGGCTACTTATGAGTAAATAATAATAACCTTTCGTCCTTGAATACAACATCAATTAATTGAAGCAGTTGAATAGTTGCTTTTCTGATTTGACTAATTATCATTGCTACTATTTCCTTCCGAAATTACGAAAAAAACCATTTCATCCATTTTATGCCAGTCAATATCGATAGTTGCTTACTCAAGCCGGCAAACAGGTTTCATCCCACCGTTCATTAACATTGTTTGGCACTAATTATGGTTCGTTAACAGCCTGAGCCGTTTACAGACTTTAAATTTGGTATGTATTCATTATTCAACCAACTAAACCCATTCTTATGAAAAAATTATTGTTAGTTATTGCGGCTGCAACTGTTTTCACCTTCCACCTGCATGCCCAGCCGGAAAAGGGCGACTGGATTGCCTCCCTACAGGGAAGCTATGGCGTTGCGGGCGTAAAATCCGATTCTTACAGATACCACAACCTGCAACTGAAACCCGAACTGCTCAAAATGCTTAAGCACAATGTGGCGTTGGGCGTGGTGATGGGTGTTGACCATTCAGTAACATGGATGAAAAATTATCAACCGGATGTGGACCTCAGGACACGAAACCTTAATCTTCAGATTGGACCTGTAGTCAGGAAATACTTCGGTAACGCGAAACTCGTGCCCTATGCTGAATTGAGCGCCGGGGTGAACTACTCGCATTACTACTCAAAATTCTCAGGCGAAAGCGGTTCATCCATCAGCAGTGCCGATGCCTTCATCCGCCCTGCCATAGGATTGAGTTACTGGATGAACAACAGGGTCAGTTTCAGCATCTCTGCCGGAACAGACCTCCTGAAACCCAGGTACCGCGAATTGCAGATCAACCTCGGGATCTCGGTAAAGCTGGGGAAATAGATCTTTTTCGGCCATTTAAATCCTGTTTAAGCTGAAGGCAATCATTTTAGCTTACAAATAGACTGTTTAAACCTGTGGTGCAGTTGAGTTGCTAAAATACTCACACTGAGTCATATTGGGCGGGACAAGCTGCTCAGCCTGACATTCAATTAGTTAAGATCTCAACCGCACAACTCATTAAATTTAACAGTCTGAATACAATAAAAGAAAAGACAATTCTTAGCACATTTACCGTCCGGTTCAACAGATTGGCTGTTTTGGTTGTTGTATGGTGTGGAAGATCGCGCTATTCTTCACCGGAAGGCCGGTCAACCGGGCACACCGAAAGAATATTCAGGCCGTAGGTTTCCGTTTAAGCATTGCAAAAGGGTTGGATCATTGAAATTATCATTCATGAATGAAATAGAAATGTACATCGGTTCCTTTACCGGAGAGGTTCAGGAGCGTTTGAAAACAGTTTACAGCATTGTACGGGAGAAAGCACCGGATGCCGTGGAGAGTATGAGTTACGGTATGCCGGCTTTTAAAACGCATGCCAGACCTCTGGTCTATTTTGCCGCATTTCCCAACCACATTGGTTTTTACGCCACTCCCAGCGGGCATGCAGAGTTTGCAGCTGAGCTTTCACAATACAAACAGGGGAAGGGCTCGGTGCAGTTTCCGCATAAACAACCCCTGCCGGCTGATCTGATTGCCCGTATGGTGGAATTCAGGGTATGGGAGAATGAGGATAAAGCAGCCAAAAAGAACAAAAAGGGCCGGACATATTAAACCTTTCACGGTCTATTGTTGTTTACAACGTTTAAAGGATCAGATCAGGCAATCTGAAAGGCTGTTTTTACAACGCAGCTTCTCTGGCAGTTTCCTGAAAAACGTTACCCTGAAAAAAACAGAACCGGGCGATGAACGAATTATTCCATCACAGGCCAAAAGAACCCATGAACATGAATGCGGATAACAGCGAAAAGCAGCATCATATAGAATCGCCCTGCCGGAAGGTGTGCCGCCTTGATGAGGATGGGATGTGCGTTGGTTGTTTCAGGATGCTTGATGAGATTGCCAACTGGCAGATTATGAACAGCCAGGAGCGCGGTGATGTAGTCAGAAAAGCCCACCTGCGCATGCAGCTGCGCGACCTGAAACTCTGATCGCTATTTTCTGGGCTTGTAGCCCGATTTTTCCAGAATTTCCTGTGAATCGGTCATGGCCATGATTTCTGCAACACCCTTTCCTGACTTTTCTGCATAGGCTTTCATGATCTGCCAGCCAACCCAGGCTCCCGTACGCGCCGGTGACTCCTCTGAGAAGGATGCCGTAAATGGTCCGTCGCTCATAAACATGCTCATGGACCGTGCATCTTTGGAATACAGCAGTTCATTCTCAATCAGGAAGCTCCAGATGTTGTATTCGTTGTCTTCGCACCATTTCAGCTGAGGATCCGAATAGCCGATGATAAGGTTTTCCTTTGTTTCAGGAAGCATCAGCCCGGCGAACCAGAGGATCTTTCCTTCTTCGGTCATGGCATCGAGCAGGGTAGGAGCCTGATTGCCTTTCAGATAAGGGTAAGCCATTTCTTTCAGGCAATCGGGAAGGATATGATCTGGCGTCAGCCGCTGAGAGATGTAATTGGGGATTCCCAGCGCCGGGTAGCCTTTGTAGTCGCTGCCAAGGTACATGTCGAGGGCAATGATGAGGGCCGAATCGGCGTATTTGATCGGGTAGGCAAAGTCAAACCCGCTGACATAGGTATAAACTGAGGGAGTCCGGAAGCCGGGAATTGCTTTGCTGAGGCGGCTGAAGGCGTCGCTGAATTCACTTTCCATGGCCGACAGCTCAGGAAAGCGGGTCATGCATTCACGGTAGATTTCCTGATTCTGTGCATCACCCACAAACGCCGAAAGCTGATTCAGGGCTTCGGGAGAGGCGTAATCCTTTCCAAGAAACACCTTGTATTCCGGGGCGATGGCTTTCAGTTCCGAAGCGAAATCCTGTTGCTTCAGGCTGAACAGTGCTTTTTCATAGCGTTTGATACGAAGCAGGTTGTTTTTGCCATCCACGGTCGCTGAAGGTGCGTTTTCATTGTTGGTGGAGGGCCGCTCGGTACAACCGGCGAGCACCAGCAGGCTGATAGCCAGAAGCAGGGATTTTCTGAAAAGGTTCATCGTGACAGACTGGTACTGTTTAGGTCAGGTTTCAATGTGCAAAAAAACAAAAAACCCCTGACTTTACATCAGGGGTAGCATAACGTTGTTCAGTGGCTTTATAGTATTTTCCAGCCAACACTCAGGGTGAAGGTGTTGTTTTTAAGGTCAAAGTTGTCGAGTTTCGAAAAGTCGTTGAGCCCGATTTCGTACCTCAGGTCAACAGCGAACATCAGCACATCCACGCCGGCACCGAACTGGAACCCCCAGTTAAGGTCACGGAGGTTGTCTTCTGTAAGGTTAATGTCATCATCCCAGCCTTCATCGAGTTCAATGGTTTTGTTAATTACCTTGTTGACGGATGGTCCGGCCATAGCCCTGATGTTGAATACTTTGGCATCGATCAGCCTGTAGCCGACAAGCAGCGGGACATCGAGCGAGCCTACTTTTACAGTGCCGGCTTTCAGGTCGAGGTTGCTGTTTCGCATCTCACCTTTACGTGTATTTACAAGCAACTCAGGCTGAAAATAGACCTTTTTGCCAATGCGTGCAAAAACCCCGAAATGCAGGGTGTTTTTCATTTCGGCTTCCAGATCATCGATGTCGGTGGAAAACTTTGAGAACGAAGCTCCGACCTTGGGCCCGATGGTAAATCCCGGAATCAGCTGTGCGTAGGTAATCCCCGCTGTAAGCATAGCCAGCGCAATTAAAATTAGTTTCTTCATAAGAAGCTGGTTTTGATGTTTAGACAAAGATAATGTCTAAAAACGGAAAAATGTTGAATTTGTTTCATCATCCAGAAGGAAGCATCGTTTTTCGTACTTTCGCACTACCATAAGCGGAAGATTCCGGACAGTCGCCGGAAACGCGGATGATTCTTTAACAATACCTGTATATGAGATCTGGAACCTTTGGAATTCTACTGGTAATCTTTCTGACAATCACTGGCTTTTACAGCGCTCAGGCTCAGTACAAAAGTATCTCACTGGGTTTCAGGGCTGCCCCTGGTATCGGCTGGTTCAAAAGCGATCAGGCGAATTACAATACCGAAGGGGTGGTACCCTGTTTTGCCTGGGGATTGGTTTCGGAGTTCTATTTTGCTGAGAATTATGCTTTTGCAACCGGTTTCAGTTTCGATTTTCTGAATGGCAAACTGAGCTACCCGATGATGGGGAGTCAGAATGCGGGTTTGCTGACCCGGAAATACCGCCTTAAGGTTTTGGAGATACCGGCCCTGATCAAGATGAAAACCAATGAAATCAAAGGTTTACGCTATTTTGGCCAGATTGGTCTGAATGGTGGGGTCAGGTTGAACTCCAAAGCAAAGGATGTTTTTACTGAACCCGGGAAACCTGAGCAAACGGTTGATTTCAGGCTTATCGACAGCCAGACCAGGCTTTTCAGGGCCTCGCTGATCGTGGGGGCCGGGGTGGAGTATCCTTTTGACAATTCCACCTCTCTGGTAGCGGGAATCAATTTCAACAACGGCTTTACCAACGTGCTGAAGGGCGAAAACAGTGTAAATTCCTCGCTGGAACACCACGGCGTGCCCAATTCGGTGGAGCTTTCCATAGCTGTAATGTTCTGATCCATATTGTCTGATACTTTGTCTGATGAAGATCGCACTGGCTCAACTCAATTACCATACCGGCGATTTTGCCGGCAACACCGGAAAAATCATTCAGGCCATTGGTGAGGCCAGGCAGGCCGGCGCCGACCTGGTAGTTTTCGCCGAGCTGGCCATCACGGGCTATCCTCCCCGCGACTTTCTTGAGTTTGATGATTTCATTCAGAAATCAGAAGAAGCTGCAAAGGAAATTGCCCTTCATTGCACAGAGATTGCTGCCATTGTCGGCAACCCTTCGCGCAATACAACAGGCAGAGGCAAACCCCTCTTTAATTCGGCCTGGTTTCTCAGTGAAGGAGCCGTGAAACAGATCGTTAACAAAAGCCTGCTTCCCAACTACGATGTGTTTGATGAGTACCGTTACTTTGAGCCGGCAACGGAGAACAGTGTGATTGAATACAGAGGTCACCGGCTGGCGGTTACCATCTGTGAAGACATCTGGAATACCGGAGAAGCGCCCTTATACCGGCAGTTTCCGCTTGACGGACTGGCACTGCAGCATCCTTCCATTGTCATCAACATTGCCGCTTCCCCCTTCAATTACCATCAGGATCTGTACCGGAGGCAGGTGCTGCGCGAAAATGCCCTCAGATACCATCTGCCGGTGGTCTATGTAAACCACATCGGTGCGCAGACAGAACTTATTTTTGACGGTGGTTCGATGGTGTGTGATGCCGGGGGCAATGTCCGGGAAACCCTTGCCTTTTTCAGCGAAGAGATGAAGGTGGTTGAGGTGGATGAAACCTGGCTTGAGGCACCTCCTGCACCGGAAGTTGTGGTGCCCGGAAGGATTCAGGACATCGGTAAGGTGCACGATGCCCTGGTGCTCGGAATCAGGGATTATTTCAGGAAACTGGGCTTTAGCAAGGCCATACTGGGACTCTCAGGGGGAATCGATTCAGCCGTTACCATGGCGTTGGCAGCCGAAGCCCTTGGCCCGGAAAACGTCAGGGGAGTAATGCTTCCTTCGGAATTTTCCTCCGACCACTCCATTGCCGATGCACGCACACTTGCCGAAAATCTGGGCAGCCCCCATGACCTCATCTCCATAGAAGAAGCCTATCAATCCTTCATCCACACCCTGGATCCCTTCTTCAGGGACCTGCCGTTTGGTCTGGCCGAGGAGAACATTCAGGCCCGCACCAGGGCGGTACTGCTGATGGCTTTGTCGAACAAGTTCGGCTATATTCTGCTGAATACCAGCAACAAGAGCGAAGCTGCCGTGGGTTATGGTACCCTTTACGGCGATATGTGCGGGGGGTTGTCGGTGCTGGGTGATGTGTACAAAACCGAAGTCTACAGCCTGGCCCGCTATATCAACCGCAACAGTGAAGTAATTCCGCTGAGTTCAATTGTGAAACCTCCATCCGCTGAGCTTCGCCCCGGACAAAAAGACAGCGATTCACTGCCCGATTACGCGTTGCTCGACCGTTTGCTCTATGAGTACATTGAAAACCGCAAAGGTCCCCGTGAGCTGGAAGCACTTGGATTTGACAGTGCCCTGGTGGCCAGGGTGCTTCGGATGGTCAACTCCAACGAATGGAAGCGCTACCAGACTCCACCCATCCTCCGGGTATCGACCAAGGCGTTCGGCATGGGCCGGCGTATGCCCATCGCAGCGAAATACCTGGGGTAGATTTCTGATTTTTATGCACACCGGGCGGGTGTAAAATTGTGATTCACTTTGGTGAAGCCTGTCTGGCCATGCATTCTGGCAAACGATTCCATTAGTATCTGAACTGAGCAGACAACGTATTGTAAGTAATGCTTTTTGTATTAACCTCACAATTGATTAATGGAAACCAAATACCTGCCCCTGCCAAAAACAGTGTGACGATGTAACCTTCATCATGTCAGCCAGATACTAACAAGATGAACAATGAATTAAATATCACGTCCATGAAATTATTCCATCAAAACGAAATCCAAATAATTCGTCAGATCAACCAGGCTGAAACGGTGGTTGGGATACGCCTGAGAAAATGTGAGTGGCAACGAAGCCTTTGAATTTCTGTTATACTTGAATTCATAAGCGTTTAAGAATCCATCATAATCTTCGATGTAATCAATTTCCTGCTGAGCCCTGGTTCTCCAGAAAAAAAGATTTCCATAGAGGTTCTGGTAGGAAATCTTTTTTATCCTCTCGGAAATCAGGAAGTTTTCCCACAAAGCACCTCTATCCTGGCGCAGTTTAATTGGAGAAAAATCGCTGATCAGGCTGTTGCGAATCCCATTATCGTAGAAATATATCTTTTTCGATTTTCGTAATTCAGTTCTGACATTCCGGCTTAAGGCTGATAACCTGAAAACAATAAAAGCCTGCTCCAGCATGAAGATATAACGTTCAATGGTCTCTTTATCGGCGCCTACAGTGTTGGCAAGTTCATTGTAGCTAACTTCACTTCCGAGCTGTAATGCCAGAGCCTGCAGTATTTTTTCCAGCAAATACGGTTTTTTCAGTTTTTCAACAGTGTACAGGTCCTTGTATAACATGCTGTCACATAATTGCCGCAACACCCGTTTTTCATCTCCTGGATGATTGACAACTTCAGGATAGTAACCGTAAACTAACCTGTGCTCAAGGAGCGATGTTTCATCAAATAATGAAGAGTGATCAACCATCTCCTGAACGGAAAAGGGGAATAGTTTATACTCAAGAGCGCGCCCTGCCATGCTCTCTTTAATCTTGTCATTTAATTCAAAAGCACTGGATCCTGTGGCGATTACATTTAAATGCTTCATCTGATCGGCAATTATCTTCAAAGTTAATCCCGCATTGCTGAGCCTTTGTGCTTCATCGATCACCAGCAGTTTATAGGTTTTGAAGAGTTTCTCAAATTTCATACCGCCAGGGTTTTCAAACTGTGCCCGAACCTCAGCATCATCTGCATTGAGCCAGAGTTTTTTATCCTGAAAGTTGTTAAAGACCATCTCCGACAAGGTTGATTTTCCTATCTGGCGGGGGCCGAAAATTACCTGTACTTTCCTGCGCGAAAGGTCTGATTCAAGTTGCTTCTGAAGAATTCTTCTGATCATAACGGGGCGAATATACGACAAATTTCGATCGTAAACGAAAAAAGTCATAACTATTTTCGTTTTCAATCGAAAAATGTTATGTTTTTAATCCTTGTTTAGGAGGTAAGAGTCCTGATTAACCTGAGACTTATTTTTATTGTTGCCTGAAATTGCTTTGATGATATCCTCAGACTGTTTTATGCACCGGAGTAACTGCTAAATCAAAATTAGGTTTTGGGAAAACTGTATGATCAATATACGTTGTCAGCAGCGCAAAACGCCTTGCCTTCCGGTCGGGCAAAAAAAACGGGATCAGAAAACCGATCCCGTTCAGTCTTTATTCAGGATATTTAAACATTCAGGGCTTCCACCGATTTGATTTCGGGAAGTGCTTTTTTCACTGCCTCTTCGACGCCGTTCTTGAGGGTCATCCGGCTGAAGGGGCAGGAACCACAGGAGCCCTGTAACTCAACATTCACCACGTTATCGTCGGTAAGATTCACAAAGCTGATATCGCCGCCATCGGCCTGCAAATAGGGTCTGATCTGTTCGATGATGTTTTTAACCTTAAGGGTCAGTTCTTCGTTGTTTGACATGTGTTTGCTGTTTATGGGGGTTGTTGGGAAATTATTTTTTTATTTCAACAATTTTTGTGGCTTCCATGGTCACATTCCGTATGGCCACCTGCTGGGCTGTTTTTTCAGCCAGCAGCCTGAAGGCCTCTGAGACCGGGGAACTGAAGTCGAGGGCAATCGGACTGCCTTTGTCGCCCGATTCACAGATGCCCTGCACCAGCGGAATCTGCCCCAGCAAGGGGATGTTGTGTTCTTCGGCCAGTTTCAATCCGCCGTTTTTGCCAAAAATGTAGTACTTGTTTTCAGGCAGTTCGGCCGGGGTAAACCAGGCCATGTTCTCGATAAGGCCAAGAACAGGCACATTGATGTTTTCCTGGGTAAACATCCCGATGGCTTTGCGGGCATCGGCCAGGGCTACCTCCTGAGGGGTGGTAACAATGCATACGCCTGTTACCGGTAACTGCTGAACGATGGTAAGATGGATGTCGCCGGTTCCGGGAGGCATATCAATGACCATGTAGTCGAGCTCGCCCCAATCGGCTTCGCTGAACAACTGGGTAAGGGCGTTGCTGGCCATGGGGCCGCGCCAGACCAGGGCTTTGGCAGGGTCAACAAAAAAGCCTACCGACAGGATGTCGATTCCGTATTTCCTGACCGGAACAACCAGCGCTTTGCCGTTTTTCTCGATGGCATGGGGCTTGGTATTCACTTCGTTGAACATCAATGGCACCGATGGTCCATAGATGTCGGCGTCAATCAGGCCTACCCTGGCACCGGCACGTCCGAGCGCTACCGCCAGGTTGGCTGCAACAGTTGATTTGCCTACTCCTCCCTTGCCTGATGCAACGGCAATGATGTTTTTAACCCCCTGAAGCAACGGCTGTTTGTCGCTCCTGCGGGTGGTTACCCGCGATGTCATCTCTATTTCGATTTCAGCCCAGGGATCCACCAGTTGCTGAATGGCGGCTATACAGTTCTGTTTAATGGTGTCTTTAAGAGGGCAGGCCGGAGTGGTCAGCACCACCTTGAAGGAGACCTTCTTACCTTCAACTTCCACATCCTCAATCATGTTGAGTGAAACAAGGTCGCGGTGAAGATCAGGGTCGTTAACTGTTCGTAAAGCATTAATAATCTGTTCTTTGTTAAAAGACATGGCAGTGTTGGATGTTTAATTTAGAATCGGTAAAGATAAGGGTTTTTGATTTCGGATTCCGGATTTAAAAAATCTTGCACCTGTCTGCCTGTATGCCTGCGGAGCTTTGTACCTGTCGGACTGATGTCAGAGCAGGCAGGCTTTAGGCTTTAGACTTTAGACTTTAGACTTTAGACTTTAGACTTGTTACTTCTTTCCAGCTCCTTCAGGTTTTCCAGTTTTTTCTTGGCGAGGAAACTGCTGATGTTGCCCAGATGCTCTTTTACCTGTTTGTTTCCGAATTCGTAAACCTTACCCACCAGCCCGCTGAGGAAGTCGCGGTCGTGCGAAACCAGGATCATGGTGCCGTCGTAGTCCATCAGGGCACTTTTCAGGATGTCTTTGGTTTTCATGTCGAGGTGGTTGGTCGGCTCGTCGAGGATGAGCAGGTTGACCGGTTCGAGCAGCAGTTTGATCATGGCCAGGCGGGTGCGTTCACCCCCTGACAGAACCTTCACTTTTTTGTCCCAGCTGTCGCCGCCAAACATGAACGCGCCGAGCAGGTCCCTGATTTTGGTGCGGATGTCGCCTTTGGCCACTTCGTCGATGGTCTGGAACACCGTGGCCTCTTCGTCGAGCATAGAAGCAGCATTCTGTGCAAAATAGCCGGTAAAGGTATTGTGCCCCAGGCTGAGTTTTCCTTCAAAAGGAGTTTCGCCCATGATGCAGCGCACCAGGGTTGATTTTCCTTCACCGTTTTTGCCGACAAACGCCACCCTTTCGCCGCGTGAGATGTTGAACGATGCGCCGGAGAATACCAGATGATCACCATAGCTTTTCGAAACGTCTTCGAGGATGACCGGATAACTGCCCGAGCGGGGGGATGGCGGAAACTTCAGCCGCAGGGCAGAGGTGTCTTCTTCGTCAACTTCCACCAGCTCAAGCTTTTCGAGCATGCGCACCCTCGACTGTACCTGGTTGGTTTTGGAGTAGGTGCCTTTGAAACGCTCGATAAATTCCTGGTTGTCGGCAATGAATTTCTGCTGCTCGTCGAACTGTTTCTGCTGTTGTTCTCTCCGTTCAGCCCTCAGCTGCAGGTACGATGAATAGTTTACCCTGTAGTCGTAAATGCGGCCCATGGTAATCTCGATGGTGCGGGTAGTGATGTTGTCGACAAAGGCCTTGTCGTGCGAGATCAGGATCACGGCTTTGGCGCTGTTGATCAGGAAATCCTCGAACCACTGAACCGATTCGATGTCCATGTGGTTGGTGGGCTCATCCAGGAGAATGAGGTCGGGTTTTTTGAGCAGGATTTTGGCCAGTTCGATGCGCATGCGCCAACCTCCGCTGAATTCGCTGGTAGGCCGGGTGAAGTCGCTTCTCAGGAACCCGAGGCCGAGCAATATTTTCTCTACCTCCGCATCGAAGTTGATTTCTTCGATGGTATAGAATTTTTCGCTGAGGGTGGAAACCTGCTCGATCAGGGTATAATATTCTTCCGATTCGTAATCGGTGCGGGAAGCCAGCTGCTGGTTGAGTGATTCTATTTCTGCTTCCATTGCGTGAATGTGGCTGAATGCCTGGGAGGCCTCTTCAAAAACTGTCCGGCTGTCTTCGGTGAGCAGGTGCTGCGGCAGATAGGCAATCACGGCGTCGGGCGGTGCCGAAATCTTTCCCCGTGAAGGGGCTTTTACACCGGCTATGATCTTGAGCAGGGTTGATTTTCCTGCCCCGTTTTTGCCCATCAGGGCGATGCGGTCTTTGTCGTTTATCGCAAAGGATATATCTTTGAATAAGGTGGTTCCGCCAAACTCAAGGCTTAGTCCGTCAACTGAAATCATCGTTTTTCTTTGAGCGGCAAAGATACCTCATTGCTTCGAAACTCAGCCTCAAATAATGAAAGCCGGCCGGAATGCAGCGTCCGGCCGGCTTTCAGGTGATGTTGGATATTCAATGCAGCTTAGTTTTCATCCTCCCCGGGATCATTATTCTTCGACGCATCCAGTGCTTTCTTCCCGCCATAAGCGGCAAACATAGCCAGCATGATGGTGAGGCCGCTTCCGATGGGGGCTCCGTTGCCTACAGGGCCCGAATTTGCTGCTCCGGCATCGGCTGGAGGTGGCGGTGGAGCCTGGGCAAGAACAACAACATTGCTTAAAATGATCAGGGTTATGATAAGGGCAAATTTTTTCATGGCTTCCAAAGTTTTTGGTTTTCTTCTTTTGTCGTATGTGTCGTTACCTGACGAGTATGCCTTTGCAGACCATGGTTCCGACGGATGTCGTAACTCTGGCTACAACCATTCCTCTGGTAATCACTTTCACCGTGGTTAGTTCGCTGAGTACCAGTGACTGCTCTTCTGTTTTCTGACCATTGGAACCGTAGATTTCCAGTCTTGCCTGAACTCCTGATAGTTCAGGAGCGTGTATGAAGACCTCACTGTTGCTCATCCACATCCTTGCCTGACTTTCTCCGGGGTTGCTGATACCGGTTGCTTCACCGAATAAGAGTCTGAAGCGATCGGACCTTTCACCGGCCTGATGGCTGAAAGTATAGACCGGGGTTTCCCTGAGGTTGATGGTTTTTCCAGCCACTTCATCAAGCAGGGCAAGGTTCAGTGTTGACGGAAAGCTTTCAAGCTCGCTGAAGTGGAAGGTGATCTGACCTGAGAATTCGGTATCAAAGTTCAAAGGTACCGACACTGAGCCAGCGTGTTCTGGCAGGGTGTTGATGGATAGCTGATGTCCATCCGCGAGGGTTGAAAGTTGCGGCGCCTCCGTATTCCCGGTGAGTTTGGCCACATCGCGCCCATCCTGACCCGACAAGCCATCAGAGGTGAATCTTACGATGGCTTCATCGGAATAGCCATTCCCGGATGCCTTGATGCGGAGCTGGTTGGTGGTTAAAGTTTCATCTTTGTAAAATGACTGGTTGTTGTGCACCCTGGCTGCATTTCCCAGTGAAACAGAGGAATAGGTGTCCGAGGCCCTGACGAAAAATGATTGTCCCTGCGGAATGTAACGGCTTCCGCCGTTGGTGCCGGCTTCAGATCCGTAAGCAGCGTAATTGCCGGCCTGCGGATTCCAGATCCAGATGGCATCGTAAAGCGCGTTTTTGTTCAGCACCGGAGAATCCCAGTCAACTGCAGAAGGGTATGGGTTTGGAATCAGTTGATAATCATTCGTTAGCTGGTCTAAAGAGAATCCAATACTTCCGTTTTGAAGCTTTCCGGCAAAGGTGTAGGTTGTTGAAGCGGCAGGGTAATAGATCATGTAGCCCTGGTAATTGTACACCGGGGTTTCAGGATCGCTGCCCATGCCAGACCAATCCTGTGCTTCAACGTCAAATTCAAACAGATAGGAGCCGTTGAAGAGGCTGGCGGTGAGGTTTTCTTCTGCCAGCGGTATGGAGACAAGGTGATATTTAAGTTGTGTAAGGTCGGCATCGCCGGTGATGTACCTTTTAACGGTTCCGTTTACAAAATCGGTGTTGTGGATGAGTGAAGCGGTTCCGGAGGCGCTGCTCTGTAATATCAGTCCTGAGTTACCTGCTTCATTGAGCAGTGTCCCGTTCACAGTCAGGGCCTTGCCGGGATCGATCGTAACGGAAGCGCCGGCCTGAATGGTCAGGTTGTTCACCTGTGCAGGAGAGGCAGGGCTCAGGTCAACATGGGGCTGATTGGCCGGTGCTGCCGGAATCACCACATCCTGTCCACCGGAAGGTACTTCCCCTTTGCTCCAGTTGGTTTCGTCTGACCAGGCAGTGCTGCTGACCCCGGTCCACTGCTGGGGAGAGGAATACCTGAAGAGGTTACCAAGGCCTATGATGCCACCATCCCGCGCCATGCCATACAGGTCTTCTCCGATCCTGATGGGGTCACCGTAAGGGTACGTTCCATTGGTGCCGGTAAAACTTCCCAGCACGGTGAAGGTGTCTTCAGCGATGTCGTAGCTGAAAGCCGCGCCTGAATCGTTGCCACCCCCGTATTTTGTCAACCCGTAAAGAATTCCTTCGCTCAGAATTACCGAACCCTGCGGTCCTCTTGCTGTATTGTCAAAGTGCCGGATGACCGAATAGTTGTTTCCGTTTGTTTCGATACTGAACAATACACCTCCATTTTCATCTCCGCCCTCAGAGGTCATGCCATACAATTTGGTTCCGCTGAGGGTAAGTGAGCCGCCGGGGAAACTGCCATCATCGCCAGTGAAGTGGTGCAGGATGGTGAAGTCTGATGCATTCAGGTCGTAGCTGAAGATGGTTCCTTTGGAATCGCTGCCGCCATACTCTGCCAGCCCATAGAGCATGTTCCCCGATTTCACAAGAGAACCTTTCGGAGATGAACCCTGAGTGAGATTGCTGAAATTATGCAGGGTTGCGAAGCCGGTTCCATCCGTATGAAGACTGAAGATTGAACCTGGGGTGCCTGAACCGCCGTACTCGGTCAGCCCGTAAAGAATGTCATCTTCCACAATCAGGTTATCTCTGGGATAGCCTCCATCGGCGTCAGAATTGAAATGGTGCAGTATGGAGTACCCGCTGCCATCGGTGTTGATCCTGAAGACAATGCCATAATCGAAGTCCCCGCCCTCAGAAGCAGTACCATAGAAAACGCCTTCATGGTAAAGCAGCGATCCTTTGGGCTTTCGTCCGTTGCTGCCGTCGAAGTCAAACAGCTTTGTGTAGCCGCTGCCATCCTGGTTGATCCGGAAGATGCAACCCTGTTCTTCGGCGCCACCTTCGGGGGTCATGCCATAGAAATAGCCACCCTGTGCAACCAGGTTGCCTTCGGGGAAGCGGCCATCGGTAGTTCCTCTGAATATCAGCCTTTTGGTAAAATCCTGCCCGGTTTTGGTGATGCTGAACATAAAGCCATGCTGCGAAGGCCCGCCACTCACCGTAACATAGAGCAGATTGCCCATTACGAGTACCGAGCCTCCGGTCCTGCTGTGGTTGGCCTGATAGGTCTCATGTTCGAGGCTGATCAGCTGGGTTACTTCATTTGTATTGATATCCAGTGCGCACACATAGCCGGAAACATAACCACTGCCTTCGCACATAAAAAACAGCTTGTCGCCCGATGGTACCATATCGCCTGTAGGTTGGCCATAATCCCCTTCAAACCCGTGAAGTACTTCGTAAATGTCAGTGTTAATGTCGTATCTGTAAACCACGCCGGCTGAATTTGGATAATTCCCATAGACGGCAGTTCCGTAAAGGAAGTCTCCTGTCCTGGTTACCGATCCTCTGGGTGAAGCGCCTGTTGCATAGGAAAAATCATGCAATACAGTGAAAGTACTGTTGCTCAGGTCAAATTTGTAGAGACTACCTTGCGAATCCGGTCCGCCGTATGATAAGGTCCCATACAGCACATTGCCATCGGGAGTGAGTTTCCCCAATGGATTTCCCCCTGTTGCATACTGGAAATTATACAGCACTGTAAACCCGCTGCCATCGGTGTTCAGGCGGAAAAGAGTACCGTAGTGCTCATCCGGGGTCTCAGGTGGTGTACCGCCTTCGTGGGCTGTGCCATAGAGCAGTCCGTTGTGCAGGATGAGCGTTCCTTTGGGGTCGCTGCCCGTGGTGGCATAGTCAAAATTGTGCAGAATGGTGAATCCGGTACCATTGGTATTGATTCTGAAAATGCAGCCATCGTTGTTGCTACCTCCCTCCCGGGTCATGCCGTACAGAACATTTCCGTCAAGCAACAGCCCGCCAACCGGATGGCTCCCGTTCTGCGGGTCTTCCCAGTCAAAATCATGCAGTTTTTCGTAGTCCGTGCCATCTGGTTTTACCCTGTAAACGCCTCCGCTTCCACTGGTACCGCCATATTCGGTCATGCCATAAATATAGGTGCCGTCTTCTACCAATTGTTCATGATATGCAGGGTCCTGCAGATCGTTATCATAGCCGAAGCTAAAAAGGTTTTGCACCTGTGCCATTGCAGGCCACGCGTTTAAAAAGCTGATTACAGAAATCAGTAAAAGATTTCTCATAAGTGTAGGGTTCGTTAGAAGGACAGGACGATGAAACAGCCTGAATTAATATCCCAAATTTAATGGCTTACAGTATTTATGTCAATACCTACATATACGGATATTTTCATTTGTGATCTTATAAAAATTGCCGCATAGGTGGTTCTACCGCGGCCTTCAGTCTCATTAAAGCCGGACAGGTAAATCAACCTGGAATTCAATACGCTGTTTTTACATTTATGCCCACTGTTGTCCGGGGGAAATAGTTGGTTTCCTTTGAACTGATTGATAATATTGGATTGCAGCCATTATTCAAAACAGGTACCTTGCTTTCTTTTTTGACACCAACACACGAAATCACCAACCTGTCTGCCTGCTTCTTCCAGGCAGGAAATCACCATCTTATTTATCTGATATAGAGCAATTTCTGCCTGACTGCGTCAAGCAGACTGGCCTGCCTGTATGCTCAGGCAGACAAGCCTGCCTGTATGCTCAGGCAGACAGGTTGGTGGCTTGGAGTTTTGGTGTCAAGGTTTCTTCTACTTTATCCGGACAATAATGATTTATGCCTTAAATGTGGTGGCAGATTTGCAAACTTTCAGCAGGTTTCATTTATCTTTAACGTGTTGTGCGGTTCAGAACATTGCATTTTAAATGTCAGGCTGAGCTTGTATGCTTGCGGGCAAATGCAAACAAGCTCAATATGACTCATTGTCAATCTGATAGCAATTCAATTGCACAACAAGATAACTTAACTTAGAAATCATTCAGGTATGAGAATAGAATACGAAATCAAGCTGGGTTTCAGGGATGTGATGTTCCGCCCGAAACGGTCTACGCTGAAAAGCAGGTCGCAGGTGAAGCTGGACCGCACCTTCAGGATGATGCACACCAATACTGAATGGACAGGGATTCCGGTGATGGCAGCCAACATGGATACCGTTGGTACCTTTGAAATGGCAACAGCGCTTCACCGTCTCAGCCTTTTTACAGCCATACACAAGCATTATTCTCTGGAAGAATGGGAAGCTTTCATAAGCAGGTCGGCCGACGGAATCGAAAATTTTATAGCTGTGAGTACCGGAACCGGGACCGATGATTATGAAAAACTGTCAGCCATTGTTCATGCTATTCCGAAGCTGCGTTTCATTTGTGTGGATGTTGCCAACGGATATTCAGAACATTTCGTGGCCTTTGTGAAGCAGATCCGGAAGAAATTTCCTGAAAAGGTTATTATTGCCGGGAATGTTGTTACCGGAGAAATGGTTGAAGAGCTGCTGCTGGCCGGTGCCGACATCATCAAAGTGGGTATTGGCCCCGGCTCGGTATGCACCACACGGGTAAAAACGGGAGTAGGCTATCCGCAGCTTTCGGCCATCATCGAATGTGCCGATGCCGCACATGGGCTGGGCGGCCTCATCATCAGCGATGGCGGATGTACTACGCCGGGCGATGTGGCCAAAGCCTTCGGAGCGGGCGCTGATTTTGTGATGCTGGGCGGAATGCTGGCCGGCCATGAGGAGTGCGGCGGCGAACTGATCGAAAAAAACGGACAGCAATACAGCCTGTTCTATGGAATGAGTTCAGCAACCGCCATGGAAAAACATGTTGGCGGAATTGCCGACTACCGGGCCAGCGAAGGAAAAACCGCCGAGGTCCCTTTCCGGGGCAAAGTTGAAAATACGGTTCTTGACATTCTCGGCGGTATCCGGAGTACCTGCACCTATGTGGGTGCAGCTCACCTCAAGGAACTGAGCAAACGAACCACCTTTATCAGGGTATCAGAACAGGAAAACAGGGTGTTTAACGACAGACAGTAACAGTTTCTTTTCTCCTTTTTTGTATTGGCCTGTATTTTAGGGCGGGTTCCAATTGGATGATCACAGAATATGGCAAGATCATGAAAAATTTGTAAATTCTTACACTATTGTCCGGATAAATTTAAAAATGATCAATGTGATTCTTCGCTTCACTTCGTTGCGCTCAGAATGACAATCATTTAGGGTCAGGATAAGGGGGCATGGTTGCGGTGAAGCCGCAACCATGCCCTCCTACCTTAGAATCCATGTAACTCATAGTCATTCTGAGCCTGCCTGTTTGCACAGGCAGACAGGCGTTAGCGAAGAATCTCATAATTTTACCGGACAACAATAAAATTCATCATAAATTTTTCATGATTTTGCCCCTGTGCTTATAGTTTTTTTTCTATACCCGCCCTAAAGGACGGGCCGATTCAAAGGGGTTTAAATATTTATATATAGGGTCTGATAGATGCTTTAATTTACAGGCTGTTAAAAATATCTTCGAAAATTTAACACAGATTTCTTGATTATCCCAAATTAATCTCCCTACTTTTGCAACGCAATGGTTCCGGAAACGGATAATAGGGAATGCCGTGAAACTCGGCGACAGTTCCCGCTGCTGTAAGCTCTTTAAAAGTTTCAACTGATTGCCACTGTCCATCCCAAAACGGACGGGAAGGCGTTGAAAACATACGGAGTAAGTCAGAAGACCTGCCATTTGCCTTGTGGATTGTGCAGTTTACGGTGAATGAACTGCAGATCGGGAAACCAAATCCGGCTTACACTTTTTTCTGGCTGCTATTTACTGGTTTTCACTTTTTGCTGCAGAATCCGCGCATTGTTTCATTCAAAACCCGGCAGAAAATGAAGAATCAGCGAATCCGTTTGCGCGTTGCAGTGGTTACGGCCATTGTACTTTCCCTGGCGCTCAGCCGCCTGTTGCCCCACCCGTTCAACTTTTCTCCGGTTGCCGCACTGGCGTTGTTTGGCGGGGCGCATTACCGCAACCGGTATGCCGCTTATCTGATCCCGCTCTGTGCCGTCTGGATTAGTGATCTGATGCTGAATTTCAGTTTCTATGGCCATTTTGTGGCCTTCTACAGCGGGTCTTTCTTTACCTACGCAGCCTTTGCTCTGATGGTCTTGCTGGGTTCTTCCCTGCTGAAAAAACTCAGTCCCGGCCGTCTGATGGTGTCTGCGCTTTCAGCTTCTGTTATTTTCTTTCTGGTTTCCAATTTCGGGGTATGGGCCTTCAGCGGGATGTACTCCCCTGACCTTACCGGCCTGCTGAATTGCTACACGGCTGCCATCCCCTTTTTCAGGAATGCCCTGGCGGGGGATCTGATTTACACCTTTGCGGTCTTTTACGGCTATGCTCTGGCAACCCGTAAGGTGGCTTCTTTCAGTATTCATGAAGCCCAATAACTGCTAAAGGTGAATAAACTGCTTTCTTTCGGTTGCACTATGGCCATCTTCCTGCTGAACCTGTTGCTGCAGGCTCAGGAGCCTGTAAAGGATACCCTCAGTATCGGGGGGGTTGAGGTTACCGGGCAAAGGCCTCCCGAAAGTCAGCGGTCGGCATCGCCCATGCAGGTATTGGGCGAACACGAACTGAACGATCTGCCCGGATCCGGGATTTCAGATGCCTTGCGCACTTTTTCGGGGGTTACCATAAAGGATTATGGCGGCATCGGAGGCCTGAAAACAGTGGTTGTCAGAAGTCTCGGGGCAAATCATACCGGAGTGTTTATCGATGGGGTTCCTGTGAGTGATGTGGCCACCGGTCAGACAGACTTAAGCCGGTTCGTATTGGATGATCTTCAGGCTGTTGAATTGTTTGTAGGACAGGATCCGGCTTTGTGTCAGCCGGCCAGGGCGTATGCCTCTTCCAGTATTGTCAGGTTCATGTACCGGAGCCAGGATACTGGAGTTAATAAATCCGGTTTCAGGGCAGGTTTCCGTACCGGCTCTTTCGGCCTGGTCAATCCTTCAGCAAAGGCAACATTCCGTATAGGGGAATCAACACTGGCCGGGCTCTCCCTTGCTTACAATCATGCAAAAGGGGATTATCCCTTTGTTTTAAAAAACGGATCATTGCCAGATACAACCCTCCAAAGGGAGAATGGTGATATCACCGCCCTGAATATGAGTTTCAGGACGGAAACGCGCTTCAACGACAGCGCTGCACTTATTCTTAACACCTGGCTCTATGCGGCCGACAGGGGCCTGCCCGGTGCGGTAATCTTTTACAATCACCACTCTTCGCAAAGGCTCAATAATCTTGATTTTTCAGGAAGCCTTAGTTACAGAAACAAGAAGGGAAGAAAGGAGTTGCTGAGTGTGCTGAGTTACACAAATGCCTTTCTGCGATACCGGGATCCCGATTTTCTCAACCAAAACGGGGGACTCGACAACCATTTCAGTCAGCAGGAAGTCTATCTTTCGCAGGCTGTTTCATTGCCTTTCGGATCATTTTTCAACGCGGGCTTCGCTGCCGATCTTGTATTGAACAGCCTGAATACAGATCAGTACACCGCGGAGCATCCATTCAGGGCGACCGGAATGGCCTCAGCCAGTTTGAAGGCAACAGCGCGTAGGAGTGAAGCCCAGGCAACCCTGTTGTTTACCCACCTTCACGACCGCAATGGATCGGCAACCTCAGCATCCCGCACCGAATTGTCCCCTTCAGCTTCCTTCATTACCCTGATCCTGAGCAGGCCCCTCATCCGATTAAGGCTGCTGTTTAAAAACAGTTTCCGTATGCCCGGTTTCAATGACCTGTATTATAATCTGGTCGGGAATCCCGATCTCAGGCCTGAATTTGTGAATCAGTTCAACGGCGGAATCATTTACACAGGAAGTAAACAAGACTTCAGTTTCGAACTGCATGCCGATGCTTTTCGCAACATCGTAAAGGATAAAATTCTCGCGGTGCCTTCACAGAATCTTTTTCTATGGTCGATGCAGAATCTTGGAAAAGCAGATATCCGGGGAGTCGAGATTCAGGGAAATGCAGCATACAGCCATAGATCAGGCCTCAACACAAGGCTTGCTTTAAACTATACCCATCAGAAAGCCCTCGATGTGAGCCTTGAAGGTGGCCCAACCTATAAGCACCAGATTCCGTACATCCCATTTCAGACTTTTTCAGGAACTGCCTCGGTCAGGTTCAGTGAGTTCGGGTTCGGGATCAGCAGCCTGTACAACAGCCACCGCTACGTACTTGGTGAAAATATTCCGGCCAACCTGCTTCATTCCTGGTGGACGCACGACCTTGTAGTGAATTGGGAAAGACCCCTGGGGCAGCATGTTTTCAGCCTGCGGCTTGATGTTTCAAACCTGCTCAATACCCAGTACGAGATCGTAAAAGGCTTCCCCATGAGCGGCCGGGCATTTTATCTGACACTTAATTTCAAACTTTAAAACCAACTTTATGAAAACCAGATTGTTACTTTCCGTTCTCCTGATTTCTGTATTAACTTTTTCCTGTACCGATGAACCGGACGACAAACCACAGGCGCCGGATACCCTCGTCAGAAGTGCCGGTGTTTATGTATTGAATGAAGGATTGTATGGAGCCAACAATTCATCCATTACCCGATTCTCATTCGATGACTCCCTTTCCGTAGCCGATATATTTATGCAGCAGAATGGCCGTGGCCTGGGAGATACCGGCAGCGATCTTGCGATCTATGGCGGTAAATTGTATGCAGTGGTTAACAAGTCAAGCCAGCTTGAAGTAATGAACGCCGCAACAGGAGTCAGTGTCAGGCAGATTCCGCTTTTTGATGGTGACGTTCCCCGACAGCCCAGGAAAATCGCTTTTTATGGCAACCGGGCTTTTGTATGCAATTTCGACGGAACAGTGGCTGTTGTGGATACCGCATCACTGAACGTGGAAAAGTACATCACCGTGGGTTCGAATCCTGACGGAATTACAGTTGCCGGTGGCAAAATCTGGGTTTCCAACTCCGGGGGGCTTAATTTCCCGGATTACAACAATACACTATCCGTTATTGATCCGGTTTCTCTTACCGAGGAAAAGCAGGTTACCGCCGGTGTTAACCCTTACGTGCTTGCACCCGACAGCTATGGTGATCTGTATCTGATTGCCCGGGGTAACTACGGCGATATCAAAAGCCGTTTGATGATCATGGATGCCGGTACAGGGAATGTAAAACACACCTTCTCCGAATTTGAGGCCATCAATTTCACCCTTGCAGGCGATACAGCCTATGTATACAATTACGACTGGATGTCAGGCAGCAGCAGTATCCTGATGCTGGATGTGAAAACCGAAACGGTGATCAGGAATTCATTTGTCACAGATGGCACAGTTGTTCAAACTGTTTACGGCATCGCGGCAGATCCGGTTTCCGGACTCGTATATGTTTCGGATGCCCTCAATTTTGCCGGAACCGGCAAGGTATATGCATTTACCAGCGAAGGGAAGCTGAAGTTTTCGTTTTCGGCTGGAATGAACCCGGCGGTGTTTGCTTTCCTGAATAAGAAGGTCATTCAGGACTGATTTCCCTGATATCCTGATGAAATGAGATAATTCTCCGGCAGCTATTCAATTTACCCGGGCTTCTGAAGGGACGCGGAAGTTGGTTAAAGGGGCTGCCGGGGATTTTAATTCCTGATTTGCCCTGCTATTGATGTCCAGGTTATTCTGTGATCATTATTTTCCGTGTGACGGGAGGGTATTGTCCAGTTATCCTGATGATATAAACTCCGGTAGCAAGAGCCGGTGTCTGTATGTCAAATTCATGCTGATTGTTGAACGGAACCCTGAGCACCAGTATTCCGCGTATGTCATAGAGAGAAAGCAGCTCCCATTTTTCTTCAGGATGTCCGGTAATTCTGATTGATAGTGTATGTGAATCCGGATTATAAAATGAAAGAATACGAGCCTGGGGCAACTCACCGGTGTTTGCTGTGGGGCAGCTCCAGACCAATTCATAGCCGGCTCGGGTAGTAGCGCCGTCGCTGCTGAACACCAGGGTGAAGCTATCTCCTGTTGTATTCATTGCCTCGGGCAGCTGATTGCCCGACAGGGCTGCCAGCAGGGGGCTGCTGCTTTGCGGTCCGTCGTAAATCCACAGCGAGTCGTACCCGCTCTCGAGGCTGAACTCCATGAAATGCAGGCTGAGCGGACCACCATAGGCTGATTTTATGGTTTCGGTATAGGCCTCCCGGTCCCCGTGATTCCACCAGGGGCCGCCCGTATCGTACAATGTGTCGAGGCAGGGACTCTGGGGGGGCTGGGTGAATTTCTCTTCAATCAGATCCCAAAGATCCGGGTAGCCATTGTCGTAGCCCAGCGCCCAGATGCCGATTCCGCCAGTGTTGCGGAGGTTTACCAGGTCGTATTTGGCTCCCAGGCTGCGAACATCGTCAAAAAAGCATTGCCGCCAGTTGCTGCTGAAGTAGCTGTAATAAGGATTGTAGCTGAAATGATCCCAGTAAAGGTTCTGCGGGGTGTAATGACCGCTGCTGTTGTTTCGGACATTGCGGTAAGTAACGGCTGTGCCGCTGCCGGTGGTGCTGGCAGGCAGAACGTTCGAAGCAACCGGCCATTCCCTGCCGTAGTATGGGAGGCCTGTAAGCAGTTTCTCAGCCGGAACTCCCTGTCCCAGATAATAGCTCAGCGAATGGTTCACCGCATAATTGAAGGAGCCGGTCAGGGGCCAGTAGCCCGCCACCGGACCAGCAAGGGTGCTGCCGCTCCAGTAGTAATCGTAGGCCATGATCAAAATGAAGTCGAGGGCCGGGGCAATCACCGGAATATCAAAGGTATTGTTCCAGTTCACCGCCGGCGCTGCAATGCTCAGTTCCGCGCCGGGTACCGAGGTGTGCAGGGCCTCAGAGAGCTGCAGCAGGTAACTGCTCAAGGCTTGTTGCTGAGATGAAGGTACCGCTTCGAAGTCGATGTTGATGCCCTGAATTCCCCGCTGAATCACAAGGGCAATCAGGTTGGAGGTGAGGGTCTGCTGCGCCTGGGGGTTGCCGAAAAAAGCTGAATGCCCCGAGAAGAGGGTTACACAGAGGTGTACCCTTACCCCTTGGGCCAGCGCGGTATCAACCACTTCGGCAGTTTCAAAGCCATTGGTGGTGGTGGGGTTTCCGGTTGCAGGGTCGGTGTCGTAAGAGAAAAAGCACAGGTCGCTCAGCAGGTCCCAGCGGTAATTCTGCCATGAGCTGCCCATCCAGTATGGATGATACCCGAATACACGTTTCTGCAGCGCCCTTTTTCTGAGCGGCACCTGTTTCCTTCCGGAAAATTCCTGTATACTGTCGTATTGCCGGTTAGTTCTGTGCCCGAGTGAGCGGTAAAATCCGGATTCTTCCTGGTGAACCGAAACCTGCTGTGACAGGCCGGCAAGTGTTGCCAAAAGCAGTAAAAGGGTGAGCAGCTGTCTCATCATGGTTAAACTGGTTTATTGGTTGCCCTGGCAGCCCGGGTCCGGTAACCTGGAACCCGAATTTTTCGATCTTGCCGTTTAGTCGGGTTCCAGGTTACCGGACCGTACCCTGAACCGAAGTTCCGGCATTTTTTGATTTTGCCGTTTCATCCGGTTCCAGGTTACCGGACCGTACCCTGAACATAAGTTCCGGCTTTTTTTGATTTTGCCGTTTCATCGGGTTCCGGGTTACCGGGCGGTGCCAGAACTAAAATCCCCGACTACTTCCCGTTTTGCCGTTCAGCCGGGTTCCTGGTTACCTGTACCTGATTCCTGGTTACTGAATGGCTCTGTTTCAATATTGGTATTGCGGCTGGAATCCAATAGGCCAAACTCTTTAACCAATGACCGGTTTAAAAGTTTGCCATTTCTTAATCCGGTCACGTCCCGGTAGGAAGAAAATTCCCATTCCTCAGGGGCTTTGACCAATCCGGCTTTAACAGGATTCTGGTGAATGTAGTCATAACAAGCCTGAGTGTAACGATTCTCAGGGATGTCTCTTGTGATAACTGCTATTCCAAGTGACTGAACCCAGCCTTAAGCGTAACTGAATTGTCATTAAGGCAGATAGCTTGGGTCTTCTTCCTGAAGAGGGATCCGCTGAAGCCATTGCGTTTATTGATGGCCCTGGTATAAGAGGCCAATAAAACTCCGATGGATTGATTTAGCGTGGTTACCTCACTGATTCTGGGTTTTGAAGGTTCGGAAATGATTCCCGCATTCTTGATTACGAAATTGCCAGGACTTGTTTGTATTCTGTTTGCTGAACCCAGGAGTTCTGTTTTCCTGACATAGATCATCCAATGGAAATGGTTAGGCATTAAACACCAGGCGAGGAAATCTGCATAAGGCAGGATGTGCGTTTGCATTTTTCTAAGGAAAAAGAAGTAGTTTTCTTTTTCGAAAAAGATGGGTTGCCGGTTATTCCCCTGATTGTAAATGTGAAAGATCCGGTCTTCGACAAGGTTCATAGGATCATTTTTTGTTTTGGCAGCCCGGTAACCTGAAACCTGGCTATTTTCTATTTTGCCGTTCATTTGGTTCCAGGTTACCAGGCCTAGCCCTGAAACGGAGTTCCGGCTATTTTCCTATTTTGCCATTCAGTCGGTTGCGGGTTAGCGGGCCTTGCCCTCAACCAGAGTTCCGGCTATTATCCATTTTGCCGTTCAGTCGGTTTCAGGTTACCGGACCCGATTACGACAAAAGCAAGACCAGAGTTATTATGGCCAGCCTGACAGTTTCAGGTTTGCCAGACAAAAACCCAGGCTATCCCACGGTAAACCCTATCCACCCGAGGGACCCTTCTTGAAAATGTAAAAAGCTTTCTTATACAAGAAATCAGCCTGAGGTATGAAGTTAAAATTTCACCCCTGTCTATCCACAGATTCCAACTTTTTGCTTTTTACTTTTTACTTTTTACTTTTTACTTTTTACTTTTTACTTTTTACTTTTTACTTTTTACCTGTCTGCCTGTTGCAGACAGGCAGGCTTTTTACTTATGCTTAGTCAACGATGGTCATCTCATCTACCAGATGCCCGGCACCGGCAAATTTATCGATGATAAACAGGCAATACCGTATATCAAGACTGATGTTTCGGCACTGATCGGGATCATACATCAGATCGCTCATGGTTCCTTCCCAATTGCGGTCGAAGTTTACGCCCACCAGCTGGCCATCGGCATTCAGCACCGGACTTCCCGAATTGCCGCCTGTGGTATGGTTGGAGGCAATGAAGGCAATCCGCATACTGCCATCGTTTGCTGCATACCGGCCATAGTCTTTGGAGTTGTAAAGCTCTTTAAGCCGGGGTTCAACCACGTAATCATAAATGGCCGGGTCTTCTTTTTCCATAATGCCTTCAAGGGTGGTATAATGACGATAGAAAACGGCATCGCGGGGGTAGTAGTCGTCCACAACACCATAGGTTACCCTTAAGGTTGAATTGGCATCGGGGTAAAAACGCCGGTTGGGCTGAAACTCCATCAGGGCCTGCATATAGATGCGCTGCAGGCTGTCGAGCTGCATGGTAATCTGCTGCGATTCAGGCTGCACTTTTGAAAAATAGTAGTCATAAACCGACTGAGCCAGCTGAAACATGGGGTCAGATTCGATCTTTTTTGCCTTTGTTGCCTTGTAGGAGTTCAGGAATTTTCCGAGTCGGGATTCATCGGTAAACATACTTTTGGCATAAATGTCCTGAGACCAGGCAACGAAATCGTTATTCCAGACGATTGCTTGTTTCTGGATCAGATCAGGCAGGGCGGAAGGCTCCTGATGCTGCACCCAATCGGCCATCAATGCAGCGAAAACGTCGCGGTCCACAGGCATGTGATAGTTTTTAAAATAGCCTTCAGCGTTGCTTTTCATCTGATCAGCAAGTTTGCTGATTTCTTCAGCACTCGTAGTTTTATCCCTGCTTTTTTGGGCCAGCTGGCTGAAACCATAGGCAAACCGGAGCACCTCTATGCCCAGACCTGCTTCAATCAGGTAAGTTTCCGTTTCACTGATGGGTAATAGCCGGTTGTAGGCTTTTTCAAAGGATGGCAGCAATCCTCCGTACAATGCTTTCCTTGCATTATCGGCATTTGCCCATTCGGTGAATTGTTTCTCCAGAGCCTGTTTTTTTTCAATGGCATCCAGTTTCCGGATACCACGGTTTTCACCGATCATTTTTTTCCAGTAGTTGGCAACCCCGGCATATTTGTTTGAATACTGGATTCTGACCAGATCGCTTTGCTGCATATATCGGTCGAAAATGGCCAGCCTATTTTCGCGAAGCCTGATTGCAGGAGGATTTTCAGTTCCTGTTATCATTCCGATGGCATACGAAGGCAGGTATTCCTGGGTGGAGCCCGGATAACCGAATACAAAGGTGAAGTCGTTTTTTTCAACTCCCTTCAGAGAAACGGGAAGATGACTTTTGGGTTTGTAAGGTACATTGTCGGGCGAATAATCGGCTGGTTCGTTGTTTTTGTTGACATAAATCCTGAACATCGAAAAATCGCCGGTATGACGCGGCCACATCCAGTTGTCGGTATCGCCGCCGAACTTACCAATGTTTGATGGAGGAGCGCCAACCAGTCTTACATCATTGAAGGTCTGGGTAATTAAAAGATAATACTCATTGCCGTAGTAGAAAGGCCTGATTCTGGCGTTGTAGGATGTGCCCTCCATGGCAGCCTTTTCAATCCGGCTGGTGTTGGCTTTGATGATATCGGCCCGCTCTTTTTCCGACATGCCGGCTTTTACACCTTCAAGTACCTGCTTGCTCACATCCTCCATCCGGATCAGCAAGGTAACACTCAGGCCAGGATTGGGCAATTCCTGTGACTTATCCATGGCCCAGAAGCCGGTTGTCAGGTAATCGTGCTCCAGGGTGCTGTGGCGTTGAATCTGACCATAACCACAGTGGTGATTGGTAAGGATCAGCCCCTGGTCTGAGATGATCTCGGCAGTGCACCCCCTGCCAAACAGCAGGATAGCATCCTTGAGACTCGATTTGTTGATTGAATAAATGTCTTCGGCACTGATGCGCATGCCCATAGACTTCATCTCCGGTTCATTCAGTTGCTCAAGCAGCATGGGAATCCACATGCCTTCGCCGGCAAGGCTCAGCCTAATGGTAAGCAAAAGGATGGTAAACAGGGTTGTGATCTTTTTCATAATCTGTATTTTGAAAGTAAAGAGCTCAATGGGAAAGTTAAAAATCCTGGCCTGGTGGTTTGATGTTTAATCGGTTTAAATGCAGGAATATATTGCTGAATCCGGGCAGAATCAAACCAGAGGTCGTGGCTGAGAATCTGAACTGCTCAGGAAGTTTTGGCTTCAGTTACCGATCTGAACAGATTCGCAGGTCAGTTTGTATGCTTGTGCCAACAAAAAAATCTGGCTCAGGATGGTTCATTGTCAATCTCATTGACAATAACCGTGAAGCAGGCAGGTGAAAAGTGATGAAAATCAGCGTTCAGTCTCAGGTTACCGGGGAAGCCGGTTCTTTTCATAAGTTCTTGTACACGTTTGCTTCCTGCTCTTCGGGCTATTATCTTGAGGCAATGGTTTCGATTTCAACAAGAGCGCCCAGTGGTAGGCGAACCACGCCATAGGCGGCCCGTGCAGGTGGGTTTTCGGTGTAATAAGCGCCATAAACTTCGTTCATCTCGGCAAAATTGGCCATGTCGCTGAGCAGACAGGTTGATTTTACCACATCGGAAAACGAATAACCGGCTGCTTTCAGAATGGCACTGATGTTTTTCATTACCTGCTCGGTTTGTTCGCGGATACCGCCTTCAACAATTTTTCCCGTGGCCGGGTCAATGGGGACTTGCCCGGAGATGAAAAGCATTCCGTTGGTTTCAATTGCCTGGCTGTAAGGCCCGATGGCTTTGGGGGCATGTTCAGTGAAAATGACTTTTTTCATAATGATTTGTTTATCAGGTCCCCGTTTTGCTATCCCTGAAAACGGGGGTTTGGTTCCAAAATTAGTACTTTTTTCTTAGTTGTGACCTGTAGAGTCAGGGTGTTCAGCGGATTCCTCTGAAATATGGCTGGTGCTGATGTCATTCCCATCGTTCATCCCCCGCAAGGCATTGATCAGGCGTATTTTGCTGAATGACCGCAGGTCTGCTGCCCTTATGTCTGATGCTATGATTCTGCCTTCCGACAGCAGTCTGGCCCTGCACGTGCCTTGAAGCAGGGGCATTGAGGGCGTATGCCACTGTGTTCCGTCCCAGAGGATTACATTCGCGATTGAGGTGTCGGTGATCAGCCCGTTTTTTACAATCAGCACATCGTCGCAGGGGCCTCTTAGCGAAAACAGCCGGTCCAGCCGACTGCGGTCAGTGTATTTGAAGCGGTAATCGATGGTGTTGTCTTCCACAAGCTTAAGCGAACTGATCCCGGGGATCAGATAGGGTGTGAAACTTATTTTCCATCGATGCAGGTTATAATCTACCCTGCACCTGAAGAGTCCCTGTCGGAATTCGGGCGGAACGCTGACAATCTCTTCAAGCTCAAACCCCGGAGCTTTCCCAAACAGTGCCCTGTATGACGATTCAAGCCGTTGCCTGTGCCAGAACAGGTTTCCGGCGTTACCGCCGGAGATGCGTATGGTTTCAAACAGCCGGTACATAAACTTTGTCAATGAGTTCGCGGTATTCGCTTTCTGCATCACTGTTTACCGTAATACCTCCTCCACTTCGAAAAAACAACCCACTGGAGCGTTGTTCAATAAACCGGATCATCACCGCCGAATCCAGGTTTTTGCCATCGAACAGACCGAAAACCCCTGTATAATAGCCACGATCACTTTTTTCTGCCTCGCGGATAATTTCAATGGTTCTCTTTTTGGGCGCACCGGAAACCGAGCCTGCCGGGAGCAAAGTCTGTAAAAGACTTCCGATGTTCGCTTCCCATCCGGGTAACAGCTGCCCTGATATTTCTGAACTGGCCTGAAGCAGATGCTTCTGATTGGTTTTAATCTCTTCAAGGTATCTGAACCGTTCAACCCTGACATGTTCAGCAACCATGCTCAGGTCATTGCGGATCAGGTCGACGATGGTGTGGTGCTCGGCCGTTTCTTTGGGGTTGTTGAGTAGTTTAGCTGCAGCATCGGGAAGTCCGGCGTAAATGGTGCCTTTCATCGGGAATGAACGGATGGTATTGTCGCTGATGCGGACGAAACATTCAGGTGAAAAAACCACAAATTCATCCCTGAACAGCAAGCGATAAGGGGCATTGCCAGAAACGAAAAGCTGCGGAAGGCTGAAGTTGGTCTCAACCGCGGTGGCAAAAGTCAGGTTAAGCAGGTAGGAATCGCCATATTCAAGGCCATTTCTGACAATCTCAAAAGCCCGTTTGTAAACATCCGGGTGAACCGGATGGCGACTGAAAATCAGCTGATCAGGTAGGCCAGATTGCTGAAAGTCTGTATTCGAGCTTCCTTTTATGTTGTAATAAATCTGCTGGTCTGCGGCCGCATCCACAGGGAAAACCAATGGCTTATTTCCTTCAAAATCAATCACAAACAGAAAAGGCATCTGTTGTGATCCAAGTCTATTCATGATTTCGTACGCGGTATGTTCCGGCAGCATTATGTCAGTCTATGGGTAGGCGAAAATACAAAAAATTGAACCGAAGCCCGGCACAGTGAATCCCTTATCTTTGTTGCAGGAAAACAAACACAAACGGTTTGTTCCGGAGGATTGAATGGCAATGAACATACTGCTGCTCGATAATTACGATTCCTTTACCTTCAACCTGCTTCAGCTGCTGCGCGAAGCCGGGGCAAGCAAAGTGAGTGTAATCAGGAATGATGAGTCCGTGATGGATGCAGCCATGGCTGCCGATGCAGTAGTGATTTCGCCCGGGCCCGGACTTCCCCGGCAGGCCGGTAAGATCATGGAACTCATCAGTGCGCTTGGGAGCAGTAAACGCATTCTGGGGGTTTGCCTGGGATTGCAGGCCATTGCTGAAGTGTATGGTGGACAGCTTTTTCATACCGGTGAAATTCTTCATGGTGAGAAGGCGCTGGTTCAGCCCGAGGCTCCGTTTCATCCGGTTTTTGCAGGAATGGAGAATGGATTTGAAGCAGGGCTTTACCATAGCTGGGCGGTGCAGAAAGCAGGTTTGCCTGAGGTGCTCCGCATCACAGCCACCGATGGCAGGGGGGTGATCATGGGACTCTGCCACCGGAATTATGATGTGTGTGGTGTGCAGTTCCATCCCGAATCCATCATGACGCCGATGGGGGAGAGGATGATGAGAAACTGGCTCAGAGGATAAAACAGACCGGCGGGTAAAATTCAGGGCGATGTTTGTGCAAGGGAGCCGTTTTGATATGTTTTTTTAAAAACACCTTTCGGAATCCTTGTATCAGGTGTCAGACACTGTCCTGCAAAACAATGGTTCAGGCTAACCACCTTGCGCCCCTCTGGGGCTGGCTCTCAGATTTTTCTGTGCTTTGCTATCTACCTTACGCCTCTCTGGGGCTTTTACCGGAGAATTTCTGGTATTGTGCTATCCACGTTATGCCCCTCTGGGGCTAGCTGTCAGATTTTTCTGTGCTTTGCTATCAACCATACGCCCCTCCGGGGCTTTTAGCTGAGAATTCATGGTATAGTGCTATCCACGTTCCGCCACATCGGGGCTGGCTGCGAAGAATTGGATGGCCAATATTTTAGTTGCATTTCAGGTTTTTAAAAACGAATCTGGCAATATCCGTAATTTTTAAGCCTCGGAGAGGCGTAAGGTTGATAGAAATGGGTTCAAAGTTGATTTTGATAGCCCCGGAGGGGCGTAAGGTGTATTGATCTGTTTTTATGCGGAAATTCCATTTTTTATGTTTTTTGCATCATTGTAGAGAACTGGGTTGATTGAAATGTCATCAATCTTGGCCCCTCTGTGCTTTTCAAGAATTCCTGGTTTAGTGCTATCCACGTTACGCTCCTCAGGGGCTGGTCGCGAAAAAATTGGATGGCCATTATTTTAGTTGCATTTCAGGTTTTTAAAAACGAATCTGGCAATATCCATAATTTTTAAGCCTCGGAGAGGCGTAAGGTTGATAGAAATGGGTTAGTGGTTGATTTTGATAGCCCCGTTGGGGCGTACGGTAAAAAGTCCTGAGATTGATCAGATTTTAGATGTCAGAGAATGAATCTTCAAAGAAGTCAAGAAGGTAAGGTGCCTTAAACTCTATTTCGAATTCTCTCAACATTTCCATATATTCATCCCTGAAGGTTTTTTTTTGATGATGCAGCTGTTGATTAATAATATAATTAATCACATTTTCTCTATCAGTGAAGTTGTATGAAAATGCGCCATAACCTGATTGCCATTCAAATTTGTATCGAGTAAACTTGTTATCTCTGATGTATTTGTTGGAAGCTGTTTTGATTTCTCTGATAAGTTCAGGTATTAGTTGGTTAACATTGTATCCTATAAAAATGTGTATGTGATCTGACATGCCGTTGATGCGCAGTAATTTGTGGCCATAGTTTTGTATAGTCCCTGTTATGTATTGATAGAGCGGTTCTCTCCATGATTTTTCAATAAGACTGCTACGGTTTTTAACAGCAAAGACAAACTGAATGCTGATATTAGTATAAGTATCTGCCATTTTGTATTGTTTATATATGATAATATTGATAAACAAATATACGTTAATTTTTTTTGAATGTGGATTTTCAAGCTGAAAAATGGTTTCGGGATTTATCTTTTGGACAACATCGTCTTTAAGGTGTTAAGAATAGAAATGTTTTGCTTTTTCAGAGGTTTCTCCACGGTTATCAGGTGGAGTGGATCCACGTTACGCCCCTCCGGGGCTGGCTGTCAAATCGTGTTGACTATTTCTATCCACGTTACGCCCCTCCGGGGCTGACAATTAAGTTATATTATGGCTTTCTATCTACCTTACGCCCCTCCGGGGCTGGTCGTGAAAAAATTGGATGGCTATTATTTTGTTGCATTTCAGGTTTTTAAAAACGAATCTGTCAGTATCCTTAATTTTTAAGCCTCAGAGAGGCGTAAAGTTGATAGAAATGGGTTCATGGTTGATTTTAATAGCCCCGGAGGGGCGTAAGGTGCATTGATCTGTTTTTATGCAGAAATTCCGTTTTTTATGTTTTTTGCATCATTGTAGAGAACTGAGTTGATTGAAATGTCATCAATCTTGGCCCCTCTGTGCTTTTTCATGAATTCCTGGTTTAGTGCTATCCACGTTACGCCCCTCCGGGGCTGGTTGTCAATTTTTTCTGTCTTTTGCTATCAACCTTGCGCCCCTCCGGGGCTTTTATCTGAGAATTCATGGCATAGTGCTATCTACCTTACGCCTCTCCGAGGCTGGTCGTGAAAAAATTGGATGGCTATTATTTTAGTTGCATTTCAGGTTTTTAAAAACGAATCTGGCAATATCCGTAATTTTTAAGCCTCGGAGAGGCGTAAGGTTGATAGAGATGGGTTCA
>JAEUTG010000027.1 GCA_016788045.1 Bacteroidales bacterium
GTAAACACCAGTCTGGTCATGGAACCCGGGGTGGATGGATTGATGGTCATGGTGAAGTTCTCACTGTCGGCATACTCGCCGGAAGCTCCGCCTGAGTCATAGAAATATCCGGTACATGCTGTTATACTGCCGTTCATCATGCTGTATTCCGGGATGAGGCCGATCACCACCTGTTTTGCTGCAGTTACACTGTATTGGGCATTGGCTCCTCCCGAAAGATCACACTGCAGGTCAACCGGAGTGCCCACCGGAGTGGCCGCATCGGCAGTCACACTGAAGTAGGCGGTGCCTGTTCCTCCGGCATTGAGCGAACCGAGGGTGTATTCCGCAGTGTTGAGTGCAAGGTATGGACTGCTGCCGCCTGAGATGGACAGCAAAACGTTTACATTGGCAATTGCGCTGTGTCCGTTGTTGGAACAGGCTATCAGCAGTTGTGCGGTTTCTCCCGGATCAAGAATGCCATCGTTGTTACATCCGGGGCCATCGTCAAGCACACTCATGTTGCCGATTGCCAGTACCGGTGCATTCACGGTCATGTTAAATTCTGAGTTCCAGGTATCGGTTCCGTCGGTAGCTGACAGGCTGAAGCCCGCAACCGTCTGATCGGGAATGTTGTCGGCAATAGCAACAGAAAATCCGCCGGGGATGACGACTGTTTGATCCGGATCAATGTCTCCGTATGAAGCATTGTTATCGGTGATTGTGATGTAACTGCTGGTGGTTGAAAGGGTGGCGGCGACATTGACAGCAGTTTCAACACCCACATTTTTCAGGGCAACGGAAAACTGATCGGTTTCTGCATAATCCAACACTCCGTTGTTGTTACCTCCAGGCAAGGGGTCTGATATCGTATTTCCCATATAGGTCACATACGGACCGTCAGCCGGAATTACCTGAATGGTGCCGATGTGGGGCTGTCTGTTTTGTTTGGTAATGACAATATCCAGGTTGCCCGGGGCTGAAAGTGCCGCAAAATTCAGGGTGACCGTGCCGCCGGCATCCGCCACCTTTGCATCCAGCAACACCCCGTTGCCGGAGAGTGCTACCGTTGCCCAGGCTTCCGTATTCACCGTCAATGAGGTCATACCGATCATCAGGGTATTCAGGTAGCTTGCAGTAAGAGCTTGGGGTACTGAATAATATACCATAAGGGAAGGATCTCCCATCAGGTGATAGATTTCCCAGTAATAGGTTTTGAGGCTTGAAGTAGATTCTTCAACAGCATAGTTTCCGCATACAACCATCTGGCCCTGGGTAACAAACCAGTCGGCAACGGGCTCACCATGATCGTGGAAGGTGCCGTCATAACTGCCGATGTGGTTGGCATCATAGGAGGGATGCAGGGCAACACTTTTGTACCCTACGCCCCACCAGTAGTCCTCATCCCAGTATGTGCTGTTTGAACCGCCGATATATCCGATGGCTCCTTTGTTCTCAGCCCTCAGCATCTCTTCGGCAAAACTGGTGACATCAAATTTGGCTGAAAGACAACAGTTGCCTACCATCAGCAGGTATTTATGTGCATTGGTCAGCGAAGGAATATCTGAAATCACGAAACTGGGATCAGCCCAGCCATTAGAGCTGCAGTGGGCGGTGTAGTTGGCATAAGCGACACCATCTGAAACATTGGTATGAATATTTCCTGAATAATTGGCTCCTGAAGGCTCCGGCTGAAGATAAGTGTGCGACAGCAGATTGTGGGCTGCATTGAAATAGGTTTCAGTACCATAATTGATCTGACCGTTGCTGTGCGTTTCATGACCTGAATCTGCGCCGGCAGCCATCACTACCTCATTCAGAAAAGAAGGATCGGGCATCAGGTATTGCTCGTATTCCAGGGTTTTATCTATCTGAGGCTGAAGCTGGGCCAGACTGGTTGCCGAAAACCTTCCGTAAAATACCTCCGGCAGGTTATCTCCGGTGTATTCGCAGTAGCGAAGGTCGGTAACGTGCGATCCGGCTGTTCCTGCCCAGGCGGGAATCTGGGCAACATCGCCCACAAGCAGTACAAAACTCGGTGCACTGAAACCCGACGGTGGGTTGGTGTAAAGGCCCTGCAGGTAATTCTTGATAGAGGTGGTTGTATTGCCCACGGCTGCATCGTTGGTGTACCCTTCAATCACGTTGAAGCCCTTTTTAATTTTCCATTGGATAAATGGTTGCAAAGCAGCTTCAAACATGGGGTCAGAAACAATCACATACGTTGCAGGAGCATTGGTGATGAGACCTTCGTTAGGATCATCGGTCCTGTAATTGGCAACCATCTGATTGAGGCTGCGGAAATAAGGCGATGCTTTTTCCTGTTTCAGGGCAAGGGTGGCCGGAATATCGGCATTCTCAAAAACGATTTCGACCTCGAATTCATCCGTGATCTTCAACTCCCCGGTCACCGGATTGTATTGAACCGGAGAGATGTCAACATGGGCCAGATTAAGCGTGCGCAGCAGCCCTGCATAACCAGCCGATACCAGTGCATCGCCGGTAAACCCGTTTGTATTGTACCAGGCTTTGTTGTAAACAAAAGGAACACTCTCGGGGTCATCACTCTTTGACATGGAAGGCTGAGCCGGAAAAACCGGATAGCGGATGCCTGCTTCTTCCGGACGAACCGTGGTTTCATGCTGTCCTGTGATGCGGTAACTGAACGTTGTTCCCAGCGGAACGTCAATCAGCCGGTGAAAAACCGGGAGAGCCGGCTCTCCGGCAACATTCCGCTGCCCGAAACCGGCAGCAGAGAGGTTGATAAATGTACCTTCCGGTGTCTTCACTTCAAAGTAGTCAAGATTGGAAATGGATACCCTGAACTTAATCCCGGATAAACTGCTTTCTGTGATGGTGACTTTTGTGTCACCCGGTTTCAGTTGGATGTTGCCTGCGAGGGCTAATACCGGCACAAGGCCCGATATCATCAGAACCAACGCAAGAACCCTGGTTTTTAAAGATGCTTTCATAAACTTCAGATTGACTGTTGATTTCATTGAATCATTTTTTCTCTGTTCTTTTCTATCACTGCCTCCGGGTGAATCTCACGGATATTAAGGTGTTACGCTTCCGGTATAGGCTGCTGCGTTGTTGTCAACAACAGTCATGTCGCCAGTGTCGACAATGCCATCGCCGTTGACGTCGGTGTCAAGATAGCCACCGGCGTAGTTTCCGGCATCGTTGTCAACCGGAGACATATCACCGGTATCCACCACCCCGTCGTGGTTCACATCCCCGCAGAAGATGGCACAATGTCCGTCGCTGTAGAACGCCATGTTGTCGCCAAATGCCTGGGCCATCCCATCGAAACTGTAGCTGATCTGATTACCGGCAAATGAAACCGGAAGTTTTGAAGTAGTTTCCAGACTGTTTCTATGCCTGATGGTAATGTAATAGCTGCCGTTGTATTCTGCCGGAAGCTGGATTTCGGCCTGACCGATGGTGCTCAGCATCACCGCTGGTTCTGAATGATGAACCACAGCATAATTCACCGCATCGTGCAGCTCAACGGTAATCTGGTCGGCAATGTTGAGCGGGAACTGATCGCCCGAGGTACCCTGTGCCTTGCGCATGGTTCCATCGCCGTTG
>JAEUTG010000052.1 GCA_016788045.1 Bacteroidales bacterium
TCAATGGAAACCGGGGATCTGATGGTTGAAAAAGATTTACCTGTTGACAACGTCGGAGAACTGAAATATTTTGTCGGCGATCAGGTGTTTATCACAGATCAGGATGGAGACTTATTGAGTCTTTCCCAATCGGATTCCACCAGTGTTTTTGTTTTTACAAGTAAGGGTAAAACATTGTGCCTTGACAGTAATTTAACATTAACAAAAGCCATAGACTATGCTGATCTGAGCATAAATTATCTCAATACAAAGAATTGCAGATTTATCGCAAAAGACAATAAGACGTTGATTCTTAGCAATTCAGGACAAAAAATTGCTGAAATTGAAGCATCTTCAGATTCTGTTTTGATCGGAAATATATTGTATAGCACGCAAGGCAATCGCTTTTGTGCGATAGATTTGCATAATATCATTGATAATGAATAATTTATACACTGAGTTGGTCTGATTAGCCCGGACGCAAATCTGTTAACAATACGATTCCCGAATCCCGAAAATTCGTGTAAATTCGTGTAATTCGTGGACAAATTGAGCCTTGTCCGGACAGAAATCTGTTAACCATACGGTTCCCGAATCCCGAAAATTCGTGTAAATTCGTGCAATTCGTGGACAAATAGACCTTTGTCAGGACAGAAATTTGCTAACAATACGATTCCCGAATCAAGAAAATTCGTGGAAATTCGTGCAATTCGTGGACAAATTGACCTTTGTCCGGACAGAAATCTGTTAACCATACGATTCCCGAATCCCAAAAATTCGTGTAAATTCGTGCAATTCGTGGACAAAACCGACATTAAAACCTCCCCAATGAACTCCCTCATCATTTACGAATCTGTGTTTGGCAATACCGCCCTGGTGGCAAAGGCAGTCTGCGAAGGATTGAGCTTTCATGGTGAAGCCGTTTTACTGGAATACAGGCAAGTGAAGAAAGCGGATATCGCCCGTGCCGACCTGGTTGTGGCCGGCTCCCCCACCCAGAAGTTCGGTGCAATGCCCGGCATCCGGAAGTTTATCGGTGATCTCCCGGCTGGCTGCCTGAAGGGAAAACTGGTTACGGCCTTCGATACCCGCATTGATGTGAAAAAAGTCGACAACCGCTTTCTGACCCTGATGGCCGGTATTTTCGGGTATGCCGCTACACCCCTGGCCTCCCGGCTCAGACGAAAGGGTGGAAAACCTGTGGTGCCGGCCATGGGTTTCTTCGTGGATGACACCAAAGGTCCCCTCACTGCGCATGAAGCTGATCGTGCCCGCGCATGGGCAGGCAACATCATGGCTGTCTGTTGAAACAGGGTTTTTGCAAACAATCAGAATGAAAGATTACCAGATAAAGCGGAAAAATTTCAGTACGGGAACTATACATAGCCTGACAGTTTACCACTGTCTCAGAATTTGTGGGCAAGCGTGATCCGTAACCCCGGGCTGCCTGTGTACCATGTCTGGTTCGCATGGACCCTGAATGAATCCGGACCTGCTGCACCGCACGTACTCCACTTTTACAATTACGGTTTATGCTTCAATTCAACCAAAGCGACGAAATATGAATACACCTGAAGACCAGATCATTGAGATTTTCGCCGGAACACCTTGGGAAGCAGGGATGGTAAAAAGCCTGCTGGAGAGTGCCGGGATCATGGCCTTTTTAAACGATCAGATTATCGGTACGCTGAATCCCTGGTGGACTTCTGCCGGAGGGGTTGGTCCGGTCAGGGTCAGCATCTCATCAGCCGACTATGAGGAAGCAAAAGTGATTGTGGATGCTTACGAAAAAAATCTTCGATCGGAGCAATGAAAGGTTCAGGATGAACATGTTATAAACCATTAACCACCCGGCAATCCCAGGCCGGGAATTAAAGCAGCCATACAATTCAGCCTGCCTTAAGTTTCAGACATAGTAAGGTATTACGCCGGCAAGTGCTTACCGATAATCCTGAAGAGCTTATCCCGGTTGAGCGGTTTGGTCAGATAATCCACGCAGCCACAGGCCATAGCCTTTTCATGGTCTTCGGGGAAGGCATAGGCGGTGAGGGCTACCACCGGCAGGTCGGGCCTGAACCCGAGGATACTGCGGGTGGCTTCATAGCCATCCACTTTGGGCATTTTGATGTCCATCAGTACAAAGCAGATTTCAGGAATCTCCTTGCACATACGAATGGCTTCCTGCCCGTCGTGGGCCCTCAGCAGCCTGATGTTTTCATTGGCAAGGATTTTTTTCAGAAACAGAAAACTGATGTCGTCGTCTTCTGCTGCAAGAAAAATGTGGTCGGCTTTCAGGGCTTTTACCTCTCCGGACAACGGAATGGCTTCCGGCTGTAACAGGGTGTTATTCACCGGTGAGTAAGCGATGGTAAAACTGAACTCTGATCCTTTGCCCAATTCAGAAGAGACGCTGATTTCGCCGCCAAGCATCTCCACATAGGCCTTGGAGATGGCCAGCCCGAGGCCTGAACCTTCAAAAGGCCGGGACAACGAAGTTTCAGCCTGCACAAACCGCTCAAAAATGGTTGATTTCCTGTCAGGGGGTATCCCCACCCCTGTGTCTGTAACCGTGAATCGTATCATATCTTTTTCGAGATGGCACCCATAAACGATGGATCCTTTGCGGGTAAATTTAAGGGAATTTTTAATCAGATTGGTTAAAACCGAATCAAGTTTGTAAGAATCTGTCAACACGCGTGACATTCCTTCAGGCAGAATCTCAGATATCTGAAGTGTGAGTTGCTTTTCTTCTGCTTCGGGAGAGAAGAATTTCAGCGATTGTTTCATGACTTCATTTACATCGGTCTCGGATAGGTTCACTGTGCTGACGCCGGATTCGATTTTCGAAATATCGATGATGTCGTTGATGGTACTCATCAGTCGTGCACCACTCATTTTCACGATCCTGATATACTCATCACGTTCGTCGCCCGACAGCCCGGGTTCCTGAAGAATGCCCATGAAGCCCAGGATGCCGTTCATCGGGGTACGGATTTCGTGGCTCATATTGGCCAGAAACGCAGACTTCAGCCGGTCACTCTCTTCAGCCTTTTCCTTAGCGGCAATCAGGTCTTCCATCAGCTGGTTCTTGCTGGTAATGTCTTCCTTGACTGCCAGAAAATGCTGGATGTTGCCCTTCTCATCGCAGATCGGGGAGATAAGGGCTGATTCATAATAGATTTCGCCGTTCTTTTTGCGGTTCTGCAGTTCTCCCTGCCATTCCCGTCCAGAAAGGATGGTTGCCCACAGATTGGTGTAATCCTCTTGTGGGGTGAACCCCGATTTAAGTATCCTGGGATTTTTCCCGATCACCTCTTCAAGGCTGTAACCAGTGAGTTGTGAGAATTTCGGGTTAACGTATTCAATGTTACCATTAACATCGGTAATTACAATTGAGGCAGGGTTCTGCTCCACCGCCCTGGAGAGCTTCTGAAGTTCCAGCTCAGCCAGTTTGCGGCGCGTGTTGTCGAAGAGGTAGCCCTTGATAGTTTCCAGCCTGCCACTGTTGTCGAAATAGCCGATAAGGTTGGCTATCAGAAATATAGGTTTACCATCCAGCCTGAACGCCCCGAACTCGAAATCGGTCAGCCTGCTTTGCTGGTTCACCATTTCCACGACGTCGCTGAGTGAATAGCCATCAGATAAAAGCACAGATAATCCGGTTGCTAAAGCTTGTTCCTGCGAATCAAAACCAAAAATTCTGACAAAAGCAGGGTTACATTCCAGTATCTGTCCTTCAGCCGAGCAAATGAAGTCGCCGGTAAGGTCATCTTCGAAGAAGGCTTTGTAGGTCTCCTTGCTCTTCACAATTTCTTCCTGGGCTTTTTTACGGCTGGTAATGTCGTTCACCAGCACCAGGCGGGCTTCCCTGCCTTCATATTCAATGAGATGAGAGGTAATTTCAACAAAAATAAGCTGACCGTTCTTTTTGATGTGTTTCCAGTCCTGTAAAAAAGTCAGCACTTCCATTGGGTTGCTTATCAATTGTTCCAGCCGCCCGAGTTCGTCCTGTGGCCGGATATCCCTGATGCTCATCGACAGGAATTCCTCCCTGGTATATCCATACTGATGCATGGCAGCTTCGTTCACTTCCAGAAACTTCAGTGTTTCAACATCATAGATCCACATCACCATGGGGTTGTTCTGAAACAGATAACGGTACTTTTCTTCGCTGAGTTTCAGGTCATCCTCAATTTTCTTTTGTTCGGTGATGTCATATCCGATGCCGACGAGTCCGGCAGAGGCTCCGCTGGCATCAAACAGGGGGAATTTGGAAGTCAGCAGCCAGCGTTGTTTTCCCTGTTTATCAATGAAATTTTCAACTCTGCTTACGATGGGATTCCCGCTCTGGATCACCTGCATGTTGTCGGCATGTCCACGTTCTCCGATCTCGCCAGGGAAGAGTTCCAGGTCGTTCTTACCCAGCACATTGGCTTCGTTAATGCAACCGATATTCTCAACATCGGCCTTGTTGGCAACCACCTTACGACCTTTGTTATCCAGGATGTAGATCGGGTCGGGCAGGTTATCAATGAGGGTACGCAGCATAATCCGTTCCTGCCTGATCTGCTTTTCGGAGTGTTTTCTTTCGGTTATGTCCCTGAAATTAATTACGATAGACTGAAGATCCGGATTGTCAAGATGGTTACTGAAAGTACTTTCTATGTATTTCCATACCCCCCCTTTTCCTGAAAACCTGTATTGTATGGTAGGGGAATAACTGGCATCAGCCATTACCTTCAGTAGTTCAGTAACAACAAAATCAATGTCGTCGGGGTGTGTATATTCAGCAGGATTGCCTTGTATGCTCTCTTCATTTCCGTAACCAAAGATTCTTTTGGCAGAAGGGCTGACATAACTGAAATTCCCGGCAGCATCAATCAGGACTACCCCATCAGGGGCTTTTTCAATAATCGACAAATAGCGGTTTCTTGTCCTGATCAGGTCTTCTTCAGCAATTTTCCTTTGAGAGATATCAACGTAAGATGAAAGAAAATGACTAGCCACCCCTTCATCGTTCCGTAAACAGACCACTGAGAGGGTTACGTACAGCAGGCTGCCGTCTTTCCGGAAAAAACGTTTGTCTATTTCATAGGTATCAATTTCCCCTTGCAGCGCCTTCACATAAAGTTCTTCGTTATTCGGGAGGTCATCGGGATGGGTAATTTCAGTCCAGAGTATCCCTTTCAACTCCTCGCGGGTATAGCCCAGCATCTGACAGAACCGGTCGTTTACCTCGAGCCAGACTTTATCGAGAGATGTCACGGTCATGCCAACAGCCGCTGATTCAAAGTAGGTTCTGAACTCCTTTCGGCTTAATTCAAGTTCTTCCGCCGTTTTCACCCTTTCTGTGATATCCCTGAATGTGCCGGCCAGACACTTTCTGCCTTTGTAGGTGACCAGTGAAGCATGAATCTCAACCGGCACAAGACTGCCATCAGACCGCTGTATATGCTGCAGCACCATCGGAGAAGGTGCAGAGCGCCCTTCAGATTCAACAGTATCGGAGAAAGCGGTTTTGCTTGATCCGGATTCATAAACCGGATGCAGTTCGGTCTGGTTCAGGCCGATCAACTTATCAACCGGCATGTTCATCAACCTCGCGGCAGCATGGTTGGCATCCAGGATGCAATGAGTTTCAGCGTCAGCAATAAAAATGGCATCAGCCGCATGCTCAAAAAAACTGCGGAAATCTGAATCGCTGGCTTGAATGCCAGTTATTATCCCCGGAGTTTTTCCAGGTGCATGGTTCTTCTGTATAATTTTCAGGACCGAGGCCAATTCAGGCAGTCCCACCGGTTTGTTCACCAGCAGGTCGGCTCCTGCATCAAAGGCCTTCTCTTTCAGACTGATCTCCGACAGTTCCGGCAGAAGGAAGATAACCGTAAGACCATTCAAATGCTGATTGAGCCTGACTTCCCGGATCAGCCCAAAAGCCTTATCCGCTTCATAATCTGCGCCGATCATCAACAGATCCGGAGGATTATCAAGCAAGGCATCCATTGCATTGCGGACGGCAGTTTCAAGTATAACAAACTCAGCAACATGCACTTTCTCAAGAGCCTTATTCAGGATTCCCCTGGTATCCGGATCCGAATCAATCAACAGAACTTTATACATAAACCGTCCGGTTAAATCGTGCATTTTCAGTGATTTGAAAAAATTCAGTGACAACACTTCAGTCAGAATTACAGGAAGGAGGTACACTGAATACGCTATTGTATCCATTTCGGCAATAGCTGATCATCGCCGGAATGTTCAAGTTTGTAAGGGTTTCCTGCCTTGCGGAGAATTGCCCTCATGCTTACCCATTTCCAACCATATTTCTGAATCAACTGCCTGCCAACAATGTGCTAAAGTTAATAAAAAGAATCGCAAAAACAGCAAACCAATTCAATTACGCCCCGGGGGTTTCAGTGCATTTTAAAACCCGGAATGGTAAATGTAAACACAGAACCCATCCCCGGTTCACTTTCGGCCCTGATGCTTCCGTTGTGTTTCTCAATAAATTCGCGGCACAGAATCAGACCCAGTCCTGTACCTCTTTCATTGTCTGTTCCTTTGGTTGAGATGCTCTCTTCGATCCTGAAGAGTTTGCCCAGGGTTTCCTCGTTCATTCCAACTCCGTTATCTATGACGGAAATCGAGAGTTCGGTTTCCGTTTTGCGGGAGGAGATGATAATCTGCCCGTTTGGCCTGGTAAACTTGATGGCATTGGAAACCAGGTTTCTAAGTACAGTGCTTATCATCACCTTATCGGCATGGGCAAGCAGGGTCCGGGGCAACTCTTTTTTCAGCACTATGGATTTCTGACGCAGCGATTCGCTCAGCAGGGCTTCTGTTTCATTGACAACCGATACCAGATCAATGTATTCAGGGGTACAGACCAGACGACCTGTTTGAGAACGCGACCAGTCGAGCAGATTTACCAGCAGCGACATCGCTTGTTGGGTTGAAGAACTGATCAGGCCCGCATATTCTTCGATATTCTCTTTGTCATTGCTCTGAACCTGTTCAACCAGCAGGTTACTCAGCACCACGATGTTGTTGAAAGGACTTTTCAGGTCGTGGGCAATAATGGAAAAGAATTTATCCTTTGTTGCATTCAGTTCCTTCAGCCGGGCTTCACTTCCTCGCAAGGCTTCCAGGGCAAGTTTATGATCATGAATATCGTTGATGAAAGAAAGCGAAGCAGGTTCCCCTTTCCATTGAATTCTGATTCCGGTGATCTCAACCCAACGGCATTGGCCATCCTTTCTCAACAACCTGAACACGTAGGATTTTTCAGTAACCTCTCCCCTGATCCGTCGTCCGTAATTTCTTAAAACCAGTTCACGATCATCCGGATGTATCAGATTAACAAACTCAATTTCAGCAAGTTCTTCAGGGCTATAACCTGTGAGTTCAGTCATCCTGGGATTAAAATAGCTGAACCTGACGCCCTGTGTTACTATGATGCCCTCCATGGCAGTCTCGAGCAGCAAACGATGCTGTTCTTCACTGTCTTTCAATGCCTTGTCGGAAAGTTTGCGGTGGGTAATGTTGTGTGAGATCACCATGGTTGACGTTTGCTTATCCCCCTGTATCACCGGTACAAAATAACTTTCGTAATACTGGTTATCCTCGTCAGTTCTTTGAACAGCATACTCCTGACATTCAACACTTCCCGACATTCCAGCCTTACGTGAGGCTGCTTCAAATATCTTCTCAATCTCAGGGTTGTAAACGGATGCAATGGTCTGACCGATCAGTTCGTTCATAAGTTTTCCTTCCGGCAGATGATTGATAAATGTTAGCCGGTTCTGCGCATCAAAGAGCACAATCTGGTCGGGAATGGTATTCACCAGCATTTTCCACTTCTCTTCACTCGCCCTGAGAGAATGCTCCATGGTTTTCCTGTCGCTGATGTCGAGTATCACACTCAGCAGAAACCGCTCCCCCTGAATGTCTATAAATTCGGCTGAAATCAGGCCGGTGAGCACCTTCCCGTCTTTTTTGCGGAATCCCGCTTCAAAATTGGTTACCCTGCCTTTTTCAGCAAGCATTTCAAGGAACCGGTTACGTAGCTCAAGGCTTTCCCATATGTTCAGCTCCAAGGTGGTTTTACCAATCAGATCCTCGCTTGTAAAGCCAGCCAGACGATAAATCGTTTCATTTACTTCAACTACTTTGCCTGAATCAGCATTGGTGATAAAAATGGCATAAGGGCTGTTCTGAAAAGCTTTATTGAACTTCTCTTCACTAAGTCTGAGCAGCCTTTCACTCTGAACTCTTTCAGTAATGTCGTTGAATAAAACGGCAAACATCCCATGCCGGGTAGAATAGGCTACTACCTGATAGTGACGGTTGAGTGCCCCTGAATAACTTTCAAAGCTGAGGGGTTTGCCGGTAAGGGCAACTTCGCCGTATTTCTGTATCCACTCTTTTTCGGTATCAGGCATCAGTTCCAGCACAGTTTTTCCAATTGCTGTGTTCCGGTTGATGCCCGTAAGTCGCTCAAAAGCAGGGTTCATTTCCAGAAAGCGATAGTCCACCGGATTGCCATTTTCATCCAGAATCACTTCATGCAGGGCAAACCCTTCCATCATCTCTTCAAAAAGTGAAAGGTTCTGCTCAAGTTTGCCGCGAAGTTCTGCTTCAGTATTCTTCCTTCTGGTGAGGTCTTTCTCAAGCACCGCTACACCGATGATTTCATCATTCTCATCCCTCACCGGGCTGTAGGACACTTCATAATAATGTCTTTTTTTCAGGTCTTCAGAGGTCTGCAGTTCCTCCTCAAGAAACTCCCCCTTCAATGCACGGTCGATGTTACGCTTCGCTTGTTCCCGGTGCTTGTCGTAAGTGATACAGTCAAACAGACTTATCCCGGTTTCAACCTGGGTTCCATAAATGGCTTTCATTACATCGGCATGGGCCTTGTTGAATGCCACATAACGATACTGTGTATCAACACTGAAAACCGGACTCTGGATGCTGTCGTTGATGCCTTTGTGGGTAAGGTAATATCTTTTCAACCAGGCGATATCACTCAGCTGACGCTGGCACGAAATCACCGATAAAATGCAAACCGAATCATCAGCAAGATAGCCTAATTCTACATTTACACTGAATATCAATCCATTAGAAGCAACAACATCCAGTTCAGATTTGATTTTTCTGCCCCCTGCTGTTACCGAGCTGATCATTTCTGTCAAGCGTTGCTGCTGATCATCCACCACAAATTCGTGCAAAGCCCTGCCATGCACTTTCGCTTGCGTCAACTCAAGAAATTCAGCCATATGGCTGTTTATTCTGAGAACTTTCCCCTCTGAATCGGTTAAGAAAACCGGAAGAGGAATGGCATCAAGCAATAAGCCATACCTTTCAGCAATAGGGTTACCTGTATTTTCTGCCATTTGGGAACTTGTGTTTTTTCCGGAGTATTTTTCAGGTTCTGCTGTTTGATTCCGATTGGTTTGAGCCATTTTTCAGTATTTAATCAAGCCTTGTTGTTCAGGGCTACTGATTTATATATTTTATGATTAAATGTCACTGTTTTACGCTTAAGAAATGGCATAAATCGTAACAACAGCCTTTGAAAAACCAGATTTGTAAAATTACTTTACAACGATTGGCTCTATCGGGCATTTAACGGTTTGATAGCTGATGCGAAAGACCTTTGTATAAACGAAGCTGGCGAGAATTGCAGCCATTCCAGGTGCAGGTCGAATAACTGTTCCTTTGAGCGGTGCAGGTTGTGATATAGTTCTTAAATTTGCCGGACAACAAACACCCGGGCCATGAATCAGGACTCCAACAGACGGACGATAATACTGCTGATCACCTTTCTGGCAGGATTCAGCTTTCTTGTTTTTGAAGTAAGCTGGTTCAGGGTACTTTCATTGGCATTGGGTGCCACGGTAAAGGCATCAACAGTGGTTCTCACCGCCTACATGGCAGGATTGGGAGCCGGGGCCTGGTACTGGGGGCATGCGCTCAGAAAAAAGGCTTCGACGCTGACTAAGCTCCGCATTCTCTTCGCAGGAATCGCCGTTACCGGAACTGCCAGCCTTTTTGTCTTTTCCGCGATCATTCCGGCTATCTATCATCGGCTTGCTTCAGCCGGCATCACGGTAAATGCTTCCTCGTGGCTCGTGATGATTTTCAGCCTTATCATCCTGTTTATTCCGTCATTTTTCATGGGAGGGGTACTTCCGCTGACAGCCCGGCTACTGATCCGCAAAAACGAAGAAATCAGCAACCTGACCGGCCGGCTATACGCCAGTGAAACCCTCGGAAGTGTGCTGGGCGGGCTGGCTGCCGGTTTTGTGCTGGTGAGGTACCTCGGGCAGCAGAAAACCTTTCTCACCGCTGTGGCAATTAACCTCCTGCTGCTCACAATCACGCTGTTAATCAAAAACATCCCGGCAGAAATAAGTGAAGAAACCTCCGCCTTAAAAGGGAAAGAAAACAAGAAACAGACCAATCAGGGAAATGACGAAAGGCAATTGAAAAACAGGAAGTCAGCTGCACTAACCGGAACCTTTCTTTTTGGATTTGCGGTGCTGGGATTACAGATTGTCTGGTACCGCATTTTCAGAATTTACATGACCAACACCAGCTATACCTTCTCCCTGATTGCCGCAGTGGTTATCCTTGGCCTTTTTGCCGGAAGCCGTTATTTTGCAGCCCGGTTCAGGAAAACACCGGAAGTTCACAACATGTTCCGCTTACTGTGGCTGTCCGCAGCGGTCGTTTTCGCTGGCTTTCTGGTGTTGCTGAGATTGCCAGAGCTGGTTATGTTCCCGCTGGCAGGTGACGAAAATGACTATTTCAGAAGAATCATTCTCTTACCTGTTTTATCTTCACTGATCGTGATTCTGCCACTGACCTTTCTGTCGGGATATGCCTTTCCGCTGGCCTGCGCACTATACTCCGGCAACCATAAGGACATCGGCTCCGGAATCGGGAAAGTGATGCTGTTCAATACGCTGGGGAGTATCACGGGACCGGTTGTTGCTGCATTCATCCTGATTCCGGTAGCAGGGGCTGCGCTCTCAGTGCTTTTCTTTGCCGCTGCATTGGCCGGAGGTGCCGGATTCACTGCCCGGTATAGAGCGGGCGATAAACCCTCCGAACTTGCAGCGAAGGTTTCATTTGGAATGGCTATCCTCCTGATAATCTTCACCTTTATCGGCCCTGAGCAAAAGATTTTACCTCCCTCCTTCAGCCGTTTCAACCGTGAGATTGTCGAATATGCTGAAAGCACCGAAGGCACCTGGGTGGTAGGCCGCGAGCCCGGGGGTGACAGAACGGCGCTTTCGACTTACGTTAACAACAGTGCTGTGATCGGTTCCAGTTACGATGCCGTGAAAGTGGTGAAAATGGTAGGCCATCTGCCCTTTCTTACCGGGTTGCAATGCCGCAATGTGCTGGTCGTCGGGTTCGGAATCGGAGTCACTACTTCAGCCATCGCATCGCACGCCGAAGTAGAAACCATCGACTGCGTGGAGCTTGTTTCCGGCATCAGAGGCGCGGCGCACTACTACAGCGGGCTGAACAACAACATACAAAACGACCCGAGGCTGAGGATTATGCAGGGCGACGGCCGGCAATACCTTCAGTCGACCGGTAAAAAATACGACCTCATTTCCAGCGACCCTACACACCCTATCCTGGGTTCGGGAAGTCTATACACCAGAGAGTATTTCGAACTCTGCAAAGCCCGTCTCAACCCCGGCGGTATGGTATCCCAATACCTGCCATTGCACAAACTGCTGCCCGACGATCTGCTCGGGATCATTAAAACATTCAGGTTGGTTTTTCCGGGTGCAACCATCTGGCTGGGTCACAACCATGCGGTGCTGCTGGGCATCAACGGGAAAGCTGATTTTAACTTCATCAACTGGTCGGAAAGGATTGAACAATTGCCCAAAGACCCCTATTTCTACTCAAACCCCTACCATCTTGCCGCTTGTCTGATTCTTGATCAACAATCCATCGACCGATATACCGCCGGACAGCGCATCAATACCGACGACAAGCCGCTAACCGAGTTTTTCCGCCTGGCGTCTTTCGAGCAAGCCAACCTGCCCGGTAACCTTGAAATGCTGAACAGAATGCGCACAAACCCCGTGGATGTCTTCAGCCAGGTTCCCGACTCAGCCAGGATACAGCGCTTTACTGAAGGCAACAAACTGTTGATTTCAGGACTGGCAGCCAGTTTCAGGGGCGACAGACCTGGTTTCTTTACCCGGTTGCAACAGGCTGTAAATGTGAATCCTGAGGATGAAGAGTACCCTTTCCTGCTCCGGTTCTACGGTAGCCGCTAACTTTGTCTCATACATCCGGTTGCTTCCGGCTGATGTTATCCGTGAAAATAACAGCTGGCAGCGAAACAATCAATCGTTCAGTTTTTTTTTGCCGCACCCCGCTGAATTGGCAACTTAGTGTTATTTTTACACCATCGATCATCCTGACAACAAAAAAATACCAAACAATCAACCCATGCCAACCAATTACAGATTTTCCTTACCGGCAAAAGTGCTGATGCTGCTCTTGATCAGCAGCACATCCCTGGTTTATGCCCAGAAAAAGAAACAGGCCATGCCTGATCCCGATAAAATTGAAGCAAGGGGAGTTTTACAGGGCCTCTCCGATGAGCAGCTGCTGGATGAGGTGCAGCGACAGACGTTCCGTTATTTCTGGGATTTCGCCCATCCGGTGAGTGGTCTGGCCCGGGAACGGAGCAACGAAGCGTACGGATATGGCAACGAAGTGGTAACCACGGGTGGAACAGGGTTTGGCATCATGGCCACCATAGTGGCGGTTCACCGCGGATGGATTACCCGCGACAGCGCCTCCCGTTTTCTGCTGAAAATGGTCAGATTCCTTTCAAAAGCAGATTCTTACCATGGAGTATTTCCCCATTGGCTGAATGGCACCACGGGTAAAACCATCCCTTTCAGCCGCAAGGACGATGGGGCTGACCTGGTGGAATCATCCTACCTCTTTCAGGGCTTGCTCACTGCCCGGCAATACTTTAACCAGAACAATCCGGTAGAACAGGAGCTCAGAAACCGCATCAACTGGCTGTGGAGTGACATTGAGTGGGACTGGTTTACCCGTGATGGCCGCGAGGTGCTTTACTGGCACTGGAGCCCCAACAACGGATGGGCCATGAATTTCGCCGTAAGGGGATTCAATGAGTGTCTGATTATGTATGTATTGGCTGCCAGCGGTGAACGACACCCGGTGAGTGCGTCCGTTTATCACAATGGGTGGGCTCAGAGCAGTTTCTTTAAAAACGGCAGGGAGTTTTACGGCATTAAACTGCCCCTGGGTTTCGATTATGGCGGGCCCCTGTTCTTTTCACATTATTCGTTTCTGGGCTTGAATCCCAAAGGCCTGAAAGACCGGTATGCCGATTATTGGGAGCAGAACCGCAACCACACGCTTATCAATCATGCGCATTGCGTTCAGAACCCGAATCATTTCAAGGGTTATGGCGAAGAGTGCTGGGGACTTACTGCCAGCGATAACCACGAGGGCTACAATGCCCATGCCCCCGACAACGATCTGGGTGTTATTTCGCCCACGGCAGCCTTGTCGGCATTTCCTTATACACCTGAATATTCCATGAAGGCACTCAGGCATTTTTATTATGGTCTGGGCAATAAAATCTGGAGTGAGTATGGGTTTGTGGATGCCTTCAACGAATCGAAGGACTGGTATGCCAAATCACACCTCGCAATTGATCAGGGCCCTATCATCGTGATGATCGAAAACCACCGTTCCGGACTGCTCTGGGATCTGTTTATGAGTTGTCCGGAAATACAGAAAGGGCTTGCTAAACTTGACTTCAGTACTCCTTACCTGAAAAAATAACCATTCCGACATGCTTCAGCGAAACAACAAAAGGCTGTTCATCCTGCTTGCGGTGATGATTACCGGCAGCCAGTACATGTGGGCACAGCAGATTAACAACCCGTATTATCCTGATTCCATCGCTCCGGTGGGAATCACCAAAGGTCTGACGGATGCCGGACTTATGGAAACGGTACAGCGGCAGACTTTCCGTTTTTTCTGGCATGGAGCGCATCCGGTAAGCGGGCTTGCCCTTGAGCGCAGCAACACCGTCAAGGCAGAACACTACTGGGACTACATCAACGAAGCCTGGGATGAACCCAACCTCAGCAAAACCGAATTTGGTCCGGATGCCTGCGCCATCGGAGGATCTGGATTCGGAATCATGAGTACCATTGTTGCTGTTGAAAGAGGTTGGATCGGCAGAGACACGGCAGTAGGAAGACTCATACAGATGGCTGATTTTCTGATCAATGCCGATTGTTTTCATGGGATTTACCCGCATTTCATGCATGGCCGTACAGGCAAAACCATTAAGTTTGACCGCCTCGACGATGCTGCCGACCTGGTGGAAACTTCCTACCTGCTGATGGGTTTCCTTTGTGCACGCGAGTATTTCGGTGAGGATACACAAAAGGAAAAATACCTCCGCAAGCGCATCACCCAGATGTGGAATGCGGCCAACTGGAACTGGCATACAAAAGGTGAAAACAGGTTGTACTGGCACTGGAGCCCAAACAACGGTTTTGATATGAATTTTCCCATCTGGGGATGGAATGAATGTCTGATTACCTACATCATGGCAGCCTCCAGCCCGTACCATGCCATTCCGAAAGCAGTGTACGACGGGAGCTGGGCAGGCAGCAGCGGGTTTAAAAACGGAAAGAGTTACTACGGAATCCGTTTACCCTTAGGAAATTACGACATGGGAGGTCCACTTTTCTTTGAACAATATACCTTTACCGGAATTGATCCCAACGGGCTGGTTGATTCGCTCGGTAACGATTACATTGAGCAATGCCGCAATCACACCCTGATCAACCGTGCCTATTGCATCGACAATCCAAAAAAATATGCTGGATACAGTGAGTTCTGCTGGGGACTAACGGCCGGCGATTCCTACAAAGGCTATGTAGCTCATTGCCCTGAAGTAGATCTGGGGGTCATTCAGCCAACGGCGGCCATCTCGTCCATGCCCTTTACCCCGGAGTATTCCATGCAGGCACTCAGGTATTTCTATGAACAGAAGGGCGATAAAATCTGGAGCGATTACGGCTTTACCGATGGGTTCAGCGACACCCATAACTGGTACGCCAAAAGTCATCTGGCCATCGATCAGGGGCCCATCGTGGTGATGATTGAAAACTACCGTACCGGCCTGCTCTGGAAACTCTTTATGCAGATCCCCGACATTCAGAAGGGGCTGAATACACTTGGTTTTACGCATAAATATCCGAAAAACTGATTGATTCAACACTCGTGAAACCTTTGAACCTGAATCAGATGAGATACCTGGCAGCAGCATGGTTGTTTCTGTTGTTCACCCGATCAGCTTTTCCGGCAACGCATGAAGATATCGGGAAAGTCGTTCAATGGCATAAAACCGCAACAGGTCTGGAAGGAAGAACGGACAGGGCATTTTTCAGCATTCAGGTGTACAATCCCAACATCATCCGGGTAAGGGTTTCTCAGCAGAAACCGATGAGGGATTTTTCCTATCTGCTCGACCCTGCCTGCAAGCCTCAGAAAACCGGTTTCAGTATTTCCACGGCTTCAGGCATGCTGAAGCTTTCAACAGATTCGCTGGTTACTGAAATTACAATGACCCCATTTTTCAGCATCACCTTTAAAGACAATTACGGGAATGTGATCAACGAAGACTACGGCGGAAAAGGATTCGGCTACAGTTTCAACGGAAACCGCACCAACCTTTATAAGAAACTACAGCAGGGAGAGCGGTTTACCGGCCTTGGAGAGGTACTGGGCAACCTCGACAAACGCGGGGCCTGCTTCACCCTGAACAACACCGACACCTACAAGTATGGGGATCCAAGACTTCCGATGTACACCAACGTTCCGTTTTATATCGGCATACACTCCAACCAGGTTTATGGTCTGTTTTACCACAATACCTACCGGTCATTTTTCAACTTCGGTGTTTCCACGCCGGATTTTATATCCATTACCAGCGATGGGGGCGATATTGATTACTTCTTTATCCACAGCAACAACCCAGTAGGTATCCTTGCTGAGTACACATGGCTGACCGGCCGTATGCCCCTGCCTCCCCTCTGGAGCCTGGGATATCACCAGAGCCGCTGCAGTTATTACCCTCAGCATGTTGTGCTGGATGTTGCCGGAACTTTCAGAAAAAGAAGCATACCTCTCGACTGCATTGTGCTGGATGCTGACTATTTATGGGAATATGAGCCTTTCCGCATCAACACTGAACGTTTTCCCGATATGCCCGGGCTCACGCGGCAACTCGGTGAGATGGGCATTCAGGTTACAGCATCGGTAAATCCGGGAATAAAGACCGACAGTACCTATTTCGCACACCACGACGGGCTGAAGAAGGATGTGTTTGTTAAATACGCCGATGGTAGCCTCTATACGGCAGAAATTGCTCCCAGCCTGAACAATTTCGTAGATTTCACCAAACCATCCGCACGCAGCTGGTGGGCCGATAACATGAAGTTTCTTCCTGAAAACGGCATTCACGGAACCTGGAACGACATGAATGAGCCGGCAGTCGGAGCCTCCTATCTTCCCGACAACCTGTTGTTTGACTTTGATGGTCACAAAGCCGATGCCCTTGAGGCAAAGAATGTTTACGGCATGCTGATGGCCCGTTCGTCGTTTGAATCGGCACTGAAATACGGGAACGGAAAGCGGCCCTTTGTACTTACCCGCAGCGGGTTTGCAGGGGTGCAGCGGTATGCAGCCGTTTGGACCGGCGACAATACAGCCACGGACGATTACATTCTCACCGGTGCGCTGCTTAACACGCAGCTGGGGCTTTCAGGCATCCCCTTCGTGGGAGATGATATCGGAGGTTACATAGGGCCAACTTCAAAGGAATTGTTCATACGCTGGATTCAAACCGGCGTGTTTCAGCCGTTTGTGCGTAATCACAAGGAATCGTATGCTGCTGCCAACGAGCCCTGGTCCTACGGCGCAGAAGCTGAAGCCATTGCCCGGGAATTTATCGGTTTCCGCTACAGGCTGATGCCCTACATCTATTCAACCTTCTACGAAACCAGCCGTACCGGTATGCCTGTTGTACGGAGCCTTTGCATCGACAATCCATTTAACGAGCTGGTTTACAACAACCTGTACCAATTCCAGTTTATGCTAGGTGAAGCCATTCTGGTTATTCCGGTGACTACAAAAGAAGAAACAAAGCCGTTTTATCTGCCTCCGGGAAGCTGGTACGACCTGAGCACCGACAGAATCCTGAGCGGCGACACCGAAACCACCATAAAAAGCCTCAACTACACCATCCCGCTCTACATCAGGGCCTCTTCAATCCTTCCCATGCAGAGTCTGGTGCAGTCAACCGCAGAGCTTCCTTCAGATACCCTGGAGGTACATATTTTTAAAGGAACTGCATACAATTCGTTTGTAGTGTATGAGGATGATGGGAAAACCATGGAATTCAAAGACGAGCAGTATAAAAAAAGACTCATCGAATACATCCCCGATAAGGAGCAAATCGTTTTCAATGAATCAACTGGCAGTTATCGCTCGCATTTCCGGTACATCCGCATGGTACTCCATGGATTTCAGGATGAACCTGTGTCGGTTAAGGTCAACGGGAAGCCATCGCCAGTGGAAAAATCAGGAATGAGCATACTGGATCCGCTGAAAGCCTTAAAACCGGTTTACGAGACAACTTATTTCCAAACCATTAGTTCCGGCCGGATTATTCCGGAAGTCAGTGTCGTTACCTTTGAAAATTCTGACGACCTGATAAAAATTGAACTCAACAAAACAGATGACCGATGAAGAAAAAACTGCTGTTTACGATCCTTGTTCTATTGCTGGCTGGTCCGTATTCGCTATGGTCGCAACGGGCCACTTACTGCAATCCCATGAACCTGGATTATGGCTACACCCCCATTCCGAATTTCTCAGAATGGGGAAAACACCGAGCAACCGCCGATCCTGTCATTGTGCTGTACAAGGGCGATTATTACCTTTTTTCAACCAACCAATGGGGTTACTGGTGGAGCAACGACCTGAATCACTGGAATTTCGTCTCCAGATCATTTCTCAAGTCCTACCACAAGGTTTACGACGATCTGTGTGCCCCGGCAGTGTGGGTGCAGGGCGACACCCTGCTGGTGTTTGGTTCAACCTATTCATCAACCTTCCCGATCTGGATGAGTACCAACCCCAAAGCCAATGAGTGGAAAGAGGCCATCGATCCGCTGGAGATCGGAGGATGGGACCCTGCATTTTTTACGGATGATGACGGAAAGCTCTACATGTACAATGGCAGCAGTAACAATTTCCCGATTTATGGAATCGAGCTGAACCGCAAGACTTTTAAACCTTACGGCACCCGCAAGGAGATGCTACTGCTCAACGATGATCGTTACGGCTGGCACCGCTTTGGAGAACACATGGACAACACCTTCCTAGATCCCTTCATCGAGGGGGCCTGGATGAACAGGCACAACGGCAAGTACTACCTGCAGTATGGAGCTCCCGGAACCGAGTTCAGCGGATATGCAGACGGTGTGGCAGTGGGTGACAGTCCGCTGGGTAACTTTACCCACCAGCCTCTGCCATTCTCCTACAAACCCGGTGGATTTGCCCGTGGGGCCGGGCATGGAGCCACCTTCGCCGACAAATGGGGAAATTTCTGGCACGTCAGTACCATCGCCATATCGGTGAAAAACAACTTTGAGCGCCGCCTAGGTCTGTGGCCGGCAGGATTCGACAACGACGATGTGATGTATTGCAACACAGTATTCGGGGATTATCCTCACTATCTGCCCGATGGAAAGGCAAACCACCTTGAATCGCAGTTTACAGGCTGGATGCTGCTGAATTACAACAAACCGGTTACTGTGTCTTCAACCCTGGGTGGGTATACGCCCAACAACGCAGTGGATGAGGACATTAAAACTTACTGGAGCGCTGAAACAGGCAATGCCGGAGAATGGATTACCACAGACCTGGGCGCTCTTTCAACAGTCAGGGCTGTGCAGATTAACTATGCCGATCAGGATGCTGAATTCCTGGGCAAAAGCCTGGGAGTGTATCATCAGTATAAACTCTGGTATTCAGCCGATGGTAAAAAATGGAAACTACTGACCGACAAAAGCAACAATAGAACCGATGTTCCGCACGATTATATTGAACTGAAGGAGCCCGTTCTGGCCCGCTTTGTTAAACTGGAAAACATCCATATGCCTACAGGAAAATTTGCCATCAGCGGATTTCGGATTTTTGGTAAGGGTGCTGGTGAAAAACCCGGGAAAGTAAGTAACCTGATTGTCCTCCGCACCGAAAACGACAAACGCAGTGCCTGGCTCAAATGGTCGCCTGTTGACGAGGCTACCGGGTACAACATTTACCTCGGAACAGAACCCGATAAGCTTTACAACTGCATTATGGTTCTGGGCAGCAATGAATACTGGTTAAAAACCATGGACAAACAATTACCGTATTACTTTGTTATTGAAGCATTTAACGAAAACGGAATTTCAGAAAAATCAACCACAATAAAAGCAGAATAATCATGAGAAAAATCAGTCTTTTAATAGCAGTGATGATCGCTGCTGTTTATTTACAGGCACAACCGCTTCCGCAGGAGGTTAAAATGAAGCAGTTTATTGACGATCTGATGTCAAAAATGACCCTTGAAGAAAAGATCGGCCAGCTGAACCTTCCCGGAGCGGGTGATTTCACCACAGGGCAAACGGCCAATACCGATATCGGAAAGAAGATTGTTGAAGGTAAGGTCGGTGGTTTGTTTAACATCAGCACAGCCGCCAAGATCCGCAGTGTGCAGCAGGTTGCCGTTGAAAAAAGCCGCCTGAAAATTCCGCTGATCTTCGGCATGGATGTCATTCACGGGTACAAATCCGTATTCCCGATTCCACTCGGGTTAAGTTGTTCATGGGATATGGATCTGATTGAGCAGAGTGCCCGTATTGCAGCACAGGAAGCCAGTGCTGACGGCATCTGCTGGACCTTCTCCCCCATGGTCGACATCAGCCGCGATCCGCGCTGGGGCCGCATTGCTGAAGGCAACGGTGAAGACCCATACCTGGGCAGTGAAATTGCAAAAGCCATGGTTAGGGGTTACCAGGGAAAAGACCTCACGGCAAACAATACCATCATGGCATGTGTAAAACATTATGCGCTTTATGGTGCACCCGATGCCGGACGCGACTACAATACCGTGGATATGAGTCATCAACGCATGTACAACGAATACTTCCCGCCCTACAAGGGTGCTGTGGATGCCGGCGTTGGCAGTGTAATGGCTTCATTCAACGAAGTGGACGGGATTCCCGCCACAGCAAACAAATGGCTGATGACCGATGTTTTGCGCGATCAGTGGGGATTTGGTGGCTTTGTGGTAACCGATTATACCGGAATCAACGAAATGATTGACCATGGAATGGGAGACCTGAAAACCGTATCGGCCCTGGCCCTCAAAGCCGGGATTGACATGGACATGGTTGGCGAAGGATTTCTGACCACCCTTGAAAACTCACTCAGGGAAGGTAAAATTTCCGTTCAGATGATCGACAACGCCTGCCGCCGCATTCTGGAAGCCAAATACAAACTCGGTCTTTTTGATGATCCATACCGCTATTGTGACCTGAACAGGGCTGCCTCAGAAGTCTATACAGAGGCCAACCGCAATCAGGCAAGAAAAACAGCCAGTGAAAGTTTTGTACTGCTCAGGAACCAGAACAACCTGCTTCCGCTGAAAAAAAATGCTAAAATTGCCCTCGTAGGCCCCCTGGCCGATAATCGTCTGAACATGTGCGGCACCTGGACAGTAGCCGGCGATTTCGAAAAAGCCATTTCCGTTAAGGATGGCATCGCTATGGTAACCGGAAAACCGGAGTTGATCACTTATGCCAAAGGCTCAAACATTGTCGCCGATTCGGCCCTCGAAGCCAGAATCGGAATGTTTGGCAAAGCTACCGGCTGGGACAGCCGGCCGGCTGAGGTGGTAATCGCTGAAGCAGTGAAAGCATCGCAGAATGCCGATGTGATTGTCGCCGTTATGGGCGAAGCTGCAGAATCGAGTGGCGAAAGCTCCAGCATGTCGGATATTGAGCTTCCTGAGAATCAGCGCGATCTGCTTAAAGCGCTGCTCAGAACAGGTAAACCCGTGGTGATGGTTCTGTTTACCGGAAGACCCTTGGCCATCAAATGGGAAGAAGAAAATATACCGGCAATCCTGAACGTTTGGTTCGGCGGAAGTGAGGCCGGAGCTGCTGTGGCTGATGTGCTTTTCGGCGATGTTGTTCCCTCCGGCAAACTCACCACTACATTCCCTCAGAACACCGGTCAGATTCCTATGCATTACAACCACAAAAATACCGGCCGGCCGCTTGCCGAAGGTCAATGGTTCAGCAAATTCCGCTCAAATTACCTCGATGTGTCCAACGACCCGCTTTATCCCTTCGGATTCGGACTCAGCTACACAAACTTCAACTACAGTGACATCAACCTGAGCAGCAACACCATGAAACCGGAGGGGAAAATTGAGGTGAGTGTTTCTGTAACCAACACCGGAAATTATGACGGTAAAGAGGTTGTTCAGTTGTACATCCGCGACTTGGTGGGTTCTGTTACCAGACCAGTGAAAGAGCTGAAAGATTTCTCAAAGGTCTTCATCAAAAAAGGTGAAACCAAAAAGGTAAGCTTCACCATTGATATTGAAGATCTTAAATTCTACAATTACGAGCTGAAACATGTGGCTGAACCCGGAGAATTCAAGGTCTTTGTTGGTGGGAACTCGAGGGACGTAAAAGAAGCCTCCTTCGTATTAACAGAATAAGTACAGGGCAATTCATTGATTACGGAGATCCTGCAGATTTTCTTTCTGCAGGATTTCTTTTTCATATCTGGCGGTCAACTTCAGGAAGCAAACTCATATTTCAAACAGACAACACTGATATAAAAATTTGAATGATAGGATTATTACCGTATATTTATAACTTTTTAAAGTGTTTTCTCAGATATCCTGAGAATTAAAACAGGCATCTTTTTCCAGAAGTAAAAAGATTCTATGCACATGAAGAAGGTACTTTTTGAATATCGATTCACAATGATGTATCTGATACTGGGGTTCTTATGGATTCTGTTCTCCGACAAAATCCTTGGGTCCTTTATCGATGATCATGATACCCTGATTCGGGTTCAGACCTATAAAGGATGGTTTTATGTTGCCACCACTGCCCTGCTTTTCTATTACTATCTCCGGTTCCACCTGATTAAACTGAGAAAAGCCGAACGCCAGGCCATTGAGAGCGACAAGCTGAAGACAGCTTTCCTTCAGAACATCTCCCATGAAATCAGAACGCCGATGAATGGAATCATCGGTTTTACAAGCCTTCTTGATGATGAAGAACTGGATTATAAACAGAGAAAAGAGTATATTGATACCATTACCAAAAGTTCAAACCGCCTGCTGGAGCTGATCAATCAGATTCTCGACATCAGCCTGATTGAATCGGGAAGCGTTAAAGTACACAACGAACCGTTAAAACTGAACGCATTTATTGACGGCTTGTGTGAAAACTGGCGGAACAGAGCCAACCCGGCAGTGGATTTCTCGTGTGAACAAAACAGAAACTACCAGACACTGACCATCCTTACCGATGAATACAAATTCAGCCAGATTCTCAACAACATCATCGGGAATGCGGTGAAATTTACCGAAAAGGGGCATATTAAATTATGGTATAAAATTGAAGGTCAGGAACTTGTATTCTTTGTTGAAGATACCGGAATAGGCATCCCAACAGAAGATCAGAACGATGTTTTCAACAGTTTCAGGAAAGTTGAACGGGCCGGAGCTGAGAAATTCTACGATGGTACAGGCCTGGGATTGACCATCTGCCAGCACAACATCAAGCTGCTGAAAGGAAAAATCACCTTTGAATCAGCTACTGACAGAGGGACAACCTTCAGAATCAGTATTCCCTTCATTCCGGTTGATGGTTATGAAGAAGAACTTTCCGATCATGTTCTTGGTGATTCAAAGAACATTACCATCCTGGTTGCCGACGATGAAATCATCAATTTTCAGTATATTGATGAACTGCTCAAGGGCACCAGCATCAGCCTTATTCATGCTTTCAACGGTTTGGATGCCATTCAGCACTGCAAAAAAAACCAGAATATCTCGCTGGTACTCATGGATTTAAAAATGCCTGTTGTCAACGGCGTTGAAGCAGCCAGAACCATCCGGCAACACCGGCCTGGTCTGCCTGTAATCGCACAATCAGCCTATCTTACCAAATATGCTGAGCAGCCCGAACTTCATGGAATTTTCAATGAGTCAATCACCAAACCCTTTCTCAGGGAAGAATTACTCTCGGCCATTGCCAAAAGCCTGAATCAGTAGTTTTCCTGATTTCTCTACCGGTGATGCAGCTTCATCCGTCATTTTGCTTTTCAATTCCTTAAATACTTACTTTTGCCCTCCCGGTCGGGTAACCTTTGTTTGTTTCAACCTTCGGGATTCTATTTATGCAAAAGATTAAAACGCTGATCTTTCTTATACTCGGGTTTACCTTCAGTGGAAATGCCTGGTCACAGAATTTCGGGATACTCCGTTTCGGAACAGAACCGACCCTCGACATCATCACGTGGAATCTCGAGTATTTTCCGAAAGAAGGCCAGACAACCATAAGCTATCTTACCTCTGCCATTCAGGCCATTGATCCCGACATTGTCGCCTGTCAGGAAATTGAAGATGTAAATCTTTTTAACCAGCTTGTTTCAAACCTGGATGGCTATGAAGGTTATACCGGTCCGGATGATTACCTCAATCTGGCTTTTATTTACAAAACCGGTACTGTATCCATCAACAGCATTTACGAAATTTACACTGCTTCACAGTACTCTTCTCAGTTTCCCCGCCCGCCGCTGGTGATGGATTTTACCTTCATGGGTCACAGATTTTTTCTGATCAACAACCACCTTAAATGCTGCGGTGATGGCATCATGGATACCGGCGACCCCGGTGATGAAGAAACACGGCGCTACCGGGCCTGCAACCTGCTCAGGCAGTATATCAGCACGACCCTTCCTGAAGAAATGGTGTTGGTTAATGGTGATATGAATGATGAGCTTACCGATAACCCGGAAAACAATGTTTTTCAACTCATTATAAATGATACGGAGAATTTCAGGTTCGCCGATATGGCGATAGCCGAAGGTAGTAGTTCCAATTGGTCTTACCCGTCGTGGCCCTCGCACATTGATCACATCTTTATTACCAATGAACTGTTTTCAGCTTTGGACAACCCAGGCTCATCAGTCCAGACCATCCGGGTTGACGATGCTTTTCAGGGAGGTTACTGGGTTTATCAGGATTACATTTCTGATCACCGGCCCGTCGGTATCAAGCTGAGTTTACCGGCTGATCTGGGCACAGAAACACCAGACCTGAGCGGAAACAGCCTGATATGTACACCCAATCCATCCGCAGGAGGCACAACGGTTTCATTTCCTATCCTGCAGTCTGAAGCAAGCCTCACACTCACCGACATGCATGGCAGATTGGTCAGACAATGGCCTGTCGGCAAAGGAAATTCGAAAGCTGTAATCCATACCGGTGAATTTCCTGCAGGACTATATTTCATCAGGCTTTCAGAAGCTGATGGCAATCAACATGTTGCGAGGGTGGTATTTACACGGTAAAGCCTTCCCCATTTAGCTTTGTAACCAAAATTCTGAATCCCCGTTCAGGAATTGTCGACTGGCAACGTAACATTTTGCCGGACTAAGCGTCATAGAGGTACTGAAATCAATAACAACAAAAGTACCCAATTCCCTTATATTTTATGCTCAGAGATTTGCTCAAACACAGTATCCGCGCGTTAAGCAGACAAAAATCCTATGTACTGATCAACATTCTGGGCCTGTCAACCGGAATCGCCTCAGGACTGATCATTGCCCTGTTTATCATTCATGAACTGAGTTACGATCAGTTTCATGAAAAAAAAGACCGGATTCACCGGTTGATCCTCAGTGGAAAAATCAGCGGGCAGGAACTGAAGGTTTGCTCATCCTGCGCTCCCATCGGCCCGGCCATGAAAGCCGAAATCCCCGAGGTTCAGGATTTTCTGCGCATCAACAACTGGGGGGAAACCATTATAAAGTACAACGAATCTTTTTTCAGCGAAGATCATTTTATTGAGGCAGATTCCTCCTTCTTTGATTTTTTCTCCATCCCCTTACTGAGAGGCAATGCTTCCACAGCCCTGACATCGCCTCATACAGTCGTGATCAGCGAAACCACAGCCCTTAAAATGTTCGGTAATACAGATCCACTGGATAAACTGCTGAAAGTAGGTACGGATACCACCCTTTACAGGGTAACGGGTGTTTTCGGGGATATCCCGGAAACAAGCCATTTCGGGGCAAACATGATCGGTTCATTTACCACCAATCCGCGATCAACGGATCAGCAATGGCTGGCCAACAGCTTCAGCACTTATGTCATGCTATACCCTGATGCAGACCCAGCTACGGTAAACGCCAAAACCGACAGCCTGATCATCAAATATGTAGGGCCTCAGATATTACAGATTCTTGGAATAACACTGGCTGATTTTACCGCTTCCGGCAACAGGTACAACATCTACCTTCAACCACTTACGCAGGCTCACCTCGATCCATCGGTTCAACAGGATATGAAACCTGCCGGCGATCCGCGGTATCTCTGGATCTTTGGCAGCATTGCCGTATTGATCGTGATCATTGCCTCCATCAACTTTATGAACCTTTCCACGGCCTATGCTTCCAGAAGGGCCAGGGAAATAGGCATTAAAAAAGTTGTCGGTTCCACGAGGGGTAAACTCATCGGACAGTTTCTTACTGAAACCATTCTGCTCTCATTGCTTTCGCTGATTGTCGCCATCATGATGACCGAACTCAGCCTGCCCTGGTTCAATCAGTTGCTCGATACCCAGCTCAGTGTCGGTTACTTCAGCAATTGGTTTACCTTGCCTGTGATGGTCCTGATTACGGTGCTTATCGGGTTTCTGGCAGGCAGTTATCCGGCATTTTACCTATCCTCATTCAATCCATACATGGTTTTAAAAGGCAGGCTAACCAAAAGCAGGGCAAATGTCAATCTCCGGAGTGTGCTGGTGGTGGTTCAGTTTACCATTTCCATAGTGCTGATTTCAGGCACCCTGATCATGTACAGGCAGATCAACTATATGCAGACAAAAGACCTGGGTTTTGACAAGGAACATGTGTTGGTAATTAAACGGGCAGAAGCACTGGGAGATAAAATACCTGCATTTAAAAACTCATTGCTTCAGATATCCGGAGTCGTGTCAGCGTCAGCCTCAACGGCTGTTCCCGGGCATGGCAACAACAACAACGGTTATATGATCAAAGGCCGGCCGGAAGAAACATTTCTGATGCAGACAAACTGGGTAGACTACGATTACCTGAAAACCTACGGACATACCATGCAGTCAGGCCGCTTCTTCGATCCGGGAACAGCAACCGATAAAGAAGCTTGTCTCATCAATGCGGAAGCAGTTAAAGACTTTCAGCTGGGCAATCCATTTGAAACCAGGGTAATACTCCCGGGCGACACCGAAGACAATCAGAGAATTGCCCCTGTTATCGGTGTGGTAACCGATTTCCATTTTGAATCACTCAGAAGTGAAATCAGTCCGCACATCATGCTTTTCCGCAACGATGATGTCCGTTGGGGTTATATCAGTATAAGGCTGGCACCTTCGGCCGGAAAGAATACTCTGCAGGCCATTGAAAAGGTATGGGAACAGTATGCTTCCAGCGACCCCATGCAATATTTCTTTATGGATAAGGATGCAGAACAGATGTACAAAAATGAGCAGCAGAATGCCAGACTGTCCATTGTTTTTACCGTCATCGCCATTCTTATCGCCTCACTCGGACTTTATGGACTGACAGCCTATACCGTTCAGCAACGTACCCGTGAAATCGGCATCCGGAAAACATTCGGGGCTTCGGTCACCAGTATCTGGTATATGATAGCCCGGAATATCATTACCCTGATCATCATTTCATTGTTTACAGCCATGCCAGTAATCTATCTGGTGGCCGATAACTGGCTCAATAAATACCACTACCGTATCCATCCCGGCTGGATGGATTATTCATTCGGCTTTGCTGTTGCCCTGATTATCGCCATCGCTACCATCAGTTACAGGGCGGTAAGTGCCGCCAGGGCAAACCCGGCTATTTCACTCAAATATGAGTAAGGGTTCATTGGACTTTTGCTATGCCGGCAATCTGGCTGAACATGCATGTCAGAAAAAAAACCTGATTCAGCTTGATTGAACAGGCACAGTCAAGCTGTGTGAACATTCATTTCACAGCGAAAAGGGAGCAGGCTGATTTTCCATAAACCAGTTTCTGCCGACCAACCGGTGTTTTTTACCGACCAGTAAGCCACTTTTACCGACCAAATCAAATTAACATTAATTGGCTAATTATCATTGACTTATACACAATAATCTCCCTGTTAAAACGCTAATATTGCATCCTCCGCACGCTTGAATCACCTTTTCGTCTGATGGTTTAATTTACCTGTTTATGAAATCAACAGAAGATGCTTTATTGGTCTTCAGGTGGAAATTACGGCGGAGATGGCCGGTTTCCCCTTCCTTTCCGCAAACAGTGGCACTGTTTGTTCTGTGTTTGTTACACGGGTTGCCGGAAAGCTCCCGGGCTCAGTTGTGTGAAGGCAGTCTGGGTGATCCTGTGGTAAAACTTGATTTCGGATCAGGCAATTCAACCCACGGTGTTGCCCTCGGAAGTGACATTACGAGTTATGCCTGGACAAATGCAGATTTTCCCTCCGATGGTTATTATACTGTAGAAAGCAGAACCAATACCCCGACTACATGGTGGACAACTACTGATCATACAGGAGGCGGGTATATGATGGTGGTAAATGCCAGTTTTTCAATCACCGATTATTTCTACAAAAATACAGTCAGGGATCTTTGCCCCGGAACAACTTATGAATTTGCGGCATGGATCATGAACCTGCTGAGGTATTCTGACAACAGCACCCCGAACATCACCTTTACAATAGAAACGCCCGGTGGCATCATCCTCCGCACCTATTCTACAGGCGACATTCCTTTGCAGAGCAGCGCCAGATGGAAACAATACGGCTTTTTCTTTACAACCCCCGAAAATATAACTGAGGTTGTGATCCGTATGAGAAACAACAAGGCAGGTGCTGCTCCCGGAAATGATATCGCACTGGATGATATAACGTTCAGGCCATGTGGCCCGGAAATCTCCGCCTACATCCGGAGCTCCGGGGAGATTACCCAGGTGATCTGCGAAGGAGATACCACTGGTTATACACTGTCAGGTGAAATTGAAAGCCCGTTCGAAAATGCAGCATATCAATGGCAGATAAGCGATGATGGAGGGACAACCTTTACTGATATTCCGGGGGCAGTTCAGCTTACGTATGTCTGCCATCATTCAGAACCCGGCACCTATCTGTATCGTCTGCTTACAGCCACAAGTGAAAACATAGCTTCATCTTCCTGCCGCACAGGATCAAATGTCGTCACACTTACCGTTGAACAGACTCCACTGCCTGATATTTCATCAAACCATCCCGCATGTACCGGCGATGACCTTCATCTCACGGCGGCAGCCGGAGCATCATCCTACTTCTGGACAGGCCCCGCAAACTTCAGCAGCAGTCTTGCAGCTCCGGTCCTCGCTAACTTAACCGCCATCAACAACGGCTTTTATCGGTTAACACTGATATCTGATGCGGGTTGCACCGGGAAAGATTCCGTGTACATTGAAGTTAACGAACGTCCGGTCGCCTATGCAGGTGAGGATACTGACATCTGTGAAGGGACTGCTGCCTTCCTGAACGGAACTGGTGGCGAAACGTATTTATGGACCCCGGGTGTTTCGTTGAACGATTCCACCATTTCGACACCGGTCGCCAAACCAGCCGATTCGACACTCTTTGCACTCACTGTCAGCAATGGCCGGTGTTCCGACACCGATTCCGTTTACGTAAATGTATGGAAAGCCCCTGCCTCTGATGCCGGAGTTGATCAGAAAATATATGAAGGCACTACCGTTCAGCTCAACGGGAAAAGTTCCGGGACTGATGTAATGTATTACTGGACGCCCGGAAATCTGGTATCCGATCCCAACATCCTGAAACCGGAGGCTTCACCTACTGAAGACATCAGCTTTACCCTGCATGTGGTATCTGCTCATGGCTGTGGAGAAGCAACTGATGAGGTGTTTATCAGGGTTTATAAAAAGGTCAGTATACCCAATGTATTCTCACCTAACGGAGACGGGATAAACGATGCATGGGAAATTGAAAATCTGGATACTTATCCTGAAGCTGATCTTATTGTTTTCAACCGCTACGGTCAAACAGTTTTCAGCAGTAACGGATACACTGCAGCCTGGGATGGTAAAACCTCCGGGACTACATTGCCTTCGGGTACCTATTTTTACGAGATCGATCTTAAAACAGGCCTGGGTAATCCTTCAGGTTGGGTGGTTATTCTAAGGTAAGAGAAGGAGGGATGGAAAAAATGAACAGAAAACAGGTGAAAGCAGCGGAGATATCGTTCGTATTCCTGCTGTGGTTAAGCATTCCGGTGGTTGCCCAGCAGAAACCACAGTATACTCAGTACATCCTCAACCAATACGTGCTGAATCCGGCACTTACAGGGATAGAGAATTACACAGACATCAGGATCAGCCACAGAAACCAATGGGCAGGCTTGAGCGGTGCACCTCAGACTACCTACCTCACAGCGCATATGCCGATAGGAAAGAAAGATTACCGCACAACAGCCACTTCGGCAGGCATACCCGGACTCTCCAATAATGTGGCTTATCGTTCAGCTGCAAAACCACACCATGGCATCGGTATTCAGGTAGTCAATGATGAATCAGGCCCATTGAGCACCGTAAATGCTCTTGTAACCTATGCGTATCATATCGGAATAACCGAAAAGCTAACACTCTCTGCCGGATTCGGAGCCGGAATCAACCGGCTGAACCTGAATGTGTCGATGCTTGACTTTAACAGCAGTGAAACCGACCCGGTAACCAGCAACGGACAGTACTTCAATTCAACTAAGCCCGATCTGTCATCTGGCTTGTTCCTCTATTCAAACAGGTTTTTTGCAGGAATTTCTGCCTTGCAGATTATCCCTTCATCACTCAGCATCACAGAGACTTCGGTTTCAGAAAATCAGGACGGGTTATCTGTTCCCCATCTGTTCGGCACAGCAGGTTACCGTTTCAACCTGAACAACGATTTCAACCTGATTACTTCCATGCTGGTAAAATATGTATCCCCTGCTCCGGTCAGCATTGATGCAAACGCAAAATTTCAGTATCGCAACCTTTTGTGGGTTGGAGCCGGCTACAGACTGAATGACGGTTTTTCAGGCATGGTCGGTCTGAACATCTCCCCTGCACTGAGTCTGGGATATTCGTACGACAGCCGCACAGCTTCACTCCTATCGGGAGGCGTCAGAACTCATGAGATTGTAATCGGATTCAACCTTGGCAACAAATACAATGAAGGCTGTCCGGGACTGCGCTGGTAAAAAAAAGTCAGAGACGGAGATTTACATTTCACCTCGGATCAGGTGCGGTTCAACGTTGCAATGTGCTGGTTCACCCAGAACCCCTTGTTCATCCATATCCTCATGTTTACTTTTATCAGCGTAGTATCTTCAGCACTTTGGTTGGTGGTGAATTTAACTGCGAACTTGAAAGAAAGAGCCTGCCTCTGACAGCCATGACCGGTTTGTTACGGGACCCTGCCCGTTGACCCTCCGCTTCAGCTGTAACTGAGGCAGCTTTTTTTTATGCTTTTCCGTTCAGCAGCCTTTAAATACCTTCCAGGGATAAAAAACGGGAATTCGTAATATTGGTTTTTCCGGTGTAAAGGCATCCGCTTTATTTTGCAGAAAAAAAGCACGATGAAAACAGCCCTGGTTATTCTACTGATTCTTCACGGACTTATTCATTTGCCGGGTTTTCTGAAAGCATACCAGATTGTTGCTTTTGAGCAGCTCAGCCTTCCGATCGGGAAAACCGCAGGGGTATTCTGGCTGTTGGCTGCCCTTTTGTTTCTGCTGGCTGCTCTGGCCTTCCTTGCCGGAAATACACTTTGGTGGCTTCCGGCAACTGCAGCCGTTGCCATTTCGCAGGTGTTGATTCTGGGTAGCTGGAGCGATGCACGGTATGGCACTGTGCTGAATATTCTTATTGCATTAATGATTGCAGGTGGCTTCGGCATGTGGAAATTCCATCAATCCTACAGGAACGACTTTAAGGCAGGTTTGCTTCGTCAGCATCATAACACTCCCGCTGTTGTAACAGAAGCCGACCTTGTACATCTGCCTGAACCGGTTCAGAAGTACCTCAGATATTCCGGGGTCGTCGGCCAGCCAAGGATCAACTCCATCAAAATCAATATGGATGGCAGGATGAGGGAAAAGGGGAAAGACTGGTTCAGTTTCACATCGGAGCAGTATAATTTTTTTGACATACCGGCACGATTGTTTTACATGACCGGCAAAATCAAAGGAATTGATGTTCCGGGATACCACAGGTACCTGAATGGAACTGCAAGCATGCGCATACGCCTTTTCGGACTTTTTCCTGTTGTGGAACAAGAAGGGGTAAAACTGGATCAGGCTGAAACCGTGACCCTCTTTAACGACATCTGCCTCCTGGCCCCGGCTGCACTCACCGACAAACGCATCAGCTGGTCAGAAGGCGACAGCCTGAGTTGCCTGGCCACCTTCAGGGTGAACAAAATCAGCATTTCGGCGAAGCTGATCTTCAATGAGCAGGGACAACTGATCAACTTCATTTCAGATGACCGCTATGCATTGAAGGGAGATGGAATGCAGCAATTCCGGTTCTCCACTCCCGTAAAGGCATATCGCATCGTGAACGGGTTTCCGCAAGTATCAGAAGGTTCAGCTGTCTGGCATTATCCTGATGGAGAATTTGAATACGGGCAGTTTAACATCCGATCCATAGAGTACAATTGCAAATAAGCAATACACGTGGTATTCTGACCACAGCAGCATGCCCGCATTCCTGCCGGTTTGCTGCACTGTGAAGCTGAAGAGGCCGGCTTATGGCATCAGTACAAATTTTTCTGAGCTAACCCTATGAGGTGTCCTGAGTGTGAGAATGCAGGCTCCCTGGTTCAGCGCCGCTTTCAGCTTACCGGTATCAAGTTGTACATCGTGTATTCCTGAAGGAAAATCCTTCCTGAACAGAACGAACGAATTTCCTTCCAGATCGTAGACGCAGGCTTCAACAAAGCAACTCCGTTCTAATCTGAATCGCAGAAATCCGCTTTCGTCCAATGGATTCGGGCTAATGGTTACAATGACTGTTCCAGGCTTAGCACCGGAGACCGGATCAGGAACAGCAGTGGCCGTTACATCCTGGGCAACCAGCAACCTGTTGGAGCCCCCACCCAGCACATACCCTCCGTTGATTGACTGAATCGAATGAACTCCCCCGGTTCCACCCGGAGAAACCGATGAAAACGGCACCGGGCAGATTGTCCAGGTGAAGCCACCATCCGTTGATTCATAAAACCCATTGAAGCCCGGATACACCGCTCCGATGCGATTTCCGGCCCCTCTGGAAAAATGCCTTATCTGTGAATCAGAAACTTTTGTCCAGTGTAAACCTCCGTCAGAGGTACGGTGAATTCCTGCGTCAGATCCGATAACTGCAACCAGTCCATTGCTGGCATCGAGCCAGCACATATCGGTTATAAACCCATTGATACTCACTCCGGTGAGAGGCGTCCAGGTAAGCCCTCCATCGTTGGTACTGTAAAAAAACGAAACATTGTTAATATCGTAAGATACATAGCCATGGTTCTCGTCCGGGAATGCCACACAGGCCAGGTACAGGCTGTTTGAAGGAAGGCCCCCTCCTACTACCGACCAGGTTACTCCCTGATCAGTACTTCGGTAAACATTGCCACCACCACCAGAGGCAATGGTATAGGTTCCCACAAAAAAGCGGTCCTGCGCCGGCATGGCAAAATTTACCACCCGGTAGTCAGCCGGCAGGGCAGCACTTCCCCAGCTGCTGCCTCCGTCGTGGGTGTACCGGATATCCTGATAGGAGCCGGCCAGGCCAAACTGGTTGCCAAAAAAAGCAATGTCGGTTATCCAGCGCAATCCGGGCGTTTGGTCAGGAATAACCCAGGAATCCCCGTTGTCATCGCTGCGGTAAAAGGTCTGGTTAGCCGTACCTGAATTGGGCTGATTGTTCGCAAACAACGTTCCGTCAGCACTTTTTCCAATCACAGTGACCGGAGCCACAGGAAACACGGCCAGATTCTCCGAGGTATTCACAATAGTGGCACCTTCATCAGCTGTATAGAGAATATCCCCGATCTCGGTACCGAAAAATATCCGGTCTCCGTTTTTCACCAGACAAGCTGAACCGGTTGAATTTCTGTCGTAAATTTCTGTCCAGTTCAGGCCAGCATCCGTGGTTTCCCACAATTCAGAGCCCTCGCCGAAGGTTACCGAAAACCAGTGGAGTTCGTCCAGAATCAGAGTTCTGAACCGATAGTCTATACCGGTAACTTGCTGAGTGTAAGTCCAGTGATCACCACCATCTGTGGTTTTCCAGTAACCGAAATCCTGAACGGCATAACCCGTGTTTTCATTTGTGAAATAAACTTCATTCACGCCGAAAATATAGGGCACTTCTATTTCCGACCAGGTTTCGCCTCCATCCAGGGTCCTGAAAAACATGTCGTCTCCGACAACATACGCTTCATTCGCACTTCTCCAGAGGTGGTGCCGGGCATAACCGTTCCCTCCGGGCCCACGGTCTTCCCAGGTGATACCATCGTCGAACGACACCATAACCCTGCCATTCTGGCCGGCAGCAGAAATCCCACCCCCGGGAATGTCGGTAAGGTCATAAAGCCTTCCTGTGCCGTCCAGGTACATCCCGCTCCAGTTGGCACCTTCATCGGTACTTCTGAGGATTGTTCCCTGATCACCGGAAACAATCAGCGTACCCTCATTCGTGATCAGAATATCATAAAGATCGCTGCATAGGCTGTCATTCTGCCTGATTATGACCCAGTTTTCTCCTGAATCGGAAGTTTCCAAGATGCTTCCGCAACCGGTCACTGCCCAACCTTTCACATTGTCAATAAAAGCAATGCCATACACCTGATTGCCCTGAGGAGACGGATGCCCCCAATGAAATACAAATTCCTGGGACCGGGTTTCCTGCGCATACAGGATAAACATGAGGCCCATTACCAATCTGGTAAAGCCTGAATGCAATATACTGGCTATACGGTTCATTTTATATTTAGTTATTTATATATATGATATAACGAAACCACCATCACAAAGTTCAGATAACTTATAAATTAACTGTTTTAAACACTTCTGGTTATACGGTTCTGAATTGAAGGCCTGGCTTACCAGTACGGCATTCTCCAAATATTGTAAGCAGCATATAACGGGGCTGATTATTTTTTGCATAGTGATGAAAAGGATCTACTTTTGAAAGCTGAAAACAATTTACCGTTTCGCATAGGCCTATTTAACTCCTGAATAAACTATTCATTTTTATATAAATTAATCGATATGAAATACACACAGATACTTCTGATAGTCGTTCTTATACTTTCCGGAAAACCATCCTGGTCGCAGGAAAAATTCAGGCCCGGATTCATTATTACCGCTCAGCAGGATACCATAAATGGATTCATCCGCTATAAATCAGACCAGACAGCTTCGGTATCCTGCCACTTCATGAAAACGGCTGAAAATGAGGCCAAGGAATACCTACCCACCACCATTAATGCATACGGCTTTCAGGAAGGAAAATTCTATATCTCAAAAACGGTGATGCAGGAAGGAAAACCAACTGCAGTATTTCTGGAATTTCTGATCAGGGGAGCTGTTAACATATACTCACTTACCGACAATACAGGCCCCAGGTATTTTGCAGAAACGGGCAAAGATGGTCTGATAGAATTGAGTGAACCTGAGCGGGTTGTCAGAACCGATAGCGGTAACTTCTTTGTAAACTCAAAATACAGGGGCAAGCTGAGGGTTATTATGAGTTCTCATCCTGAGATACAACCTTCAATCGAGAAAACCACATTGCAGCCAAAGCAGCTGATCAGGTTGGCAAAAGAATATCACCAGCTCGCGTGTCCGGATGAAACCTGCATTGTTTTTGAGCGCAATTTCAAACCAGTCACCGCCGGGTTTTCGCTGGGTGGCGGAATCACCTTAAGAAAACTGAATCTGGCTAACAAACTTGTAACTGACTTTGAAGCAGGATACAATTCAGTTTTCAATGTTTCTGTAAAAAACCTCTTTTCTTCCGATGAACGATTCAGCCTTGAAACCGGGATCGGTTACAGCAGCAACAACAAATTTACCTTCAGGAACAGTGAAGCCGAAAATCAATCCCAAAAAGTGACCTATTCCGGGAAAGTGTATTACATCAATCCATTTGAAGACCGATACATCAGTGACCTGTTCATCAAGGTAACAAAAATGGAAGTTGAAACCAGGTACTCACTGCTGACTGTTCCACTCAGCCTCAAGTATACACTCAACACAGGGAAAATCAGGCCATCTGCGGGCATCGGCGGTGTGATCAGTTTCGTATCCAGTCAGAACAAGGACCTGCATTATCATTACTTCTCCGATGCCTTAGGGAATACGTTCCCATCCAGGGTCGGCGGACTGTTGCTTCAGCTCTCTGCAGACTTCAAAACCGGGAATGCAGGTTTTGTCGGCCTGGGATTGAAGTATCTTTATGAGTCAAACTTCGGCAACCCAAATGAGTTTCTGGTTATGAACAGCCTGCATTTTAATCTTACCTACACATTCAGATAAAAACCAGCCTCAGAAAGCAATCAAACAGCAGCCACTATTCACTTATCTGACTGCTATTCAAACAGATAAGGAAAGTCAATTCAAGGAAGCAACCTATCAATTTTTTCGTGTCTTATTGTGGGTAGTTATCATCAAATTAGATTTATATTTGAGGCTGCTTTTGTTATCCACCGATGTTGTTCTTTCATAATCACATTTTCATGGCCAGAAAATTATTCCTCCTCCTGCTGTTTTCATCCGTATTGACGCAAGTTCTCAGGGCTGAGTGGGTTTCGCTCAACAGAAACAAAGCAGCAAATACACCCCCAAATGTTACCGTATTAAGCAGCGATAATCTGGGAACTACCTTCAAGGTCGAGCTTTCAGGATTTGAACTCAGCAATGTCAATGATAACGGCAGAACCTATCAGCACCTTGATTTAATGTCAGGCACATTTCTTTCAGAGAAAGGCAACCCGGCGTTACCGTTTATTGCCAACATCCTGGCTATCCCCGAGCAGGCAGACCTTTCAATCGAGGTCATTGAAACCGGGTTTGTCCACAGTTTCAGCAATGTGCACATAGCTCCCGCAGTTCAGAGCCAATGGGAAGGAAAACCGGCCTCAGCAATGGTTGAAAATCCTGAAACGTATTTATCAAAAGGAATTTTTCCTGAGAACCTTGCTGCCGCAGACCCACCTTCTGTCTTCAGGGATTTCAGGATCGCCCGGGTTTCGGTATTCCCGGTCAGGTATCTTGCCTCAGCAAACGAGATCCGTGTTGCTGAATCGGTAACAATCCGGGTGAATTACAGCAAAGGATTGTCAGTTAACCCGAAATTAACTCCCAGAAAGAAAATTTCTCCTTCTTTTGGGAAAATCTACCGGAGTACCATCCTGAATTATGAAGAGATGCTTCAGATGCAATACCGGGGAGTAGAAGAAGGACATGATGTGATGCTCTGTATCATGCCGGATAACTTCGTGACCAGTTTTCAGGCTTATGCAACCTGGAAAAGGCAGTCAGGTATTGACATTCACATTACAAAATTCAGCGATATCGGGGCAAATGCCACCAATCCGGCACCCATCAAAAATCACATAACCGATGCTTACAACAACTGGGAGAATCCACCAACTTACGTGCTGCTGGTTGGTGACGACGGTAAATTCCCCAAGAAGATCGCCACTTACCCTGATTACTCATTTCCGTGGGACGAGTATTTTGTAACCGTAGATGGTTCTGATTTTATGCCGGACATCATGGTGGGAAGGTTTACCAATGAGACCGATTTCACGCTGAAAGTTATGGTTAACAAGTTCAAGCAGTATGAAACAGCCCCTTATGTCAGCGATCCGGCCTGGTTTAAGAAGGGAGTGTGCTGTTCAAACAATGCTTACGCATCGCAGGTATACACCAAGCGGATAGCAGCCAATCTGATGCTGAATGAAGGCGGGTTTACCAGTGTGGATACGCTGATGAGTGATGGCGATTTCTGGACAGGCACGCCTTGCACTTACGACCTGGAAGATGTGACCTCAGCCATAAATGAAGGGAGAAGTTACCTGAACTACCGCGGAGAAGGCTGGTCGTCAGGCTGGTCGGCCAACTGCTATAGTTTTCAGACAACCGATGTTACCAGCCTTTCAAACGGGCAGAAAATGCCATTTGTAACGAGTATCGGATGTGGTGTCGCCATGTTTGATGCCAGTGAAGGTAACTGTTTTGGCGAAGAATGGGTTGAATCAGGAACCCTGACCTCCCCCAAGGGTGCTGCCTGTTTTATCGGGCCAACATCCAACACCCATACCACCTACAACAACTATATCGACAGGGGAATCTATGTCGGGATGTTCCGCGAAGGCCTCGACACACCCGGTGAAGCTATGATGAGGGGTAAGCTGTACATGTACAATCAGTTCGGGCCATACGATTCTTACGTAGAATACCATTACAAGATCTACTGTATTCTGGGCGATCCAAGCATCCACATATGGAAAGACCTGCCCCAGCTTGTTACGTGTAACTATCCTGCATCCATCAACGTTGGTGACAATCACCTGCAGATTGATGTTTCACATCTCTCATCCGGACAGCCGGTAAGCAATGCCCAGGTGTGTATTACCGGTGCTGAATTATTTGCCACAGCCTATACCAACGAACAAGGGATTGCTGTTATCGACTGTGTTCCGGAAGATGAAGAAACACTCACCCTGATTGTCAGGGGGGGCAATGTGATTCCTTTCCAGGGACAAATCGTTGTAACAAGACCAACTGTACTGGTGATGCCTCAGAACAATCCGGCAACCGACGACCTGGATGGGAACAACGACGGACTGTTAAACCCCGGGGAACTTTGTTCGATCAGTTATGTACTTAAAAACTGGGGAAGCGGAACCGCGTCCAACGTCCAGGGGGTGCTTACCTTGCTGACACCGGAATTGGCCGAAGTCGTTACCACAAGCCCTGTTAATTTCGGGAATATTGCCCCGGGTAGCACAGGTTCAGGAAACCCCTTTCAGTTTCAAATCAAACCGGATTGTCCGGTTGGCGGAATCTTGAGATTCAACCTGCACATTACCAGCACCAGCGCATCATGGGATTACGTGTTTGAAACAAACGTAAACGGGTGTGAACTGAAAATCAACCAGTCTGTTGTGCACGATTTCGGCTCTGATCATCCCGATTACAGGCTGAATCCGGGAGAAACGGCTGCCATTGTATTGCTGGTTGAAAACACCGGACTGGATGCGGCACCCGGCGTTACCGGGATTCTGAGTTGCAGCAGCCCACACGTTACCATTACCGATGAATTCGGTGTTTTCGGCACCCTGAGTGCGCAGGACACTGCAACCAATGAAATCAATTATTTCAAGATTATTGTTTCTACGGATTGCCCCATCGATACCATCATCGATTTTACAGTTGCTTTTACTACAAGCAATGGTCTTTATCCGTTCCAGACTGAAGGTACATTTTCAATCCCGGTTTCAAGGCTCACCCCATCTGATTATACCGGCCCGGATGAATACGGTTATTATGCCTACGAGAATGGCGATTCATTTTACGATGAGACCCCGGTATATGACTGGATAGAAATCAACGGTATCGGAACCGCGCTCCCCGGTGTCAATGCATCAGAGTACACCAGAACTGTGAACCTGCCTTTCAGCTTCAGGTATTACGGTGTTGCCTACACCCAGATCCGGGTCAGTACCGATGGCTGGATTGCTTTCGGCTCAGGGAATCAGACCAATCCGGTAAATATTGAACTTCCGAATGACGACAACATCAACAACATGGTTGCAGTATTGTGGGACAACCTCTTCGATATGGATTTTGTCAACGGACAGATTTACACCTATCACGATCAGATCGGCAAACGCTTTATCGTAGAATGGGACATGGTTACGATAAATTCATCCGGTGATAAGGAAGGCTGGGCCAAGTTTGAGGTGATTTTACCGGATCCGGCATTTAACAGCACCCTTACGAACGATGGAGAAATCATAATACAATACCAGAGGGCCGACCTCACTTCAAGCTGCACCGTCGGTATTGAGAACAATGCTTTATATACCGGTATTCAGGTTGTTTACGACGATGTTTATGATCCCACCTCATCACCTGTTGCAGAAGGCAGGGCCATTAAATTTACAACAGACCCTCCATTCGGAACCATCATAACCTCGATCGGAGATGACAAGATTACCGGGAATGGTACCGGAGATTTTCTGGAAGCTATTCAGCCAAATCCATTTATCAGCAGTACGATGATCAATTACCATTTGTCAGAACAGGGCAGTGTTTTCCTGGCAGTTTACAGTACAGACGGGAAATTGATAAAGATTCTCAAGGATGGGATGCAGGCCGCCGGAAAGCATTCAGTTGTATGGGATGGTACTGATAACCATGGGATTGATGCAGGCAGCGGACTTTATGTGATTCGGCTGAATACTCAGCATGATTTTACGGCCCTGAAGGTGGTCAGAACGAAATAAACTTCAAGGTCTGAATTCTCCATCAGTGTCATGTACAGTTCCTACGTTATTCTATCTGTAATTTTTGTGATTATTGTTGCAGGCATTTTTGAGTTTTTCCGGCATCAGAACCGGATCAATTCAATCCCTGTAAGAATTCATGTTAACGGCACGAGGGGAAAATCGAGTGTAACCCGCTTGATTGGTGCAGGATTAAGGGCAGGTGGAATCAACTGTATTACAAAAGTAACCGGAACCTTTCCCAGGCTGATACTGGAAGATGGAACGGAAACCTACATTCACCGTAAGTCATCGGCCAACATCATTGAACAGCTGTCGATTGTGAAGTATGCTGCTTCGCACAAGGCTGGTGCGCTGGTCATGGAGTGTATGGCCCTGCAACCCATTTATCAGTCAATCACTGAAAACAAAATGATCCATTCCAACATAGGGGTAATGACCAATGTACGGCTCGACCACATTGAGATCATGGGCAGGACCTTGCCTGAAATCGCCGAATGTATGGGCAGGACAATCCCACGGGGAGAGCATCTGTTTTCATCCGAAAACGTTATACCTGATGTGCTGCAGAAAATCGCGGATAAGAAAAAAACCGAAACACATTTTATTGACCCTCAAACGGTTAGTCAGGATGAGATGAACGGTTTCTCCTATATTGAACACCGCGAAAATGTTTCACTGGCCCTTGCTGTATGCCTGCATCTTGGAATATCCCGCGAAACAGCACTGAAAGGAATGTACGAAGCCGTTCCCGACGCGGGTGTATTGACCAGAACTCAGGTAAATGCCGCAGATAGGGTCTTGTTTTTTTACAATGTATTTGCTGCCAATGATCCCGATTCATCCCTGCTGATCTGGCGTAAGATCCGCGATGAGGGAGGACTGGAAGGCACCAGGATTGTTTTGCTGAATACGCGCCAGGATCGGCTTGACAGGGCGCGGCAATTATCTGCAATGATTGCTGCGAAGATTGGTGATGAGACCGATTTTCTGATACTGATGGGTGAATCTGGGGAAGTTGTGGAAAGCATGTGTGTGGGTTACGGATTTCCCAAAAAGAAGATCATCAACCTTGGATTTACTGGTCCTGAAAAAGTCTTTGATACTGTAATCTCCATTACCCAGGATACCTCTACCGTTTTTGCAATTGGCAATATGGGGGGTATGGGTGCCTCCACCGTTGAGTTTTTTGAACACAAAAGCAAATTTTTATGATTGAACTTGCCATCACACTCGGACTGATTCTCAGTTTGCTTTCCTATGAAGTCTTCGGATTGGCGGCCGGTGGTATTGTTGTACCCGGTTACATCGCCCTGCAGCTTTCACATCCCGACCGGTTCATAGGAACACTTGCGGTGGCTTTGGTTACATTCCTGGTAATTAAAGCTTTGGGGCAATACACTTTTCTGTATGGCAGGCGCCAGATGGTGCTCAGCCTGCTGATTGGTTGTCTGCTCGCCAATTTCTCACGGGAATTTCTCACCGTCAATATCTCAGCAACTACCATGGAATTGCAGGCCGTTGGCTGGGTAATTCCCGGCTTACTGGCCCACTGGTTTGCAAAGCAGGGTATTTTTAAAACCATCAGTGTGCTGTTTGTTTCTTCAGTACTTGTCAGGTTGATCATCATCCTGCTTTTTGCAGGAGCATTACTTCCTGAATAATCCAAAATCAGCGGGCATGTTAATCAACAGGGCTAAATCCAATATTGTACTGGGGCTGATCGGCCTTTTGTCGCTGTTTGCTTTTATTGCGGTTGAAAACAGCAAAAAAGAGGTCAAACAACAGTGGTACACTGAAAAACTGAAAGCCGCACGTCTGTCGCAGGAGGCTGCTGCCTGCCTGAAAGGATACAGGCTTCAGGAAGGCGTTTTCATTGAAGAGGTCAACGATCCGAATCAAACCGCGCTCATCGGGCAGGAATATACCCAGATAACCACCGACCGGGGATATATTGAAGCCAAACTGTCGTCTTTAAACCCAAACTTTGCAGCCGTTATCGTACAATACCTGAAAGATGCCGGGCTTGAGGAAAATGATCAGGTAGCCGTTGCATTTACTGGATCCTTCCCGGCAATGAACATATCGGTGATGGCAGCCATTGAAGTTCTGAAACTGAACCCTGTCATTATCTCGTCAGTAGGATCATCAAACTTCGGAGCCAATGACCCGTTTTTTACCTGGCTTGACATGGAATCGGTTCTTTTCAATTCCGGGATTTTTCACCATAAATCAGTGGCTGCTTCCATCGGAGGCGGGTCCGATGCCGGGACCGGTCTGAGCCCTGAAGGCCGGGAGCTTATTCTGAAAGCAATTGAACGTAACGGTGCTGAACTGATTCGGGAAGACCATCTTGAAAAAAGCATTCAGAAACGCATGAAGTTGTATGAACTGCACAGCAAAGGAAAGGCAATAAAAGCATACATCAATGTCGGAGGAGGTATTGCCAGCCTCGGTCACACCGTTAATTCAGGACTGATACCCACCGGACTGGTGAGAAAACTGCCTTCGAGAAATTTCCCGGTCCGCGGTGTCATCGTGAAAATGGGGCAAAAAGGTATTCCGATCATTCAACTCGTTAACATCAAAGAAATGCTGAAACAGTACGACCTGCCCTTCAACCCGGTACCGTTGCCTGAGCCGGGGCAGGGAGGAATCTTTATCAGTAAGAAATATGATCTCTGGGTTACTTCGGTTTCAACGTTCATCCTGCTTGTTGTGATCTTGTTCATCTATCTGGCTGAAAGAAAAGTTCACAGGCTTGGAACCGATGTTGTACCTTCAACTGTAATTTCACCCCACGATAAACGCGGAAATGATGCAGGAATGGAAATTTAAGCCTTTGCCGGAAATCAGATTCAGCATTCGTTGCCACTGCTTCTGACAATCCTCATAAGGCTGACCTGCGCCAGCTTATGGATGTCTAAGCAAATCAAATGATTAAAATACCTCAACCAACAACACTGATGAAAAAAAATCAAATTCTGCTGGTAACTTTTCTGTTAATGGCTGCAGTGACTTTCTCACAAGCAAAACCAAAACACAGATACCTTAAGCCTCTGAATGCAGTAAAAGGCGTTACCGTGATCATCGATGGAAAATCAAAGGATTATTACCCGCTTCATCAGACGACACTGACCGAAATAAATCTGACCGGCCCGGGAAAGCTCAAGGTTCTGACACGTTGCAGATTTTCACCTGGTCAGACAGGCAAAGCAAAATATGAAATCTATTATGTGGTTGACGGAGGCAAACCAGCACTTTTCAAAGCTGCAAATGTTTCCAGATCTATTGAAGCGGCTTACCTCAAAGGCGCTGATGGCGTCCCTGGTCAGCTGCGTGAATTTGAAATTGAACTTGGACCCGGCCAGCACAACATCTCGTTCAGGGTCGGCAAAAACAAGTCGCCGGTAGCTGCGAGGTATGCTTTCACGCCAGCAAAAAGTAAAAAGCAGGAATGGATCGCCATGAGTCCGGCCAATCCATTTGAAATTGTGGAACTGGTTGCTAAAGAGGGTGTCCTGAGTTATTTCAGGTTTTCGCCCGAACTCCCGCTCAGAGTTACCCTGAACGGCCCTACAGAACTGCAGGTGCTTACAAGGGCTGAATTCAGCTACAATATGCGGGGAGCAATCCATTACCGGGTGCAGGTTAAACTGGATGGAAAGATCATCAATACTTACCAGTTAAGCAGCAGGAAGTCGGAAACCACTACCTACAAAAACAACAGCCAGCTGATTCCGGGAAAAGGCAATGAATTTGTGATTCTTGTCCCCAAAGGAAAACACACCATAGAACTTATACCGCTCGACAAGGACAAGAATACTATTTTGGGGCGGTTTATGATACCGGCCGGCAATGTGAAGCCATCAAAACAACCTGGTAAGTAACTCCTAATCCGCAGTAAAGCCTGTTTATGAAACAATTCAGATCAATCTTCAATTCAGGGATTTTGTATGCAATGGTGGCTTGCCTGTTTTTACTGAAGCCGTCCATTGTTTCGTCAGCTCCTCCGCCGGAGTCCGCAAAGAAAACCAAACCGGTGCTGAATCTGTCTTTCGGATTAAAATCAATGTATGATGACAATATTCTGAAATATTCCGATGAATATATCAGGCGTTTTCTGAATCAGGAAGACAATGGCCGTTTCAGGATTGAAACCTATGATGATGTCGTGTTGATACCGGAAATCAATCTGGATGCCACATTTCGCCTTATCAAAAGGCTGAACACCACCCTGAACGCTGAATACAGACTAAACAGTTTCATTGTTAACCATGTGAAAAGCCGAAGCTATATCGCGTTCGGTGTAAGGCAATACTTTACCAGAAAGGCAAGTTTTAAATTATCCTACAGCTACATTCCTGATTTCTACATCAGACACTTCAGGGACGATGACTGGGTAGACGCAATCGGCTATACTTCAGAGAGTTTCAAGCCCTTTTCATTTTCGAAAAATGATTACAACTTCGAAGTTCAGCATACACTCCTGAAAAAAACACGCCTCCGTTACACGCTGGAATATGCACAGTATTATTACAATCAGCACTTCACCGAATATGACTGCAACAACATCGGGTTTGACATAAACCTCAGACAATCAATCAGTAAACGTCTGAAAGCGGAAGTAGGATTTACCTACACTCAATCAAAGGCAAAAGGGTATGATGAGCCCGGAGAATCCCGTTTACTGTCTGACGATTCTGATGGCTCGTACAATGATAATTTATTCCTGATCAGGGCATTGATTAACATGCCCGACATCGGAAAACTCAGGAACCGGCTGGATGTCAGATGCGAAACCGGGCTCAGGTATTTTACTTCCGGGAAACTGCCGGATCAGGATAAACTCCATGTCGGCCGGACTGACCATAACCTTTTGGTGGGCGGATCCTATGAGATTGATTTGTCGGGATCCATGGAACTGGCATTGTTCTACAACTGGGTTCATCGCAGGTCTGATACTGAAATCGGGGCAAATAAATCCCTGATCTCTATGGAGAAGGACTACGATCAGCACCAGATCGGACTTTCATTTATCTATAAAATTAAATTGTAATTCTTTTTCAAACAGGGATTTATTAATCCGGAAAACCAAAAGTTAAACCATGAAAGCAGCCAAGTTTTTTATATTTCTGATGACCGGAATTGCCCTGGTATCGGGCTGTGGTAAGCCAAATGAACCTGAAATCCCCGTAACACCGGATATATCAGGTAACTACAAAATTGTTGGCAGAGTCGCCACCAGTGGCTTTGCGCAGGATCTGGTGTTAGACAACGGCTTACTTTACATTGCCCAGGGTGAAGGCGGCCTATGCATCGTTGATGTTTCGACACCGACAAATCCGGAGGTTGTTTCTCAACTAACGGAAGATGTGCGCGGATATTCTACCCGGATCATTCAACAGGATTCAGTGGTTTATCTGGCTGCAGGCTCATTCGGCCTGACGGTGGTAAATGTTGCAAACCCTGAACAGCCCTTTGTTACTGTGTCGAACCTGAACATGAAACCGGCAAAAAACCTGCATATTTTCGGGAAATACCTGCTTTCAGCCATCAGCGAGCAGGGAGTAAAAATAGCCGAGATAAGCTACCCGGAGCAACCTGATATCAGGGGATCGGTTTCAACCAAAGGATATGCCACCGGTATTACCACCAATGCCGACACCTCACTGCTTTTTGTTTCCTGCGGAGAGATGGGTCTTTCAATGTTCGACATTACCGACTTTCAGGATGGTTATCCCAGCACAATACCTGCCGGCTGGTGCGACACTCCGGGGTATGCAGAAGCCGTGGTCCTGGATGAGTCGCGGTCTCTTGCATTTATGGGCTGCGGATATGCCGGACTGCAGATCCTCAGTTATGCGGATACTTCAAACGTGCACATCGTCGGAAATTATGCGGCTGACGGTTATGCCAAGGATCTTATCCTGGATAACAACAAGATATACCTTGCAACCCAGAAAGGCGGACTGCTCATTCTTGATGTATCTGTACCTTCAAAACCTGTGCTGCTGGGAACCGTAGAAACTTCCTATGCACAGGGAATTACTTCGGATAACAATTACATTTACCTGGCCGACGAGGAAGAAGGACTGATTGTAATTGCAAAACCCTGATTCCGGTAACCTTGAACAGAATAGACCTTTTCATGAAGACAATGAGGATCAGACTATGCTTAATCGCTGATCTTCAGATCTGTATACAAGTGTCAACCACTTTGAAGTGAATCTGACATGAACAATCCTTGTGGTATATTTTTCGCTGTTTCCATCAGCCTGATTATGGCCCTGATCGGCAATGCCTGTAAAGAGAATGATCAGGAGCCTCGGCCGGAACCAAATCCTGAAAAATTTATTCTCAGGGCCGCCGACCTTTCTTTTCTGCCTGAAATTGAACAAGCCGGCATTGTTTTTTACAATCAGGCCGGCGTTGCGGAAGATATGCTGTCAACCCTGAAAAACGCCGGTCTGAACACTGTAAGAATCAGACTCTGGAAAGATCCGGCTGATGGACATTCAGGTTTTGCTGAGGTTAGAGCTTTTGCACAGAAGGCCAGGTTAATGGGGCTCAAGGTGTGGCTTACCGTGCACTATTCCGACACCTGGGCCGATCCCGGACACCAGTACATACCGGCAGCATGGCAGGACCTCGGTTACTATGTTCTCAAAGACAGCCTCTACCAATACACAGCCATGATAGTCAAGGCCATTGATCCCGACTATTTCCAGATCGGGAATGAGGTGAACTACGGAATGCTATGGCCCCAGGGGAAGATCAGTTACCTTCAGAATTTCCTCGGGCTGATCGCTTCAGGTGCTGCTGCTGTGAGAGACCACAGCGATCATTGCAAGATCATGATTCACTATGCAGGTTTTCAGGATGCCCCCGGATTCTTCGCCAAACTCGGTTCCATTGATTACGATATCATCGGACTTTCATATTACCCGGTGTGGCACGGAAAAGACCTTACTGCCCTGGAAGCAGCCATGCAGGAACTGGCTCAGCAGACCGGCAAAAAAGTAATGATCGCCGAAACCTCCTACCCCTTTACCTTTGAGTGGAACGATTGGACCAACAACGTGACCGGAAGTTCAGATCAGATTCTTGACGCGTACCCGGCTACACCCCAGGGACAGAAAGACTTCATGAATGAAATAAAACGGATATCCTCGGCAGCTGAAACCTCGGTTGGATTTGCCTATTGGGGCGGCGAATGGGTAGCCTTTAAAGGAACAGAGGCAACCAACGGATCAAGCTGGGAGAATATGGCATTTTACGATTTTGACTTTAAAGCCCTGCCGGTGATTGATGTTTTTGCGGATGATTGATCTTCCGGAATGCTGAAGGTGAGCAGCCTTTTGCGGTAAAAAACATCCTGTTGAAATGCGTTGAACTTCTGAAACCTGACTCCCAGGCTACCGATGAAACACTCATTTCAGGATGCTCGGTCAGGAGTCTGCAGGCATGTGAAAGCCTGATCTCGTTGACATATCCGTTGAAGGTCATCCCGGTGATTTTTCTGAAAAACCGGCTGAAAGAAGTTTCAGTCATATAAACCAGCCCGGCTGCCTGCTTCAGCCTGATTTCCCCGCTCAGATTATGGCAGATGTAATCAAACACCCTGGAGATTCTCTCCTGATTCAGTTTATTGAGCGAAGGTGAATAACCCACAGATGACAAAAAAGTGTAATCCGTTGAATTACCCAGAAAGTCAAGCAGTATCCATAACCCTGTAAGCCAGTGCAAGCCCTGTTTCCCGCGCAGCAGCATTAACTGCCTTCCGGCTTCTTCAGCAACCTCCTTGTTGAAACGAATGCCCCTTGACGATAAAGCCAGGAGTTTGCGGATGACGTCAAATTCCGGTTCCATGACTGGCTGCTTTCCCAGAACTTCCGGTCTGAACTGAATTACCATGGCCTGACAGGCGTCTTCCACCACGCTTCCACCGAAAGAGGTCCAGGTATGCGGCAGATCGGGCCCTACCAGCACATGATCACCTGCATAAAACGATTCAACACTGTCGCCCACAATCCGCTCTCCACTTCCGCTCAGAATATAGGTCAACTCCACTTCCGGGTGATAATGCCAATAGAATTCAAATGCCGGCAAGCTGATCCAACGTTGCCGGTAACGGACTTCCGTATCAATGTGTTCGAAGCTGGCCCTCATCTCATTTCCCTGTTTATAGCGTAAAAATACATAATTATTGAACAATCAGGATAAAATACGGTCATAATTGAACAAATTATGCAAACACAGAGCAAAAATCCCATGGTATTTTTGTAACAATGAAATCTTCATTATGAAAAAAATTATCACATTCATCATGACAGCTACCGTTCTGTTCGCATCTGGTCAGCCTGAGACCGGAAACAAAGCCCACTCCCCTGATTCATTCCAAAAAATCAAACCGGTAGAACAGAAGTTTCAATGGCTCAGGTTTGGGGAAATCAGGCCTTCCGGCTGGCTGAAAGACCAGATGCTTAAGGATATGGAGGGTTTTGTTGGTCATCTCGACGAACTGGTACCTGATCTGATGGATGACCGGATATACGGAGCGGACCGGCTGACCCGGGAGCATACGTCAAAAGATCTGGGAAATACCGGTCCGGTGATGGACCCTCAGTACCTGTGGTGGAACAGTGAGACCCAGTCGAACTGGCGCGACGGATACATCCGCAATGCCATTTTGCTGGACAATGCCTCCGGGTTGGACAAATCGCGCCAATACATTGACTATCTGCTATCAACGCAGGATAAGGATGGCTACCTGGGCATTTACACCCCGGAACTCAGGTATAATTTTGCCGATGAAAACGGCGAGCTATGGGCCAAAACCACTGCGCTCAGGGGGTTGCTGGCCTGGTATGAGTATACAGGGAAGCAGGATGTACTGAATGCGACAGAACGCGCAGTGGCCGATGTGATGAAACATTATCCTGTTGGAGCGTCCTCCCCTTTCGGCTCGGTGAAACCTTTTGCCGGCGGACTGACACATGGGCTGACTTTTACCGATATTCTCGACAGGCTGTTTCAGTTGACGGGGAATGAGGATTACCTGAATTATGCCTTATTTCTCTATGAAGACTTTTCGGGGCATGTTCTGGCAGAAGACGCACAGCTTGGCAAAATACTCGATCCTGAATACAGGAATAAAGAGCACGGTGTGCACACCTATGAGCACCTCAGGCCACTGACCATGGCATGGTTGGCCAGCGGCAACAATCAGCTGAAAACTGCTCTGGACATTTATCTTGAAAGGATCCACCAATGCACAACCCCTGCAGGTGGCCCCATCGGGGATGAGTGGGTTGCAGGCCGCCATGCTGATGCAACAAACACCGGATATGAATACTGTTCGCTGCAGGAATTGCTCGATGGATACACGAACCTGATTCAGAAAACCGGCGATCCCTCCTTTGGTGATCTGACCGAACGGCTGTTTTACAATGCGGCACAGGGAGCCAGGCATCCCGAGGAAAGCGCCATTGCCTATTGCAAGACCGACAATTCGTTTGCCATGACAGGAACCCTGAACGGTGCACCTGCCGGAAATGAGGTTCAGACACGTTTTAAATACTCACCTGCCCACCAGGATGTGGCTGTTTGCTGCGCTCCCAATGCCGGTAGGATTGCCCCCTATTATGTAAAATCGATGTGGCTGAAGGACAAGGAAGGGCTTGTTGCAGCCCTCTACGGACCTTGTGAAGTAAATACTGAAATCAGGGGCTTACACGTACGCATTGTTGAAGAAACGGAATATCCCTTTACAGGAAATATCAGTTTCACCATTGAGGTTGAAAAACCCGTAGAATTTGTTGTGAAGCTACGCAAACCGGCATGGGCCGGAAAAGTAGCATCAACGATGCATTATACTGAAAAAGAGGGCTATCTGGTGATTGACAGACAGTGGAAAGGAAAGGAAACCTTTGAAATCATGTTTCCTTCAGAACCTGAAATCCGGCATGATCAGCAGCAGGAAAGCTACTTTGCTCAGGGCCCGCTGGTATTTGCCCTGCCAATCGAAAGCAGGGAAATCGTGCTGAAGAATCATACGGTCAGTGGATTCAGGGATCTCGGTTATGAACCGGTGAACACAGAGAAATACCGGATTCCAGCTTCTTCAACCACAGAATTTCACATTGAAAGAATTCCTGACCAGGAAAATATCTGGGAAAGCGTGGAGTTGAACACCCTGCTGATCAATGAAAAAACCGGAAAACCGCAAAAGCAGATACTGCTTCCGCTGGGCGCTACGGTGCTGCGGCAGCTCACCTTTCCAACGGAAGTAAAGACCTCCTTCGGGAAAATCCGGCGTTTCCGCGATTTCCCCTCAGCCCTGGTGCCCGCCCGCAACGTAGATGTCTGGCTCCCCGATGGTTACGACCCAGGTAAAAAATACAGTGTTTTGTATATGCACGACGGACAGATGCTATTTGACAGCTCCCTTAACTGGAACAAACAGGAATGGGGTGTTGATGAAACGTTGGGAAGATTAATCAAAGAACAGAAAATCAAAGACTGCATTGTTGTCGGAATCTGGAATACTACCAACCGTCATGCCGAGTACTTTCCGGCAAAACCCTATACGTCACTCACCAAGGAAGAGAAAGAACGCGTAAACGGAGAACTTCAGCAGCTGGGCCGGACCACAGAAACCTTCACCCCTGTATCCGATGATTACCTTAAGTTCATAGTTTCAGAACTGAAACCCTTTATCGACAGCACTTTCTCAACGTTGCAAAACCGCGAAAATACCCTGATTGCCGGGTCAAGCATGGGCGGCCTGATCTCCCTGTATGCCATTTGTGAATACCCGGAAGTTTTCGGCGGAGCAGCCTGCCTCAGCACTCACTGGCCGGGGGTATTCTCCATGGAAAACAACCCCTGTCCCCCTGCATTTTTCCGGTATATGAAAAGCTGCCTGCCCGATCCTCAGACACACCATCTCTACTTCGATTACGGTGACCAGACACTCGATGCCCTTTATCCACCCCTGCAGCAGGAGGCCGATGGCATCATGAAGGAAAAAGGCTATCAGCCGGACAACTGGATTACCCGATTCTTTCCGGGGGAGGATCACAGCGAAATTTCGTGGAGCAAGCGATTGGATATCCCTGTAACTTTTTTATTAGATAAATAACCTTTTGTGCGGTTGAATTGCTATAATACTCACACTGAGTCATATTGAGCGGAGTCGAAATATGGCTTCGACTCCGCTCAGCCTGACATTCAATTAGTTAAGTTCTCAACAGCACAACACATTAGATAAATAATACCATGTCATCACCAAAATCAACAATTTCAGGTATAATATGCTTTATTTCAGTACTTTATCAGCTATCGGCACAAAACCCCGATTCCGATTACACATTATTTGTTAACCCCTTTATCGGCACCGACGGGACTGGACATACCTTCCCGGGCCCCTCCATGCCTTTTGGCATGGTACAGCCAGGACCGGACAACCGCAATCAGGGATGGAACTACACAAGCGGGTACCAATACCATGACAGCATCATACTAGGTTTCTCGCAAACCCGTTTCAACGGAACAGGGGTGAGCGAAATGGGAAATATCCTGCTACTTCCTTTTGTTGAAACCCAAAATTCAGAATTGCGAAACAGGTATATCAAAGATTCCGAAAAGGCAAGTGCAGGATATTATACTTTAACCAAAAAAGACAAAGTAAAAGTAGAACTGACCTGTTCTGAACGGGTCGCTTTTCACCGCTATACTTTCCCCTCACAAAAGGCAAGTGTTTTGGCTGATTTTCAGCATGGGCTCTGTTTCCTAACCGATAGTCTTGTCCTTCAGAGTGACGTAAAAACTGAAGATTATCAAACCATTACAGGATTTTGCCATACGAAAAACTGGGTTGAAAGAAAGTACTTCTTCGTTATCAGATTCGATAAACCGTTTGTAAAATCCGAACAATTGGCCAAAGGACCGAAAGAAAATGCCCCAAAATATATCTATTCATTTAACCTGGATGAAAGTAAAATATTGCAGGTAAAAGTTGCTTTATCAGCTGTGGCGGTCGAAGGGGCAAAACTTAATATGAATGCAGAAATTCCGGGTTGGAATTTCGAACAGGTGAAGAATAACGCACAGAAAGTCTGGAACAACTACTTAGGCAGAATTGAGCTTGAAGCTGAGCCCAAACAGAAAGAAATTTTCTATACTTCCATGTATCACCTGTTATTGCAGCCGTCGAACATTGCAGATGTGGATGGTAAATACCGCGGCGCCGACGATAACATTGCACTGGCCCCGGAAAATGAATATTATTCAACGCTTTCCATCTGGGATGTCTACCGGGGCGCTTTCCCGCTGTTGCAAATTATTGCGCCTGAAAGAATTAACGGCATCATCAATACATTGCTTCTGCATCACAAAGCAGCCGGATTTCTGCCCATCTGGACAGCATGGGGACAGGATAACTACTGCATGATCGGCAACCATGCCATCCCGATGATACTTTCAGCTTTTAACAAGGGCTTCAAAGGTTTTGATAAAACCGACGCCCTGAAAGCCATGGTTGAAACATCTACGATAAATCATATAAATTCCGATTGGGAATTGTACAACCGTTATGGCTATTATCCCTTCGATAAACTTGATAATGAAGCTGTTTCACGCACCCTCGAAAGCGGGTTCGACGACTGGTGTGTTGCTGCCATGGCTGCGAAGCTGGGTGATACAGCAACTGCTGAAACTTTCCTGAAAAGGGCCGGGTATTATAAAAACCTTTACGAACCATCCACAAAACTCTTCCGTGGCAAAGATGCCCATGGGAACTGGCGAACTCCGTTCAATCCGCTCATCGCAACTTCGCCTATGAACAATCCGGGCGATTATACTGAAGCCAACGCATGGCAATACTTCTGGACTCCGGCACAGTATGATATTGCTGGATTGAAGCAGCTTTTAGGTGGGACTGATGCGTTTACCAGACATCTCAACGATTTCTTTACCATTGAGGCGCAGAACCCGGATAAATTTCTGGGTCAGGAAGCCATGATCGGGCAATATGCGCATGGCAACGAACCTGGTCATCATGTGGTGTATTTGTATGCTTACTCAAATACTCCTAAAAGAGGCCAAAAATACATTCATCAGATAATCAATGAGTTTCACAACAATGCACCCAATGGAATGATCGGAAATGATGATTGTGGACAAATGTCGGCCTGGTATATTTTATCAACGCTTGGCTTTTATCCGGTGAACCCGGCTGGTAACGAATTTGTTCTGGGCGCCCCACAAATTAAAAAAGCAACAATTCACATAAACGGTGGAAAGTATTTTACGATAAATGCCAAAAATATTTATAATGAGAACATATACGTTGAAAAAATATTTCTGGACAAAAAACTGGTAGAAAATCCCTTTATAACCTACGATCAGATCATGAATGGAGGGAACCTGGTTGTTGAAATGACCGGAAGCGATAAGTAAGCATGAAGACAATACGATTTAACTCAAACAATAAACCTCAGCAACCAGTAAAAGTATATCATGGATCATCAGAACCGTGTGAAAAATACGGGTTATTCATTCTTTCAACAGCTTATTTTAAAGAGTTGATGCTAAGATGAAGCAAAATTACTTTTACGTTTAAGCTATCAGACTTGAGATTTTGACAAGCAGCCTTTTAATGTGTATAAAGGCATAAAGGAGAATTCAAATGACCCAGAAATCAAAATAAGATCTGATTTTGATGAATGCAGCGATATTCAGCAGGGTCACCGTTTAACCGGATTTTTTCAAGAGCCAGAAAAAAAAGAACTGACCAGAAACAATTTTCCACAATCTGCGTTTTAAGTGAATATAAATTCACCTTTATGTCAAAACCCAGGGACAATCAGAAACGCGAAGGAATCTTCAGGTCTACGCTTTCGCTGGTTCTGCAGACTGGTTTTGCAGGTCTGCGGATGGCTGATGTTGCGAAAAAAGCCGGTGTTGCGACGGGTACTGTGTATAAATATTTCCCTTCTAAAGAAAGCCTGATCGATGAATTGTTTCTTCATCAGAAAGAGATAAAAATCAAGGAGATGAGCGAAGGATTTATTGCCGGTGAGCCCTTTCATACCTCATTCGGAAGGATGTGGATGAATTACTTCAATGGATGTATCCGCAATCCTGAAAGGATGATTTTTATCGAGCAATTCTACAAATCGCCCTTCATTTCTGACGAAACCAGGTTCAGGGCAGCAGAAATGCTCAAACCCCTGGAAGTACTGCTTCAATCAGCGGTCAATCAACAGATTATTAAAGACCTTCCGATTCCGGTGATTCTCAGCCAACTGATGGGAGCCGCCAATGAAATCGCCAAATACCATATTGATTCAGGAATTCCGCCCGATCCCGGACAACTTGAACAATACGCGGAAATGGGCTGGAACAGCATCAGAAAATAGTCGTGTAATGCTCAGATCGGAAAGCCCCCGGGCCCGAACTGACTTTTTTTAACCTAATAAATGAACAATAATTCACTTAAAATGAAAAAAACAGTGCTTATAACCGGTTCGTCCAGTGGTATCGGACGGGCAGCAGTCATCTATTTTGCAACCAAAGGCTGGAATGTGGCGGCCACCATGCGCGATCCTTCGGGAGATACAGAACTGGCGAAAATGAACGGAATCCGGCTTTACAGCCTCGATGTAACCGATGCAGTTTCAGTATCAGAAGCTTTCGGTCAGGTAATCCGGGATTTCGGAACGATTGATGTCGTGGTAAACAATGCCGGATACGGTGCCGATGGTGTTTTTGAGGCCATGGACGATGAATTTATCCGCAGGCAGCTCGAAACCAACGTAATGGGTCTCATGCGTGTTACCCGCGAAGCCATGAAACACATGCGCCCCAACAGATCAGGTGCCATCGTGCAGATCGCCAGTGTGGGTGGTCGAGTAGCATTCCCCCTGTTCAGCATTTACCATGCCTCCAAATGGGCGGTGGAAGGCTTCTCCGAATCGCTGCAATTCGAAGCTGAGCAGTTTAACATCAGGGTAAAAATCATCGAGCCCGGCGCCATCAAAACAGAATTTTACGGCCGCAGCAGAGCCTTTGTCAAACCATCATTCACTGAGGATTACAATGCCTTTGCGGCAAAAGTTGAAAAACTGAACAAGCGTGCCGGCGAAAAAGGTGCACCGGCAGAAGCCGTTGCCGAAACCATTTTCAAAGCTGCCACAGACCAAAGCAGGAAGCTTCGTTATCCGGTGGCTTATCCGGCCAATATCCTGCTGCCCATGAAACGGTTATTGCCGGCATCGTGGTATTATGCCTTCGTCAGAAAGAATTACGGAATATAAAACCATTTAAGCTGCTGCTATCCGGGCACTGTTTGCAGGCATCCTGCAGCAGGTCCCGGATTTCCTTTACCTTTGCGGGGAATGAAAAAAGGGAACAATGAGCAGTTACCGGAGCAGGATAGCACAGGATTGCCGGGCAGGTGCGGATACTCAGTCCTGAGGAGCTGTGCTGAGGCTTGCCTTCTCCCCTATCTTTTATAAACCTTGTTTACATGATCACCGTAATCGGATTCGATGCCGACGACACCCTCTGGGTGAACGAGCCCAACTACCTGGAGACCGAAAAGGAGTTCTGCCGGATGCTTTCAGCCTGGAAGCCAGCAGAAGAAACCTCAGCATTGCTGTTCAGCACCGAAATGGCCAACCTTGAACTCTACGGTTACGGCGCCAAAAGTTTCATCCTGTCCATGATTGAAACGGCTGTCAGTGTGAGCGCCGGACAGGTAGGTGCACTGACAATCAGCGAGATAACCCGATTGGGCAAATCGCTCATCAACAAGGATGTGGAACTGCTTGATGGCGTTGAAGAGACCCTACAGCAGCTTTCCGCTGGGTACCGCCTCATTCTTGCAACCAAAGGCGATCTGGCGGATCAGGAGCGCAAATTGGGAAAATCAGGGCTTGAAAAGTACTTTCATCACATCGAAATCATGCGTGATAAAAAAGATGACAATTACCGGCGCCTGCTCAACCACCTCGACATTCCGGCCGCTGATTTTCTGATGGTCGGAAATTCACTGAAATCGGATATAATTCCCGTTCTGAATCTGGGAGGACACGCCATTCACATACCCTACCATACCACCTGGCAGCATGAAAAAACTGACGATCTGCCCGTTTATCCTTTTTTTACGGAACTCAGAACAATAAAGCAGTTGCCACAATTTATCGCTACTTATGAAAGCAATCATTGACCTGAAAACCTGGAAAAGGAAAGAGCACTTTGAATTCTTCAACGGCTTTGATGAACCTTTTTTCGGTATCGTCACCGAAACAGACTGTTCAGCAGCCCTGGAACAATGCAGGGCTAACAAGGTGCATTTCTTTCATTTCTATTTATTTCAGGCGTTGAAAGCCGCCAACCAGACGGAGGAATTCAGGTACCGGATTGAGGATGGGTTACCGGTCTGCTATGAAGAAGTTCACGCTTCCTCAACCATTGGCAGGCCCGATCAGACCTTCGCATTTTCATTTATTGCCCACACAGCATCCTTTGCATCATTCAGTGCAGAAACAGCCCGCGAAACAGCTGCAGTTCTTAACTCAACCGGATTACGCCAGAACGAACAGACCAGACGCAACGATGTGATCCATTTCTCAGCCATCCCCTGGATGAGTTTCAGCGGGCTTACGCACCCAAGGCATTTCACTTACCGCGACAGCGTTCCCAAAATTACCTTTGGCAGGATTCACGAATCCGGAGGCAGCATGATGCTCCCTGTAGCCATTCATGCCCACCATGGCCTGATGGATGCGGTGCATGTGGCCGCGTTTATGAAGCGGTTTTCTGATGGTCTTCTTCATCCGGATTTCAGCTGATGGCGACTGTGAACAAAGCAATCGTCACGCTCACCGGTATACCGGAGGCCGGCAGCAGGGCCGAATACGTGGTGATCGGCGCCAGGTACCGGCATCAATGGATATTTGTGCGCCACCGCGAACGCAGCACCTGGGAGATCCCGGGCGGGCACATCGAAGCCGGAGAAACCCCTGAAGAAGCCGCAGCCCGGGAGCTCTTTGAAGAAACCGGAGCCCTGGATTTCGTTTTAAAATTTATAGGACCCTATAAGGTAGAAACTGCTATGGCAACCGGCTACGGCTACCTTTTTCTGGCTGATGTCAGCAGCCTCGGTCAACTTCCGGAATCAGAAATCGCTGAAATACAATTGAATACCTCACTCCCTGAAAACCTCACCTACCCAGGCATACAGCCTGCGCTGTTCTCATTCATCTGTGATAATCCGGATCAGGGAGACTGCGGAACAAGCGGTTGAAGAGGTTTCAGGGCACGAAAGGTCCGGTTTCGATAACTTCGCCCGGCTTCAGGTCACCAAGTACCAACTCTCCGATCCTTACCCTGAACAACCGGAGGGTAGGAAACCCTGCCGCTGCAGTCATCTTCCTGACCTGACGGTTCTTTCCTTCCGACAGCGTGATCGAAATCCAGGTGGTGGGGCCATGCCGGTCGTCGCGGATCTTTTTGGTGCGCGGTGCAAATCCGGGATCTGATTGCAACACCTCAACTTTACAGGGCCGTGTCCGGTATTTTACCCCCCGTATGCCAATATCGACGCCTAGTCTCAACAGTTCCACCGCCTCCTCTGTGATCTGTCCGTCAACCTGGGCATAATATTCCTTTTCGAGACTTTTTACTCTCACCCTTTCGCTCTGAACACCGTCGGTCGTCAGCAGCAGCAGGCCCTCGCTGTCTTCATCCAGCCTGCCAATTGGCATGGTGCCATCCGGAAATGGATACAGTGCCCCCAGTACCTGTTTCCAGTCATGCTCGCTTACGAACTGACTCAGGATGCCATAAGGCTTGTGGAGTATAAAATGACGGTGTTGTTCCATAAATATCCAAGGCAAAGTTAGTAACTTACCGTAGAACAACCATCAACAGTTCCTAAGAAACTTTGATTTTGTTTCTATTTTGCACTATATTTGTAGCATTATAGAAACAAATTAAGAATAATGTCCTTCCTTGATTTCAAAAATCAGCTGTTTGACCTGGCATGCTTCAATATCCATCAGATTAATGCATGGCAACCGGAATTTAACAGGAATAATCTAACCCGTTGGGTAAAAAAGGGATATCTCATTCGGTTAAGACAGGGCTATTTTACTTTCCCTGAGTACAAGAAGAAGCCGGACTATTTTCTGTATTTCTCCAACCGGATTTATCGTCCGTCATACATTAGTCTGCAGTCAGCCTTGTCATTTTATGGAATGATCCCTGAAACGGTAGTTCAGATAATGGCTGTAACATCACTGAAAACAACTACATTTAATAACGAGTTCGGCGGGTTCACTTACAGGAATATAAAAGAAAACCTCATGTTCGGATATACATTAAGACCAATCAATGAAAACCACAACATACAATTTGCCACACCGGAAAAAGCATTGCTTGATCTGCTCTATCTTTTCCCTTTTTACAACTTCAGTCAGGAATTAGAGGAGCTGCGACTGGATGAGGATACCCTGCAAACTGAAATAAACAAAGAAGTACTATGGGGATATTGCAGCAGATTTAAAAGTAAAGCACTGGAATTCCGGCTAAAACTCCTTTTAAAAACCTATAATCTATGATTCAACTTGAACAGGTAAGAAACTATTTTCCCCTTAATATCCGTGAGAACCCGGCCCTTAACAAATACATGCTGAAAGAGTATCTTCAGTTAATGATTCTGGATTATCTCTCCAACACTCCCTATATTAAAAAAGTAGTCTTTATAGGTGGCACAAACCTGCGTCTGATCAAAGGAATTGACCGCTTTTCTGAGGATATTGACTTCGATTGTAAAGATCTGGCCAAGGAAGAGTTTATGAATATGACGAACGATGTGATCAGGTATCTGGAACGCAATGGCCTGAAGGTTGAAGCAAAGGACCGTGAAAATCCTAAACTGACAGCCTTCCGACGAAATCTGCATTTTCCTGAACTATTGTTTGAACTTGGATTGAGCGGCCATAAAGATGAACGGTTTCTTATAAAAATAGAAAGTCAGGATCAGGGGGTTGACTACTCTCCGGTCATCGCTCATATCAAGGGATGTGGATTCTTCTTTCCATTTCCCGTTCCTTCTGATGAAGTATTGTGCAGTATGAAGATTTCTGCCATGCTTAGCCGTGCCAAAGGACGCGACTTCTATGATCTGATCTATCTGCTGCCACTGGCTAACCCGGATTATAATTTTCTGTCATTACGCTGCAGTATCAGCAATCTTAAGGAGTTACGTGAGGCAACTGTCAAACTTCTAAAGACTGTTGATTTAAAAAAGAAACAGCTTGATTTTGAGCATCTGCTATTCAACAAAGCAAACAGTAGAAAGATACTTCGGATAGAGGAATTTATTAATTTATTGACTGAATAAGGCCACATCCACCTCTTATACGTCTTCAGCATAGGATTATTATTCCGGTGCATTTCACTATCTTTACCGGCGGAAAAAGGAAGCATCATCCGTAACTGAAGCACCTTCCGTTCCGTGATTTAAGCCGCACATTTCATGAAACTATCGGTTGTAATTGTTAACTACAACGTTAAGTTTTTCCTCGAACAATGCCTTCACTCGGTGAATGAAGCCATCAAAGGTCTCGAAGCCGAGGTTTTTGTGGTTGACAACAACTCGGTGGATGGCTCTGTGGAAATGGTTGCTGAGAAGTTTCCCACGGTTAAGCTGATTGCCAACAGCGACAATCCCGGTTTTTCGAAGGCCAACAATCAGGCCATCAGACAGTCAGCCGGGGAATATGTGCTCTTGCTGAATCCCGACACGGTGGTTGAACAGGACACTTTTCAGAAATCCGTGGCGTTTATGGATGCCCACCCCGATGCCGGTGGCCTGGGTATCAAGATGGTTGACGGCAAAGGCCGTTTCCTGCCTGAATCAAAGCGCGGACTGCCTACCCCGGCTGTAGCCTTCTATAAAATATTCGGACTCTCAGCTCTTTTCCCGAAATCGAAAATTTTCGGCCGCTATCACCTGGGTTACCTCGACAGGGAGCAGACCCATGTGGTGGATGTTCTGGCCGGTGCCTATATGATGCTCCGGCGGGAAACCCTGGAAAAAACAGGCCTGCTCGACGAAGATTTCTTCATGTACGGTGAAGACATCGACCTGAGTTACCGCATCACCAAAGCTGGCTATAAAAACTACTATTATCCCGGTGCGCGCATTATCCACTACAAGGGCGAAAGCACAAAGAAATCAAGCGTGAACTACGTTTTTGTGTTCTACAACGCCATGGTCATCTTTGCAAGGAAACACTTCACGCAGAAGAATGCAGCCCTTTTTTCGCTGCTTATCAACCTGGCCATTTATCTGAGGGCCGGGATTGCTGTGCTCTACCGAATCCTCAACAAGCTTTTGCTTCCGCTGCTCGATGCCACGGTGATTTATGCCGGTACCCTGCTGATCGTAGATTACTGGGAGAGCAATGTAATCTATAAAGTAGGTGGTCATTACCCTTCTGTTTTTATGTTCGGGGTCTTGCCTGCGTATGTGTTCATCTGGTTGTTTTCAGTGCTTCTGACCGGGGGGTATGATCCACCTTTGAGGCTAAGGCGGGTATTTACCGGCCTGCTTTCGGGCACCATTGCCATCCTGGTGCTGTATGCTCTTCTTCCGGCCGGTTTCCGGTTCTCCCGGGCGCTCATTATTCTGAGTACTATCTGGGGAATGATCTCCATGAGTGGCATTCGTTTTGTCCTCAGCCTGGCCGGTTTCAGAAATTTCAGAATCGGTGCCAACCCCAACAAGCGTTATGCCATTGCCGGCGGACCCGAGGAGTCGGTAAGGGTAGCCGACCTGCTCAGAAAAACCCTCATTAACCCGGGGTTTATCGGCCTTGTCGGGATTGACAATACCCCCAAAAACCTTGCTGGGTATATCGGCAACATCGCACACCTTTCCGACATCATCACGATATACAAAATCGATGAAGTCATTTTCTGTGCACGGGATATCCCGGCCCACCGCATCATCGACACCATGAGTCAGCTGCAACGGTCGCAGACCGACTTCAAAATCGCCCCGCCCGAGAGCATGGCCATCATCGGCTCCAATTCCATCAGCACCACCGGCGACCTCTATGCGATTGACATCAATCCGGTAAACAAAATCAACAACCGCCGCAACAAACGGATTTTCGACATTGCCCTTACAGTGCTGATGCTCCCGCTGAGCCCTGTGCTGATGTTTCTTACCCGGCAGCCACTGGTATTCCTGTTCAACCTGTTGAGGGTTATGGCAGGGTCAAGAACATGGATCGGTTATGCCCCTGTTCCCAGGCAGAATGCGGCCATGCCTGCCATCCGGAAAGGAATTCTCAACCCAACCGACCTCTTTCCCAGCCGGAATATAGAACCCGAAACCGCTGCTACCCTCAACATCCTGTATGCCCGGGATTACCGGGTCAGCAATGATCTGAACATCGTTTTCAAAGGGTTCAGGAGCCTGGGAAGGTTGTAAACAGTATATTTTCACGAACTTTTTTGTTGAAAGTTTGTTTATTGGCCAATTGAACCCTGATTGATCAGCCCGCACAGCGGACTGCATGAAATTTAACTCTTGTTATGGCAAAATTTGAAGTGGTAATGCCCAAACTGGGCGAAAGCATTATTGAAGCCACCATCACCAAATGGCTGAAAAACCCCGGTGACAACATCGAAGAAGACGATCCCATCGTTGAAATTGCAACCGATAAAGTTGATTCTGAAATTCCCTCCCCTGTTGAAGGTAAACTGGTAAAAGTCCTATTCAATGAAGGCGACGTGGTAGCTGTTGGCAAAGTGATCGCCGTTATTGATACCGATGGTGATGCTGCAGTTGAGGAAAGTTCAGCTGATTCAGCACCTGCAAGTGTTGCAGCCATGGCTGTGCCTGAAGAAGCCCCTGTAAAGCCGGCCGAATCCACGATGGTGGAAAGCAATGCTGACAGGTTTTATTCTCCCCTGGTAAAGAACATCGCCAGAACCGAAGGCATCGGTCAGGCGGAACTCGACAGAATTGCCGGAAGCGGCAAAGATGGCCGTCTCACAAAAGACGATCTGATGGCCTACCTGAAACAGCGCGGAAGTGCCTCAGCTCCGGCACCGTCAGCGGTTCAGGCAGCGCCGTCAACTCATGCACCGGCAGCTCCGGTAAAACCGTCAGCACCACAGGTATTTGCCGGCAACGGTGACGAGATTGTTGAAATGGACCGTATGCGTCGCCTCATCGCCGACCACATGGTAATGTCGGTTCAGGTTTCACCCCACGTTACCTCCTTTATTGAAGTGGATGTTACCAACATGGTGCGCTGGCGTGAGAAAGTGAAAGACAGTTTCCAGCAGCGCGAAAAGGAGAAAATTACCTTTACCCCGATCTTTATTGAAGCAGCAGCCCAGGCGCTGAAGGATTTCCCGGGCGTGAATGCCTCGGTTGACGGGTACAAGGTTATCCTTCGTAAAAACATCAACATCGGTATGGCAGCAGCCCTGCCTAACGGCAACCTGATTGTTCCGGTCATTAAAAATGCCGACCAGAAGAACCTTCTGGGACTGGCCAAAGATGTAAACAGCCTGGCCGGCAAAGCCCGTACCAACAAACTTGACCCTGATGACATTGCCGGTGGCACCTTCACCATTACCAACCTCGGCACTTTCGGCAGTATAACGGGTTCGCCCATCATCAACCAGCCGCAGGTTGCCATTCTTGGCCTCGGTGTGATCAAGAAAAAACCAGTGGTTCTTGAAACACCCGAAGGCGATGTGATCGCCATCCGTCACACGATCATTCTCTCGCTGTCATATGACCACCGTGTGGTTGACGGAGCCCTGGGCGGCATGTACCTGCAGCGTATGCAGCAGTTGCTCGAAAGTTTCGACGTCAACCGCAGCATCTGATCGGGAAAATAAACTACTTTCGCAGCATCAGGTAACCCCTGATGCTGTTTTTATTTACACATTATGAAACTGAACCTTACCCGCCCCCTTGCCATTTTCGACCTCGAAACCACCGGAACCAACATCGGCAACGACCGCATCGTTGAAATCAGCATCCTCAAAGTACACCCCGATGGACGTGAAGAGGTATTTACGCGGAGGATCAATCCCGGTATTCCCATTCCACCGGAAGTAACGGCCATTCACGGCATTGCAGATGAAGATGTTAAGGATGCCCCGCACTTTGCTGACATCGGTCCGCAGCTGCTTCAGTTTCTTGCAAACTGCGACATGGGCGGATACAACTCCAACAAATTTGATGTGCCCCTGCTGGTGGAGGAATTCCTGAGGGCAGAACTGGATTTCGACCTCAAAGGCCGGCGGTTTGTGGATGTACAGAACATCTTCCACAAAATGGAGCCCCGCACCCTGAAAGCCGCTTACAAGTTTTACTGTAATGGTGACCTGGTGAACGCCCATTCAGCCGAAGCCGATACCCGGGCCACCTACGAAGTGCTGCTCAGTCAGCTGGAACGATACGAAGGGGCTGAATACACCGATCGTGACGGAGCCGTGTCTGTACCAGTGAAAAACGACATCAAAGCACTGCACGAATTTTCGTTTCACAACCGCAATGCCGACCTGGTAGGCCACCTGATTTTCAACCAGAAAAACCAGGAGGTCTTCAACTTCGGAAAACACAAAGGGAAAACCGTAGAAGAGATTTTCAACAATGAACCATCCTACTACGACTGGATGATGAAATCCGATTTCCCGCTTTCAACCAAAAAAGTGATTACCGCCATCAAACTTCGCGGGTTCAATAAAAGTTCGGTGAAAATATAGCCTGGTTAAGTTTGATCTTTGAGCTTGATGCTATTAACTTTGAGCTTGATGCTTTGAACCTGCCTGCTCTGACGGCAGTCAGGCAGGCTTTGAGCTTTTACTTTTTACTTTTTACTTGCTTATGAAGATAATCTGTATCGGTCGCAACTACAGCGAACATGCCCGTGAACTCAACAACCCGGTTCCTTCAGAACCTGTTTTCTTTATGAAACCCGAATCGGCGCAGCTCCGCAACAACCAGCCTTTCTTTTATCCTGAATTCTCAAAGGATATCCATTATGAGGCTGAACTGGTGTTGCATGTGTGTAAGGTTGGCCGCAACATTCAGGAAAAATTCGCCTCCGCTTATTTCGACGGCATCGGAGTCGGCATCGACTTTACAGCCCGTGATCTTCAGCAGAAAGCCAAAGAGAAAGGGCTTCCCTGGGAAATGGCCAAGGCCTTTGATTTCTCAGCACCGGTGAGTAAATTCATCCCGGTAACACAATTCCCCGATCTGCATAACATCCGTTTCGGGCTGTTCAAAAACGGGGTGAAAGTGCAGGAAGGAAACTCAGGAGAGATGATTTTCTCTTTCGAGGCCATCATCGCCTATGTGTCGCAGTTTGTCACCCTGAAACAGGGCGATTACATATTCACAGGAACTCCGGCAGGCGTTGGCCCTGTGCAGATCGGCGACCGCCTCGAGGCCTTTATTGGTGATGACAGATTACTCCTCTGCAACATACGCTAAATCAACAATGTATGGGATCACCAATGCCTGATGCATCCCCGGAACCCTTCAGAAGAAAGGCCCTGAAACCCGCAGCAATCCTCACGGGTTTTGTGTTGGTACTCCTGTTCCTTTTAAGGCTTTCCCTTCATTACAATCAATACCCTGCCGACAACTGGCGTAGTGATTTTTACGCGGATAAATCGGGGTACTACATATACCTGCCGGCAACGTTCATTTATGGTTTCCATCAGCAGGCGTATCCCGACAGCATTGATTTTAAACTCGGAAACGGATTCGGTTTCGTCAATGGCAGGTTGATGACCAAATACCCTATCGGGGTTTCATTGCTCAATGCACCCTTCTTTTTGGTTGCTCATGCAATTGGCTCAGAAACAGAAGGATATGCTCCCGGATTTTCAGCACCCTACATGATTGCTCTCCGCACTGCAGCCATTTTTTATCTGCTTGCCGGTTCATTGCTGCTGTTCTTTTTCCTGTCGGGCAGGTTCAGCCCCTGGATTTCGGCCGGCACCGTGCTGTTGCTGATCGCCGGCACCAACCTCTATTACTACACCTTTATGGAACCGCTGATGTCGCACGTTTATTCGTGGGCTCTGGCGGCGTTGCTGCTGTTTCTTACCGATAAGCTGTGGCAAAGGCGCGTGAAATACCTGCTTGCAGCCCTGTCAGCCACTGCCGCCCTGATCGTTCTTACCCGGCCCTCCAACATCCTGTTGCTGGCCGTGGTTCCCCTCCTCGATCTGAAGAGCCCCGGCGAACTGAAAGATCGTTTCCTTTACCTGATAAAACCGGCCAACCTGATTGTTCTGCTATTGCCTGCCTTCCTGCTCATGCTTCCCCAGCTGGTTTACTGGGAGTTTATATCCGGCAGCTTTTTTTTCTACTCCTATCAGAATGAAGGATTTACCTACTGGAGTCATCCTGCTTTACTCAAGGTGTTGCTTTCGCCCAACAACGGCCTGCTGCCCTACACCCCCATCTGGATACTTCTGATCAGCGGATTGATTTATATGCTGATCCGCCGGAAAGCAAACGGCTTGCTGATTACAGCCTTGTTCATTGCTCAATGGTACGTTGTGGCCTCCTGGTACATGTTCTTCTTCGGTTGCAGCTTTGGTCAGCGCTCCTTTGTGGAATACCTTACACTCACCTCAATCCCGCTGGCAACAATCGCAGAAACAGTTTTCCGGCCACGGAGGCGGATCGCTGCGGCAGGGGCTCTGATCATCACAGCTTACCTTATCTTCTTCAATATCAGGATGATTCATGCATATGACCGCTGTTATCTGGGTGGTGACTGGGAATGGCCAAAATTCCGGGAACACTTGATCAAAGCCGGAGCTTTCCCGCTTCCGGCTCAGCGCTTTGAATGGTACAACGATTTTGAATCGAAGAACTCCCTGAGTACGGCCGGCATCAATATGAAGCCTTCAGAGAAAGCCTTCAGCGGGAATTATGTGAACGAAGCAGGCAATGGCAGGCAGTTTTCTGATGGCTTCGGTCTCCGGCTCTCAGATTCGGTCAACGGAAGAATATACAGGGTGGAAGCCTCAATGATGTGCCTTTTTGAAAAACAACCCAAAGAGGTATTCTTCGCCTGTTCGGTAAACCGTGGCGACACCACAGTCTACTTCAGCAGCGAAAATGTGGTAACAGGTATTTCAGTCACTCCCGGCTCCTGGACAGAACTGAAACAGCGCTTCGACCTGCCCTTTCTGCCGCCGGAAGGCCAGTTGAGGGTTTACATGACCAACAACGAAACCCAGACCATTCTGAATGATGATTTCAGGGTGAAGGTGATTGCAGAACGGTAGACAATTCAGAATGTTAAACAATGGTTTAGCTGCAAAAGATGACCTTTCCAGCATCACTCCCCGATAAACCACGGCAAGCAACTTCAGGGAAGGTAATTGTATGATATTTCCCTGAAAAAAGATTCTGAATCAGTCTATTTGCAGCACTCTTAAGATTTATTCAGATATCCATCACCATCACAAAACCAATAAAGGAAGGACTGAATGCAGGGACCGCGCTGTTTTGTTATGCCTGCAACAGCAGGTTGTGCTGCTTTTTCACCTCATCCCATTCCCTTTTGAGCATAGCGAACAGGAACTCACTGCCCCATTTTCCCTTGAAAAAAATATTCTCTATGAAGTGCCCTTCCTGTCTGAATCCTATACTTTTCATTAAGTTAACAGAGGCAATGTTCTCAGCATCCACAGTTTCAACTACCCTGCGAATCTCTTTGCCATCAAAAAGGAAAGTTAAGATCCCGAGAACCGCTTCTTTCGCAAATCCCTTTCGCTGTTCAAGATGGGATATTGTTATTCCGGCTTCAGCAGTCCCGGGATCGCCTGAATCAAGCCTGATGGCACAATCTCCGATTAGCCGGCCGGTTTCAGTGTTTTCAATAGCATACTGAACCCATTGGCCGGGTGTACCAAAACTGTGTACCGCATTGTTCTGTATAAACAAAGCCGCATCTTCCGGGGTCATTACATCAAAGCCCTGGTATCTGGTGACTTCCGGATTGGAACGGTAAATATGAAAATCCGGAAGGTCTGAAGGCCGGAGATGCCGGATGGTAAGCCGCTTTGTCCGTATTATCAATTCCTCCATTGTTGTTTACATTACTCTTTAGTCCGGATTTCAGCCATACTGCCCATCCAATGAACCACAGCGAAATTACAATTTTCCCGAAAAACTGCCGGGCCAGTTGTGTTCATTTTCTGATCAGGTTCAGACATATCAGGTACTATTCCAGCGCATTTACCTTTTTCAGTGCAAAGCCCGGAGCGATACGTGAAATCAGATAGAGCATTTTTGCACCCCCCACCCTGATTTCCGGTTTATCCTGTTTCAATCCCCGGATCATTTCAGTGACCGCCTTGCTGACAGGAACAGCGATTTTCGGCGGATTTCCCTGATGCCAGGGGGTATCAACAGCCGGAAACATCACTTCTGACACCTGTATAGGCTTTTCTTTCAACTGAAGCCTGAGTACCTGGGTAAAGGAATGCAAGGCAGCTTTGGTTGCATTGTAGAAAGGATAGAGCGCCCGCGGCACATAGACCAATCCGGTGGTAATGTTGACAATCGCAGCATTCCGGTTTTTCCCGAGCAAAGGAATCAGCTGATGGATCAACCGAACAGGCGCAATCAGGTTGGTCTGCAGTTCTGCAACAAGTTTGTCTATACTTTCAGGATCGTCAGCAAAAGTTGTTCTATGCACTATGGCAGCATTGTTGACAAGCACGTTCAGTTCAGGATGATTTTTTGTGATTTTGATGGCGAAATCCAGACATTGGCTGCTGTCGGAAAGATCGCAGACATAGGTGATAAATCCAGGATGCAGCCGCTTTGCCTCTTCCAGCTTTTCTGCCGATCGTCCGCAGATGATAACCTTGTTTCCGCACTGGAGCAATACTTTGCCGAATTCAAGGCCTATGCCTGAGCTTCCACCGGTAATGAGTACCGTATCGTTTTGCAGTTTCATAACTCATGTTTTGGGTTAAACAATGCTGCAAAACTAAGGTCAGGCAAAGCCCTGTGCATTGACCTAAGTCAAAAAACGATTTTTCTGCGGATTCGGCTCAGTGTTTCGGGCTGAATGCCCAGGTAAGATGCAATAATTCCCTGCCTGACACGCTGCTCCATGCCCGGAAATTCCAAAAGAAAATTCCTGTAGCGGGTCTCCGCATCAAGCAGCAAAAGATCGCGCTCCCGTTTCTCCTTGGTGATATAACCCTTTTCGATCAGTTTCAGCAGAAACCTTAGCCAAAACACATCGTGCTCAGGCAGACGGCTGAAATCTGACCAGGCGATCTCCAGAACCTGTGAATCCTCCAGCGCTTCAACCGAAAAAAACGATGGCTTACCCATTACCATCGCTGAATAGGAACTGATAAAGCTGTTTTCAGGCATGATGGCCTTGGTAAATTCATCTCCTTTTTCGTTCAGGTAAACATAACGGAACAGGCCCTTCTGAATCCAGGCTATTCTTTGCGGTATATCCCCGGCCTGAATAAAATTAGAGAAAGCCGCTACCGAAGTTTCCCGACCGATTGACAAGAGCTCTTCAACGCGTGCGGGAGGAAGCATGTTGTTTAACGGGTGTCTCATCTTTTATCCTGATTGAGTGAGTTTTCCATTAAAAATCAAGGGATTACTCTGAATCTTACCGTATTTCGCCAATTTACAGGTTTAAACAAGGATAAACCCGGATACAAGGACTTTCAGGTTACTTTTACACCTGATATTCACGAACTTACGCTCATCAATGATAGCTGTAATCTCCGTTTGCATTCACTTTAATATTCAGCTCTTTCTGTTCCTTCATGAACAGATCAAATCCCGTTTTCAGGTTTTTCCAGAAGGACAATAAAGCGTCATTTCCCTTGTATTCAGCATAATAATTCAGTATTTGCTGGTCGGTCATCCGAAAAGGGAAAATATAAACCGGAATTCTGTCCTGTCCGTTGTTTTTTGCGTATACAGCCAATAAATACAATTCTTTGATAGAATCGTCTGTGATTGGTAAACATCCGATCGTTACACAGGAGCCATGTATGAATATATCACCGCCAGGATCAGGGTAGCTGCTCTTCCTTTTGTCAGATTGATTGGGATAGTTGATTCCCATAGACAAATAAAAATTGCTGACGGGATTGAACCTGTCAATGTAATAAAAGCCTTCCGGAACCTGACCATCACCCTGTTTTCTTTTCGGCCCTAAATGTCCGGAGCGGGAACAGATTTTATATGAGTGGATTTTCTGATAGCTGGTTTGATGCTTCGTTTTTGCATAAACATCGATGCAGTCATTGTCTTTGGTCACCACCAGAAGTAAATGAACATTGTCAGTTGCAATCTCATGTTCCCTGAGCAGTTTTTCTATTATCTCCTGCTTGTCTTTAACGGCGGTCCTGACACGTTCGAACTTCATCTGTTCTGTCAGGAAATCTTTGTACATAGCTGAAGCAAAAAGAAAAAATCCGCAAAGCAAAAAAAAGCCTATCACTATACCGAAAATACGCATCTGAAAATATTAAGAACACAAACTTAACAATTTCCCGGGTATTTGTCAAACCGTTTGTCAGGCCCGGTGCAGTTTTCAGAAAGCAGGATCCGTTGCAGTGATCAATCAATGAATGATGTACTGGGTTGTTTTTTTCGCCAATGTTCTTCCTGCGCGGATATCGCCAAAGAAATGCTCCATGGCCTCCAGATGCCTGATATACAGGATAAACCGGTCGCGCAGCCCTGCATCGTCGGGAGGCAGCACTGAATCTCTGAGCAGATAGCGGAAGTAGAACTCAGAGGTGTAGGCATTGTGTTCAAAGGATTCCCGGGTTGATACGAACCGAAGGGCAGGAGATTCCACCTTTTCAAAAAACCGGAACACTTCTCCCTTGCCGGTGGCTGCCATCAGCAGAACTGGAAAAGGATAAACAGGCTGTGATTCAACGATACAATGGTATACTTCAGGCCAGTAGTCCCGGATTTTCACCATATCATCCTGAAATTCAAGGGTGGTTTCCAGGGATACAAAACCACTGATCAGGCTATCGTTCTGCAGGGCCCGCCAGCCCATCTGCGCTCCCCAGCTGTGCCCGGCAAAAAACAGAGGACCACCACTTAAGGTACGGGCAAAACTGAGGATAAACCTGAGGCTTTCTTCATCCTCTCCCTGGATAAGGAGATTGAATGGCTTCAGGCCAAAAAGTTTTCCCGGATAGGGTAAATGGAAATTGGCCGAAACAACAATATATCCCCTCGAAGCAAAGTATTCGGCCATCGCAAGGTTCTCTATAGCACTACCCTGAGAACCATGATGGTACACAATTACCGGAAAATTACTTTCAACCGGCATTGGAGCCCTGACACTCTGCGATCCTGCCCTGTAGTATCTTTCCAGCAGATCGTAGCAGTTTATGTTATTGGTAGTGGTGCTCTCCGGCTCCCCGTCAATCAGGCCGCAATTCCTCAGGATAACGGTATCGGTTTCTGCATTCAGGTGTGAATAAACCTCACTGAGCGGAAAGGGAAGATTTTTCATCCTGAAATCACCCACGGAAAGATACACCGGCGTTCCAGTCTTTACCACCGGATGCCACACCTGCACAAAGGCAGGTTTATTCCCCTTATAGCCATAAGCCTCATAGGTGAACCGGCTATCATAAATTACCGTGTCACAGTATCCGGCGTCGTAATTTCCCAAGGTTAGCAACCCATAATACGACTGTGCCTTTAATCCGGCAATTCCGGTAAGAAGCAGAATAAATATCAGCTGCAGTTTTTTCATTTAAGCCAGATGTAAAAAAGGCGGGAAAATCAGCAAGAGAAATCCCTCCTTATGAATTATCAATTGATTATCTGCCAGTTACAAAAGTTATTTATCTCATAAAATTCAGGAAAGCAGCAACAGGCTGATTCCGGAGGCCTAAACCTTCAGCTTTCCGCGGAAACCACGGACAGCATAGTACGATTGGGCACCATTGTGGTAAATAAAGGTTCGTCCGTAGCGGTGATCACCGAAGAGGGCACCGCCCTTTTGCCTGACTGCTGCCGGAGTAGCCAGCCAGCTGGAGGTCTTTAAGTCGTATGGTCCGGTTTGCTGCAGCTGGAAGTAATCTTCTTCATTCAACAACTCAACACCCATCGCTTCCGCCATTTCCATGGCACTTCCACCCGGTTTGAATTCCTTACGGGCATCCAGCGCCTGCCGGTCGTAACAAAGGTTTCTGCGTCCTGAAGGAGTTTCGGCTGAGCAATCGCAAAAGAGCAAGGCTCCCGTAGTTTCATCCCGCCCGGTCACATCGGGTTCACCGCCGGTTCTCTCCATTTCACTGAGCGACCATAGTTTGTGCGGGCTGGCCTCCAGCCGCTGCTGAATCTCATTCCACGCCACCCCAGGATGGCGATGCATGTTCTTTTCAAAACGGGATTTTAACACCCCGAGAATCTCCTGCAGTATGTCAGAAGAAAGGGTCTTACCGGTATCCATATCTGCTGATCTTTACAAAACAACAGATCTGCCGGGTTTTGGTTCCGGGAAAAGAGAATTTAAATCCGGATTGTTAATTCAGGCTTCTGATAAAACGAAGCCCGGGGTGATGACCCGGGCTTTCATGAATTTTCAATTTCAGGCAGAAGTTGTTGCTGAAATACGCTGCTCCTGACCCATCTGCCCGCACTCAAGGGCTATCTGACAGGGCAATGCAGACTCCTTTCAGAATATTGAGTGCAAATCCGGCTTCCGACCCCGGACTTCTGATATCCTACTCCACCGGTCTTCCTGCAGCGACGTTTTTGCTGTGCTCGATGGATTGCAGTGCAAGGTAGTTGTCGCCAAACCTGGCCAGGTTATCCAGTTCCTTATCGTACTGGTCGAAGTGACGCTCTTCATCATCCACCAGCGCTTCAAAGATTTTCTTGGTAGCTGAATCGGCATTCTTTGCACATTCATTGGCCCAAAGATTGTAGTCACGGGCACTGGAAGTTTCCATCTGCGTTGCCATTTCGAGCATTTCCTTCACATCGTGAATCTTTTTCACTTCATGAGCGGCAACCATTTCCACCTCACCTTTCAGAAACAGAATTCTTTCAGCCAGTTTCTCAACATGCATCATCTCTTCGATAGCGGTACGTTTAAACAGGTTCGAGATCAATACGTAGCCCAGGTCATCGCAGCGAAAATGAAAGTACATGTACTGATGTACGGCTGCCAGTTCGTCGGCTACTGCCTTGTTAAGTAATTCAATGCTTTTCTCTTTCATATTGTGTAGTTTTGGTTTTGGGTTACCGCTGCATCATTTGAGGTCGAACCGGTCCAGGTTCATTACCTTCGACCACACGGCTGCAAAGTCTTCAGCAAACTTCTCACCGGCATCGTCACAGGCATATACCTCCGACAAAGCCCTCAGTTCTGAGTGAGACCCAAAGATGAGGTCGGCCCGGGTAGCTCTCCATTTTACTTCTCCGGTATTCCGGTCACGCCCTGCAAAGGTCTCCTGATCTCCGGATTCGGGTGTCCAGACAATCCCCATATCCAGCAGATTTACGAAGAAATCGTTGCTCAGAACTCCTGGTCTGCCCGTGAGAACACCCAGCTGCGAATTGTCTGAATTTGCATTGAGTGCACGCATTCCGCCAAGCAGGACCGTCATTTCAGGAGGTGTCAAAGTTAGCAATTGTGCCTTATCTACCAATAATTCTTCAGTTGATACTTTAAATTTTCTCCTGAGGTAATTTCTGAATCCATCAGCCATTGGTTCCAACACGCTGAATGACTCCACATCGGTCTGTTCCTGCAGGGCATCGGTCCGCCCGGGGCTGAAAGGCACCTGAATACTGAATCCGGCATCGGCAGCAGCCTTTTCAACGGCGGCATTGCCAGCCAGAACGATGAGGTCAGCCATGGAGATTTTCTTACCGGCGGGTGCCATATTGTTAAACTCCTGCCGGATGGTTTCAAGTTTCCACAGCACCGCTTCAAGCTGTGGCGGATTGTTTACTGCCCAGTCTTTCTGTGGCGCTAACCGTATGCGGGCACCGTTGGCCCCTCCCCTTTTATCGGAACCACGAAATGTGGATGCAGAAGCCCAGGCCGTGGAAACCAGGGCCGGAATACCCAAACCCGAACTGAGCACCATGGCCTTCAGTATGTCAATGTCGGTTTTCTCAACCAACGGATGGGTAACTTCAGGCAGCGGATCCTGCCACACCAGAACATCAGCCGGAACTTCAGGCCCCAGGTAACGGGCACGTGGACCCATATCGCGGTGGGTAAGCTTGAACCACGCACGCGCAAAGGCATCGGCAAACTCGAGCGGATTCTCGTAAAAACGCCTTGAAATCTTCTCATACACCGGATCAAAACGCAACGACAGGTCGGTAGTCAGCATCGTAGGAAAGTGCTTCTTATCCGGATCATGGGCATCGGGAACCACCTCACCGGCTTTCCGGGCCACCCACTGATGGGCTCCGGCCGGGCTCTTCGTAAGCTCCCAATCGTACTTAAACAGGTTTTCAAAGAAATAATAGCTCCATTTGGCCGGTGTCTGAGTCCAGGTTACTTCAATCCCGCTGGTAATGGTATCGCCGGCTTTTCCTTTGCCGAAAGTACTTCCCCAGCCGAGTCCCATCTGCTCAATGGGGGCAGCTTCCGGTTCCGGGCCCAGATGAGCAGCATCCCCGGCGCCATGGGTTTTGCCGAAGGTATGGCCTCCGGCTATCAGGGCTACGGTTTCCTCATCGTTCATGGCCATCCGGGCGAAGGTATTGCGGATGTCAACGGCTGCTGCCAGCGGATCGGGATGACCTCCAGGTCCCTCGGGGTTTACATAAATAAGCCCCATCTGTATCGCCGCAAGGGGATTGTCAGTCTCACTCAGGTCAAGATTGCGGCCGTCGTTGTCAAGCCATTTGCTTTCCGACCCCCAATATACATCCTGATCGGGCTCCCACACATCCTCGCGGCCACCGGCAAACCCGAATGTTTTAAAACCCATGGATTCAAGCGCTACATTGCCGGCTAGAATCATAAGATCAGCCCAGGATATTTTACGGCCATATTTCTGTTTAACCGGCCACAACAACCGCCGTGCCTTGTCGAGGTTTACATTGTCGGGCCAGCTGTTTAGCGGAGCAAACCGTTGCTGCCCGCTTCCAGCGCCTCCGCGACCATCACCGATCCGGTAGGTTCCTGCACTGTGCCAGGCCATGCGGATAAAGAAAGGCCCGTAATGCCCGAAATCAGCCGGCCACCAGTCCTGAGAGTCTGTCATCAGCGCATGCAGATCCTGTTTGACTGCTTTCAGGTCCAGACTCTCAAAGGCTTCAGCATAATTAAAATCCTTCCCCATTGGATCCGACTTGGCCGAATGCTGTCTGAGTACCCCGAGATTGAGCTGATTGGGCCACCAATCCTTGTTCCGGGTTCCTGCTGACGGTGATGCTGGTCCGGATGCCCCCGTTACCGGACATTTACTTAGTTTTTCATTGTTCTTTTCCATAGCTGTTGCTTTATGTGATTGTTTTACCTGTCAGTGTTCAGCGCTTCTTTACCCCGCCTGAATCGTCCGATGATCTGGAGTTTCAGGTCTTCAATCGTAAAATCTGGAATCTGCTTTCGCTCAAAATATTCCATGAGCAATTGATTCAGCTCCTGATCGGTGTAATCTTCAATACAGTCGGAATCACTGCAGTAGATGTGATGGTGCGTCTCCGTAATCGCATCGTAACGCATTACATCCCGCTCTGTTTTCACCCTGCTCACCAAACCACAGGAAACAAAAGCATCCAGCACCTTGTAAACTGTTGCCGTGGAAATGTTCGGATGATTCTTCCTGATGTATTCAATGATGTTGTCGGCTGTCGGATGATTGTTCAGGTTGTAAAAGGCTTCCAGTATCGCGATCCGCTGAGGCGTGACTTTCAGCCCCTTCTCTTTTAGCCTGCTGCGGATTTCTTCTGCATTCATTTAGAATAAAGTTAAAATGAGAATTATTCTCTTTTGAGAATTAACAAAGATAAGAAATAATGGTTCAGAAAGCAAGAAAATTGTTCAGCTATCTGGCGTTTAAAAATGTTCTCACTACCATGAAGACTTGATCTTCACAGCATAAAAGCGCCAAAAAAAAAGAAAGTCGCAAATAAGGAATTATTCCGGATCAACAATTATTCTGTGATCAGGCGGTAGCTTTTCTTCTGTCTGTGTTCACGTCCAAACATATCGATGCCTTTCACCTCGATTTCATGCATCCCGGGTTCAAGTTTCACCGGCACCCTGGCTACCCACAGGTGATTGCACAGATCGGGATTCGAAGGCCGCCTGCCACTGGGGGGATTCTCTGAGAAGTCGTATTCGTAAAGCAGTTTCATATAGGAAGGATCGTAGGCCTCGGTGTAGCGCATGGGCTTCCAGGCGCCTCCATCTACCCGGAAAAATACGGAGTCGGTTTTGGCCCCGATGAAGAAATTGGCAGCGAACTGCGCTGAGGAGTAACGGGTGGCTTTAACGGTCTTTGGTACGTAAAGTTCAAACTGATAATCATCGGGTTCACCGGCGACTTTGTAGTCGAACGTAAACTGGTTGCCACTGAAATTAAGGAATACATAACCTTTACGCGTTCCGTCGCGCATGGTTGCCATGGGCACACCCTGCTCATCCAGCGGACCGCTGTACCAGTCGCCGCAGCTGGCAGCCACATTGAAATGGTGGTGCGGCTTATCCTGCAGCCAGCCTTCCATGCGGGTGAAAAAATCCTGACTCTGAAAATGGGTGTGCGCCGACATGCTGAGGGTGTGAGGAAAATCCTGAAGAAGCCGGAAAAGCCTGTCACGGTCAGGTCCCCTGAAGGCGCCCCAGCCTTCGCGCTCGCTGATCGGAATGTGAAAAGCAAGAACCACCAGATGATCTTTCGGGACAAACTTTAAATCATTCTCCAGAAACCTGAACTGATCCTCACGGAATCCTCCCCAGTAGCCATCGCCCCCACGCGGATCGGGATAGAGAATGTCGTCGAGCACTATAAAATGTACTTTTCCATGATTAAAGGCATAGGTGGCAGGACCGAAATGCAGTTCGAACGACTCATCCGAAAGGCTGTCGTGTTTTACATCGTAGTTTTCGTCGTGGTTACCCATCACGTTGTACCAGGGAATACCCACATGGCTGACCGCTTTTTTGTAAGGCAAAAACAGGTTGAGGTTGTCACCGACCAGATCGCCCAGGCTAAGACCGAATTCCACCCCTTTTACTCCTTCCAACTCCTTAACCAGGCCTCTGTAGAAATAGTCCACTTCTTTCTCTTCATACGGCTGTGGGTCGCCGAACACCAACATCCTGAAGTTGTCGGATTGTCCAACCGGAATCAGCGGGAAATTGATCTGGGCAGGCAAGGCGCCTGTGGGTGCAACACCCTGAAACTCAAGTCGGGGCGATCCCTGCGGCTTGTGTATATAATAAAAAACCGGCTGATTGAGCTCATTGACCGGGGTTTTATATCCGGCAGGCTTGATCACAAAAAGGATATGATCGTTTCCAACCGGTAAGCCGTAAGACCCGTCGCTGTCGGTAAGTACCACCTCTATACCATTGGAAACAGCCACCCCCGGAAGACCTTTCTCATTCCTGTCGAGGCGCCCGTTGCTGTTGAGATCGGCAAAAACTTTCCCGCGGGCAGTCTGCTGGGCGTTGAGGATTCCTGAAAATCCAAGGATGAAAGTCAGGACGATTGCAAGAGTCTTTCTCATATCAGGCGTGTTGTTATGTACAGGTTGGCTAAAGCACAAAAATAAAAGTTTATGTTCTCCTCTGAAAAGCTGATCCATTAAGAAAACATTAATTCTTGCCCGGGCTTATCCACCATACACTGCCTGTGATTTTGCTGACAGCTGCACAGACTGAATGTTACGGAGATTAAAAACACTATGGTCCGGATAAATTTTAAAATGATCAAATTGATTCTGAGCTTGTTTGCTTGAGCAACAAGCAGACAAGCTCACCGAAGGTAATCTTATAATTTAACCTGACAACAATGATTAATAACAGTTTCAGTGCCCTGTAGTGATCACCAGCTTTGTCATAGCATTCCTTTTATCTGAACTGAAACGCAACAGGTAAATCCCCGGACTCAGATCATTAAACAGCAGGGTAAGTTCCTGATGATTGCGTTCCACTGACCAATTGTGCCATGGAACCACTGTACCCTCTGCCCTGAATAGCTGGATTCCCTGCGGTATTTCACCGGGAAGCAATGGAATACCGGCAAAACTGCTTGCCGGATTCGGAAAAACAAGCAACGGAGTTCTTTGTGGCATCCGGCTGGTGTTGGTATAAACCGAAGGATGCATCAGCAAAGAATCGAAAAAAAGCATCGACCTTACGAGGTAGACATCGGGCATGCTGTGTCCTCCCTTGTGGCTGTAAAACTCATAGCTCAGGTTATACTCATCGAGCGAATCTTTCAGCCTGATGTTAGGAAAGTAAGCCAATGTCTCATCATTTTCACCGCAGCCGAACAGAATGCTCACGCTATCAGCCGGACTCAGCTGCTGAATCTTGTGCGCAATGTCATAGTTCTTCCACTTATTGTAGACCGAATCGAGCAGATTTCCCCACGCGTCAAAAGGATAATCCACAATACGCGGGTTGATGTAAGTCTGCTGTGAATTTTCATCGGGCGAAAAACCACTGGCTGCCAGAAACATGCTGCGCGAGAAAAAGCCGGGAATAAGGGTGGGGTCATCGGCTGTGTAGGCATAAAAATCATAGAAATAGGGCGGTGCACCATTCTCAAACATCACCATCATCCGAACGGCCGGTAACCAGAAATCGTTGTTTACCTGACCGGCATGGGCCGAAATCGCCCTGAACCTGTCCTTGTGCTGAATGCTTAGCCAGAAGGCCCCGTAAGCCCCGAGCGATTGTCCGAAAAGCGCCCTGGCATTCTTTTCAGGAATGGCCCTGAAACTTGACTCCACCCAGTCAACCACATCAAAAACCGCATAGTCTTCAAAGTTTCCGGTGAGGGTGGAATTAACATACACCCCCGATCCGAATGGCAAAGCTGTATGATCGGCACAAACCAGGATTACCGGCTCAATCTCACCCGACAGCAGCAGCAGGTTGAGCCGGTACAAAGCGGAATTCAGCGAAGTGTGATCACCCCCCCACCCATGAAGGTAATATATGGTGGAATATTGCTGATCCTGATCCTTGTAGTAATCAGCGGGCAAAAACACGGTGATGTTGCGGTCCTGTTTGAGGGCCGGACTGTAGAATGTAGTATCAATGGTGAGAAACTGCGCCGGAAGAACCAAAGGAAACAAAACCGCCATCAACAAAGAAAACGCCAGGAATCCTATACGCAAAGGTTTGATTATAAACATTTGTTAACTTTTTCGTTTCAGTCAGATATAGTAAGGTCAAGCAGGGTGCTTGTATATATTCAATCAAATGATAATCAGCAGGCTGAAGGCAACAGGACCCTCCCCGCCGGCAAACCGGTTGATGCTTCGCTTCCGTACAGAACCAGCCTGCGTTTGGTTTCTGAAAGTTACGGATTTTCTGAAGAAAAATGACAGCAAAATCCATTAAAAATGCAGTAATTACTGTCACTTCACACAGAAACCCTAATTTACTATGAATAAGCAGATTAAATCAATGAAACCTGTCTGCCGGTTTATTGAAGCTTTATCTGCAACTACACCAATCCCGGTTAAACAGCCTTCCTTGTCAGTCTGTACATAGTAACTGACATGTCCTGGCGAAGAATCCCATTCACTTTATGAAGTTAACCTGACAACAATGAATTTCAATTCCTTTCCCTGCAACAACGATCATTTTCAGCCCATAGACAATTATTTTTCGTAAATTCAGGAAAAACTGACGAAAATCATTCAACTTCTTTAACATTTTTATTAAGTTTACCCCATTAACCGGAGCTGCATTCATGGCCCGGCACGAAATCACGATTCTATGAAACTACACAAGCATTTACCGCTCATCATCCTGCTGCTGCTCAGCACCCTGTGTGCTTCGACTCAGGAAACCACCGTTACGGGAACGATCAGGGGCGGCGATGACAACCAGACGCTGCCCGGGGTTACCATCCTGCAAAAGGGGACAGAAAAGGGAACCACTTCAGATGTCAACGGACAATACAGTATACGGGTTTCCGGCCCGGAGGCGTTGCTCCGCTTCAGCTTTGTGGGCTATACTACCGTGGAGGTTCCCGTGGCCGGCCGCAAGGTGATCGACGTTGTGCTGCAACCCGAAGCCCGGAAACTGGATGAAGTGGTGATTACAGCCCTTGGAGTGAAACGGGAGAAGCGGGAGATCGGCTACTCAAGCGAGAAGATCAACACCGATGAAGTATTGCGATCCGGCACTTCAAATGTACTGGGGGCGCTGTCGGGCCGAAGCGCCGGTGTTCAGATTTCGCAGAGCGACGGTGTGGATGGCGGTTCCACCCGCATCGTAATCCGTGGCAACAATAACCTGGCCCGCAACAACCAGCCCCTCATCGTGGTAGATGGGGTACCCATGGACAACAACCCCGGCTTCGACAACGTGGGCCGCGGCGTGGACTGGGGCAACGGCATCGCCGACATCAACCCTTACGACATTCAGGATTACAGTGTGCTGAAAGGTGGTGCAGCTTCAGCGCTCTACGGTGAACGCGGCGCCAACGGCGTGATCCTGATCACAACCAAAAGAGGAAAGAAACAGAACGGACTCGGGGTCTCCTACAATTACAACGTCAAAGTTACCCATCCTTACCGCTACCGTGAAGTTCAGAACAAATACGGGCACGGTGGCCCGATCACTTTCAGCGAACCCACCCTGGTTGCCGACACCAATGGCATCCAGCAGTATCCGGGCATCTACGGCAACGACAAGCTCATCATCGACCAGGAGGGCAACACCTCCACCACCTCGCAGGAATTTGGCTATTATGGCTCTGCCGTTTCCTGGGGTCCGGAAATGAAAGGTCAGCTCATTCAGTGGTGGGACGGCGAAATGCGCAACTACTCCCCTCAGCCCGACAACCTGAAGATGGCTTTCCGCGACGGGATAACAGAGACCCACAACGTGGAAGTGCAGGGTGGCAATGAAAAAGGAACCATCCGCATGTCGTTCACCAACCAGGACCACACACCCATCGTTGAAAACAGCAATTACAACCGCACCACCATCAACTTCGGCACCAACATTAAGATCTCTGAGAAACTGAAAGCCGATGCAACCCTTACCTATGTAAAATTCAAGCGCAAAAACAGTCCGATGATCGGTGAAGACGGCAACTCATTCAGCAAAGGCTTTCTATACAGCTGGCCACGTTCGTACCAGGGCATCGACAAGGAACTTTACCAGATGCCCGATGGCTCCCGAAACCTGCTCGAAGGCTACCCTTTTCTCTATGTCGACCGCAACCTCTGGTGGAACTACTACAACAACAACACCTGGCAGGACCGCGACAAATATACCGGATCGGTAGCCCTCACGTACGACATTGCCCCCTGGCTGAACGCCACCGGACGCATCAGCCGCGAATACAGCGTTGAACAGTTCACATCGAAAAACAAACCAACGGATTTTCTGGGCCTCGTTGAAGGAGGTTACAGCAACAGCCTGGGCGAAACCACCAACGACAACATGGATGTGCTGGTCACGGCTTTTAAGGATAATCTCTTTGATACGCCTTTCAGTGCCCGTATTTCAGCCGGGGCGAGCCGATGGGACTACAATTCGTATGGAATCTCAGGCTCCTCCGGAACGTGGTACTACCCCAACATGTACACCTTCTTTAACTACACGGAATACATATTCCGGAGAAACGAAGACGGCACCACCACGGTGCTCAACCCGGAAACCGGGGATCCGGCTACAGAAATGGCTCCCGATGAATACCTGCTCAGGCAACGGTCAAATTCGGTCTATTCATTCCTGAACCTTTCGTTTAAAGACTACATCTTTGCTGAGGTTACCGGAAGAAACGACTGGTCATCAACCCTGCCGCGCGACAACAATTCCTATTTCTACCCTTCCGTTTCGCTCAGCTTTATCGCCAGTGAAGCTTTCGGAATACAGAAAAAGGTGCCCTGGCTTAACTTTGTGAAAATCAGGGGCGGTATCGCTCAGACAGCCAACAGCGCACCCATGTACCAGAAGAATTTCTACTACAGAACCAGCATCTTCGGCGGGGAACAGGCTTCTTATCTGCCCGATACCATCCCTCCCTTTGCCCTGAAGCCTCAATTTGTTACTGGCTATGAAGGCGGGATCAACCTTGGCTTCTTCGAAAACCGCATCGATTTCGATTTCACCTGGTACTACAAACACTCCTACGATCAGATCCTCGACCTGCCTATACCGGTCAGTTCAGGAGCCTACAACCTCACCATCAACCGCGGAGAACTCTCCAACAAGGGGTTCGAATTCATCATCAACACAGTGCCCGTTCAGACGAAAAACACCATTCTGAAAGCCGGGCTCAACTTCTCCAGAAACCGGAACTACATCCTCAGCCTCGGCGGATACTCCGACACTTATCATCTGGCCGACATCTGGGGACTGAACGGCCCTTCGATGGATCTGTACGAAGGCGATGAATACGGAACCATCACCGGATACGACTACGTTTACGATGCCAATGGAAACCGCATTCTGAATGATGCCGGAACCCAATACAAGATCACCGACACCCGGGTTCCCATCGGCAATGCCTCGCCCGATTTTACGGCCGCTTTCAATACCGAACTGATTTACAAAAACTTCAGAATCAGCGCACTGATCGATATCAAATGGGGCGGCGATATTTATTGCGGATCGTACGTGATTGCCCTGCAGACCGGTCAGAGTCCCTCAACCCTGCTTGAGCGCGACGGTGGCGGACTTCCCTACACCGATCCTGACGGTGTTACCCGCAATGTCGGAGTTATCCTCGAAGGCGTTTACGAAGACGGCACCCCCAACGATAAAGTGGTTCATTACTACTACAAGTACCTGCCCAATGTCGGCGGTTGGGGTAAATTCGTGTCAACCCCGGGAATCCTGGAAAACACCTGGGTAAAAATGCGCGAAATCGCCATCAGCTATCAGCTCCCGGCAAGCCTGCTGAAAAAAGTACGGGTGTTCCAGAGCCTCTCCTTCTCGGTGGTAGGCCGCGATCTCTTTTATCTCTATACCACGCTTCCCGACAACATCAACCCCGAAGGCATCATCGGATCAGGGAACGCCCAGGGATTTGAATGGGCCTCATTCCCCGGAACCCAATCCGTTACCTTTGGCGTAAACGCTACCTTCTGAAACCTGCACCCTGAACCGAAACACACCATCCATCACGATACCCGAAAATCCCATGAAAATAAAACCGCTGATTGTTTTACTCATACCACTGATGATCGTCACCGCCTGCCGTAAAGACTTCGACGAAATCGACACCAATCCCGAAGGGTTTACCTCCGTTTCTGATGGTTCCATGTTCAATGGAATTATCCAGTCGCTGATGCTGTCGGGCAATGAGCAGTTCTATATCAACAACGAAATTCTCTATGCCCAGACCCAGCAAGCAGCCCTTACCAAAGCTGCCTGGGGAAACTACACCATCGGTACGGAGGATATGTGGGCCGGTTATTACAAAACCCTGCCCTCCATACGCGAGCTTGAACGCAGGTTCAGCACCTACCCTGCTTCCACTGAACTTACCAACATGAAAGCCATGCTCGCCATCGTGAAGGCATACAAAACCTTTAAAATGACCGATCTTTTCGGCGATATGCCTTACAGCGAAGCAGGCTATGGTTATCAGGACCTCACGAAACTTTACCCCGCCTACGATGCTCAGCGCGACATTTACCTCTCCCTGCTCAGCGACCTGGAATGGGCTGCCGGCGCCATCAACGATACCGCAGCCCTGGCCGAACCACTCACTACCTTCACGCGCTTCGACAAGCTGTTCAACGGCGACCTGTTGATGTGGAAGAAGTTTGCCAATTCGCTCCGCCTCCGTCATGCCATGCGCATGGCTGAAAAGGAACCCGAAATTGCCGCCGGCATTGTTGAAGACATCGTAACCAACGGGCTTCCCGTGCTGTACGGCTACGATTTCATTACCCCAAAACTCGAGAGCGCCTGCATCTGGCCCGCCTCCAACGGCATCTCCAACAGCAGTGTCAGCTGGTCGTTCCGCGAACACAACGGGCTGCGCATGGGATCCAACATCTGGCATCAGATGACCTATGGAGACAGTCCCGACGGATCGGAAATCTTCGACCCCCGTGCCTTTATCTTCTTCGAGGGCGATCAGGATGACCTGTGGGTGCCGTATCCCCAGCTGCCTGAAGCCGGCACCCCCTCAGCCCAGGGAATCCCTTACGGCAGTCACCGCGACGACGTGGGCAACTACCACATCAAGAACAACGTCAACTATTCTCCGTTCAACTTTTTCATCATCGGCGATGAAAACAACATGCCCATTATCCTCATGACCGGGGCCGAAGTGCACTTTATCCTTGCCGAAGCTTACTTCCGGGGCATTGGGGTTCCAGCCGATCCCGATCAGGCCGACATCGAATACATGAACGGTATCAATGCCTCGGTGGAGTGGTGGCTTAACCTCTCACAACGGCTGCGGCTTCCCCTTTCGGGCGTGAAGTTTACCGATAAAATAACCATTCCGCAATGGCTGAATGCCGCTTCGGTACTCGGACGCTTCGGCTCGTGGAATGCAGAAACCGATGAAGAAAAACTGCAGTTCATCTATACCCAACGCTGGCTGGATGCCTTCCGGCAACCCTGGGAAGCTTATGCCGAAGCCCGGCGCACCGGCATGACCCCAAGGGAAGGCGATCCGATCAGCCATTTCAGGATGCCTTATCCGCCATCAGAACAACAATACAATGCCGTGAATATGGAAGCGGCGCGACAGCGACAGGGCGGGGATGAGCCGACGGTGAAGGTTTGGTGGATGAAGTGAGAAAGGGCAAGGGAGAATTTCTAATTTCTAATTTCTAATTTCTAATGCCTAATGTCTGAAAACCAGGAACATGCCCGATGTCTGATGATCCGCAGAATAAAGGATTCAGGATTGAAAATTCCCGCGCGAAGACGCTAAGACGCGAGGGGTGTTTGAAATTGCGGATTGTGCCTGCCTGTCCTGACAACAGTCAGGCAGGGATTGCAGATTACGCCTGCTTTACTGATGTTAAAACATGAATGAACTTTTTACTTTTACTTTTACTTTTACTTTTTACCTGTCTGCCTGTGGCAAACAGGCAGGCTTTTTACTTTATACTTGAACTCCGTCCCTCGTCCCTCGTCCCTCTACGGGCTTCGAACGTTGGAAAATGAATTGGCAGAAAGAACGCTTTGAAAAACAAACAAAAACACAACCCAATAAAACCAGAACTATGAAAAAGAAGTACATCCTGAGTTTGCTGATCAGCCTTGGTCTCTGGATCGCCTTAGTGTCACCGCTTGGCGCACAGACCAACCAATACCTGCATTACGACTGCTCCACCCGCGACCATGTTTTCCTTGACAACGGCTCGCAATACATCGCCAACAAACCCGGTATCACCATGGCCGGCTGGTTCTACTGCGACCAGCTGAGCTACGGGCAGGCCCTCATGGGCTTCAGGGGAACCCAGGGTTTCTATATGATCCAACTGAACAACGGGACCGTTGAATGCCGTTTCCAGAACTCCGCCGGAACTCTCTACGAATATGTGGCCCCGGCCAACACCGTCATCCCCCAGATCTGGCAGCACTTTGCCTGGATCTATGATGGCTCATCCGTGAAACTCTATGTCAACGGCATCCTTAAAGGCAGCAAGGCCGCCAGCGGCAGCTTCACCGCCACAAACATCCCCTTCACCATCGGCCGAAGCATCCTCGGCTCGCTCGACTTCTACTGGTGCGGACGTACCGACGAGGTCTCAGTCTGGTCGAAAGCCCTTACACAGGCCGAGATCGAAGACATGATGGACAACGAACTCGAAGGCAACGAAGCCGGCCTGGAGATGTACTACAAACACAACCAGGGTGTTCCGGGTGGCAACAATACCTCCATCACCAAACTGATTTCGGAAGTGGACTCCCCTGCCCGCGACGGCGACCTCATCAATTTTGCCATGACCGGCGAAACCTCCAACTTCAACGGAACCCTCGACCCTACCTATCAGGCCATCTCGTTTCTTCCCATCCCCAACAAGCTGATTACCGATGAACCCTTTGCCCTGGAAGCCAGCGCCACCTCCGGTCTGCCTGTCTATTTCAGCGTGCTCTCCGGCCCGGCAACGGTAGATGGCAACATGGTTACCCTTGCGGGAACCCCGGGACTCGTCGAAATCGAAGCCACCCAGCCGGGCGGCGGACAATACAACGCGGCTGAACCTGTGATCCAACGCTTTATGGTGCTCGATCCCCAGCAGCATGTCCCCGATATTGAAGGGCGCAACCCCCTGCCCGGTAACGTCGCCGTACCCTCACTCTCACAGATTCAGCTCGCTGCCATCTCCACCATCACCTACCCCGAACTGTTTAACGTGGCCTGGGTGAAATTCCGCATCAACGGAACAACCATCGATGCACAGAACTTCTGGAACGGCCACTTCACCGCCTGGTGGACGCCACCGGCTTACGGAACCTACACCATCGAAATCCTCTCGGCCAACAACTTCGGCGCTGTGGGTACCGAATCGGTGAGTGTGACCATCGTCCCTACCTCTACCGATGTGACAAAAACAGCCTTCAGCAACGTCTGGCTCAACCCGAACTCCTACACCGAAACCGTGGAAGCCGACCTGCCCTCCTTTATAGGTGCTTACGATCAGATCACCGGAACCCTCTACGTGCATTGCCCCGACGGAGGTTGCGGTGAGTGGGACCGCGTGGCCTACATCGAAGCCAAAGACAAGGAAGGCAACTGGATAGAGATCATCCGCTACGTGACCCCTTACGGCGTGGCCTGCTCCCACTCCATCGACCTGACAGATTACATGTCGGTGCTCCAGGGCAAAACCGCCTTCAGGGCTACCTGCCCTACCCTCGACAACGGATTTCTGTACGACCTCACCCTCGACTACAGAGCCGGTACCCCGCAATACCCCTACAGCAACGTGAAACAGATCTGGCGCGAAATCTTCCCGTTCGGCGATTATGCCGACCTGCAGCCGGTGCCCGATGCAGCATACACCTTCCCCGAAAACACCATGGCCGCCCGCCTCAAACTGGTATCCACCGGACATGGCTGGGGAACCCTCAACACCGGAAACGCCGCTGAGTTCTACGATGCTACCCATGACCTCTATGTGAACGGAGTGAAGAAATACTCCCAGCACAACTGGGTCGATTGCAACCCCAACCCTGACGGATGCCAGCCCCAGAACGGAACCTGGTACCACAACCGCGCCGGCTGGTGCCCCGGCTCCATCGCCCAGTGGTTCGACTTCAGCCTCAACGAATACGTGAACCTCGATGAAATCAACCTTGGCTATACCTTCTACGAACAGTATGTTGACCAGTGCCACCCCAACCACCCCGACTGCGTCACCGGCGTTACCTGCACCGACTGCAGCGACGGTTTTAATCCGGTGCTCGATGTGGCCTGCAACCTGGTGTCTTATTCCGAAAGCCCGTTTATCATTGTGGGCAACAAGGAAAACCTCCCCACCTCAACCCTGCTGAGCGTATTCCCCAACCCCTCAACCGGGCGTTTCGTGCTCACCCTCAACCCCGGCGGACTGCTGAAAAATGCTGAAATCATCGTCACCGATAACCTCAACCGTCCGGTGGTGAACAAAACCTGGAACGGCGAAACCACCAGCATCGACCTGTCGGGCCAGGCTCCCGGATTGTATTTCCTCAGGGTGATTACGCCCACCTGGAGCGAATCAAGGAAGCTGGTCTTGAAATAGTGAAAAGGATTATCCAATACAATGCCAGGGCCACAGTGAATGTGGCCCTGTTTGTTTTTAACGGAAAAGGATTTTCAGGCTGACAACAACTTCAGGTCTCGTCCGGGTTAACCATGGCTGGTGTTCCAGAATATTGCACACAGGGATCAGATCACCTCATGGCTTCTTTTGAAGAGGAGCTTGCCTTGTTGAATGCTTTTAATACCGGTTTACAAACTCAATTACTTCATTCGCAAATTCAACAGGCTGTTCATAATTGGGCGAATGTGCTGATATTTCAAAAATATGCAGATATTTATCGCCATCAGCTGTACCCAACCTGTTGTAAGTGTCGTTTGCAATGGCCACTGGAAATACCCGGTCATGCCTTCCCCAGCAGATAAGTGCCGGAATGGTGATTTTATGAATCTGATCCTGCAGATCCAGGCCATTATTCAGAAATGAAAATTTATATGGCACAAAGAAATAAGCTGTTGAAATGGGAGAAAAGAAAAGCAGGTCAGTAAAAGGGATCTGAAGTGAATCACTTTCGGGATTGAAGTCATAACCATTTGCCTGCCCGACAAATGAATAATGAGCATTGTCATTAATTCCTACAACAGTATGGTTATTGTACCAATCCAGTGCAAATTGCCAATAATCCTTATCTGTATTTGTCATTATCTTCTTTTCTGCGTAAACCATCATGGAATCTCTGGAAATAGCATTGGCCGTTGTCCAGCTGTGTCCGCCATCAATCTCTATCCAGCCTGAAATTTTATTCTGGTGTTCCAGTAAATAGTTTGTTCCCAAGGCTCCACCCCATGAGTGACCCATCAAATAGAGTTGCGGGGTGTTGTATCTGAAATTGATCAGGGATATTAATTTATCCAGATCATCAGTAAATTGCGCCAGGGTTGCATCAGACATTGAAGGATTGCCCTGACTCATGCCGCACATCCGCTGATCCCAATACACGATGGCAAAGTGCTCTTCTATTTTCTTATGGGAAGGAAATATGGAATAATATTGGGAGGAGCCCCCTTCAGGCCCTCCGTGCAACAAGATAATAAACTTTCCGGAATCAGTGTTGCCTTTCACCCATACCGGCATTACAGCTCCGACATTGTTCAGATAAAAGAAATCGCCCTCTTTTTGAAATTCTTCTTTCCTGCAAGCCGACAATAGTAAAAGAAGAATAAGGCCTGAAAAATTAAGTTTACTTTTCATTCCGTTTGTTTATTTTGAATATAAGCCCTGCATTCAATGCGGGATGTGTTAGAAAATACCCGTTAAATGGCGCTTTCCAGAAAAGCTCCGGCCGGATGTAACAACAGATATTCAAAGGCGTGATTTTTGAAAAATCGAAGCCTGTGCCAATTGCGATGGATGGCATGATCATCGGGTTTCCGCCGTCGGGAGTCTGAACGACCGCACCATTGGCGAGTACCTTGTACTGATCTCCCCCATGGGTAAACTGATGCAGATAACCAAGGCCGATAAACTGATCAACAAAAAAGCCACTGCCGAACATGACTCTCTGGCCCCACTGCCCTCTGATAAACAGTGAAGTATTGTTTCTTATATGAACATATCCTCCTGCGTTTGCAGCAAGAATCATCTGGTACTTAGCCGTTTGAAACGGATAGTATTCAATGCCCGCAGTCACTCCTGCATGGGTCATTGTCTCACCAAAATAACCAAATGTAAATCTGGTTTTCGGCAAATCGTCTCTTTGCCCGTAAGAATTTGCCAAAGAGAATAGAATAAGTGCACAAATCAGAAAGGAATGCTTCATAGTGGTTGCAAGGGTTAATACTAACTTAATGACTAAATATTTTTAAATGAGTTGCAATTTAAACCCGATATTTTGTAACCAATCTGCCTGGCAGGGCTGGTTTTCCGATCTGAATATAAACTTTTGAAGCCAGTTCTTATCGGTTGCTATGGATTTGTTACTTACGGTTCAAAGATATTCTTCTTACAGATCAACCTTCAGTGCTTACCTGTCATCCATCAGGGAAAACGTCACGGAAAGTCCCTATGTCCGGAAGGATCAGATCATCATGTTGATCGCAATGACGAGGAGTATGGCAAGAGTTCCCAGTACGATAAAATAGCCTACCATGTTTAAGCTGACTAGCCGGGTGCATTTCCAAAGGATCGCCAGGAGGATGCTCAATACAATCGTTGCTATTAAAACTGGTCAGTGTGCAGCAATGAAGCGACCCTGGATTCATTCTGCAGACTGATTCCCCCGAACAGTATGGAGAAAAATCGCGAGAATACAGCAAAAAATACCATTGAAAAGGCGCAAAACGATTGGGTTTTCCATGTAACGATTGTGAACGGTGCTGCCTGAACTATTGTAAACAAGGGCCCGCCGATGGCAGACCCCAAAGCATGCGAATCATGAATAGAGTAACCACTATCAGGCGCTGAGGAATTCAACCTGAGTGTCAGTTATTTCCCGACAGTTCTCAAAAATCCAATGGCCCGATTCATAAAAGAAGCAGGTGAAGATCCCAAAGGGAATAAAAAACAAAGCTACCTTCCAATCGATCTGGCTTTTCTGCAGGTCTTTATTTATTCTTTGAATAACCAGTTTCATGGTCATGATTTCGGGAAAGCCCCCCGCTCGTTTCAACGTAAAAATTACAATAAGTCTGTAAAATACTGTCCGAAGGATCAGGCCATCTCAGTTCGTATACCTACAATACTGTGCTTATCGTGATAATTGATAATCATTAATTAATAGTTCAGGAGAGAGATTTAACCGTACAGTAAGTCTTCTGATCATTTCAACAGTCAGTTTTCTTTTTTTATTCAGTATTTCTGAGACTCTGCTTTTTCCACCGATTTCACTAATCAGATCGGCTTGTTTTAGTTGCATTTCTTCCATCCTGATTTTGATTGCTTCAATTGGATCAGGTGCATCAATCGGGAAATGCTTTTTTTCATATTCGTCGATTATCAATCCTAAGATATCTGCTTCATCACTTTCTGATGTACCGGTTGGAGCATCAAAGATTATTTCAAGCCTGTTTAATGCTTGTTTGTAATCTGAATCTGTTTTTATGGGTTTAAGAGTCATTTTTCCTTGTTTTAGATTGATGAAACATCAATTTTTTCATATTGCTCATGGGTTCCAATGAATCGGATAAATACCCATTGTTTTTCGAAGTTGAACTTAGCCACAAGTCTGAAGGAATTACCCTTAATATTGAAGACAATTCTGCTATCTTTCAAAATGCTGGCGTTGGCATAAGTTTGTTTAACATCATTTGGATTTTTCCAATCTGAGCATTTGACAGTGTCAAACCAGGTTTTCAGGTATTGTTCTGATTCCGGGTACTTTTCCCAGAATTCTCTTAAGGTGCTTTTAGCGAAGATTCTTTCCATCCTGAAATTCAGAGGTACAAAGATAGATAATAGTTCCCACTCTGGGAACTTTAGTGAAAATATTATTATTGTCGGGTTACCAACGGTTCGGGTATTGCCGAAGGCGGGGCGTTTCAGGGAGCATCAGACCATCTCATCCCGACAGTTCTCCAATAATCCAATGGCCCGATTCATAAAAGAAGCAGGTGAAGATCAGTACATAGCCTGGATGCGCTGTATTGAGCCAGTCGAAATATAGTTCAACCGGTAATATTCGCTGGGTCTTGCAGACCGCTCATATTCCTATTTATTATGGGCTGTTAAATTTTAATGAACTTGATTACTGAACTATTGAAATCATTAAAAACAATTCGAACAAAATACATTCCTTCAGGACTCTTGCTAAGATTTATTTCAGCAATATTATTAATGGGAAAGTTTGAACAAGATATTATGCTTCCTGAAGAATTATATATTTCAATAGATTTGATATCTCGCCCTTCTACTCGACAAAAACCATCAATTGAGGGATTTGGGAATATTTTCACTCTGTTTAGGATTTCTAAATTATTAATACCTACAATTGACTCACAAGGGTTTGGCTCCTCATAATAGATATAGTGAAAATCTCTAAGACTATTCTCGTTATAATGGCATAAAAGCGTTTCGCCATTATTTCCCCCGTTCCAACTTTGATCAGAGTAAATTAATCCTGCTAATGAGCCAATACCTTCAATCCATATTACATTGTCTATAAATGCAAACTCAGGATCATGGAAGTAATAAACTCTCATAGTCTCAATATCTGTTTGAAGAAAATTGCCCGTATTATTAGATAACGTACTTGTAATACTGTCAAGCACAAGGTTGTGTAAAAAGCCTCCGTCCATTCGCTGAACAGTAAAAGTGTCACCTTGTTGTAAACTATAATCATACATCAGATAATCAATACCATTAGCGCGTCTGTAAATCTTCTTTGAATCAATATCTTCTCTTACCAGATCTGTATTAGAAATTAAAGGAGTAACTCCTGTTGGGAAAGAAATGACTTTTTTATAAATGGTGTCATTGATAGTAGAATCACCCATAATTTGAAATGTTGTATTGTAACTGATTTCAAACCAACTATAGGTGTACCATTCACTATTATCTCTCAAAGTAGGAGCATATTGAGAAAATGAAATAAAGGAGATGCCTAAAATGTTTAAAATCAAGAGACTTAGCGTAACTTTCAATGTTTTCATGGTTTAGATTTTTTAAGGTTTATAAGTATTATAGTTCAATTCCAATTCATGTTTCAGTTACAGTCTATTTTAATAGCCCATAACGGATTGGCGGTATGTTTTTGTTGCCGATTTCGAAGCACTTTCCTGTCAAGCTACCAAGCCGGTTATTAAATGTTATGTCGTTCAAATTTACCACTTTCTGCCCTATGTTTTTTATTGCGTGTTGTGTGCTGCCTTTATTTCCTAAGACATTGAATGCAAATACGTGCCAATTTTTTTCCATTCGCCATCAACTTTTAAATATATTTCGGCTGAAGTACTTGCTGATAAAGGACCACTGTAACTTCCACTATAGATAATTGCAAAATCTTCTTTCTGATTGAATAGCGGTAAACTATAATGATTTATCGAAATTATTTTAAAGTCATTGGCTGCTTTACCATCAGAAAATTTCATTGCCTTTCTTGAATACTTTTTTACTTGACGTTTAGAATAAAGGATTACATTATTCGGCAGTTTGCCTGATGTCCATTTGAAATTTTTATACTCTTCAATCTGTTTGAAGAAATATTCAATATCTTTTTTATCTATTATGTCATTCCATATCGAGTCAGAATAGTATTTCTTGTCAATGAAGAAACAACTCTTGTAATCAAGTCCGTTTTGCTCATCAATAAATAAGTCATAGATTTCAGTTGAACAATTTTTTGAAATTATAATTTGACCTTTCTCTTCTGTCAATATTTGATTTTTAAAAAATTCAATTCTAAAGTCTAAGCTCTGTCCAAAGATTAAATTGGATACAAACAGACTTAATATCAAAATGTAATTCCTAATTGTCATTGTTCTTCTTTTTTAGGTTGCACACAATCGGGTCAGACAGGGGAATTTCACCCCTGCCTTCCCACGGAACCGGACGTGAACCTCTCGATTCATCCGGCTCTTCATGTTCATGTCACTAAAGTACGACTACTTTATGGTTTAACCAATCTCCAATGAGCAAAAAGGC
>JAEUTG010000029.1 GCA_016788045.1 Bacteroidales bacterium
TTTCGTTACATTTTGTTACGACCACACTCACACCCTGTGGGATATAGCGTTGGGGGGGTGGGTGGCGGCCACGCCGCAACCAAGCCCTCCTACCGTAGAACCCATGTAACTCATAGTCATTCTGAGCGTTAGCAAAGAATCTCATAATTATACCGGACAACAGCATTAGAAACCATAAAGGATTGTAAAAAATACAATTCCCCGTTTTGGTTTTGATAAACCGGAATTTCTGCCCGATTTCCGGTTTTGCTGATAATGCTGTAATTAAAGGTTGCGGGTGTTGCAGCTTGCCTGAAAACTGTTGCACTAATCCGGAAAAACTTTTTACCTTTATTTCGGAATTCCTTTTAACCTATGAGCCGTCGCGGATCAATCATACTTCTTTCTTTAAGTCTTTGCTGTCTTATATTTTCTGAGACAAGGTCTCAAAATCCTGATGTACCGGCTGATACTGCCCGGATCTCGGCCAGTCTTGCAAAGGCATCAAAGGCGCAATCAGATACGGCCATCCTTCTTTACAACACTGCCATTCAAACTGCCGAAAAATGCCTCAGGCAAGGTGGCAGCAGAGCATACAAAAATGCTGTTAAGCTAAAGCTGATCAAGGCCAGGCTCGGATTGGGTCTTGCTTACTATAACAAACTGAATTATTCTGCAGCGATGCAGCAATACCGGCAGGCTTTGGTTGATGCCGAAGCACTGGATCAACCATCGCTGGTTGCAGAAGGCAATTTCAACATAGCCGAAATCTACCTAGAGCAAAGTCAGTTCAGTAAAGCCATGGAGTATTACAGGCTTTCACTCTCTGGTTACGAAGCACTGAAAGACCATTCAAGCCGGTTCTGGTGCTACACAGGAATGGGGATTGTTCAGAAACAGTGCGGTAATTACAAGGATGCCGCTGCGTTTTACACGAAGGCCCTTCAAACAGCCCGGGAATCAGGCTTAACCTATGAAGAAGCCATCTGTTACAACAACCTTGGGAATCTGCACCGCAAGACGGGTGATTTCGCACTGGCCATGGAATCGTATCAAAAAGCAATCGGAGTGTTCAGAAAGCTGAATGACGAAACGGCCATCTCCGATTGTCTTAACAACATCGGTAACCTGTTCAGCGACCACAGCGACCCTTTCAGGGCATTGGAGTATTACCGTCAGTCGCTTGATATTACAAGCCGTTTGAAAGATGAATACCGGCTTATCATCCGCTATAAGAATATGGCCGGTGCTTACCTTGAGTTGAACGACTTTGAGAATGCCCGGCAATTTCTCGATGACGCTCTGAAGCTTTCTGAAAAAGCGGGCGATAAGTTATTCATTGCCTCCTGTAATATGCTTTACGGAAAACTGCACGAAGCCCGGAACGACCATCTGATCGCTACGGCTTATTACCGCAAATCTGCAGGCCTGTATGAAGAAGCGGGAGCTAAGCCAGAGCAGGGGGAAGCACTGATTGCGTTGTCAACATCACTGTTAAATCAGAATTCTGTTGACGAGGCACTGAGATATGCCAACGATGCCCTCAGGATTGCCGAAGGAACCGGATCGCTCAAAGGCAGACTTGAAGCCAGCCTGTGCCTTGCAGACTGTTACGATAAAGACGGCAATTCTGCCCTGGCATATACCTATTTGAGAAGTGCCATGGTTTTGAAGGATAGCATCTATACTGCCGATAAATACCGTACCATTGAAGAGATTGAAGCTGGTTTTGAGCGTTCTGAACTGAAAAAGCAGAACGAAACGCTGAACCAGCTGAGTACATTGCAAAAACAGGCCATCCGAACCCGGAATATCATTCTGTTGCTGCTGGGCATCAGCCTTGTACTCGGGCTTGCACTGATATGGCTGATTTTCAAAAGAGCCCGGGAAGCAAGAAAAGAGGCAGGGCTTATCAAACAGATCAGCGAAGCAAAAATCGGACAGCTCAATGAAGACCTGATCAGCAAAGAACGCGAACTGACATCCAAAACGGTTTTCATCAATCAGAAGAATCAGCTACTTGAACAGCTGATCAGGGAATTGGAAGAACTGAAAAAGTCGGAAGTGTCGGCTCAATCCATCCAGCACCTTCAGATGCAGTTGAAGCAGGAGCTTTCGCCCAATGCATGGAAAGAATTTGAGCTGCAGTTCAACGAAGTGCATCCAGGTTTCCAAAACCGCCTGTTAACCATTTATCCCGACCTTTCTCCGGCCGAACGACGCCTGTGTTCTTTTATACGGCTCGATATGAATACCAGGGAAGTTTCCTCTCTCACCGGCCAGTCAATCAAGAGTATTGAAGTTGCCCGCACCCGCATACGCAAAAAGCTCGGTGTTCCCCACGAACAGAACCTGACCAACTTTATTGCTTTAATCTGAATTCCTTCCTAAACCGCACTTCGGGGTTTCCGGATGGTCTCGACTCCGCTCGACCACCGGACTCCGCCCGAAAGTCTCAGGATGGTCCCGACTCCGCCCGGCCACCGGACTTCGCCCGAAAGCCTCCGGATGGTCTCGACTCCGCCCGACCTCCGGACTTCGCCCGAAAGCCTCCGGATGGTCTCGACTCCGCCCGACCACCGGACTCCGCCCGAAAGCCTCCGGATGGTCTCGACTCCGCTCAACCACCGGACTCCGCCCGACCACCAGGCATTGTTTTAAATCGGGATTTTCGGTGGTGGTCGAGCGGAGCCGAGACCACCATGCCATGTTGCGGAGCCAAGACCACCATGCCATGTTGCGGAGCCAAGACCACCATGCCATGTTGCGGAGCAGGGACCACCATTTTTCAGTTCTGAAAACCGGATTCTGCCACTTCTGTTGCTTTGAGTGTTTTTGTAGGGTGGTGTGAAGGATATTGTAAGGTGTTATGAATGAGTGTATTGTAAATCGCGTTGTAGATTTGTCACGACAACGGCGTACAGTGTGCTCCACTGCAACCTGAGCCGGATCAACATCCCCAATTATGAAAGCCATGCCAGTAACAGCAGTTGTTTTTGCTTCGCTTACCCTCTTTGCCTGTAATTCAGGTCTTAACCCGGATGAAAAGGATGGTGGAGAACCTAAAAGCGGTGGTGAAGGCCATCCGGTAATTTTTCACCGAAACAGTGAACCCAACGAAAAGGCCTTCACGTTTCTGCTACCTGAAGAATGGCAGATCTCCGGCGGAATTACCCGGGTTGATCCCAGCACCTCGGGAGGTTCCGGAAATTCCATAGAGGCCAAGCTGTACATGAAAATCTCGTCACCCGACAACAAATCCGGCATGGGATGGCTGCCCGATACCCGCTTCTTCGATATGCGCCGTTACCCGGGGAAAAACCTGGCTGCTCCCATGTTTCCCGATGGCAGCAACTACAACGGGATGATGGTCATGCGCATGATGGCTCCCGTTGATTTTATCCGTGAGATTGCCGTTCCGTTTGCCCATCCCCATGCTCAGAACCTGAATGTAACCGCGGTTCAGCCTCTTCCGGAACTTGCAGCCGGATTCAGTAAAATGTCGGCCACCATGCTGAATGGCTATCATTTTGATTACCAGGCGGCTATTGTTACCATGGAATATACCGAAGGCGGTATTCATTACCTCGAAAAAATGGTGTGCGCCATCGAAGATTGGGGGCAACCGGGTGGAGGCTTATGGAGCAACAAGGAAACCTGGTATGTGCGGGCCGAAAAGCCGCTTTTTGAAGAACTGGCCCCTGTGTTTGCCACCATAGGTCAATCGGTTAAACTCAATCCTGACTGGATTGCCCGTGAAATACGCAGTCAGCAGGTAAACAGCAGCATAGCCCTGCAGACACAGCGTGATATTGCCCGCATTGACCGTGAGATCACCGAACACCGCGCCCACACCAATTCAGAAATCAACAACGACATGTACCTCAACCTGACAGGACAAGAAGACTACATCAACCCGTTTACCGGTGAAACCGAGCGGGGCACCAATGAATGGAACTACCGCTGGGAGAATGAACAGGGCGATGTGATTTACCACGACAACAACAACTACAATCCTAATGATGATGCGGATTTAAGGGTGAAGGGTTTCAAACGGTCGGAGATCCGTAAAAGATGAAAACATTGTCTAAATAATGCAAACCTGAATGCCCAGTAGATAAACCTTTAAAAAACAAATCTATATGAAAATGAAAATCTGTCTACCGTTATTGTTGTTACTGTTTCCCTGCTATATTTCGTGCCAGAACCCTGAATGGGTGGTATTTAATTCAACAAACTCCGGTCTTGGTGACAACGATGTGAGGTCACTTTCCATCGACAACAATGGTGTAAAGTGGATCGGTACAGTGAATGACGCCGTTTTCACGTTTGATGGCGCAGCCTGGAACCACTTCAACTCAGCCAATTCCTACGTTTTTGATGATTACATCCTTTGTATTTCAACTGATGTACAAAACAACAAATGGATCGGCACGCGCAGCGGCGGAATGTCGGAATACGATAATTCGCAATGGTTTTTCTGGGATGAGACCCATTCTGATATCCCCGATGATAAGGTTTATGATGTGCAGTTTGAAGGTTCAATCAAGTGGGTAGCTACCATGCACGGACTGGCAAGTTTCGACGGTACTACATGGACAACCTGGAATACTTCGAATTCACAGATACCGGCAGAAGAGGTTAAAGCTATAGCAATCGATGGCTCCGGAAATAAATGGATTACCACCGCGGGCGGTGGAATTGCGAAATTCGATGGCACTACCTGGACAGTTTTCGATCCTTCCAATTCTCCTTTGACCGATTATTATTGTAGTTCCCTTTTTTACGATGGTACCTTTTTATGGATCGGCACCAGCGGACATGGACTGGTTCGCTTCGATGGAACCAACTGGACCGTTTTTAATACCACAAATTCCGGACTCCCGTCCGACTTTGTCTTTAATACCAAGGCTGAAGGGTCTAAACGCTGGTTTGCAACCGGTGCAGGGCTGGCGCTGCTTGAAGGTACATCCTGGGCTGTATATAACCCTTCCAACTCTGGCTTGCCGGGGCAGATTGTAAAGGATATTGAGATCGATGCTTCTGGCAACAAGTGGTTAGCTACCGATCAGGGTCTGGCAGAATTCCGACAGGGTGGCGTCTTGTCAAGGGATGAGATACACAATCCTTCCGAACAGATGAATGTGGAAATCATACCTAACCCTTGTTCGGATATAACCCGGATTCAGTTGAATTTAATGAAGAATACTCCGGTGAAGATTGACCTGCTCGATGGCCTGGGAAAGGTTCTCAATCAGGGCCGGGGACTTTCATCAACAGATGGATTTTATACCTGGTCTGTCCAAACGGAGCATCTGCCTGCGGGAATATATTATGTAAGGATATCGTCAGGTAAATCATTCATGAGTAAGAAAATCATCAAATACTGATTCCATCAAACAAATAAAAAACCTAAGACTTCTGATTATGAAAACAATAAACAGGTATGCAGTTTTTTTCTTTTATCTGGGACTGGTCGCTATACTGTCCGTTGGCTGCAAAAAGGAGGATAATCCCGACGATCATACAGGAACTATCAAAGATAAAGACGGCAATGTTTACCACGCCGTTACCATCGGTACCCAGACCTGGATGGTTGAAAATTTAATAACTACCAAATACCGCAATGGCGACCCTATACCGCAGGTTGCTGATGACGCTCAATGGGCCGGCCTGTCCACCGGGGCATGCTGCTTCTATGACAATAATTCAGCCAACGGCAGTACCTATGGCGCTTTATACAACTGGTATGCCGTGAACGACCCCAGAAACATCGCCCCGGAAGGATGGCATGTCGTTTCCATGGAAGAATGGAATATCCTGAATACCTTTCTTGGAGGAGAACTGGTTTCCGGAGGTAAATTGAAGGAAACCGGAACAACACACTGGGATAGTCCCAACACCGGGGCAACCGATGAGGCTGGATTTAAAGGGCTGCCCGGGGGAGGAAGATCCCTGGATGGCCTTTACAACAGCATCGGGCAATCCGGACTCTGGTGGACTACCGCAGAAAGCAATCCGGATAATGCCTGGCCACGAGGACTATCATACAATTCGGCATTGATATTCAGTAGCATGTGGCTGGATAAGAACAGTGGATTTTCGGTGCGGTGCATCAAAGATTAGATGGTCCGGTCATTCTGGCTTGATCAAATAGTTTTATTGGAAAGGTATTTTTAAAACTTAATAGCAGGAATACGATGAAAACAAGAGTAATAATTCTGATGATCAGCCTGTTTGTGTTAAAATCAGGGATTGTAAAGGCACAGTGGACCCAATCGGCATTTCCGCTGACAAATGAAATTACCGACCTATTCAGTTATGGAAATGTCTGGTATGTGGCCACTTCCAACAACGGTATCCAGCGCTCACAAAACTTCACCGACTGGTACCCTTCATCCACCGGTATCGGCACCGCCGACATCCGAAGGATCATCTCTTCAATTGAAGGTGCCAACATAGTGCTGTATGCTGCCACTGCAAATGGTGTTTACCGTTCCACCATGCTGGGCTACAACTGGACGGCTGTCAGTAACGGGCTCAGCAGCCTGAATGTTGGTGACATTTTCTCGGATGGGACTATCCTGCTGGCTTCCACCGCCGATGGTGTATTCAGGTCTGAAAACTACGGTCAGAGCTGGTCGGCAGTCAGCATCGGTGCTCCCGATCAGAATGTCAGATGCTTCCTGAAAAATGGTTCTGATCTTCTTGCAGGGCTGGCAAACACCGGAAACTACCTTTACCGTTCAACCGACAACGGACTCACCTGGTCGCCTTATGGGTCGGGACTTTACGAAACGAATCAGCTGGCAAAACTGGATGATAAACTCTTTGCCTCTTCCCTGACCCTCATGTATGCGAGTACTGACAATGGACTGACCTGGACGCCCTCCTCTTCAGGACTGGTTCCGGGGATGTATATCATGGATATGACTACCTGGGGCGACTATCTGTATGTGGCAACACTGGCCGGTGGTTATGTCCGCCATGCCGACAGCAGCAGTTTCCGGATGATCACTTCCGGTATGCCGCAGGGTGGTTATATGTCCAATACAGTGGGTGTCAATAGCTTAAATATCGTTTTCGGAACCATTTCTGATGGCCTTTGGTATGCCGATCCCGGGGTCATCACTGCAGTTACATCCCCAGTGTTGCCTGATTTTAAGGTATTTCCCAACCCGGCAAACAATATGTGCTGGTTTTCATCTCAGGAAATGGCAGGAAAGCCTTGCGCGTTTGAACTCTGTGATATGCAAGGCAGAAGAATGGTGTTAAGGGATTATCCATCGTTATCATCCGGTGATATTGCATTGGATGTCAGTACTTTGCCAGTCGGTATGTATTTGCTGAAGATCAGCAGCGGGGCAAATGTTTCAATACAAAAAATTGTTAAGAATTAAATAACAGTTAATCAAACCAATTGCAAACCAATAACTTTCAGAAAATGAAAAAAAACAATTTGTTGCTTTTCGCTTTGATTTTGGGTATTTTTATAGTTCTTGTCACTGCCTGCGGAAAAGATGGTGATGAAGTTAAAAACAAGGACTACGATTATTTTACCGATCAGCGGGATGGTGAAATGTATAAGACCATAAAAATTGGTGATCAGGTCTGGATGGCCGAAAACCTGCGGTACCTGCCCTTCGTGACTGAGCCCGACTCAGGTTCGCCGACGATTCCGCTGTATTATGTGCTGGCTTACGAAGGAAACGATCTGGCAGAAGCCAGGGCTTCTGACTATTTCGATACTTACGGTGCCCTGTACAATTGGGAGGCTGCAAAAATTGCCTGCCCTTCGGGTTGGCACCTGCCCACGGAAGCCGAGTGGATGCAGCTGGCCGATTTTGTCGGCGGGGCAGGCACAGCCGGCGATAAGCTGAAAGAGAGCGGCACAGCGCATTGGGGCCTTATAAATGACGAAATTACGGATGAATTCGGTTTTACCGCCCTTCCTGGTGGGTGTTGCCTCGCAAACGGGCTTTTTGATGGACTGGAAAGTTATGCAGCCTGGTGGACAGTTACCGGAATTGATACTGCCCAGGCTTCCTACATACTTATGACGCATAATGGTACAGGAATGTACACAGGTATGAGCATCAGAGAGCATGGTTTCTCGGTGCGTTGTGTGAAAGATTAGAAGTGTCTGTCCACGGCAGGAGCATGCTGTCTCTTTTTATGTAATTGTCTGCTAAAAAGCGATTGTTGAACGTAAAAAGCAACCTATGAAGAAGTTTCTGCTCATGATTTTTCTAGCTTTCTACATCATGCATCCAACCAACGGTCAGCAAAATAGCTGGACCAGCATCACCGCCAACCTGCCTGACTTTATCAACGACACGGTTATCATTAACAACGGAGCAGATACGATCATTGCCAATATCAGCGGGTTGTCATTTATTGACGACAACCATGGCTGGATATGTACCAACCATCCTTTCGACGGAGAGCCTTCCGCAGTGTTGGAAACCACGGATGGTGGTGCGACGTGGACTGAGCATGATGCTCCCCTGGCTGCGGCGGATATTTACATGGTGGATGAAAATACCGGTTATCTTGGCGCCACCAATGGTATGATTTTCAAGACAGAGGACGGATGTAATACATGGAATTACCACGGGCACCTGGGTGCTTATCTGTACGATCTTGGATTTCCGCCGCGTCCGGCTCAAAACGGATATGCCGGTGGTAAAAACGGGACAATGGCCCAAATCACCCCGGAAGGTGTGTTCCCATTTGATCTGGGGCTGGCCGGCAACGTGTATTGCATCGATTTCCCTTCCGTGGAACGTGGTTATGCCATACTTGATTATCAGATGATCATCTATTACATGGATGAAACCTGGCATGTGGAGGCAAGTTACCCTTATGCGGGCAAGGGATGGCTTTATTTCTACAATGATTCCCTCGGTTGGTGTGTCGGTGACCGGTTTCTGAAAACTGATACAGGGATTGACTGGTACACTACCTCGGTGAACACTGTCCCTGAAGCCCCGCTGACCGGAGTCTTTTTCAATGATGAGTACAATGGGTGGGCTGTGGGTGCGCTGGCACAGATATTTTACACCAACAACGGTGGCTCGGATTGGATCAGGCTGGAGCATACCCTGACCAACGGATTCCTCAACGGCGTTCGTTTCACCTCTCCAACCAATGGATACATATACGGGGGAGAGAAGATACTTTTGAAATACGGGACGTTGATCGGGATAGAGGAAACCGGATGGCGAGTGGACAAGGAGAGGGAGGTGGTAGAGGTTTGGCCGAACCCAACCTACAGACAATTCAAAGTTCAAAGTTCAAAGCGTAATGTTGAGTTAGAAAGAATAGAGATGGTTGATGTTTATGGAAAAATCGTCGAAATGCGGTCCCAGGAACCAGGAACCGGAAACCAGGAAGTGGATATCAGTCACCTGCCGGCCGGCATCTATATCATCCGGATATCTCTTGATAATCAAACGATTGTGAAGAAAATTGTTAAGTTATGAAAATTAAACACAACTTGTCCCGCCACGGGAGGGATAGAATTCTATTGTGATTTCTATGTGCTCTACTGTGCCTATTGTGGTGAAAAATAAAAAACTATGAAAACAAGTAGCCGGAAGACTGGCTCATACCTTACGCTTCACATCTCACTGCTGCTCTTGGTCTTGTGCCATGCACGCTTAGCCCCGGGCCAGCAGGTAATCTACGTCGATGCCTCCAACAACACCGGCATCGAGAATGGCACCCCGGAACATCCGTTCAACACCATCAAAGAAGGTGTCGCCAATTCTACATCAGGTACAACGATAATGATCAGGGAAGGCAACTATTATCCGGATTCAACCTGGCAGGCATACCAAAATGCACTTTATCTCAAACCGGGCATTGCACTGACCGGTGAAGGAATGGCAAACACCATCATTCATGGGGTGATAGTTGATTGGGATCAGGGAAACCTTTCATGTAAACTCGATGGTATGGCTTTTCTGGAGTATCACTTTGCCCGGGGGCCTTCGGAAGGGCCGTTTGATCAACAGAATATCATCAGAAACTGCCAGGCTGATCTGATAGAAATCAACCATTCGGCAGGAACCCCTGTGAATGACTCCACGCCGGGTCCTATCTATGGATTCATGATTGAAAACAATGATCTCGGAGAAGGTGGCATTCAATTCGCTCAGGGTAGTGGTGTGGCAAACAACAACATCCGAAATAATACCTGTGGAACTATTTTAATTTATTCTGGTGCTGGGTATACCTATCTTCTGGATAACAATGATATCCAATATGGGATTATTGATGCCTCGGGAGTATGCAAGACAACCATCAGCAATAATCGTATATACAACGGAGGTATAATTGATAAAAGCGGAAGTAATCCCTATGGTATTGAGGATCAATTTATTGAATTCAATACCATCACCTGTAATGAAGACTCACCCCTTTTTCAGGATGAAGATGTTAAGGCAGCAATCATTGCCCGGCCCACATCTGTCACCATTCGTAATAATACAATTACCTGTTCAGGAATGGTTTATGGAATATATTCAAAATCGGGCGGGCCATTTCACGTCATTGATAATAACATTCAAACAGAAGAGGCCTTTCAACCCGCCACAGACCCGGATGAAGCTGTTTGCGGAATTTATACAAAGGCAGGGTGGGGCTATGTTACCGGGAATATTATCTATGGCGGCCAGATCGGATACTACAGCAAAGCGGGAACAGAAGACTTTTCAGGCAATGAGATTTCAGGTGCATATATTGGATTTCTTTCCAGCGGGGCGGAGGATGTGCATCACAATTCGATTACGAACTGCCATGGCGATGGCATGATCATGTATGGTTTGCGCGGCCCTGTCCATAGCAATGTGGTGAAAGATAACGAAGGTTCGGGTATTCATGTCATCAGGCCTGATATTGACCTTGGCGGAGGCAATTTTAACGGCGCGGGGAACAATATTATCACCGGAAACGGAAATTTCGACCTGTATATAGATTGCCAGAGTACCGGAAATCCGGTACTATATGCAAAGTATAACGTATGGGACCATACGGATGCAGCAGAGATCATGCAGTACGACATCCGCGACGGTTCCGATTCTACGGGGCTGGTGACCGTTGATTTCAGCCCTGTCGGGTATCTTGGGGCGGAGGAAATGAAGGAAGTGACAGGCTTTGAAATTTTCCCGAATCCAACTTCAGGAAAATTTATGATTTATTCCCCGCCGTCATTTGATGATTCCTTCACCATTGAGTTGTTCGACCTGGCCGGCAGGGCGACAGAAATGGTGTCGCATATCAAACAGGGGCAGGATCAAACAGCTTACGATATCAGCCACCTGCCCGCCGGGGTGTATCTCTGTCGCATCACTGATTCCAACGCTGTGATCATGAAAAAAATCGTAAAGTGCAGATAATCTGAGATTAATTATATCAGGATGTCGTTCAGTAGTTCCGCTGGAAATTCTCAAAAACCCGGATGAATGCCTGCCATAACTTTCATGTGAGCAACAAAAATGTAACGCAGAGTTTTATATTTTTGAATTTCTGATCAACGCACCCGATGTCTGGACTTATACACCGGCAGCCGGCCGGTTCTTTTGTCCTGTTGATGCTGACCTTTTATCTGCTTCGTAAGCTGGCTGCAAAAATTTTCCGGGTCTCTATTCTTATGAGTGGGAAAGAGCCTTCATGGAATGAAATATTCAGATTGGTTAAAAACCCCGGCTGATTTAAAAACCGGCATCAGTGGGTATTGCTGCTGAAAGAGTTACCTGGGATGCCTTTTACCTGACTAATTCTATTCCATTATTCCGTTGATGTTCTTTATTCAGATGATCTGAAAGGTATTGAATAACAATGCAAATCTGCTAAAAATAATGATAATCATCACGATAACTGTCAGGATTGGATCTTTGCGCCTGTCGCGAGAATTCGGGGTCTTTGCCTGCCTGACTGCACAGGCAGACAGGCGTGATTCTTAGCATCAGCGGACTATTGATATTCAGGAAACGTATTTTTTCAAAATCTGAGCTTCTATCCGGAACTACTTCAAAGACGTAAAAAAAAAGAAAGAGGCTGCACATTTGTTGCAGCCTCCTGAACCGGGAAACAGGATAGTATCGTACTCATGATTTCCTGTTGTTTTCACTAATGACTCTTACATTGAAACTGGTCAGAATGTATTCATTTACATTTTCTCTGGTCAGAAGTTTAAGGAGGCCATTTTCAAATTCATAATACCGGTAAACCCTGTTGATCGGGGCGATTTCGCCGTTTAAGGGATCATATTTGCTGCAGTTGCTGCAGTACCTGTATAAGCGGTTGCCGTTTCTCATCGCGATAAACTCCATAAAGGCATAGTCAATGGTATCACCCGAACGATCAATCAGTGGCTGCAGTTCATACTGATGGCCGTTCAACCGGTATGCTACTACCTTTCCATTGGAAACCTTTACTACACTACCTTCAGGGGTATAGATCCATGTCCTGAAAAGCCCGATCCGCATGTGGCGGCATAAGTAAGTTATTCCATCTGCAACAACAAAGTTATCCCCTGTTGATTCAGCCATTGCAACTGTTGAAAATATCAACAGCATGAATGTTATCAGTGGCGTTTTCATAACACTTGTTTTAGATTGTTAAACACTTTGCCATACGCGTCATTCAAGCGGGAACTCAGTGCATTGTTTCATTCAGAGCACTTCAATCCCAAAGAAAGGAAGCACTGTTGGGGCATTTTTCTGATCAACCAGCAGGTAGAACTTCCCATCCTGAAATACAAAAAATGCTTGCTGTTCATGCGCTTTCTTATAGGTATTGTCACACAGATTCCCGCATTCGCCAAATTCGCAGTATTTGTATAGCCTCAACCCATTGCGGGAAGTGATGTATTCCATCAGGGCAGTGCAGTCTTCAGGAGCACCCGCACATTTTAGGGGGAGCCTTTCAAACAAACGTCCTTTGCAACAATAGGAATCCACTTTTCCAAACGGCACCTTGAGTATGGTTCCATCGTCTAAAGTGATTTTTACATTGAACAACCCCTTATTCATCTTTTCACAGAAGTATGTTTTTCCTCCCGTTGTAACGTAATTGGGGATTCCGGCAGCTGTTACCAGCGTGTTCGCAAAAAATAACAGCAGCAATACAGCAATAAGTCTTTTCATGATAATTTCCTCCTGTTTAAGGTTAGTAATTGATGGAATAAAATTACTTAACAAGCTGTAGTACAATCAAATGTATTCGACTACTTATGTAAAGCAATCTGTAAGTCATTGACCGTTTACGGGTGGGTTTTTACAGCATAAAACAGCCGGTTCACCGATCGGGCAAACCTGGAAATTCAATTCAATGAAATAAGCTTGTCGGAAATAGCAATGGATTACCCTGGTTCTGGTTCCCGGAATCAAAGTTTTCCTATGGAAATGAATCTTTCTTCCCCGGTGGAATCAGGTCTTATTCCCGGTTGTTCAGGGTTAACTAAATTTGATTCCGTCAACAGGAATCAGAACCCTGAATTCGCTGCCTTTCCCCGGTTCGCTGCTGACCTCAATGCGGCCTCCGTGTTTTTCGATCAATTCCCTGCAAAGAATCAATCCCAACCCAGTGCCGGGTTCCTGTTCGGTTCCTTTCGTCTTATTAGATGCATCAATATTAAAAAGCTTCCCAACTTTCTCTGCTGAAATGCCAATACCGCTGTCCTTTACGCTTAATATGCAGAAATCATCGCTTTCTGAAACGCTGACATAGATCTCACCATTTCTGCGGGTAAACTTCAATGCATTGGTGAGTAGATTCCGGAATATTGTTTTGATCATGTTTACATCCCCGTTAATCTGCCTGCAAGGGCTATAATCGGTAAAAATCTGAATATTCTTCCGTGATGCCTGAACTGCAACGAGTCCGATGCTTTCTTCAATCAAGACTTTAAGATCGACTGGCTCTGGCCTGAACATTATAATGCCGGTTTGTGAACGTGCCCACAACAAAAGGTTTTCGAGTAATTCATAGGCTTGCTGTGAGGATGTTTTTATACTTTCAAGGTTTTTTTGGAGCTTGAGCGGATCAATATTGTTTAAGGTTATCAATAGAATATCGGTCAATCCGATAATGGTGTTGAATGGATTGCGGAGATCGTGGGCAATGATGGAGAAAAATTTATCCTTTGCTGCATTCAATTCATTCAATTCATCATTCTTATTCAGTATTTCAGTTTTCTGCTTTTCGATCAGCTGGGTCCTCAACCTTACTTTTTCCTCCAGAATCTTTCGTTCCCTGATATGATTCCGTTCCCGCATATTGATATACAATACTACAAGGAATACGATAAGCAGAAAATAGGTCAGGTATGCCAGGGTGCTCCTCCACCAGGGTGGATGGACCAGGATCGATAGATGAACCCCGGTTTCGTTCCAAACCCCGTCGTTGTTGCATCCTTTTACCCTGAAGGTGTATTCTCCCGGTGAAAGCCTGGTAAAAGCGACAAAATTACGTCGGCCGATGTCTATCCAGTTGTCGTCGATACCTTCGAGCATATAGGCATAGGCATTTTTGGAAGGGTTGGTAAACTCCAGGGCCGCAAATTCAATGGTTAATGAGTTCTCATTGTAAGCGAGATCTATTTGTCCGCTCTTCTCAAGGTTTATATATTTCCTCGTGCCTTTGGCAATGAGATAGGCAGAATTAATTGCAATCACTGGTATATGAGGATTGTCTTTAAGAGAATCAGGAAAAAAAGAATTCAAACCGTTCATCCCTCCGAAAAACAGCTCCCCTTCTTCACTGATGCAGGCAGCGCCGAGGTTAAATTCAGGACTTTGTAAACCATCTTCCACCGAATAACAGCGAAACTTTTTACCGCCTGCATCAAAACGGCACAAACCATTTCCAGTGGCAACCCAAAGGCAATTATTTTTATCCTTCAGAATACTGTAAACTAAATTGCTGGGAAAGCCGCCGTCCTTTGAATAACTGCTGAATACGCTATCTTTCAATGAAAAACGGTTCAGATAGGTGTTGGTTCCTATCCAGATGTCACCCTGCTGGTCTTCACACAAAGCAGTGATAAAATTATCTGAAAGGGTTCCACCTTTGTTCTCATCTTTTCTGAAATGAATCAGCGCCTTGTTTCTAGGATCAATAACATCCAGACCATCGATGGTTCCAATCCAGATATTTCCTCGCTTGTCTTCGAGTAAAGCATAAACCAGATTAGAACTGATATTGTGGTCAGCCTCTGCTCCTGCATAATAATGCTCAGGTTGGGGATTGTCTCTGCCAACCTTATATAATCCATCGTTGGTAGCAATCCAATAGGACCCTTGCCGGTCCTGCATCATCAGGTTGATTCTCAATCCACTGAATCCGGGCATCCAGGCATAACTGAGAAGTTTACCGGGGCTGAGAAAACGTTGCTTCCCCCTGTCGTAAATCAGAAGGCCATCGCGGGTTCCCAGCCATATATTCTGCTGCGCATCTTTAAAAATGCAATGGACAAAGTCGTTGGGAATGTAATGCTGACCTGACAAAAATGAAGAATAGTGTTCAACGCTGCCTGTTTTCCGGTCGTACAGATTGAGTCCCTGCCCCCAGTTTCCGATCCAGAGAACATCGTTCCGATCCTTGTATACGGAAGCTATCACATTACCAGCCAGATCAACAGAATAGGGTGAATCCCAATTCCGGTAGAGATTAAAATTCTGTCTTTTCAGATCGGTTTTATTAAGCCCCGAGAGCGTGCCTACCCAAAGGTTGCCCGTATTGTCGATTGTCAGCGAAAGATTGATATTGTGATTAAGCCCGCTTTTTTCGGCGGTGAACCTCTCCGATACCAGGCTGTTGTTCTTGTTCCGGTAAACCCGGTTCAGGCCTCCTCCTTCCGTTGCAATCCAAAGGTTTCCTGAATTATCTCCAACAATGGACCTGATGAAATTATTGCTTAGTGCAACATTACTCTGTGAACTGAAGTAATGAATGAAGCTGTTACTGCCGGTTTTCAACAGATTCAATCCGCCCGATGTCCCGATCCAGAGATCACCCTGCTGATCCTCGTATAAGGAAGTTACATTATTGTCAGACAAGCTTGAAGGATCAGAAGCAATATGATTGAAAACCCTGAAAGTTCCGGTGCCGGGAGAGAATCTGGCAAGGCCTCTTGTTGAAGCGATCCACACGTAGCCCTGACTGTCTTCCAGTACCGGTATTCTATGGTCTTTTACACTTCCGTCGAAAGACAATGGGCTGATAAAATGAACGAATGAACCGGTTTTAGGATTGCAGACAGTAAGAACCGGCGGTGTATTGATGAGAATTTTACCACCGGCGGTATATTTCACATCATAAACGCAGTCGGCAATCTTAGTCCCATAGGGCGTACTATAAACCACCCTTTTAAATTGATTTTCTTTTCTGTCATACCTGATCAGGCCACCCTTAGTCCCTATCCACAGGTTCGCCTCCTTATCCTCCGCGATGCTGTAAATCCAGTTATTGGGGATCGAAGTTGTATCGCCCGGTTTATAGTTAAAAACCTCAAAATTGTATCCGTTGAATTTGTTCAGCCCGTTTTGGGTGCCAACCCATAAGTATCCTCTTGAATCCTGAAATATGCAATTGACAACACTCTGTGAGAGTCCGTCTTCAATGGAGTATCCCGAAAAAAAATATTGCTGTGCAGGGGAATGCAAACATACCAGGAGAAAAATTCCAGTAAACAGTGACCTTTTAATTAAGCAATGCGTGAGCATTGCCTTACATGATAGCAATTGCAATCTGAAATGACACAGTTTCTGCCTGACTGACATGTTCAAAGGCTTTTCAGTATTGCATTCAAAAATACGAAATTTAAGGGGGTATTTCAAGAACAACCTGCAGTAAAACCTGCTTTGCTAGAAAGAGTGGTACTTTGAGTCAATTTTCATTTTCAGGGAAGCTGCCCTTTCATGAGATCTGAATTTTATCATCAGCATTTTTTGTGCAGGTTCCTCAGAGAAATATGCTGCCTGTCTCGTTTTTTGTAATAAGATGTTAAAATACAGCCACTTATTGTTTCCTTTCGATAAGTTCAAAAAAGGTCTTCTGATAGGTGTCGCTGATGGGAATATACTGGTCAGCTATTTTAATGTGCCTACGCTCTATGAATTCTATTTTATCGATGGCAACAAACCATGACTTATGAACCCTGCAAAATCGCGGTTCCTCTAGTACATCCTCGATTCCCTGTGCATTCATCAATGTCATTATCCGGCGGTTTTTGGTTACGATTTTCCAGTAATCACCCATGCCCTCAACATACAACACCTCATTCATGGCAACTTTCTCCATCCGGGTTTCAGTTTTTACAAAGAAATAGTCTTTCCCTTCTGTTTGTGGCAAATTCAATACAACCGGCTGTTCCTGCCCGGCAGATGCCAGAGCATGCATTCTGTCGGATACTTTATTGAGGCCTTTAATGAACCGTTCGAACGAAATGGGCTTCAGCATGTAATCAACCACATCCAGTTCAAAGCCCTGTAGGGCATAGGAGTCGTATGCAGTTGTAAGAATCACAAAGGGCTTTATCTTCAGGGCGTTGAGCAATTGTATGCCTGTAAGTTCTTCCATCTGAATATCAAGCAGAATAAGATCCACACTGTTGTTCTGAAGATATTCCAGTGTATCGATGGCATTGTCAAATGTACGCAGCAGGTTTATAAACGGAACCTTTGTACAATAATCCCTGATGATATCAAGGGCCAGTGGTTCATCGTCGATGGCAATACAGTTTATTTTCATGTCAGTTGTTTATTTCAAGAATAATTCTGTAGGTTTCTGAATCTCTGGCTATTAAAAGCGAATGTTTTCCCGGATAAATCAAATCAAGTCTTCTCCTGATGTTGACAAGGTCTGATCTGCTTCCATCTTCATCCTGCGTGGCCGAAGTTTTCTTTAAATAATTCAACACTTCAAACCGTATTGTTTTTCTTGTTACTGACAAACGTATAACAATTCCCGGACTGTGTTTTCTGCTGCCATATCTGAAAGCATTTTCGACAAAGGGAATCAGTAACATTGGCTCGATAGAATGTCGTTCTGTTTCTCCGTCAATTTCAAATAAAACGAAATAGGGGTCTTTAATGCGAAGTTTCTGAAGTTCAATAAAACTATGGAGGTGTTCAACCTCCTCCTCAAGCAGTACCTTTTTGGTGGAAGCATCAGAAAGCATATACCTCATGATGGAAGAAAGTTTCATGACGGCAGCCGGGGCTTCATCAGATTTTCTGTAGACAAGGGAATATATATTGTTCAGCGTATTGAAAAGAAAATGCGGATTTATCCGCGACCTTAACAAAGCAAGTTCGCTGGCTTGCTGACGGTTGATGAGTTCGTTCTTAAGTTTCTGCGACTCGAACCAGTTTATCGTAAACCGGATCAGTATGGCATAAATACCGGTGATGATTACCAACCGGAGATTGTTCCAGGTGTAACCCCATTTAAACATCAATTCTTCCGAAGGTAAATCAGTAAGCTGTTTCCAGAATAGAAATTCAATGAATGTCCGGAATACCGTAACCATTGCAACAATGGGTATAGCTACTGAAAGAGTCAAGGCTAAGTTTTTGAATTTCAAGAAATAAGGAAATGAAAAATAGATCAGATAAAAAGAAATCATGTTCAGGATTGTCTTCAGACAAACATCTATCAGGAACTTATTGCCGGCCAGGTAGACCTCTTCAAGTTGCCCGGTGTAAAGTGGGAACAGCCCCTGGTTTATGATATAGAACCAGAAGAGCAAGTGAATGAACACGATGTTGTTCCGATGCATCTTCATTTCTCTCAACCAATTCGTAATTGTTACTCAAAGTTAAGGATAATACAGCATTCCGATTCTTCAAAGTGCCGTTAAATCGATGAAATACACTGATTATCCGGCCAATTGAAGTCTGGTATCTGTAAGTGGCATCGGGTGGAGCCGGTTTAAACTGAGATTGTTGATTGAATCCCGGCGGCAAATTGCTTAGAATCGAAAAAAACTGAGAAGAATTCACGATTGACTGGTTATAATATGAAAAGAAACTGCCACAAAGACACGGAGACACAGAAGCTGTCTCATAGGTTAGTGTCAGGCTTCGACTCCGCCTGCCTGATTGCACAGGCAGACAGGCTCAGCCTGACATTTGATAATCAATCGGTTGTCATATTGAGCAGCTTGCCCCGCCCATTTTGGCGGGGTAGTCGAAATATAGACAATTACTGACTTTTGAGACATCCTCGGTGTCAAGGTTTCTTTTGCTTTAACCGTTTAACAATGATAAAATATCTACAGTCATTGGTTAAAGGCTGAAAATAACAGAAGAGGCTGTTTCAAAAGTCAGGCTATGCAAATCCGATGGCTCATCGGAACGAAGCCTGTTTTACTTTATGAGACAGCCTCTTTCAATTTCATTGATCCCGCCTTGAAAAGAAGGACCGGAATTCCACTCTGTTTAATGCCGTACCGGGATTTTCTTTGTAATCCTGTTGTCAGCTGATATAATATTCAACAGATACAATCCTTCTCTGAAGTCCGAACTGTTGACTGTTTTTAGTTGGCCCTCACGGATTTCACTGTATTCCGCTGAATAAATAATCCTGCCGGTAACATCGGTGATGGTCAGTTTGATGGTTCCTTTCACATTGTCGCCAAACCGAATGTTGATCTTATCGCTGGCAGGAACAGGAAACACACTGAAGCTGCTGAGGCTGAGGTCGCCTGCCGAAACCAGGCTTGCCGAGGCCTGATTTGAGTAAACATCGGTATAAACAGCATTGCGCAGGCCTGTATTACAACCGTCCGGGTTCACGATTTTAACCATATAGGCGATGTCACCTCCAGGGGCATTGAAATCGGTGAAAGAACCGAAACTCGCCGAAACGGTGGCAATCTGCTCAAAGGGGCCATTGCCTGATCTGCGCATGATTTTGTATGAATTGTAGTCAAAGCCCAGGTAAGGTGTCCAGATCAGGTTCCAGTTGCCTCCCACGCCCTGGTTGATGGTCAGGTGAATGGTCTGGTGGAAATCTCCTGCCGGGAATACCCTGTTTTCGCCATCCCTGAAACCAATTTTGTAACGGTAAGGTCTCATGGAAGGGTTGGATTCAGGATCGGTAACCATGGGTATATCCTGATAACTCACTGTATCAATGACGTCATAAATATTTGCTTCATCGGTTTCCTTATAGATCAGGAAATCGGCGATCAGATCCGAGACGGGCTTTTCCCAGACGATTACATTTTGATTTGTCAGGCTGTCTACTGTAACCATGCATACCGGAGTTTCAGGGAATGGCATAATTGTAAAGGCTTCGCTCACTGTATTGGATGAAAGTGCGTAGGAATCTGTAATCCGGATGCGGCATTCATCTGAATTCACATAGGGGGTGAACCATTCAACACTTCCTGAATTCCCCTGGCTGCTTCCATTGGCGATGACTTCCCAGGTTGCACCGTTGTCATCGGAGAATTCGAGGTAATTGGCAGACGAAAAAGGGTTTTCGACTGTCCAGCTAAGGGTGAAAAGGCTATTGCTCTTTACGATTTCTCCCCCTAAAGGCGAGGTGAAGGTGTACACGGGTAAAGGACTGATCCTGAACACCTGGCTCAGGCCGAATTGTGATGGATTCTCAGTATTGTAGAGTTTCAGGATACACGAATCAGCAGGGATTTCAGATAATTCAATGTAGGTATAGCTCATCAATGCGTTCAGATTCTGGGCTACGGGTGTAAAGGTGAGTCCGTTATCGACCGAGATTTCAGCGTTCAGCAGGGCAATACCGGGCACGTTGGTAAACCAGTAAACCTGGGCAGGGCTGTTGGCAAAAACGGCCGAAGTGCCGGATGGCTCCCAGATGCTGATGGGTGGAACGTAAACGGTAAAAGGTGCATCACTGACATCGCTGGCTTCAGGGTTTATAAAATCAGTAATTCTCAGTATCGCGTTGGAAGTTGAAATATTTGGTGGGCCCACCGAAGCAATGCCTCCGGTTGGCCCGGAAGGAACCTGTCCCATATACCACCAGTTGATTCCGCCATCATAGGAAAATTCGATGTTTACCACACTGCTCAGGTTTTGTCCTGTCCAGGTGGTTGTTTCAGACGTTCCATAGGTCCATGTCTCTCCGCCATTGGGAGTTTGTATGGTTAGCGTCTGCGCAAAGACCGGTATGTTGATAAAAGTTGAAAAAATGAACATGCTGAAAACAATAGGTTTCAGGTATTTTGGAAGGCGGGCGTAATTTGGCATCATTGTTTTATTTTTTTGTTTAAACATTAAACGAAATAAATCGGCAAAAAATTCAAAGCGCATTTGCTATATTGAGAATTGTGGAAATATTTATTTCCTGCATCATTTGTTCAAATAATACGGCGTCTGGGCTTTTTCCCGTTTGTATTCTTCTACCTCCATCCTGTATTTTCAGATCGGATATCGTTCAGAATTTAATGCCGTACCACAATTTTTTTTGTAATCCTGTTGTCGGATGAAATAACATTCAACAGATACATGCCTTCATTAAAGCCTGAACTATTTACTGTTATCAAATTTCCACCGCGCATACCGCTGTATTCATCTGAATGAATGATCCGGCCGGTAACATCGGAAATGGTCAGTTTGATCGGTCCTTTGACATTGTCTCCGAATTGAATGTTGATCCGGTCGTTGGCCGGAACCGGATAGATGCTGAAGGAATTATCCGGCATCTGTGCCACAGAAACGGCATTCAATGAAGCTTCATTGGAACGGACCTGAAGATTTTCATTGTCACGGGAGCCGGTATTGCAGTTTCCGGGCCTGTCAATGGCCACAACGTAAGCTACATCGCCGGCCGGAGCATCAAAATCGGTGTAGGAGTAGAAACTGGAGGAAATGGTGGCAATTTGTTCGAATTCTCCATTGCCTGATCTGCGCAGAATGTTGTACGAAGAATAGTCAAATCCGGCATAGGGTGTCCAGATCAGGTTCCAGTTGCCACCCACACCCTGGTTGATGGTCAGGTGAATGGTCTGATGAAAATCACCGGCGGGGAAAACCCGGTTCTCATTGTCGAGGAACCCAACTTTATAGCGGTAAGGCCTTATGGAAGGATTCGACTGAACATCTGTAACCATGGGGAATTCACTGTACGCCACGGTGTCGATAACCTCATAAACGTTCGCCTGGCTGGTTTCCCGGTATACCAGAAAATCAGAAATAAGCTCTGGTGAAGGCATTTCCCACATGATGATGTTGTGGTTGGTGAGGCTGTCAACCGTAACCATACAAAGTGAGATCTCAGGAAAAGGCATGATGGTAAAAGCTTCGGAGGTATCCACAGATGTCAGGGAATATAAATCCCTGATGCGTATCAGGCATTCTTCCGAATTGATGTTGGGGGTATTCCAGACGTAGCTTCCGTAGGTTCCCGTGCTCATTGCATTGTTAATATACACCCATGTTTCTCCATTGTCGGTTGAATACTCGAGATCACAAATATCAGCATAGGGGTTTTCAATTGTCCAACTGATTGTCAGCGGGCTGTAAACATTCACAATTTCTCCGCCGGCAGGGGAGGTCAGGGTGTAAACCGGCACCGTGCTGATGGCAAAAGGCGTGCTGATGCAATTCTCGGACGGATCCGCAGCATTGGAAAGCCTGAGAATACAGGTTTCGGTTGCTGTGTCGGAAAGGGTAAGGTAAGTGAACCCGGTGAGAGCGTTGATGTTCTGGGCTACAGGCAAGTAGGTAAGTCCGCCGTCGGTCGATATTTCCGCATTGATCAGGGTGATGTCCGGGTCATTGACGAGCCAGTTTACATAGGTGGGTACATCGGCGAAAACAAAAGATCCGGTAGCCGGCTGATATATGTTGATTGGTGAAAAGGTAATGGAAAAAGGCGCATCACTGATGTCGCTTACCGCAGGATTGAAGAAGTCGGTAATTCTCAACAGGGCGTTTGTAGTAATGGTATTGGGTACAAAGACCGGGGCTATGCCTCCGTTCGGTGCAGAAGAAAGTTCACCAAAGTAAAACCATTGATTTCCTCCGTCATTTGATATTTCAAGCCTAAGGATACTGCCAAGGGCTTGTCCTGTCCAGCTGACTTCTTCATAAGTTCCTCCGTTCCAGATTTCTCCGCCATTCGGACTGAGTAAGGTTATACTCTGCGCGTATAAATTGTTAGCCTGCGCAGTTGCAAAGAGCAACGCAATGGCAATGGATTTTACATATCTCAGGGTGCCGGGGTATCTCTGTTTCATTGTTTACTGTTTAAGTTTCAGTGTTAAACGCCGAATCTGAAACATTGTTCATGGATGGTCGGGTGTAAACCTCTCCGGAGGTTCACTTCCGAGTATCCTTTGGCCGGCTAGCCGATCCACTAAGGAAATAAAAACCGCAGGTAAATAATTCACTATGAGAACATATCTTTAATTGTTTGAGGGCTGTATTACTTCTGTAAGATTCAGCCATTTGTGGTAGTGCTGCCTCTGAAACCTGATTGTCAATGTGGATGCTTGCCTGATTGTTGTTTAATCAGGGCGCCCAATGAATGAAACAAAGTCAGGATAATTCAGCCAATGTGAGGTTCTGAATGCATAAGCGGAATTCACCCTGATTCATCGGATCTGCATCGCACTGAGAAACCATTTTCTTATGGTTGGAATTCCTTTGCAATCAAAGGAAAACAACCCAGGTTCCTTCAACCACAGGTGAGCCGCAGTGCACATATTATTAACAAAACTTTAACATTCTGACATAAACAACTTTTCCGGGTTGCTGGTTAAAATGTTGCAGGCAATAAATCACAATCCGGGAAAGCAAACGGATTTTCATAGAAAAAATCAGGCTGACCCATCCATTACTTCATTGAACTATAATGCCACTTCCTGCAGACTTTTCCCGTTCGGGTCCGGCAGTTACAAATTTTTGATTTTCTCATGGTCTTTATCTTATTTTAAACAGGAGGTTTGAATGAAATCAATACTGGTTTCTTTAGGAGTATTTGTAATATTTATTCTGCTCAACAGTTGCGAAACAGCGGAGAAGACTGTAGTTTCTTCAGGAAAGAGTCTCAGTAAGGTTGTTCAGACTATAGACACCGTGCGCAAAAAGTTTATTGAGATAGCCAGGGCTGATTTGTCACTTTCGCCAGGGGAAGCGCTGGCGAAGACAGAAGAATGGCTGAGTCAGCAACCAGAGGTCAAACAGTCGTTTGTGATGGATGATGCATTTATCAGATTTACGCTTCAATCAGGGTTGGAAGGATACTTTACCATCAATCTGACGGATGAGAACGGATTAAGCCTGACAAGAGGAGGTTCAGAAGTAGCATTGGACAATCCTTTGACGCTGAAAGTCAGATCTGAAAACGTTCTTACCAATAAAAAAGTCCTGATTTTTTCTCCATTTGTCAGTGATACCTGGTATGCAAGTTTATACAAGGAAGCTGAGGCTGAAATCATCGAAAATAAAATTAAAAGTTATGACAATGAATTTGAAGTCACCAACTTATATAAAGCGGATACTAGCGATGGGAAACTTGCAAGGCAAATAAAGGAACTTGAATCAATGGGGGAATATGGACTTGTAATCCTCAATACCCATGGATTGCCTGACGGCTTTTATACATCGAGTTGGGTTTATGGATTGTCATCACAGTTTGATACTACAGAAGCTGCTATAAGAGAAGGAATTGACTACTTAAGACCCGGCACCTACGACCAGATTCTGGAAGGCTATTTTAAATTTGCTTACTATACGAACCTTGCCAATGTTCAGAACTGGCAGGAATTTCTCGATGAACGGTTTATGGATCCTCCTGTTTTATATCTGGTTGTAACATCCAAGTTTATTAAGTCAATCCCATCATTGGAGAATACCATCATTTTTGGAAATATGTGTTATTCGGGATGGAACCTTGAGCAGGTTGAAAAACCAAAGCCAGGTGGTGGATCCTATAAAATTGAATACGAACCAATCCGTGAAGCGTTTCTCTCGCACAATCCCATTGCCTATTATGCTTATGCTTATCCTGACGGGAAATCTGCCAAAGTCGGGAATAAGTTTGCCAAGGCGATGGAAGACTCATTAACCCGTTCCCTGATAAGAGATCTGGACAGTACCGGCAGGGCATACAGAAATTCGGAGGTTGAAGAGTTCACTGGTCAACAGGTAAATGATCCGGTCAGTCCGGATATGCCTTTCAAACTCTTCGGCGCAGAAAACTACAGTTACGACAACTGTCAGGAGGAAATTTTTGATGTACGTGATGGTCAAAAATATCAGGTAGTCTGTATAGGAGATCAGGTCTGGATGGCAGAGAATCTGCGCTACAGCGGCAACATAACGCAGATCATTGATGAAGACTCATGGGTCGCCTTGTGGAATGATGGCAATCCGATTGAGCAACCTGCCTGGAGCCATTACAACAACGACCCTGCCAATGATGCGGTTTATGGCAAGCTGTATAACTGGCATGCCGCGAACACAGGCCAGCTTTGCCCAGCCGGCTGGCATATCCCGACGGATGAAGAATGGGGCGAATTGATCAGTTTTCTGGGTGGCAGAGTTGACGCAGGGGGTAAAATGAAGAGCACAACCGGATGGAACCCGCCAAACTTCAACGCTACCAACAGCAGTGGCTTTTCTGGGTTCCCTGGTGGTTTGCGTAGTATCCTCGATGGTCAGTTTTCTGAGCTTGGCTCCAGTGGTTATTGGTGGAGTTCTACTACGATGAGTACGATAGAACAACAGGCTTATTTTATCAGACTTAACAGTATTACAGACTTTGCTGACAGGTTCAATGGAAATAAATTATCCGGAATGTCCTGTCGGTGTGTGAAAGATTAAGAATTTTGGTTTTTACAAAAGCAATGCAAAAGAAGATTTCATATTTCTCGCGCACATTCAACATTTTGGTGAACTGAATGCCCAGGTACGCCCCGGAGATGTTTTGGTATAAAGGGCTGAGTTCGGTTTGCCGGTACTAAGATTAACCTGAGTTTCCACCTGCTGAAAAACCTTCAACGGTTCAGCAGGTGGCTCTTTTTCGGTATGTTCTTGTTGCTGCATCTTTTCATCACACGCAGATAACGCTTACAAAAACCGTACTTCTCAAGCTTATTCTCAAAGGAATGTTTAAATTTGAAGAGATTTCAACTTAGCATTGGTTGGCATAAGCTGATGCAAATGCTGGTTTGGTATTCCGGTTTATCCTGACAATCAATCCGCTTTTCTATGAAGAATTTCCTGACTGTTTTGCTTACCACATTTTTTTTCTCAGCATTGGCGGCTTTTTCTCAGGGCATCAGCCTTGATGACAGATTGTTGCTTGATGACAGGATATCCCTGAAGGTTCCATCCGGATTTGAACCGATGAAAGAGGAGATGCTACGGCTCAAATATCCTCTGGAAAACCGGCCGACATTGGTTTTTACGAACCAGGCCGGAAGCATCAATGTTGCCCTGAACCATACACAGCACAAGGCAGATCAGGAAATGATAACTGCTTACAAAGACAATCTTGTTCAGACTTTCAAAAACGTTTATCCTTCTGCGAAATGGGAAGATTCAGGGGTAAAGGAGATAAACGGAAGAAAAGTCGGCTATATGGAACTTGTGACCCCGGCAATTGATACAGAGATCTATAATCTGCTGTTTTTTACCGATTTTGATGGCACACTGCTATTGTGCACATTTAATTGTACCAAAAAAGATATGAAAGAATGGATTCCGGTGGGGAAGGAGATCATGAATTCATTGATTATAAAGTAAGAGTGACTACAATAATTTGTGTTAATGCTTAAAATTCTGTTACTTTTGTATTGAATGACTTACGCTTATTTATTCACTTATTTTTTTATATTAGAAACCCGGCAATATGAAAACTATTCTGATTTTCTTACTTACTCTGTATTCTGCGGTGGTTTTTGCTCAGTGGAATGCTGAACCGATCACTGCAAGCAGCCTCACCAAAGAAAATGAAGCTGTTTATAAAGCGGGTAAAGCCGACTCCGCATGGAAGATTCAATCGGTAGGAGCAGATATTTTACTTTTCTCCGTTTTTTTTACCGATGAAGATACCGGTTATACTGTGGGAGGAAATACAACTGATTTTACCGGGATCATCATGAAAACAACCGATGGGGGCACTACATGGAATCCCCTGGACATCCCTGAAACAAGTTATCTGTCTTCGGTTTTCTTCACTTGTGCCGATACAGGTTTTGTAGCCGGATATATGGGAACTATCCTTAAAACTACCAATGGTGGACTGAGCTGGACAAAAAGCGAAAGTTATTCGGACAATCATTTAAGGTCGGTATTTTTTTCTGATTCCCAAACAGGATATATCGTTGCCGACTACGGATCCTTTTTAAAAACCACTGACGGAGGAATAACATGGACTGTCGGATCTATAGGTATCAATGCCTATGATATTCACTTTTATGGGGTGTATTTTACAGACGTTAATACAGGCTATGCGGCAGGGGGCAATGGAACAGTGAGAAAAACCACAGATGGAGGGATAAGCTGGACCAATCTATCTGCCGGAACAGACCAGTTTTTATATTCTGTCTGGTTTACCAATGATAGCATTGGTTTCATTGCAGGATCGTTTGGGCTGATTAAGAAAACCATGGATGGCGGATTAACCTGGAATACTGTCATCAGTGATCCTTGTATTTACCTGAGATCGTTTTTCTTTACAGATGCCGGCACAGGTTATGTGGTTGGCGACAATGGAATTATTAGAAAAACCATTGATGGAGGCACTGTCTGGTACAATCTGCCGGTCGTTACCGGCAATCATCTCAATTCAATCTTCTTTCCCTCAGAAAATATAGGGTACGCGGTAGGAGAAGGTGGAACTATCCTGAAAACAACATCCGCCTCTACCGGCTTTGATGAATTGTCTGATGGACCCAGTGAGTTGAAACTATATCCCAACCCTTCTTCTGGGCTTCTTACGATTGAAGCACCGGTGTTGACTGAGGCTGGGAAGTTATCCATCATGAACCTTAACGGGCAGCCTGTTGTCAATCTTACACTTACAAGGTCAAAAGCAGCGATTGACCTCAGCAGTCTGCCGGATGGCATTTACATTGTACGCTTTACAACAGAGAATTCAAAAGAAAGCAGGATGTTCGTCAAACAATGAATCGGTTAAAAACCGGTTATTGCTAATGTGAGGCCAAACAGGCATCCTCTGTCTATTGGAGTTGGTTTGTTGAATTCCTGTTCATAAAATAAAAGGTTTTGAACTTGTAAAAATAATTCAGTCATGCAATGAGTGGAAGCTGAAAAGTGTAAGGCTTCCTGCGCATAAGAACCTCTTTTTCTGATCCTTCATCCTGATTTATCACCAGACATCCACATCCTTCGCCTGATCCACAGGTATTATCAGCCAGATAGCATCATCAAGCTACAATTTTTCTATTTTTATTCCTCCGGTTCCAACCCTTTGGAATCTGTCTTGTCATTACATCAACAACAATCCGGATTGGCGTTTGAATTACCAGCAGAACGACATACACCTGCAGTGGGTTGAAGCCTGCAGGCAGGGCGACCGAAAGGCATACAGCGACCTTTACCAGGCCTATTCGAAAGCGATGTTCAACATCTGCTTCCGCATGATGGGCGATGTGGAGGAGGCCCGCGATATGCTGCAGGAAGGTTTTGTGGAGGCATTTCATAAGCTGAACAGTTTCAGGGGGGAGTCAAGTTTCGGAGCCTGGCTGAAAAGGATAATGGTAAACCGCTGCATCAACGAACTCGGGCGGCGACGCATACAGTGGGTGAGTGATGACCAGCCTGAACTGAAGAATGTTGCTGATGAAGACCAGGGAGTTGACGAAGAAGCATTGAGGCTGAGTGTTGACCGGGTTAAACTGGCCATGGCAAAGCTGCCCGAAGGGGCAAGGGTGATCTTCTCACTTTACCTCATCGAAGGGTATGACCACACCGAGATCGCCGAGATTCTGAAAATCTCAGAGTCAACCTCTAAAACTCAGTTTATGCGTGCACGCCAGCTGGTAAAAGAAATTATGTTGTCAATGCCCGGATTTGTTGCCTGAAAAGAAGTCGTTATGAAAACAGAAAGACTGGAACAATTTGTGAAGGACAATGCGGAGGGGTTTGATACCCTCAATCCGCCTGACCTCGCCTGGGAAGTCATTGAAAAGCAACTGCCCTCACAACGGAAGCCGGTAGTGAAGCGCTTGTGGCCCTATGCCTGGAAAGCGGCTGCTGCCGTACTCATTTTTGCTGCAGCATGGATGCTGAACGACCTCAGGGATTTCAGCAGAAGCAGCGATGGATCTTCCCTGGCGAAAAAAGAGATAAACCCGGCGCTCGACAACCTGTCGGATGCCGAAGCCTATTACACCTCCCAGATCAGCAGCCGGCAGGCTGAACTGGCTGCTTATGCCAGACAGCATCCTGAGATTCTCGAAGACCTGAAAACTGAGTTCAGCGAGATGGACCGTAAAAAAGCCGACCTGAAAGCCGACCTTACCGAAAGCAATGCCGATGAAAAGGTGATTGAAGCCATCATCCTGTCATACAGGGTGAAAATTGAAATTCTTGATGAAATGCTCACTGCATTGAAAAAGGCTGAAGGAGAATCCATGGAGGATGATCAGTCTGCTGAAGATGTTGAGCTCTGAATAAAACAATAAACTGACGGATAAAATGAAAACCGGAATCAAATTAATGCAGAAGTGTCTGATCGTGGTCATGGTGTTGTTGCTGATGCCGCTGCTGCTTGCTTCTCAGACCTTTTCTGAAAAACGGGAACAAAGCAGATCGTTCAGGCTGAAGGCCGGGGCCCTGGTGCAGATTTCCAATAAATATGGCAATGTGTACATCATGAACTGGGACAAGGATTCGGTGCGCGTGGATGTGTCCATTTCGGTGCAATCAAAACAACCAACGAAAATGATGAAAATACTGTCGTCCATCGATTGCGAAATGGTATCTTCTCCCAGCTACCTGAGTGCCCGCACGGTGTTTCACGACAACAGTGCTACTTTCTGGAAGGATGTGGTGGCTTATGCAGGCAAGGTGGTGAGTACCAGCAACAACCTGCAGATCAACTATACTGTGTACATGCCATCCACAAATCAACTGAAAATCGATAACAAGTTTGGCAACATTTACCTCGACAACCAGAAGGGAAGGGCAGACCTGACACTCTCGAACGGTGACCTGCAGGCCCGCGATTTTACCGGCGACCTCAAACTCAACCTTGAATTCGGCACAGCCAACCTGCAACAGGCCGATGAAGCCAGCCTGAACATTAACTACTCTGACCTTTTTGCGCAGAAAATCGGCAAACTGACTCTGGTAAGCCGCTCCTCAACCATTGATATGGAAGAGGTGGGATCGCTTGATGTGGAATCGGTAAGGGATAAAATCACCCTGAAAAACTGCAATTCTGTTACCGGTGATGCCTCTTTCACCCGGCTCAGGATCGGTGTACTGGGGACAGTCTGTTCCCTCACAACCAAGTATGGCGAACTGCGAATCAACGAAGTGCCAAAAAGCTTTCTCAATATTTTTGTAAAGGCAGAGTATACCGATCTGGTGTTTTCAGTCTCTCCGCAGGCTTCCTATGCACTCGACCTGTTGTACGACGCCAAAACAGCCCTCAGCATCACGCCCTCCATCGACAACCAGCTGAAGAAAGAGACCATCAATGCCAAGTACTCTACCATCAAAGCCAACGGGCAGATCGGCAAATCCGATGGCTCACAGATTACTCTGACTGCTAAAGCCGGGTCGGTGGCGCTCATGAATAAGTAGCTGACCTTGTAAACCCGGATTAACAGGGTCAGATTCAATGAATTCTCAGCTAAGTATTCCTCGGACTTTACCTGAGGATTTCTACCGGGAAATCATTCCCAAACCCATAACTGGCCGGATATTGAAGCGTTCCGCTGTACTTTTTCATCAATTCCGGAACACCTTGCTGCAGATAGCTCTTAAGTCCGTTTACGGTAATCATTTTATCGGTGGCAGCAGAACCCTTCAGTGCTTCGAGCAGCACATAGGTAAAAGCACCATGGCCCAGCTGCGAAAATTCGTTGGCATATTGCTGGGCGCCGCTGGCTGCCATCCAATGGGTTCCGGTGCTGCGGGCAACCACAGCAATGGATTTCTGCTGGTCACCATCGTTGCTTAACATCGCCTCAAATGCTCCGGCGCTCTGACAGGCATCGAGGATAAAGAGCTGCTTACGGGCCTGAATGTCAACGGCATATTGTTGCAGTAACTTTGCAGAAAAACCTTTTCGTTCCAGTTCAGCCTGCACATTTTTCAGGTCACTCACATCGTTGGGGACCAGGTAGAATTCTTTGTCTTTACCGATAACACCATGCCCGGCATAATAGAAAACAAACACATCGGCCGCTCCAGCCGATTTCTTTACTTCATCAAAGGCCTGTTGAATTCCCTGCTTGTTGGCCAGCCCATCGGTAACAAAATGGGTGCTGACATTGGCAATGATGGATTTAACATCTTTTTCAAGCTCCTGTTTGAAAGCAGTAGCATCGGCCAGGGCATAGTTGAGGCTCATGGCCGGATTCTGGTACTGGTTGATGCCCACCACTATCAGGTGGAGGGTGGCGTTTTTGTCGACCTGGTCAACAACTGTGTTACCGGGCAATCCAGGTTTAACAGGCACAGGCTGGTTGCCTGAATTGTAGTTGATGGTAATTTCATCGGGCCTGCTTTCGGTACGCTGGCTGTTGATCGCAACCGCTCTGAACTTATTTACTCCGGGCAACAGATTGATGGTGTATTTTTTCGAATCGGAACCATCATCTTCTGTAACAAAAAGACCACGGGTAGCCAGATTCACGACTTTGCCATTATGAAAAAGCCTGATTTCATCCACTGCATCGCCGGGAGCAGTGGCAACTACCGTGAGTTCTGCTAACCCGGATGTATTGCTGTATTCAGCATTCCCCTCCGGATTTCGCTGTTTTTCTGCATACAGAATCTTTACATTTACCTCTTTCATCACATCGTCAATTTTCGGAGGAAAGAACTTCTCACCGTTGATTTTCCGGCGAAGAAGATCGGGTGTGTAAAACCGCTCAAAAAAGCGATCCAGTGTGATTACGCTGTTGTTTCTGACAAAATACAATTCTGCCATACCGTTTGGGCTGCCATCAAACAGGCTTTCCGGCGAAACAAAGACATATTCATTGGTCTTATCAATGAAGTAGTAGGTGCCGAAGAGCTCTCCGGAATTTGTTTTCCACACCTGAACGCCTTTTTGGGTTGTGGGGGTATACATGATTTCACCGTCATCTGCAAAATTTGCGCTCATGAAATACTCGTTGTTCAGCGAGGTAATTTCCTGTTTTATATTCCCTTCAAGGTTGTAAAGAGAAATATTGTAGGTGGCTTCCTGATAAATTACTTCACGTCCCATAGCAATCAAACCCTTTGCATGGCTGTAACCTAAATATTTCAAAGAGGTCGTTGGTATCTTCCGCTCAAAAGACAAATCTGTGGCACTGTATATCCTCAATTCATTTTCATCACGACTGGCAATCAGGTAATAATGGCTTTCACCTAAAAAATGTACCGTGGCATTGCCGTTTTCACCGGCTTTCTGAACCAGAAGTTTTTTAGTATCCATATCATACACGCAACGGAATGTTCCGTTTTCAGTGGGTATGATGCAGGCAAAATACATGCCATCGCTGCTGGCTGATTTTCCCTTGACAAAAGACTCCGGTGTATTAATGTACTTTGTAAAGGCCCCGGAAGCAATATCCAGCACACCAATGTACTTCGACATGCCGTTTTCAATGAAGATTTTCGTTCCGGACTTATCAAAAAAGAAATAATAATGCGATTCTATTCCGGGTGGAAAAGGTATTTTTTTGATGATTTTTCCGGTGATGTTATCTGCAACTGTGATCTGCTTTCCGATGCCGGCGATCCTCTTTCCGTCGGGACTGTAGATCGGTGTTCCTTGCACAGGAATTATTTTTTCAGGCCGGTAGGTTTCCGGATTAAAACTTCTCGACAAGTCATCCTCAGTACCGATGTTGAATACGGAGTCAGGCAAGGGATGCTGGTTAACCATGCCAGCGTAGTAAAAGGCTTTAAAATCAGCGATTCTGTTGGTAAAGCCTGTTCGGGTGCTGTTTAACCCGGGGTCATACACTTTCAGGATTTTGAAATCATTGTAGGCCACTTTGCCAGCAGGTAGCGCGGTAGCTGCGTTTGCCCAATATATACTGGTTTCTCCAAAAAACGGTGGATCATTGATTTTTTTAATCAGCGACAAATCGCTCATTGAATACAAACCGACCACGTTTGTCTGCTTTGCATAGTCATTCTCAAAAACAAACACCCCTTTGTCTGAAGGGACAACAAACTGCAGGTTGGTGGTAAATGTCTTACTCTTTATAAGATTTCCGCTCTGCGCATCATACAAACTGAGGTCATTTTCACTGGCAAGTACAACCTTCCCCGAGGTGTGATCGTAGAAGCTGCTGATTCCTCGTTTATCTTCCTTTTTATATTGAACACTTTTCCCGGTTTCGGTATTGACAAGGCACCAGTTGAATCGGTTCAATGTTACAATCCGGTTGGGCTCAACCCAGTATATTTTTGGTTCGCCGTAGTCGATCTGGGTTCCGGCTTCAGCTATTTGCCTGATATATTTTCCGGTAAGGGCATTGTATATATTTACGTTGTTGTACTCAATGGTAGCAATCTGCTGATTGTCGGGCGAGAGTGCAACCGGATAGTAAACGGAAATCTCACAAATCAGTTCTCCGGTTTGAATGTTGTAGTAAAACACACCATTTGAGGTTCCGATAAGCACATTTTTATTGTCGGTTGAAAACTGCAGACTGATGTTTTTGTTTTCCCTGCTGCTGATTTTCATCTCTATGGAATAGAGTTGCTTTTCAAGCAGTGCGTCCCAGATAACAATGGTTTTATAGGCGGCAGTCGCGATCAGACTCCCGTCAGCGGAAGTGGTCATCTGATCGATATTGGCTGCGTTGCCCTGGGGAACAACCAGCCGGGTTTTCTGAGCCTGAATCTGTATTGTGCAGATCGCCAGAATTATAAAGAGAATTCTGCCCATAGTATGTAATCTTAAAAAAGCTTCAGTAAACCTTTTAATTGTGCCTGATCTCGACCATCAGCGGCACCACGGAACCGGTGGCGAATCCGCTGTCCTGGTGATTATCCTCTTCGACAGTGAGGTTGCGCGTACTGTATTTAACATTCACCCGGAAACCAACCCTGTGAGGATCGTAATTGATTTTGTCCTTTGAAATCAGCTTATCGCCCAGTGCCGCCGTTATTTTTGCCGACAGGCCACCGCTGGTTTTATTCATAACGGCAAGCATATCATTCATATTCAACGGCTCTTTTGAATAAAGGATCAACAGGTAGTCAGTCCCTCTGGTTTCATCCAGTTTGATGATTTTGGTGTCGGATGGAAAAGCAACGATGCTGTTGCTGCCGACATGTGTGGAGGTGAGATCATCGAAAGGCAGAATCCGGTTTATTTTTCCGGTGAGATCGGTGGCGAAAGCATAAATATAGGCCTCATTGTCAATCGTCATGTAAAAGCGGAATTTGGTGCCGCTCGTATAACTGTTCATCATGGTATAGGCTACCAGGTCTTCCTTGATTGCGATATCTTCTTCAACCATCAGGTTGCGCGATGAGATTTTATTCACCGGCATATCTTCCCCGGTATTCAATTTAAACTCAATACTGCCACTCAGGCTCATGGTCAGCACATCGGGTTGTGGTTGTGGTTGTGGTTGCGGCTGTGGTTTCGGTTCAGGTTCAGGTGTTGGCGGAGGCAAAGGTGTATTTTGTTCTTCAGGATCAGGGGTAAACGGATTGCCAAATACCTGCAGTCCGAGTATACAATAGCGGGTATAATCATCGTACCGCATCCACACAAAACCATGGTCTGCCCAGCCGGTTCCCCAGCTGTTCAGGATTCGGAAAGCACCCCCATATTGATTGTCATCGAAACCGACTACAGCCATGGCATGTCCGTTGTGTTTCCAATCCTTATCCACCTCATTCGGATCTGAAGTCCAAACATCTGTTTTAATTTTGAAAAAACTTTCCGGTAGATGAAAACCGCCTGAAACCGGTGAGCCTTCGAGTATCGCCTTTTTGGTCATGTCAATCATTTCACCGGGTGTTCTGGCGTATTCACCCGGTGCGAAAAGTACAGAAGCATCTTTGATGGTGTATTTCAGGGCTTCGGCAACCGCATCAAGGGTAAAATCTACCTCACAATAATAGGGCACTGTCCTGATGAAGGGTGTTCCCATGTTTATCATGGTCAGCAAGGCTACAATGGGGTCGCTTCCATACTGGCAGTTGATGTCGGTTGAATCCTTGATGATTTCATACAGATAACTGGGCGAAAAAATATACTTGTCAATCACGGATTTTTCGGTGATTTCATGGGTTTTTGCATACAGCAGGGTTGCAATCCCATAACCATTGGCAAAGGCAACGCAGGTGCCGTGGTCACCCTGGTCGCCCGGCGTAGGACAATACTGTTCAAGTGAGGCCTGCTCCGGCATTCCCCTGAAACTCTGGAAAGAGAGCTGTACTTTTCTTGGTGTTTTTGCGATGGTGGCCATATCGAAATTGGCGCCCATGCCGCGTCTTTCCTGGGCATATGTAGCTGCTGAAAGACCAGCTGTTATCAGGATAATTGTGAGGCTTATCTTCTTCATTCTTGCAGATGGAATTCAGTTTAAGTTCGGGATAATGTGGAAAATACAATGATTACTATTCGGGACCGACGTAGTCAGATCAACTGAATTAGTCCGGTTTTGTTCAGTCAGCAGCCTGAGTAGCATCCCTGATGAAACCAGCCAATGGTGAAATGACAAGGAAGAGAATTTTTCAAAAATAGGGTCATTCAGAAAGGGGGGCAATACCTAGCAATACTGATTATCGGAGGTAGATCAGCTATCGGCTTGTTACCGTATCAGAAAATGCAACATCCCGTAAACCTTTGTTCTGGAGGTTTTTATAAGAGCTTATTATCCCTGAATCTGGGATGTGCTTTATTTTTTTTGAGAATGCAGCGTTTTTTTTACAACCATTCATACTAACGTTTGTCATTAGTCTGTTTAATCATTCAAAGTATGAAAACCATTGAAAGACCACAGATCATCGTCAGCAGTACTTTATTGCTGCTGCTTTTATTAATAACGCTGATGCTCTCCACCACAGGATGTATCCGTGAGCGGATAGAAGGAAATTACAGCGTTGGTACCGAAGAAAGAAGTGTCAGCTCTTTTTATAATGTAGAATCAAAGGGAAGCATCCATGTGGAAATCATCCCTTCTGATGAAACCAGGGTGGAGGTGAAGGCCGAAACCAACGTAATCCCTTATGTTGAAACATGGTCTGACGGTAACACCATGATTGTTGAATTCAGAGACGGATACAACATTCATGAGCACTACCCCGTTGAAGTTACCCTGTATACCCCGGAACTGGAAAATCTCAATCTCTCTGGCTCAGGACGGATTTACGCCGGGCATTTCAATGCGGTTAACGCCTCGGTGAGCCTCTCAGGTTCGGGCAACATCGACTGCAGTTTCAATGCCGCTAACCTTGATGCAGATGTGTCAGGTTCAGGCAACCTTTATGTGGAAGGAGATACAGACCGCGGAGACCTTCGCATATCAGGCTCGGGAAAAATTGACGCCGGCAACCTTGCCTGCCAGACCTGCAAGGCGAGAATATCGGGCAGTGGCAACCTTTGGGTTGATGTGGAAGAATCACTCGAAGGGTGGATTTCGGGCAGCGGAAGCATCTACTATTATGGTGATCCCGTTGTAATCTCCCACATCAGTGGATCGGGCAGGATTATCCGTTACTGATAACCTTGTCAGATCCGGTGACCGGGTCTCGTCCCTGATACAATTGCCTAAATTTCAACGTTAAAATAGAATCACTGTGAAAAAACTACTGCTTGTTTTATTGCTGTTTTCCGGGACTTCCGGTTTGTATGCACAGAATTACCTCCATTCAGTGGGCGTCAGGCTGGGCGCCGGAAGCGGCTTCACCTACCGGCGTATGCTCGACAGAAACATCAGCGGCGAACTGATGCTCATTTCCCAGAATAACGGGACTGTGCTGGCCTTCGTTGTCCAGAAGCACCGCCCGGCAATGGTCTTCAACGATATACCCCTGACTTTTATCTGGGGCGCCGGTGCGCACCTGGGGATGGCCAGAGGCGATGGATTTTTTGATCCGCCTTACGAATACAGGAATGAACGGATGCCATACAGCATGCTGCAACTGGGGATTGACGGATTTGCCGCCTTTGAATATGAACTGCCGCGATACCCGGTTTCCATCAGCCTTGAGTGCAAACCCTATTTCGAATTGTTCGACGACAGACTGCTGGGCATCCACCTGCCGGTGATTGCCGCAGGGTTTCGGTATACCTTCTGAAATCATTTTACCAAAACAACTTACGTACGTTTATCAACACTAATCTGATCATCAATGAAAAAAGCAACATTTTTATTTGCAATAGCCACCCTTTTCACGGGTAGTCTGGCATTCGCGCAACAGGATACCCTACGTTTGTTCGGCAACCAGAAACCAAAGGAGAAAACCGAAGAACCCCGGGTTGAAAGGAAAGGCGATGTATTCACAGGCAACGACGGAATAAGAACCCTCACCGGTCCCGGGCGAAAACTCGGGTTTTATTTCGGATTCAATACCGGTTATCTGCAGGTCGACGGATACGATGCCTTCAGTGCAGGCGCTACCCTGGCGATGATAGCCAACCACGGTCTGGCTATCGGTTTCACGGGAAAAGGTTTCTTCTCAGAGCCCTACAAGCTAAGCCCCGGATCAAACACCAGCTATAATTTTGCCGGTGGGTATGGCGGCTTTCTGATTGAACCCATCATCATGCCCAAAAGTCCGGTGCATATTTCTTTCCCGATTCTTCTGGGAGGCGGTGGAATATCTCACAACAAACTCACCGATCTGGATTACCCATACGAGTACACCGATGTGTACATCGAGGATACCGATGCCTTTCTGATTGCAGAGCCGGGGGTTGAGCTTGAAATGAATGTAGTCCGCTGGATGCGGGTTGGCCTGGGAGGGAGTTATCGTTTTACCACTTCCCTGGGTCCCGAGAATTTCGACAGTGATCTGCTCAACGGATTTTCTGCTGGCTTATCACTTAAGTTCGGAATGTTCTGAGAGGCTGATTGAAACTCCTGGTGGGGGATCCATATCTCAAAGAAGTTTAAACGGGGCGAAGACTCATTTTAACAATCATCCCCCGGGAATCAATTCTACATCCGGTACAGGCAGATTGTTCAGCTTGTACCGGACGCTTTTATTACAATTAACAGGGGTGTCAAGTTTTCATAAACCTTTATTCAAGCAGACTATTAATATTTCTGCCAGGGTTCCAGGCGGGTCATCTTTACTGCTTTTTATCTGGTAATAATCAGTTTTTGAGCAGACGATACACCGCTATTCAGTGTAACCCTGAAGGTATAGAAGCCAGGTAAAAGTTTACCAACTGATACTGAAGCTCGTTCCTTTGAACTGAGAATGCTGCTTAGAGCTATCCTGCCGGAAAGATCATTGATTTCGAGAGTTCCTCCGCTAAGGTCTTGTGATGACGAAATTGTCAGATCATTAAAAGCCGGATTGGGGAACCCGGTGATGTGAAAATGATTCTTATCCGGTGATTCAACAGAATTGGGTGCTGCATACTTTATAGCCACAAGGTTGGTTGGGCTTGATTGCTGATAATACATACAACTTCCTGTAATATAGGCTGCCCCTGAATTGTCTGTTGTTATGGAGCCAGCCAGGTCGTTGTAATCGCCCGGACCGTTGTAGCGATGAACCCATTTTTCATTTCCCTCAGCATCGTAGCTGATGGTAATGATGTCGGATGTAGAGATGTTTGGCGATGGGGCGTTTTTCGAATATCCTGTAATGAAAATCTGTGGAGTGTTGTCAATTGCGATGCCTGTTGCATAATCCTCCAGATTGTCGGGGCCATTGTATCTGGCAACCCACTCTTCACCCCCAAGAGGATTGTAGCAGATGGTGAGGCAATCGTATTTCAGGTTACTCCCGGCACTGTAACCGGTTACATAAACGTTTCCCTCGCCGTCTACTTTCAGATCCATGGCCAGGTCATCTGAATTGGCCGGGCCGTTGTACCTTGAAACCCATTTTACGTTTCCTGAAGAGTCGTATTTTATGGTCGCATAGTCAGACATTGTCCCCCAACTGGAGCCCGTAACAAATACATTCCGTTCATCATCGATGGCTATTGCAACCGCCCTGTCTTCATCGCTGCCGGTTCCGTTGTAGGTCCTGAGCCAGGCCGTGTCACCATCCGGGGTATACTTAACCGTTGCAAAATTGTACCTTTCATTCACCGATCCTTCCATATATCCCGTAACATACGCATATCCATGTTTGTCAACCACAATGGATGTTGCCCTGTCGTTGGGCATACCTGATCCCCCTAACCTTGAGGCCCACAATGTGTCGCCACCTGGACTGTATTTAATGGTTGCAAAATCGGTCCAGTACGAACTTGAGTATCCGGCACTACTGCCTGTCACAAAAACATTTCCATTGTTGTCAACTGCAACATCAACGGCTTCATCATCGCGGCCTTCATCAAGTCCAGAATAAAATCTTTTCCATACTTCTGATCCATCAGGATTTAACTTATACACAAGGAATTCCATTCCATCCGGTCCTTCATCGGCAAATCCGGCCAGGTAGATATTATTTTCGTCATCTACAGCCACAGCATTGAAGGCATCGTCCCAGTTGCCGTTCCCGGCATATCTCATCGACCAGCGCATATCTCCTGCCGGACCGAACTTAACAATCAGTGCATCGGTTGTGTTGGAGGTTGGGTTCAGGCTGGCACCAGCCACCAGAACATTGCCCGATGCATCAACTTCAATGCTGTAGCCTAGGTCGCCAAACCCGTTCGAAGAATTGTACAAGGTGGTCCATTCCGGGATAACCTGAGATACTGCCACCCGAAGAAGTAATAAAGCAGGCAACAGCGCGTAAATCTTTTTCATAGAACATAAATTTTATAAGAATCATCTTTTTTCAGGACAATGTAAATATAGTGATAACTCTGATATATTGAAAGAGATATTTTCTTAAGTGTACAAAAACTGAATAAAACAACCTCATAGGCCTTGAAGATATGTATAAGTCAGAATCTCAAATCTCTATGAAATTGAGCGGCTTGGTGAGCCGGATACAACCTGTATAGTATATTATCATTCAATTTGTTCAGATAGAAAAGACTGTCCTGGAAGCTACGGGCCAGTTAATTGTACAGGCGTATTCAAACGCAATATTGTAGGGCTAACTTCATAAATGCATATGATATTCTTCGCTTCACTGTCGCGTACGTGCAGGACTCAGAATGATAAGCTGTTGGATAATAGTAGGGGTTGGTTGGAGCGAAACTGCAACCAACCCCTTCTACGCATTCTATCCATGCAATACATAGCCATTTCAATTTCGCATATTGCGGGAGAAAAATCTTATAATTTCTCAGAACAACAGTGAAAGAACATAGGCTGTCTCAATAGTTAATGCAGGCTTCGTTCCGATAGCCATCTGAATCAGTCAGCCTGACATTTGATAATCAATCGATTGTCATTTTGAGCAGCCTGCCCCGCCCATTTTGGCGGGGTAGTCGAAATATGGACAATTCCTGACTTTTGAGACACCCTCTTAACTTTGAATGAAATTAGTTCTTTTACAAAGGTTATTACCTGATTACCGTTAATTTTTTTGATCCGGATGCTTCACTTCCTTTAACAATTCTGTATGTATAGATGCCAGAAGGCAAATTCTTCAGTTCAACGCGGATCAGCGTTTCTTTGCCTAAAGTTCTGGTGATTACCCTTGTTCCGTTTAAATTGTAGATTTCAAGAGTGCCTCCGGATGCAGATTCTGAAACAGAGATCCAGGTATAGTCACTGGCCGGGTTAGGAAAGTTTTGACCCAGACTGAGTGCTTTCATAGCCTCCCCGTATTCAACACCGGTCATCTCATCGGAGAGCCACTGACGGCTCAGCCCTATGATTTCGTTCCTTATGGCAGCATTGCTCAGCATTTCAAGTCCGATACCGAAATATACAGACCGGTAATTTTCACTCTCGTACCGGATGGCTGCATGCTTTGCCGCAGTATTGTAATCAAAGATCAGATCTGCACCATCCAGGGCATTGATTTCTTCCGGATACATGTTGCCGCCATACACATCCACAATGCTGCTCTGGGCAACCCCGCCAAATACGGGATCGGTGGCTACGGCCGTCAGTTTGTTGTTGGCCGATGATCCATCACCGATAAAGGCAGCTTTCAGGTAATCGGTATAGAACTGTTGGGTTATGGCATTGCCGTTCGATCCGCTCTGTCCGCTCATAATGTCCCAGCCGATATCCTGACCGGCGATAAAGATGTTGTGACCGGCATCCATAAAATCCATCACGGCTTCAGCCTGGCTGTCGCTGAGAGCCGGGAAGGTCCAGGCAATGTTCAGCCAGCAGGTAAAGACATCCTGATAAGCGTTGGCATTGATCATGTCGCGCATCACATTGGCATTCACAACCGCATAGGCATCGTTGCCTGAAGCTGCAAATCCGTCAAGGTATACTCCCTGGTTGTTTGCGGATTCGGGTCCTCCGGTACCGTTCACCAGCAGATCGGTAACGCCGGAAACAAGCATCACGCGGAACATTTTTTCAGGTGCCGACGGATTGTTTAGCGACTTCATCTTCAACACATATCCCGGAAAACCAGCCGAAGGTCCGGGAATCACTTTCACTGTGACAGGCGTTGCGGATCCTTTGGTAAGGTTTATGGTGGTGCTGCCGGTATATTCCATACCATCAACAATGTATGAAGCCTGCCAGTCGGCGGGTGAATTTTCTGCAACAAGTTCAAAAACAAATGGTTCTGTTCCGTCGATGTTGCTGTTGGCTTCTAAGGTGAAGGTGCGTTCAAACCCCTGGTAGCCCCGCTGTATGTATGGCTCAGCGGAGGAAATGTTGCCGATGTACAGGTTGGTGCCGTTAATGGCATCTACTTCATCAGCGGTGTAAACTTCCTGATGATCTTCAGCAACAAAGACCACAACCTTCATGTGTTCAACCACTGCAGGAACGCTGTTGTAGGCTTCAGGTACCGTATAGGTATAGGTGCGTGTGACCAGCGACCCGGTGGTTGTGGTATTCACCTCGTCACCCCATTGGCCGGTAATCAGGTGCCTCAGCATGTGCATATGGCGGTAGTTACTGCCTGCCCCGCCACCCGTCTGGGGGCCGTAAATGCTGTCCTGAATGAGGGCTACATTGATGAAGTTGGCTGAAGCCGGGGCATCGGTGGTGTAATACAACTCTACCTGAATGCTCAGTTCGCGGCTGGCTTCGTTGTAAGACGAGGCGATGCCGATGTTTACCGGAGAAATTTCCTGCATGATCTGGTCGCACGATGCCGACCAGGAACCGCGGTTCAGTGCAGTGGTACTCCCGGTGAATACATGCCGGTTTACAGTTCCTGATGGGTAACCCGTCAACCCGGTCTGACCGGCAAGAGCATCGCCAAAAGAAGTGCGGTAATCAGGTTCTCCGGCCGACGGTGAGGCAAATGAACCCTGATGTATGGCAATTACACAAACCCGGCCAGGATTGTTGTCAAGAATCGACTGGGCGATTGCATGTCCGTCAGGACAATAAGTACAATGAATACCGGTATACTCTTCGAGGAGGGCATTCTTCGGCGAAGGATCTGTACTGACCAGAACCTGAGCGCTGACCATTGTTGCCATCAACGGGATAAAAAGAAGAAGAAGGGTAAGTTTTTTCATGGTGCTGATTTTACTGTTTTGATGTGTGTTTCTGCAAATGTGCAAAAACTTATTAAGAAAATTTATTATCAGTGGCAAAACTTTTTCAACCTGATCTGGCGGCAGAGCCTGATAAAATCCTGTGATTCTATATTTCCCGGGTTATTCATCCTTTTAAACCCGGTGGATAAGAATACGATGGGGTGAACAATGATTTGATGAACCAGCATGATTCACAACAAAGGGATACTTCTTAAAATTGGATTAAAGCTTAAGATGAAGAGAACAGATTTGAGAAAAATATAGTATATTTAGGGGTTAAAATATCTGCCTGATGCAAACTTTTTATCAGGTAGAGTGTTCTTTCATTACTGATGCAGTAAGTTCCAGACTTTGCATCTTTAAATTTGATTTCGGATTATTCTGTGCCAGTATAACCCCGGCTGTCACTCTCTGTGTGTTTATCTATAGATGCTGCCTTTGCTATCCGAACCATTCCCTCCAGTTGCTGCCCTTTCTTCCCGTTAGAAGTTTAACCACAGGCTGTTAAGTTAACCTGTTATTTTCCCGGATGTTCTCCTGAAACCGCATCGTTAAATGCCGTTTTCCCGGAAAATATGCCTGTTCAGGATTCTTGTTAAAAATTAGTTAAACCATTTTATTCAGAACAACAATCGTAGCAGTTTTTGTTTTACCATTTGTTTTCAAAAAATGTTCACTATGAAAAATCTCTTTACACATGCTGTTTCAAAAGCCTTCAGTGCTTTAATAATGCTGGCATTTTTCCCGGTCCTGGTCAGTTCACAGATTGTATCCGCCCCTGGCGGGGGATTGTGGAACTCTACATCCACCTGGATTGGTGGAACGATCCCAACTGCTGCCACTGATGTTATCATTGCTTCCAATGTTCTGGTCAATGGTGGCTCATGCAGAAACCTGCAGGTGAATGCCGGGGCATTGTTACAGAATAACAATGCAAGTTCTTATAATCTGTTTGTTAACGGAAATGTCCTCAATAACGGTACTATTTCGAACGGTAGCAGCTTTGGATTGATTCTTTATCTGACGGGCAACCTTACCAATAACGGGACGATGTCTAACAACACCATCACCCTCAATGGAACGACAAACCAGCAGATTTCCTCTACCCAGGTTATGTCTGTCGGCACCTTCAGTAAAAATGTTGGCAACGGAAGGGCTTTAGCATTAACAAACCTGAGTTTTTCAGGCACCACCCTCAGCTTAAATACTGACACACTTGAATTTACGGGTGGCAGTGAACTGACGATGGATGGTGGTTACATCACCAATGGGGTGATTTATAAATCCTCCTTGCCTGCATTGAAACTGACTGCAGGGAATGGCACTTATGCCACTTCGGTTACGGTGACTTCACCACAGACAGAGTTTTATGGCACCATACAGTTTTTTGGCAGCAGTAATTACTTCAGAAACAATTTCATCAACTATGGAATTCTGGAGAATTATCCTTCAACCACCTATACCTTAAATATTGCCGGAAACATAACCAACAACGGCACCATCCGCAACAACACGAATTATTCACTCAATCTGAATATTACAGGCAACATCACCAACAACGGTACCTGGGATAACAACAATACCATACTTTCCGGAGGCAATCAGGATGTCTCAATGTCTAACCCGGTTTCGTGTGCACAGTTTCAACGGTACACAGGTACAGGGCGTGTAAGAGCGACCTCAGCATTGTCATTCGAGGGAACCGAAGTTATTCTTAGTGGCGATACACTCGAGTTTACTTCAGGTAGTGCCCTGATTATGAATGGTGGTTATCTCTACAATGGGGTTGTTCTTAAGCAAGCCCTGCCGGCCCTGATACTCAATATCAGCAATGGCAACTATTTTCAGTCTGTAACAGTCAATGCCGTTGAAGCAAGCCTTGAGGGCTCTTTTTTGTTTTACAGTATCAACAGGTTTATCGGGAATGTGATCAACAACGGGACTGTCCGCAACTATCAGATTAGTTCTTATACGCTGACCGTAACCGGAAATTTTACCAACAACGGTACGGTTACAAGCAATGTATATGATTTTAATATGAATATAAGTGGTAACCTGACGAACAACGGTGTCTGGACGAATGAAACAACTACGCTGAACGGGACGGCGAACCAACAGATTTCAATGTCGCAGCCATTCGCGGGCAAATCCTTGTTACGGACAACCGGAGCGGGCCGTCTCATTGCTGTCACTGACCTTACATTCAACAATACTCAGGTATCACTCAACAACGACACCCTTCAGTTTACCACTGGGACCGGAATAACAATGAATGGTGGTTACCTCAACCCGGGTGTGCTTTTTAAAACCAGTCAGCCAGCAATAAAACTCACTGGTAGCAACGGATTTTATTTCTATAACCTCTCGGTGGATGCACCGCAGACCGAAACATACGGGACGATTTCTGTTTATGGATCAACCAATAACTTTAAAACCCTGCTGGTGAATTATGGAACCTTGCAGAACCGGGGTATCTCAAGCTATTCACTGGTTGTAAACGGAGGTATTACAAACGAAGGAACGATACAAAACAACGTTTACGATTTTAGTATCTCACTTTCCGGCGACCTTACGAACAACGGTATCTGGAAGAACCGGACGACAACTCTTACAGGCAATTCAGCCCATACTTTTTCGTTTTCCGAACGGTTTGAAGGAGAAACCTTTGTGAACAGCAATGCTGCGGGTGCGATCAATGCCATAACCGATCTGTTCTTCGACGGAACCGGCATCGATCTGAATAACGGAGCCATCAATCTACCCTCAGGGGGATCACTCACCGTGAATAACGGTTACCTGCTCGAAGCGGTCGTGGGCGGTTCGGGCGTTCATTTCAGAAGCCTCGGATCTTACTGTCATGCTGTAAGTTTTACATCAGACCAAACATACCTGCATGGCGTATTTCAGGCAAGTACCGGGGTGAGTTTTTCTGGAAATGTGGTGAATGAAGGCACCATGCGCAACAGGGGAATCAGCTCATACTCAGCGGTTGTGCAGGGTGATCTTGAAAACAACGGAGAGATCATCAACCCGGTATACAGTTTTACGCTGACAGTTTTGGGTGATATTACCAACAATGGCATCTGGTCGAACACCCTCACCCTGCTCGACGGAACAACAGATCAGTTTGTTTACCTCGTCAACAGTCAGCCGATCACCGGTGAAGTGCGTTTTGATGCCAATTTCTCAGGGGCAGGATTTGTCTGGTACGGCCCGGGGGGCAGCCTGGTTGGAAATCCTTCGTTTTCCGGTGCAACATCACAAACGCTCCGATTCCTTGTCCCGGTTACCGATGCCTTTGCCGGTCAGTATTATTGCCGCAACAACCAGGCGGTGAATTCGCGCAATATTTTCATACAAGCCTTGAGCAATCCGGTAAGGCCACTTACGCTCAATTTTCTGCTCGAAGGGCTTTACAATGCAGGCGGACAGATGAATCCTTCACTGGATGCATCCGGAAACCCTGTGTGGAATTCCTCAGTTACCGACCAGATTTCGGTTGATCTGCATGATGCCTCAGACTTCTCCAATATCCTGTTTTCAAAGGATGAGGTGCTGCTGAGTACAACCGGTGTAGTGTCACTGAATGTTCCTGCAGCTTACACCGCCAGCTACTACATCTCCATCCGTCACCGCAGTGGTATTGTTACTGTAAGTGCAGCTCCGGTTCCTTTCAATACCCCGACGGTAAGCTACAGTTTCAACACACCATCAGCCGCTTACGGATCAAACATGATGCAGACCGGTGATGGGTTTACGGCTTTTTTCAGTGGTGATGTAAACCAGGACGGGGTGATTGACACGGCAGATATGACCCCGGTTGACAACGGATCTGCCGATTACCTCGGAGGTTACCGCAATCCGGATGTAAACGGCGACGGAATAATAGACACAGCCGATATGACCCTTGTGGATAACAACTCCAACAATTATATTTCAGCGGCTACTCCCTGATTTGAAGGGAAAATAAAGACTGAGTTCCGGGGTTAATGATTCTGGTTTCCCCGGTACTTGTGCTTATCTGTTTGAATTTTTACTGGTGCTTTCCCCTGAACTGGGAAAAATATCCAGACTCAGATTGTCATAATTCTAACGCTTTCAGGCGTGCTGTTTTGATCGCAATCTGAGACTCCTGAAATGATGAATGAGTTTGTTGTTGTTATTTGTCTCATGTTCTTTACATCACAGTAATTACAACTGTAGCGATTCATCTTAAATGGTTAATTATTTGTTAATTTAATATTTAACTATTACAAATCAGGTTTCTGTTTGTTTGTTTTTCGGACCCCGTAACATTTAAAATTAAATTTATGAAAAATCTCTTCTCAAAATCAGCACTTTTTCTTGCTGCAGGCATTCTACTTGCACTTTTAACACCTTTGTCAGGTATCTCACAGATTGTTTCAGCCCCTGGCGGTGGTTTGTGGTCCAACGGGGCAACCTGGGTCGGTGGAATTGTTCCGGGAGCTTCCGACAATGTTGTGATTGCCTCTACCGTTAGTGTGAATGGCAATACCTGTAATAACATTACCATTTCCATCGGAGGAATCCTCCAGAATCATTCCAACAATTCATATACATTGAATGTGAATGGGAACCTTACGAATAACGGAACCATTACAAACAATGGTTACTCATTTAACCTCAATGTTTCCGGTAATGTCAGCAACAGTGGTGTAATGAATAATAATAGCCTTGCACTCACCGGCAGTGGAAACCAGCAGGTATCAGCAACCCAGCCATTGTCAGTAGCCAACTTTACCAAAAGTGCCACTTCCGGCAGGGCGATTGCTACAACAGCGCTCAATTTTGCAGGAACAAACATCAATCTTAGCGGCGATACCCTCCAGTTCACAACAGGGTCCTCACTCACATTAAACGGAGGCTCCCTGAATACGGGTGTACTTTACAAATCATCATTGCCTGCTTTGCAGATAACTTCAGGCGGCGGTGCTTACTTTTACAATATAACATTGGATGCTGTTCAATCAGAGCTCAACGGAACATCAGTGATATTCAGTACCAATAACTTTAAAAATAATATCATCAACAACGGCACGCTGCAGAATTTCTCCAACAATTCTTATACTTTAAATGTCAATGGCAATTTCACCAATAACGGAACTGTACAGAATAGTGTTTACTATTTTTACATGACAATCTCCGGTAACATGTCCAACAATGGTACGTGGTCGAATTATTCAACCACCCTTAACGGAAGTACCAATCAGAACATTGCCATGACTCAGGCATTTGCCGGAGCCAATTTATACAAAACGGCTTCTGCCGGAAGGGCTAACGCCACAACAGGCCTGAGCTTTATCGGAACAGCCATTGACTTAAACAACGATACCCTTGCATTTACCACGGGGAACGCGATTTCACTGGATGGTGGTTCACTGAATTCAGGGGTTATCTATAAGTCAGCATTACCTGCTTTGCAGATTACCTCAGGAAATAACGCTTATGTATATGTTATTACCATTGATGCCTTTCAGTCTGAATTATACGGAGACCTCAGGATATATGGCAGCAGCAACGTGTTCAGAAAAAATGTAATCAATTTCGGTACATTACAGAATTACCAGAACAACTCCTATACCCTTACTGTAGCAGGCAATTTCTCCAACAATGGGATCGTTAAAAACAATGTTTACAGTTTTTACCTGAACATAGCGGGTAATATGGTTAACAACGGCACCTGGACGAATTATTCAACCACACTCAATGGATTGGTAAATCAGGGACTGGCAATGACGCAACCTTTTAGCGGTTTATTATTCTATAAAACAGTATCTCCTGGCCGGGTAATTGCGACAACCGGTTTAAATTTCGTAGGAACCAATATGGATTTCAATGCCGATACCCTTGAATTTACATCAGGGAATGCCATTTCACTTTCCGGAGGATACCTGAGTACCTGCGTGCTATACAAATCATCGACTCCGGCAATCCAGATAACAGGTGGCAATCTTGCTTACCTGTATGCAGTGACCATTGATGCCCCTCAGACAGAGTTGATCGGGGATGTCAGGATTTATGGAAGCAGCAATGTATTCAAAACAAATGTTACCAATTCCGGGACCATTCAGAATTACCAGAGCAATTCGTACACCTTAAATGTCATCGGGAGTTTTACCAACAACGGAACTGTTCAGAACAATGTGTACAGTTTTTATCTGAATATTACAGGTAACCTGTCAAATAACGGAGTGTGGTCAAATTATTCCACAACGCTGAACGGAACCGGAAATCAGAACCTGGCTATGACGCAGCCATTCAACGGTATCTATTTTTATAAAACCATTTCACCCGGGCGGGTAATTGTCACAACCGGATTGAGTTTTGTCGGTACAGCCATCGACTTTAACAATGATACACTGCAGTTTTCCTCAGGGAATGCTCTGGCAATCAACGGGGGATACCTCTACCAGGCAGTGCTGTATAAAACATCATCGCCAGCGATTCAGTTAACTTCCGGAAACGGAAATTATCTGGCTCAGGTTACCATAGACTCTCCGCAAACATCCTTGTATGGAGTAGTGCTGATCTCTGGATCCAGCAACAATTTTAAAACCAATGTGACGAATTACGGTACACTTCAAAACAGGCCAAACAGCACCTATTTACTGCCTGTAACAGGTAGTTTTACCAACAATGGAATTGTACAGAATAATATCTACAGTTTCAATCTGGAGATATCCGGCAATATAGCAAATGACGGGACCTGGAGAAACTACCAGACCACCCTTACAGGAACAAACACCCATTCATTGGCATTCACCAACAGGTTTGAGGGGGATTACTTTATCAACAGCAATGCTGCAGGTAGTATGACATCAACCACCGATCTGATTTTTGACGGGACAATCATTGATTTAAACGATTGCTCGTTTACACTCTCTTCTGGAAGTCGCCTGTCAGTCTTAAACGGAAGTCTCACCGATGCAGCAATATCAGGAACAGATATCCGGTTCCAGAGTCTTGGTGCTTTTTGTGTGGGCGTGGTGTTTAATTCTGCTGTTACACTGCAAGGGGTATTTCAGGCGGGAACCGGTGTTGTATTTAATGGAAATGTCATCAATGATGGCATAATGAGAAACCGCGGTAACACTACCTATGGAATTCAGATGAATGGGGGTCTCCAGAACAATGGTTCTATCACCAACAATGTGTATAGTTTTAACATAACTGTTTTGGGCGACATTCACAACAATGGTGTCTGGAGTAATAATCTAACGATCCTCGATGGAACCACAGATCAGCATATCTATCTGATAAACAACCAGTCTATTGCTGGTGAAGTAAGATTCGATGCCAATTTTTCAGGATCGGGTTTTGTATGGTATGGGCCTGGGGGCAGCCTTGTTGGAAATCCTTCTTTTTCAGGTGCCAATTCGCAAATTCTCAGGTTCCTGGTTCCGGTAACAGATGCTTTTGCAGGTCAGTATTACTGCCGCAACAACCAGGCTGTAAATTCGAGGAATGTTTTTATTCAATCGCAATCAAATCCGGTAAGGATGTTAACCCTGAATCTTCTGCTTGAAGGCTTATACAATGCAAACGGTCTGATGAATGCTTCCAGGGATGCCTCCGGCCAGCCTGTCTGGAGCTCAAACATCGCAGACCAGATTACTGTAGAATTGCGTGATAACAGCAACTTCTCAAATATTATATTTACTAAACCAGAGGTTTTGCTGAGTACAAACGGCTCAGTTACCTTTGCAGTTCCGGCCGCCTATAGCAGCAGTTATTACATTGCCATCCGACACCGTAGTGGTATTATCACGGTCAGCGCAGCGCCTGTTCCATTAACTACCCCTCAGGTTAATTACAATTTTGATCTCGCTTCGAAAGCCTACGGGAGCAATCTGGCATTGATGCCCGATGGATGGTATGCATTGTACGGAGGTGATGTTAACCAGGATGGAATCGTTGATACGGCCGACATGACCCCGGTGGACAATGGTTCTGCAGCCTATCTCAGTGGATACCGCAACCCCGATGCAAATGGCGATGGTGTGATTGATACAGCGGACATGACTTTGGTAGATAATAATTCGGCCAATTATATTTCGGCGGCTACTCCCTGATCTGAGTCAACTGTTTTCTGAGCATATCGAGGGCCGCCAGTGCGGCCCTCCGTATGTTGCGGCCGCGGTGTTCCCCGAAAGTAAATTTGCGCGTTTCGGCCCCTTTGGGAGTGAGCACACAGATCCAGGTTGTGCCTACCGGCTTTTCGGCAGTGCCGCCATCAGGGCCGGCTATCCCCGAAACGGCAATGGCACAGTTGACGCCAAACTGCCGGATGATGCCCGCCGCCATCTCAAAAACAGTCTCCTCACTCACAGCACCATATTTTTCAAGGGTGCGCGGAGCAACGCCAAGGGTATTTTCCTTGATCTCGTTGGAATAGGCAACGACTGAACCTTTAAAATAAGCCGAACTTCCGGCGATGCCGGTGATCAGGTGAGCAATGTAGCCTCCGGTGCAGCTTTCGGCAGTGGCAAGGGTATATTCGTGCTGCTTCAGCAAACGGCCAATCACCTGTTCCAGGGTATCCTCCCCTTCGCCGAAGATATGTTCACCGATCAGGGCGTAAAGTTCTCCGGTCTGCCGGCTGATTTCGGTTTCGAGCATGGTCCGGTCGCTGCCCGATGCAGTAAGCCTCAGCCTCACAATGCCAGGCTGGGGCAGGTAGGCCAGTTTTATGTATGGTGGCAGCGCTGATTCCCAGGCCTCGATTTTTGCCGCCAGAAACGATTCGCCGACACCCTGGGTGAGGATGGTGCGGTGCACGATGCTTCCTGAGCTGAAGGCCTTCAGCCTGGGCAATACCTGTTCTTCCATCAGGGCCTTCATCTCGAAAGGGACCCCCGGCATGGAAACATAAATCTTCCCGTTCTCCTCAAACCACATGCCGGGAGCAGTGCCATTCACGTTGAGCAGCGGCGTACAGTTTTCAGGCACTTCTGCCTGGGCCCGGTTCAGCAGGGTCATGCTGTATCCGCGCATCCTGAAAATGCGGTCAACATTGTCGAAGGATTCCTGGTTGAAAACCAGGGGTGTATTGAAGAATTCGCTAAGGGTTTTTTTGGTGATGTCGTCGCGGGTCGGACCCAGACCGCCGGTCATCAGAATCACGTCGGCCCGGCCCGTGGCTTCTTTCAGGGTGGTGAGTATGTGTTCGCGGTGGTCAGATATGCTGGTAATCTGCGCAACCCTAATCCCGGCAAGGTTCAGTTGTTCAGCCATCCAGGCCGAATTGGTGTCGATCACCTGCCCGATCAGCAGTTCGTCGCCTATGGTAATAATTTCTGCTTTCATAAGGATCATTCGTCAAAGGATAGAGGCCAACATAAAACTATCAGCCCTGCACCGGAAAACTGCGCAAATTTAGGCCAATATTGCTTCAGATGGTTTAATCCGGGAAGGATAATATCCGGGAATGGTTTCAGATTGAAAATTATGTAATCACAATCGGTTATTTGCTGCCCGAAGCTAAAATTTCAGACATTTACCTTTGATTTCCATGCAACTTTCAGTGAAATGGTGCATCATAGAATGAGTCCGGACTTAACAAACGCTTCAGAACAACTGATGGATGAAAAGCAACTCCTGAGAGATTGCCTAGATGGTAACAGGCATGCCCAGAAGCGTTTGTATGAACTTTTTGCCCGGCGGATGTTTGGGGTGTGCCTTCGGTATGCACCCGATCAGCAGTCGGCCGAAGACTTTCTGCAGGAAGGGTTTATCCGCGTTTTTGTGAAACTTGACAGTTTCAGGTCGCAGGGTTCACTCGAAGGATGGATCAGAAGAATTATGGTAAATACATCGCTGGAGCTGTTGCGGAGAAAGGATGTGCTGAAGTATTCGGTGGATATCGGCACCCAGCCCGATTTGCCCGGAGAAGAGGATGATTTGCCGGAGGAGATCAGCGGTGAGGTTCTGTTAATGCATATGCAGCAGATGCCGGCCGGATTCAGAACCGTGTTTAACCTTTACGCTGTGGAAGAGCTGCCGCACAAAGAGATTGCTTCGATGCTGGGGATCTCCGAAGGAACCTCCAAATCGCAGTATGCCAGGGCGCGGGCATGGCTGCAGAAACGGCTGACGGAAAACCAATGAAGAAAATGCAGAACGAAAAGGATAAAATAAAAGAGCTTGCATGCTCAGCCTTCTCTGGTTTTGAAGCGGAACCGCCAGAAAACATGTGGAACCGGATAGAACAGGCAAAGCAACGAAAAAGGATTTTGCCCTACTGGCTGATTGGCATGGCTGCTTCAATTGCGCTTTTGCTGGGTATTGGCCTGGCCGTGCTGAACCCATTCGGGGAAGATAATGCCATCACGTTGAAAACCCCGGAAACTGCCAGCCAGGAATCTTCCGCTCAACCTGTCAGCAAAACGCAATCCCACGGGATTTCCACCCCACAACCGGCAGTCGGTTCCGAAAGCACATCCCATCAGGCCACCTTATCGCCGGCCAACCCTGGAAAGGTCGCTGGTAAGCCTGGGAATCCCGTCATGGCTTTATCAGGATTACCTGCTTATCAGACAACAACTTATCAGCAGCCTCTTGAGGAGTCTATTGCCGGAAACACCCCCGGACAGCCTGCAAAACCGGCGGATAGCGTTGATTCGCTTCCTGCTTCCGCAGTTCTGACAGATCCGCAGGTTTCCCTTGTTGTACAATCAGAGATCAAAAAAGCCCCTGAGACGGAGGATCAACCGGAAAAGCCAGGCCCCAGCAGTACAGCTGACTGGCAGCTGGCAATGAATTATACCACCTCGGTTGGCAAGGAATCCTCCGGAGGTGACCTGCTGATGAGTGCCTCGCAGAGTCAGTTCAGCAACGACGGGTTTACCTCAGGAATAGCCGAGGAAACGGCTTATTTTGAGAATATTGCAACGACTACGCACGATGTGCCTTTGTCATTTGGATTCATGCTCAGCAGGCAATTGCACCGGCGTTGGTATTTTGAAACGGGCCTGCTCTATACCCGTTTGGGTTACACAATGAGAACCACCGAGCTCAGCGACTCCTACCAGCGCTACAGCAGCCACTTAGCTTACCTCGGACTGCCGCTGGGTATACGGTTCAACCTGCTGGAATACAAGAAAATAAGTCTTTTTACTACCCAGAGTGCCATCATCGAGAAAGGCACCGGAATCCGGAGCAGTACAGAAACCTATCAGTCGGGACAGCTTACCTCAACGTCGGATGAAAGAACCGGGATCCGGGGGGTGCAGTTGTCATCTCTCACCGGATTCGGAGCAGGGGTGAAGGCTGGCGGTAATTTTTCCGTCTACGGACAGGCTGGTCTGCAGTTGTTCCTGCTCAACAGAACACAGCCTTTCAACATCCGGAGTGCCCATGTGGCCTGGCCTTCGTTTCAGATTGGGGTAAGGATGGAGCTGAGGTAGCCTCCGGAAGGCTTTCTACACCTGGCAAATCTGGATTTTTGAGAAAGAAGGAAGCTCAAAGCATAAAGTTCAAAGCTCAAAGCTCAAAGTCCCATGTTGGCGCGCGTCTCCTGACGCGTGCCCCCAGACTCGCCTATAGAACAGGTTTGCTACGGATGCACCTGTCAATCCCCGTTTTCGCGCGTTCCCTGTTGGCGAGCGTCCCCCGATGCGTGCCCCGCTGGCGCGCGTCTCTTGACGCGTGCTCCCGGACCTGTTAGCGCGCGTCTCCTGACGCGTGCTCCCATGTTGGCGCGCGTCCCCCGACGCGTGCTCCCGGACCTGTTGGCACGCGTCTCCTGACGCGTGCCCCCAGACTTATCTTTGGAGCTTCCCTCTGTTGGCGCGTCCCCCCGACTTGTCTGCCTGTCTGCCTGAATGCGGCAGACAGACAGGCAGACAGGCAGGCACGTGCCTGCAGAATGCGCAATGTACGCAATGCAACCTTTTCCATTAGTTGTCATCTTCTCATAAACCAAAAAAACCGTCATGAAACTCAATCTGAATTCTGCGGCCATTCTGCCGGCATTGATGATCATCCTGATATTTCTTTCAGGCTGCAAAGACACCACCCACGAAGAAATTACCTACAAAGCCAATGTACCTGTGTATATGGGCCTGGATGAATTCAGAAGGGCGGTAAAAACCACGGAACCCCAGGTACTGGTGAACCCCGGCAAGATCTATTTCAAAGACAACTTTATTTTTGTGAATGAGTTTCACGAAGGCGTGCATGTGATCAACAACGCCAACCCGGCTGCTCCTGAGATGGTGGCTTTTGTTCAGATACCAGGGAATGTTGACATAGCCATACGCAACAACATCCTGTTTGCCGACAGCTACATTGACCTGGTGGCCATCGACATCAGCGACCCGTCAAATCCTGTGGAGGTCGACCGCGTTGAAGACGCCTTTCCGAATGTACTGCCCGAACCCGACCTGAATTATCCAGTTTATGGCCTCGATTTTTCGAAAGGGGTGGTTACCGGCTGGGAAACGCGTGAAATCACCGAAGTTGTGGAGAAGGATGCTTATATCAACCAGAATTATCTGATATTTAACGATCTGGGTGTGCCGGCCGTCAATGGCGCTGAAGTCAGCATCGGTCCCTCAGCAACGGGAGTAAGCGGCTCCATGGCGCGTTTTACCGTTTCCGGAGATTATATGTACACGGTTCACAACAACAACCTGAAGGTCTTCAGCATAGCCGTCACGCCGGGCATCAGCAGCGGTAACTCCATTCCGCTGAACCGGCAGGTTGAAACCATCTTCCCTTACAACAACAAATTATTCCTGGGTACCACCACCGGTATGCTCGTTTACGACCTGAGTGCCCCCGCTGCACCGGTCTATGTCTCTGAATTTAACCACATCAACTCCTGCGATCCGGTGGTGGTTGAAGGGAACCTGGCTTATGTAACCCTGCGCTCGGGAACACAGTGCAACGGTTTTACCAATCAACTGGATGTGGTGGACATCTCCTCCCTCACCAACCCCTTCCTCGTGAAGTCCTATCCGATGTACAATCCGCACGGGCTTGGGATCGATAACCACACCCTGTTTATCTGCGACGGCGATGCCGGACTGAAGGTTTACGATGCCACCGATCCAATGGAGATTCATATGCACCAGCTGGCCCATTTTTCCGACATCAAAACCTACGATGTGATCCCGTATAACGGACTGCTGATGCTGATCGGCGCCGGCGGACTCTACCAATACGACTATTCCGATCTCGACAGCCTGCGCCTGCTGAGCCATATCCCGGTAGCCATTCCATGATGCCTGTAAGTATGGATTCATGCAAGATAAGAGCTGTGCAGCCCGCCCTGATGTTCCTTCTCATTCTGGTGTTGGCATCATCGGCAGCCTTAGCGCAGCAAGGGAAAGAGGTAAGTGTTTACCTGAAGTCGGGCGATGTGGTGTTCGGGCGGGTGCTGTCGCACGACAGCCTTGGAAACTACCGAATCATGAACGATTGCGGCATCCGCTTTCTCAGCTTGGATGAGATCAGCCGCATCAGCCGTCGTAACGATCGGGGTCAGGATGAGAAACCCGGCTCGTACTACAACCAGAGCACTGTGGCCCTGCTTTTCGGGGAGGGTAGCTCCGGTATTCAACCCAAAGCTTCCATTACCATGGTGAACGGATGGCAATGGAGTCGCCGCATCTATGCCGGTGTCGGGCTGGGTTACGAATACTACGACCGCGGGGTTATGCCCCTGTTTGCCGAAGGGAAGTACTTTTTCAGCGGAAGTTCGTTTTCACCTTTTCTTTCGTTCAGGATAGGGTATGCGCTGCCTGTGGAGAAAAGAGTACAACCGGATTATTACGGTCTGGTAACCGGTACCTACGGGGGTGTGTTGCTGAATCCGGAGGCCGGGGTCAGGTTGCGGATAAACAGCCATGCCGCATTTATTGCAGGGCTCGGTTTCAATTACCAGGAGTTGTCGCACCGCGAATCGTATTATTCCTGGAGCTCTTACGACAGAACCGTGTTTACGCATTACAACCGGATATCCTTCAGGATCGGGTTTATTTTTCAGTAAACAGGGCAACCCTGGTTGTATTTTCTTTATCAGTCCTTTGTACCCCCCGGTGTGGTGAACCCCACCGGTTTATTGCGGGGCAACTACTGACTGAGTTTGTGGGTTTTTTTAGTATTCAGTGAAGGGCAGCCCTTACAGGGCTGTATTTTCATTATCAGTCCTTTATAACCCCCGGTGTGGTGAACCCCACCGGGGGTTATTGCAGGGCAACTCCTGACGGAGTTTGCGCAATAGGCTGTCCTGCCAACTGACCGCTGGCGCCTACTCCGATACGTGCCCTGTTGGCGCGCGTCTCCCTACGCGTGTCTCCAGACTTGCCTATGGAACTGCCCGCTTGCGCTTGCCCCCCGACTTGTCTGCCTGTCTGCCTGAATGCGGCAGACAGACAGGCAGACAGGCAGGCGCGTGCCTCCAGACTGATCATTGGAACTGCTTAGCCACGGATGTTCTACCCCCGCTGGCGCTCAACACCCGTCGCGTGCCTCCAAACTGCTACCGAGCAATCATCAGTTTCCCACCCGTATTCTTATTCTGACTCCGGAGCCGGTACAGATACACCCCCGGCTGTATCCCATGAGTATTCCACACGATTTTTTCAGCATTCAGCGGAAAAGCAGCCACCTGCTTTCCGGCGATATCGGTAATGGTGATAATGCCGGGTTCAGATGCTGAAGTTTGCACAAAATTCACGTTTTCAATGGCAGGGTTAGGATAAACATGCAAGCCATCCGACAGCTCCGGTGATGCAGTGTGCAACGGACTGTTACCTCCCCAGGGATCGGTTTTTATCAGATAAGGTTGGTTGAAACCGTTTATTTCTATTCCACCGCTGAGTAAATACCCACCATCAGCACAAAGTGCCAGGCTGAAAGGGATATTGGATTCTGAATAACTCCTGATATTGGTCCATAGGCTGTCTCCTGATATACTCATACCATGGAAAAACAGCTTATTGATATCCCCGGTTCCAACGGTTGTAACTCCGCCAGCAGAATTGAAAATGTAGCAGTAAATTTCCGGGTTTGTAACAGGCAATGTAATTTCTTTTTGTTGAAGAATAGTGCCATTTTCTTCGTGATGTACCAGGTAATTAATGCCCCGACCATTGTTGCACACACTGAGCAGGTGGTTATCATACTGCCGTGAACAGAAAACCCCGTATGAATACACCTGATCAGGCGAAACATTTCCGCTGTCGATAAGTGCACCAGTAGCAGAATAAATACTAATCCGGTTATTTGGAAAAGTATACCCAAAGTCTCCTAAACTATGGGTAAACAGCGCAATATTTCCGGATTCAGTTTCTGTAATGGCCGTGGCATTTGTTCTGGAATTACTTCCTATGGGGGCTGATTGCCAGATCAGACTTCCATCGTTGTCGAGTTTCATAAGGCAGGTAGATTCGCCGGAAGCCGAAAGCAGCAGCTTATTCTCTGAATCCAGACACAACTGATAAATTCGGGGTAAATCGTCAAACTTTTTCCTCCATACCTCCTGCCAGTCAGTCGTAAACTTAACCAAACCCGCCGAATCAGCATAGAAGAAGGAAATATAATGATTATCCTCATTGTCGGTTATAGCTCTTACAAGCCCCAGTGACTTTACTCCGTAGTCAAGATGCCTGGTCCAAAGGGTGTCACCGTTCAGATCAGTGTGAATAAGATAAAGGAAGTATTGACCGTTTGAAAGCCCAAGCCCTGCAAGGGTGTATCCATGCTCGTGCACGAAAACAAGGTCACCATATGCTTCATTGAAATAAGGGTAGCTCTTCTCAAACGGCTGCGCCTGAAGCAGCAGCACGTTCAACAGTAAGATGGGAAAGATTAGTCTTTTCATTATAAAGGGTAGTATTGAAGTTTAAGTCTAAGGGATAGTAAGAATCTCCGGAAAAAGAACACTAATGAGAATATGTTGCCTGTGATTTGATGGTGTGGATAAAGGTATATAATTTAACCAGACTACGCATTCAGTTGGGAAAATTGTCTGAAACTATTAAGTATTGTTGGTTGCTTAATTAGAATGAAGTTATTCTAAAAAAACGCTACAAACAATTTTACCTTGAGACTTTCAATAAATGGTTCCTGCCTGTTCCTCCGGCACCACCGACATCACCGGCAGGGGAGAGCATCGGATAAATTCCTGGGCATGTGATCCCACGAAGAAATCGACCAGGGCTCTTTCCTGTTGCGTCATGATGACGATCAGGCCGATGTCGCCCTCCTTTTCCACGTAATCAAGGATGGCGGGGACGGCTGTTTTCTCACCTGCCGGGGTTTCGATCAGGTGGGTACGACAGGCAATGCCGGCAGCTTCAATGGTCTGGCGCACGGTGTCCATCTGCAGCAGCAGGCGGGCCATGATTTCGGGGTCGTTGAGGGTCCACAGCGCGGAAACGGCTTTGATACCGGTGCCGAGAAATCCTGCCATGCGGATGGCCCAGGCAGTTTTCTGGCGGGTGATTTTGGTAAGGTCGAGCGGAAGCAGGAGGTAGCTGAAACCGGCCGGAAGTGCATTCCCGGCAAGGGTGATCACCGGGCAACCAGCCATACGGATTACCCGCGAAGTATTGCGGCCCGGCATGGGCTTCTCATCGCGCTCATCGGGGAAGTGGCTGCGCATGCCCATCACGATGAATGTTGCCTTTATCGAAGCGGCCACTTCCACGATCACCCTGTAAACCCGCCCTGTCAGGACTTTTACTTCAACATCGGCTCCGGTACTGAGCGTTATTTTGGCTGCCACCGTATCGAGCTGGTCGTTGATGTGTTCCAGCAGCTCCTCATCGTCCTGCGGCCGGATAATGGAAGGGATAAATCCCTGTGATTCATGAACATACAACAGAATCACTTTGCTTTTCGTTTTCAGCGACAGGGATACCGACCAATCCAGGGCAAGCTGCGACTGCGCACTGAAATCATAGGGAACAAGAATAATGTTCATGGCTGAGCGTTTAAGTGATTTTTCGGGCTTTTAAATTTATCTAAAATAACAAAAATCAAGGATTCAAGGATTCAAGCTCAAAGCTCAAAGCTCAAATTCAAAAATTAGCTTCGCTGAGCTCCCTTCGGTCGGTTCAAAGATTCAGAAGTAAGAAGTAAGAAGTAAGAAGTAAGATCAGCATCTCATTCGTGATTCGTGATTCGTGATTCGTGATTCGTAATTCGTAATTCGTAATTTGTAATTCGTCATTTAAGAAGATTCAAGGATTCAACAATTCAACAATAATCGGGCTTTTATTCACTTTATTCTGAATTCCGGCTCCTGAATACTGAATTCTTCAGAAAAAGAAATAGCACTGGATTGAAACAGTCTAATAGTTAACTTTGCTGTCACTTGTAAAGATAAGAACAGACAGAATCAAAAACAAGCAGTTTGTATGACAAGAATCGGAGAATCGGAACTGATCATCAACCCCGACGGCAGTGTATATCACCTGAAACTGAAGCCTGAAGAGCTTGCCGGGGATATCATTGTAGTGGGTGACCCGGGCAGGGTTGCAACGGTTTCGGCCCGTTTCGATCGCATTGAAGTGATGCGCCAGAACCGTGAGATCGTTACCCACACCGGTTATATCGGCCAGAAGAGGCTCACTGTGCTGTCGACCGGCATGGGCACCGACAATATTGATATTGTGCTCAACGAGCTGGATGCCCTGGTAAACATCGACCTGACACAGCGAACCATCAAGCCTCAGCATACCTCCCTCAACATTATCCGCCTGGGTACTTCGGGTGCGCTGCAGGCCGGGGTTCCGGTAGATTCGGTGGTGGCTTCCACCCATGGCATCGGACTCGATGGCATGTTGTACTACTACAAGGACCTGGCAAGGGTTGCCGACAGGGCCATCACAGAGGCTTTTATTGAACAGACTGCCTGGCCGGATGTCTTTCCCCGCCCGTATGCCGTGGAGGCATCAGCCAGGCTGCTGGAAACCATCGGTGCCGGGTTCATTCATGGCATGACCACCACCGCCCCCGGTTTTTATGGCCCCCAGGGCAGGGTGTTGCGGCTCGAAACCACCCATCCCGACCTGAACAGTGCCATTGCCGGTTTTGACTTCAACGGCCGGAAAGTTCTGAACTTTGAGATGGAGACTTCTGCCCTCTACGGATTGGGCAGAATGCTGGGCCACCATACCCTCACGGTTTGTGCCATCGTAGCCAACCGGGTCGAAAAAACCTACAGCAAAGACTATCATCCGGTGATTGAAGCACTGATCGGAACGGTACTCGAACAGCTGGCACATAGCTGAAGCCTGCATTTGTAGCCTGTTTTAAAGTTTTTGACTTACAGCAGATTACCTAACAACTGCTTGTTGATAAATTGTGTGAGACAGGATGCACAGACCGGTGTTTTCGTGCCTTATATTTGTGACATGAACTCCGCACCCGACAGCGATCCGAAACTTCAGGCCCTCATCAGCCTGCTGGATGAGCCCGACCACGGCTCCTTTCTGAAGGTGCGCGACCAGATCTTCTCCTACGGTACCACGGCCGTTCCCATGCTCGAGAGTGCCTGGGAGAACACCTTCGATAACTCGGTGCAGCAGCGCATCGAAGACATCATCCACAACATTCAGTACGATCAGTTGTTTTTAGACCTCACCCGCTGGGCACATTTCAACAAAGGTGACTTGCTGGAAGCTTGCATTCTTTTCACGAGATTTCAGTATCAGAACATTCTCCCCGAAAGCATGCATCAGCAGGTGCAACAGATCGGCCGCGATATCTGGCTCGAGCTCAACGACAACCTCACCGCCCTTGAAAAGGTTAAAGTACTCAACCACATCGTGTTTGACCTGCATCAGTACCGCCTGCCGGCTGAGCAGACCTCCGACCCACGGTTTCTCTTCCTCAGCAATGTACTGGAGTCAAAAACGGGCTATTCCTTCACCATCGGCCTGCTCTACACCATTCTTGCGCAAAGTATGCGAATGCCGGTATACCCGGTGTTGCTGCCGGGTGAACGATATGTTATGGCCTGGCTGGACGAACATACCACCCCTGTTGGTGAGCTGCCCAGGGTAATGTTTTACATCAATCCCGAGAACAAAGGCAGTGTGTTTACCCGCAACGAAATTGTCTCACTTCTCAAGCGCATGAGCATTAAATCGGGAGAGCATTATTTCAGACCGGCCGACAACTGTGTGGTGATCGATAAGCTGTTCAGCCTGCTGGCCTACCTTTACCGCGAAAAAGGCGAAGCAACAAAAGCCGCCCGGGCCGACCATCTCCGCAGCTCACTGCTTTAGGAAATTCTGCTGTATTTTCTGAACCGCATTGCAAAAACAATCCCCGCCATGAAATTCACAGCGGGGATTTTGCATGATATCCGTAGCCGGATTAAGCTTTTTAGCGGTAATAGGCCGTGATAAACTTCAGGATGTTGTTTTCAACCCTTGCCGGTACATCGCTGATGTCGGAACGTTCGAAGGCTGAGCCGGTGATGCTCTCGTACAGCTCGATGTATCGTTCAGAAACCTGGTTTACGAAAAGGTCGGTCATTTCGGGCATCTGCTGTCCTTCTTTTCCCTGGAAGTTATTGGCAATCAGCCATTCGCGAACAAATTCCTTGGAGAGCTGTTTCTGGGCCTCGCCGGCAGCCTGACGGCGTTCGTAGCCTTCAAGGTAGAAATAGCGGGAAGAGTCGGGCGTGTGAATCTCGTCGATCAGGAAGATTTCGTTGTCGTCCTTACCGAATTCGTACTTGGTATCCACCAGAATGAGTCCCATCTGGGCAGCCATTTCGGTGCCCCGCTGGTACAAGCGGCGGGTGTAGTCCTCAAGTTTCAGGTATTCCTCTTCTGAAACCAGCCCGGTGCGCAGAATCTCCTCGCGGGAGATGTCTTCATCGTGCCCGACGCTGGCCTTGGTAGTGGGGGTGATGATGGGTTCCGGGAAACGGTCGTTTTCCTTCATGCCATCGGGCATGGCAATCCCACAGATGCTGCGCTTTCCTTCCTTGTATTCACGCCAGGCATGTCCCGAAAGGTAGCCGCGGATCACCATTTCCACCTTGAAGGGTTCGCAGAAACGGCCAACCGTAACCATGGGGTCGGGCGTGGCGATCTTCCAGTTGGGCAGAATGTCGGCTGTAGCATCGAGGAATTTCGAGGCAATCTGGTTCAGCACCTGGCCTTTGTACGGAATACCTTTTGGCAACACCACATCGAAGGCTGAAATCCGGTCGGTGGTAACCATAATGAGCAGTTCCCCTTTTATGTTGTACACATCGCGTACCTTGCCCACGTATAGCGAGGTTTGTCCCGGAAGGGTGAAATTTGTTTTGGTGATGGCGTTTGACATTTTCAGCATGATGATTTGATTGTTAGAGCAATAAACACTTGATTGAACGCTTTGATCAATGAATGATAAAAAGTTTTAAGCTTGAGTCCATTTCGAAAACTGGTTTTTTGACACCAAACCACGGAAACACAAACCTGTCTGCTTGACGCAGTCAGGCGGGAATTCACCAATTTTAACGCAATGAGATATAATACTCAGTGTAATCCTTTTTCCCCTGTATCCTCCAGGCAGATAGGGCATGATTGGTGTCCTGGTGTCCTGGTGTCAAATCTTTTTTTTTTTTTTGACTTTTCGAAGCAGGCTCAAGCTTCCAGCCAAAGGTAACCGTAGGGTGGCAGGGTAAACGGAGTTTGCACCACCTTGTTGGTGAACAGTTCGGTAAACTCGGTATTGCCGTCTTCGATGGCTTTGATGGTGATCTCCTTGTCGGACAGGTTGTTGATCACCAGCACCCTTTCGCCGGGCATTGACCTGAAATAGGCCAGCAATGGCTTCTCACTTCCTGAGCGCGGGGTGATTTCGATGGTTGCCCATTCTTTACTGCCCCGGCCGAACACAGGCCACTGGTTGCGCACGGCGATCTGTGTTTTCAGGGCGTTGTTCACCTGTGCCGTAAGCGATGCCGGATTTGCCAGTTCATGTTCAGCGGCTGCCCAGTCGAGGGGGCCACGTACAAAATAGCGGGTGTCGTCTTTGCCGGTTTCCAGTTTGAAACTCTCATAGAACTTCTCGTTGTTGAGCTTGCCGAACTCGTCGCCGTAATAGATGATTGGGGTTCCGGGTAAGGTGAGCATGATGCTGTATGCCAGGGCAATTTTACGGGGGTCACGGTCAAGCAATTCAGCCAGGCGGGCTGAGATGCCTTCACCAACCCTGAAATCCCAGCGCGGGTCTTTGCAGTAATGCCCGTGGATGATGGCCCTGTCTTCCGGGGTGACCATCTCCAGCGTGAGTTCATCGTGCAGACGAAGGAACATAAACCATTGGTTTTCTGAGCTTATTTCAGGCGTCACCGATGGGTTGAGGATATTGTGCACCGGTTCGGCATCCTGAACGGCCAGCGCTTTGAAGATCATGGGCATAAGCGGGAAGTGATATCCGGCGTGGCATTCGTCGCCATTACCGAAGTATTTCACCACCTCCTTCGGAGGCTGACATGCTTCGGCAAGCAGGAGGGTATTGGGGCGCACATGGTCGAGCACAGCCCTGAAGATTTTGATGATGGTGTGGGTTTGTGGCAGGTTCTCGCAATCGGTTCCTTCTTCTTTCCAGATATAAGGGATGGCATCGGCCCTGAAGCCATCCAGCCCCTGGCTGAGCCAGAAGAGCAGTATGCGCGAGACCTCGATCAGCACATCAGGGTTTTTGTAGTTGAGGTCGGGCTGGAACTCGAAAAAGCGGTGGAAGAAATACCATTCACCGTCTTTCTCCCAGTTGCTGGGACACATGCCTTTGAACAGCAGACGGGTCTCCTTATACCGGTTGGTGTCTTTGTTCCAGATGTAATAATCCCGGTAAGGGTTGCCGGGCCCTTTGCGTGACTCCACAAACCAGGGGTGTTCTTCAGAAGTATGGTTCATGGCGATGTCGAAGATTACCCGGATGTCGCGGGAATGGGCTTCGGCCAGAAAGTCGCGGAAGGCCTGCTGCTTGACGGTTGCTTCTGTGTTGGGGTCAAAGCCGAACAACTCAGCCCGGATGTTGCGGTAATCGCGGATGTCGAACCCGGCATCGCGCATGGGCGAATCGAGGATAGGCAGAAGCCACAGACAGTTGACGCCCAGCGATTTCAGGTGGTCGAGTTTTTCAGTGAGACCATTGAAGGTGCCGGCAAAAAAATCAACATAGAGCGAATAAATAACTGCATCTTTGTACCAGCCCTCAGGCTGGGCATCAAAGGGCGTATCTTTTTTTGCATTTTCGAGTTCCTCCAGCAGGACTTCCAGTTTCCCGAGGTGTTCACTTCCCGGATAGAGCTCCTGCCAGGCGGATTTGATTCTTTCTAAAGGGTTGGTAATCATTTGTATAATAGGTTTTGGTGGTTTGCTGGCTTGTTTTGCAAATTTAATTTTTATTGGCCTGTTAACCATGCACGATTTGTTTTTTAATTTAGTAACGCCAACCACCCTGAAAACACTGAAATGAATCACTTAACTCTTGTACACCGGATTTGCAGGCGGCTGGTTCCGTGGCTGTTGGTTTTTTCTGTTTTGCCGGTGTGGGGGCAGTTTAATCAGTTTGTGCTGCCCTATGGGAAGAACAGGGTGACGGTAAATTTTGAAAATTTCGACAACCTGGTGGTGGTCGATGCTATGATCAGCGATTCCATCCCCGTAAGGCTGATTGTCGACAGTGGGGTAGAGGGGGTGGTGATCACCGACATGGATGTGGTGAATGAACTGGCCGGACGTTGCGTGCGCAGTTTCAGGGTCAATGCTCCAGGCACCATTGAGGTGCTGGAGGCGTGTATCACCAGTCCGGTATCGATTTCACTGAAGGGCCTGGTTCCATCGTTGTTTAACCTGATTATGCTCAATCAGGACTATTTTTCGCTGGAGCAATACATTGGAACCAAGGTTCACGGCCTGATCGGAATCGACAAATTCAGGAACATGGTTGTGACCACCGATTACGACCGCAATGTGCTTACTTTTCAGGAGCCTTCCACCTACCGGCTGCCTGCCAGGGCGCAGGTGATCCCCATCAGCACCAGTCGCGGCAAGCCTCACATGACTTCGCGTGTGGAGCTCGACGATGGCCGCATCATTGATGTCTGGCTCATGATCGACTCTGGGGCCAACCACCCGTTGTTGCTCGAAAACGACAGCCTTGGTGACTACAAGCCCCTGAAATCGGTGGAAGCAGTTATCGGGAAAGGGCTGGCCGGCAGCATGCACGGACGGTTTGCCCGTATCGGCTGGATGACATTGGGAAATTTCAGGCTCGACAACGTAATTACATCCTTCACCGATGATTACATGCCTGGCAGTAATGAGGCAGTGGAAGGCAGGCACGGAACCCTCGGGGCGGGCGCGCTGTCGCGGTTTGTGGTCACCTTCGACTACTCACGCGAGCGGATGATCCTGCGCAAAGGCAATAAGTTCAGGCAACCGTTTGAATACAACATGAGCGGCATCACCTTCCGGACTATTGAATCACACTTCAATGTGTTTGAAATCAGCGATATTATCAAGAACTCCCCAGCCGATGAAGCGGGACTAAAGCCAGGAGATATCCTGCTTTCGATCGACAGCAAGAGTACCCTGACCATGAAGCTGGGAGAGGTTAACCGGTTGCTGAGCGAAAAGGAGGGCGCCCGGGTATCCCTGCTCATCAGTCGTGACGGAAAGACTGAACATGTTCGGCTGAAGCTGAAAAAGCTGATCTGAATTCATCTCCGCAGACAACGGTATTTGTTGTAACCCTATTCGGCTGATAATCAGTTGCAGGGCGTCGGATTTTAACTTGAACAGACTGGTTTATTGATCATTACCAGAAGGTTTTCCCCATTCAATCCGTTGTTTTTGTGTATTTTTGCTTCGTATAAAACCGATATTAATTCACTCATTCCTCCATGAAAATTTCGTTGCGACCCCATTCCCTAAGTTTCATCAGCAGCCTTTTTCTTCTGATTTTATTTTCCGGCAGCCTCCTGGCTCAAACCAGACCTGTAAATGAGTTCAGGATTGAACCACCTTTCTGGTGGGCAGGAATGCAATGCAGCAAACTACAGTTACTTGTACATGCGAAAGATGTTTCCGGTTTGAAAGCAGTTGTGAACTATCCCGGTATTACCATTCAGGATCAGGTAAGTGTTGAAAATCCCAATTACCTGTTCATCAATCTGCTGCTGGATAAAGACCTGAAGCCGGGAAGCTTTGACCTGCAGTTCATGGCAAAGGGTAAGGTGGTCAGGTCATACCGTTATGAGATGAAACAGCGCGTGGCAGGTTCTGCATCCCGCAAGGGATTTACCCCTTCGGATGTCATCTACCTGTTGATGCCTGATCGTTTTGCCAATGGCAATCCGGCCAACGACAGCATGCCCGGCATGCTTGAAAAGCCTGACCGCAGCAAGCCGCTGGGCCGTCATGGCGGCGACCTGGCGGGTATCCGGAAACACCTGGGATATATCAGCGAACTTGGCTTCACCGCCCTCTGGCCGAATCCGGTACTTGAGAACAACAATGCTGCCCAGTCTTACCACGGGTATGCCATCACTGATTTCTATAAGGTTGATCCACGTTTGGGTACCAACGAAGAGTACCTTGAGCTGATTGCTGATGCCCATGCCAAAGGGCTGAAAGTGATTATGGATATGGTTTTCAACCACTGCGGCATCAACCACTGGTTTATCAACGATCTGCCCATGAAAAACTGGATACACCAGTTCCCGCAATACACCCGCTCAAATTTCAGGGCTGAGTCTGTTACCGATCTTTATGCAGCGGAAGCTGACCGAAACCGCATGCTGCAGGGGTGGTTCGACCGCAACATGCCCGACCTGGATCAGCGCAACCCGTTTCTGAGGGAATATCTGATCCAGAACAGCATCTGGTGGATAGAATACAGCGGCATCGATGGAATCCGCCTCGATACCCAACCCTACCCTTACAAGGAAATGATGGCAGAATGGACGAAACGGGTAAATGCCGAGTATCCCGACTTTACCATCGTTGGCGAAGCCTGGCTGCAGAAGGAGTCCATGACATCTTATTATCAGAAAGACACAGAGCTGGGCGACGGTTACAATTCAGGTCTGCATTCGGTGACAGATTTCCCGCTGTACAATGCCACCACCAGGGCCTTTACCGAAAATGAAGGCTGGACTGAAGGCATGGCCCGCCTTTACTACGTGCTGGCACAGGATTTTCTTTATGCAAACCCATCGTACCTGCTGACATTTCTCGACAACCACGACCTCAACAGGTATTACAATACCATTGGTAACGATTTGAAAGCCATGAAGATGGCACTTACTTTCCTGCTTACCACCCGCGGAATTCCTCAGATTTATTACGGCACTGAGCTGCTGATGGACGGACAGGAACATGTAAACCACGGAGAGATCAGGAAAGATTTTCCGGGAGGGTGGCCCGGCGACAGCATCAATGCCTTTACACCTCAGGGCAGAACCAATGAGCAGAATGAAGTCTTTAACCACCTGCAGCGCCTGCTTCAGTGGCGTAAAGACAACGAGGTGATTTCACAGGGCAGCCTGAAGCACTTTGTGCCTGAAGACGGCGTTTATGTCTATTTCAGAACGAAGGGAGACCAAAAGGTGATGGTGATTATCAACCGGAACCCTGAACAAAAGGTGCTGAAGACCAGCAGATACGAAGAATGTATCAACGGGTATGCTACTGCCTTCGAAGTGCTGACAGGCCGTCTGGTCAGCCTTTCGGGTGAAGTGGTGTTACCGGCCCGTACTGCCCTGGTATATGAACTGAAGAAGTAAATCCACCCCGGGATTAAGACATATTTGTTTCCGGAAACCTTTAGCAGCCGGTGAAACCAAAGCCCCGTCCGAAACGCAGGAAAAAATCACCAGCCAGGCTTTGGCTGGTCTTAGGGCTGTCAGGCTTGCTCCTGATTTTCGCAGGACCATCCCTGTACCGTTTTTCGGTAGCCTTTTTCAACAGTGGTTTTTCGATTTCGGAAGCTGAGCAGTACCATAACCTGAAGAATTTCGGGGTGCCGGTACCTTCAGGGTATAAGGTGCATGGCATTGATGTTTCGCATCATCAGGGCCGTATCAACTGGAAAGAGGTGGATACGATGAACGTGAACGGTATTACCATCGAGTTCGCCTTCCTGAAGGCCAGCGAAGGCATCACACGGCAGGATCTGCAGTTTCAGCGAAACTGGAAGAAAGCCGGTGAAGCGGGCATTCTCAGGGGTGCCTATCATTTCTATCATCCCACGCGCGATGCGGCAGCCCAGGCACGTAACTTCATTGCACAGGTTAAGCTTGAACCCGGTGATCTGCCTCCGGTGCTCGACATCGAGAAAAGCAACCGGCGATCGAAAAAGGAAATTGTAGAAGGCGCCCTCGAATGGTGCCGTTTGGTGGAAGAACACTACAAGGTAAAACCCATCATTTATACAAGTCCTGGGTTTTACGACAAATATCTGGCCGATGATTTTGAGGATTATCCGCTCTGGATTGCCCATTATTACAAAGAGATACCCCGCATGCATCACCGGAAATGGCATTTCTGGCAGCACACCGACAAGGCTAGAATCAACGGAATCAGCGGTGGCGTTGACCTCAACGTGTTCAACGGCAGCCTTTCAAAACTGAAACGGATGTGTATAGAGGATTGACTGCCTGCCGGCATTGCCGGAAGACTGATACGATGATTTGGTAATTTCAGAAATTGGCTGAGTGAAGTCCCCGCAGGTAATGGAAAACGAAATGACAACCACAGAATTTGAATTGATTGGAATCCTCAGAAAATCAGTTCCCTTTGGCTTTGTTATTTATCCCTATCTGGCTGTAAAAAATGATGCCGGATACCTGAGTGTATACGAAAGGCTTTCTTCCCTGAATGCTGGTACAGCAAATGGCCTGACCGATATTGCCATAGAACTCACAGAGATCACCGCACAGCTTGACCCCCAGGCCCTGGTTAAGAAGTTCTCGAAAAAAGCCCTTTCACCTAAGGAATTTTACGAGAAGGCCGGCGACAAGCAGATCAATCAGGTGATCCGGCCATATACCGACACCCTGCTGGTCCGGCAGATTGAACTCTTCAGGCAACATTCCATTCCTTTGTTTCACGATGGCAGAATGCCCAACCTGTACCCAGAGGACCGTATCCCCTTTTGCGAAGAAAAGGTCGCCCCGCAACTCAGGTTCCGCAGAACCGGCAGCGGCACACTTTACACCCTGAAAATCCGGGTAGGAGCCCAATTGCTCGATCTTCAGCATTCCGGAAATATGGTCCTTACCGTTTCTCCCTGTTACCTTGTTTCAAGACAGGGCCTGATAAAATTCGGGGACGAAATTACCGGAAAAATGCTGCAGCCTTTTCTCGTAAAAGAAAGCATCGACATCCCGAAAAGGATGGAAAACGATTACTTCAGCCGGTTTATCCGGAAGCTGGTCAGCCGTTGTGAAATCGAAGCTGAGGGTTTTGAGGTGAGGGATGAAGATGTGCAACCGATACCGGTGCTTACACTCGAAAACGACTGGCGCAATCAGCCGGTATTGGTTCTTGCGTTCAGGTATGGTGAGAAAATGATCCTTGCTGATCACCCCCGGAAGATATCAACAGACCTGAAATCGGATGATAACGGATTTGTATTTGTCAGGGTGAAACGGAAAACAACACCCGAAAAGCAGTGGGAGTCAAAGCTGGGTGCTTATGACCTCGTGAAAACAGGCTCTGCCTTCAGAAAGGAAGTTTCAGGAAGGAGTTTTACGCTCTACGAAATGGTGTTCTGGTTATCAGAGCATATTGCCGGGCTTACCGGAGATGGCTTTGTGATTGAACAGAACCTTGACCAGCAGTTCTGTCTGGATAAAGGAACACTGACTGTTTCCCTGGGTAAAGCCAACGACTGGTATGACCTTAGTGCAATCGTGAATGCAGGTGGATTTTCCATCCCGTTTATCCGCTTCAGGGATCACATTCTGAAAGGCCAGCGCGGGTTTCAGCTTCCTGACGACCGGACCTTTATCATCCCTGAACCCTGGTTTGCACGGTATCAGCCGTTGATGCACCATGTGAGCGCCCAGTCTGAAGGCATGCAGGTGGCCCGTCATCATTATCGACTGCTCGTTGATTTCAGTTTTCCTGAAATAAATGACATAATGGCACGGGAGTCTACCCCGGAACCGATGAAACCGCCCGAACTGAAGGAAGTGGTACTCAGGCCATACCAGCTCTATGGGTTTGCCTGGATGAAACGGCACGAAAGGTCGGGTTTCGGGGCTTTACTGGCCGATGACATGGGTTTGGGAAAAACTATACAGGTGACCGGGCTGTTGGTTTCATATTACGAATCAGTGGTCGGCAACACCGGCAGACCGGCCACAGAACCGGAACGAAAACCTGTTTCAGCAGGGGCACAGCTCAGTATTTTCGATACACCGGATGAACCCGGTACTGTGAGATTACCGGTTACCGCACAAGCGAAGCTCCCTGTAGTCAACCTTCCATGCAGCCTGGTTGTCATGCCTGCTTCGCTTATTTTTAACTGGCTGTATGAAATGAATCGGTTGGCGCCCTGGTTGAAGGTTAATGTGGTTACCTCAGGCAAACACCTCAGCAGGAGGAACTTCAGCCACAATACCATAGTGCTAACTACCTACGGGATGGTCAGAAACCACATCGGTTTCTTTGAAGAAATCAGCTACGGGTATGTGGTGCTCGACGAGAGCCAGGGAATCAAGAATCCGGCCTCGAAAACCACCATGGCAATCTTCAGGCTGAGGGCTGTACATCGCATTGCCATGACCGGGACTCCTGTTGAGAACAGGCTTTCTGATCTGTGGTCGCAGATGCACTTCCTCAATCCGGGCATTCTCGGAAGTTTGCAGCAGTTCAATGATTCCTACGCTTCCATGCTGACTTCAGATCTGAACCATCCTGCAGGAACAGCCCTGCTAAACCTGATTCAACCCTTCATTCTGCGTCGCACCAAAGAAGAAGTCGCCCCTGAACTGCCCCGGCTTACCGAAACGGTGAGCTACTGTACGATGAATGATGATCAGACGGAGCTTTATGAACGGGAGAAAGCCAGGATCAGAAATCACCTGTTGGCTGCTGAAGGGGAGACCTTTGGCGTAAATACATCGGTGATTGTGCTGAGAGCGCTGATGCAACTCCGGCAGATAGCCAATCATCCGCTGCTGGCAGATGCCGGTACATCCACAGGAAGCGGTAAATTCGATGAGGTGGCGCTCAAGCTTGAAACCCTGGTTGGAGAGGGGCGCAAGGTGCTGGTGTTCTCATCCTTTGTAAGGCATCTGAAGCTCTACGAAAATTGGTGTACAGAAAAAGGTGTTGGATATACCATGCTCACGGGGGCAACCACCAACAGGGAGAAAGTCGTGAAGTCGTTCAGGGAAGATAAAAGGAAACTTGTATTCCTGATTTCACTGAAAGCCGGAGGCACAGGACTGAACCTTACCGAAGCCGATTATGTGTTTATTCTCGATCCATGGTGGAACCCGGCGGCTGAGATGCAGGCCGTCAGCAGGGCCCACAGGATAGGGCAGGACAAGAAAGTGTTTGTGTACCGGTTTATCTCAACGGGCACCGTTGAGGAAAAAATATTGATCCTGCAGCAGCAGAAAACCCGGCTGGCACAGGCTTTTGTAAAGACTCAACAAGTTTTTGAGGGTCTTAGGATGGAGGAGATTATGGAGATGTTTGAATAGGTGATTTAAGTAAAAAAGCGAAAGCCTGCCTACCAGCTACAGGCTGACAGGTAAAAAGTAAAAAATTCCTTCTTTGACGATGGGTTGTTTGTTTATATGCTTTTCTCCTGCAAGCAGCGTTCTGAGCAATGAGTTGAAATCAGATTTCCGTTGGTGGCGGGGTCGGATGTTGGCAGAATTCACGATACGAATGGGAGATTCGACCCCGGCGGGGTCGAATGTTTATAGAATAACGAGAATGGTAAGGCCTACGACCCCAGCGGGGTCGCATGTTTATAGAAATGGCGATTTCAGATTGGATTCCGACCCCGGCGGGGTCGAATGAAAAATGACAGCACCGGGAATTAAATTTTTTCTTCGGGGCGAGGAATTCAGAACCAAATTACAGGGGGAATGTACGACCCCGCTGGGGTCGGGAATTTCTATCTTGTTCATGTTTTCTATAAACATATGACTCCTCCGGAGTCAGGCATCCAGGTGCCGCATTCGTTTTTGCCCCCCCCCCTGAGGGATCAGATGTTTATAGATTATCAGGAATGGTAAAGATATCGACCCCAGCGGGGTCGCATGTTCATAGAAATGGCGATTTCAGATTGGATTCCGACCCTGGCGGGGTCGAATGAAAAATGACAGCACCGGGAATTAATTTTTTCATTTCGGGGAGCGGAATTCTGAACCAAATTACAGGGGGAATGTACGACCCCGCTGGGGTCGGGAATATCTATCCTGTTCATTTTTTCAATAAACATATGACTCCTCCGGAGTCGGGCATACAGGTGCCGCATTCGTATTTGCCCCCCTGCGGGGTCAGATGTTAATAGAATATCGGGAATGGTTATGATATCGAACCCAGCGGGGTCACATGTTTATAGCAATGGCGATTCCAGATTGGTTTGCGACCCCGCCGGGGTCGAATGTAAATGACAAACCGGGAATTATATTTTTTATTTCGGCCGCGGAATTCAGAACCAAATTGCAGGGGGAATGTACGACCTCGCTGGGGTCGGGAATTTCTATCCTGTTCATGTTTTCTATAAACATATGACTCTTCCGGAGTCAGGCATCCAGGTGCCGCATTCGTATTTGCCCCCCTGCGGGGCCAGGTGTTAATAGAATATCGGGAATGGTAAGGATATCGAACCCAGCGGAGTCGCATGTTTATAGCAATGGCGATTCCAGATTGGTTTGCGACCCTGGCGGGGTCGAATGTAAAATGACAGCACCGGGAATTAAATTTTTTCTTCGGGGCGCGGAATTCAGAACCATATTGCAGGGGGAATATACGACCCCGCTGGGGTCGGGAAATTCTATCCTGTTCATGTTTTCTATAAACATATGACTCCTCCGGAGTCGGGCATACAGGTGCCGCATTCGTTTTTGCCCCCCTGCGGGGTCAGATGTTAATAGAATATCGGGAATGGTTATGATATCGAACCCAGCGGGGTCACATGTTTATAGCAACGGCGATTCCAGATTGGTTTGCGACCCCGCCGGGGTCGAATGTAAATGACAAACCGGGAATTATATTTTTTATTTCGGCCGCGGAATTCAGAACCAAATTGCAGGGGGAATATACGACCCCGCGGGGGTCGGGAAATTCTATCCTGTTCATGTTTTCTATAAACATATGACTCCTTCGGAGTCGGGCATACAGGTACCGCATTCGTTTTTTCCCCCTTGCGGGGTCAGATGTTTATAGATTATCGGGAATGGTAAGGATATCGACCCCAGCGGGGTCACATGTTTATAGCAATGGCGATTTCAGATTGGTTTCCGACCCCGGATGGGTCGAATGTAAAATGACAGCACCGGGAATTAAATTTTTTCTTCGTGGCGAGGAATTCAGAATCAAATTGCAGGGGGAATGTACGACCCCGCGGGGGTCGGGAAATTCTATCCTGTTCATGTTTTCTATAAACATATGACTCCTCCGGAGTCGGGCATCCAGGTGCCGCATTCGTTTTTGCCCCCCTGCGGGATCAGATGTTTATAGATTATCGGGAATGGTAAGGATATCGACCCCGCCGGGGTCACATGTTTATAGCAATGGCGATTTCAGATTGGTTCCCGACCCCGCCGGGGTCGAATGTAAATGACAAACCGGGAATTATTTTTTTTATTTCGGCCGAGGAATTCAGAATCAAATTGCAGGGGGAATGTACGACCCCGCTGGGGTCGGGAATATCTATCCTGTTCATGTTTTCTATAAACATATGACTCCTCCGGAGTCAGGTATCCAGTTGCCGCATTCGTTTTTGCCCCCCTGCCGGGTCAGATGTTAATAGAATATCGGGAGTGGTAATGATATCGACCCCAGCGGGGTCGCATATTTATATAAATGGCGATTCCAGATTGGTTCCCGACCCCGGCGGGGTCGAATGCTTTTTTATAACAATCTGTGGGATTCGCGTCAGCCCTTTTGCGTTAACCAAAGGCATGCCAACCTTCAAAAATCATGAGCTCCCTGGTATCCTCTGCCATCTTTCATTTAAAGCCCGCTTCCAGTTGTTCCAGGGCTTTTTGCAGGGTGGCGCGCGGGCAGGCCAGGTTCATCCGCATATAGCCTGAACCACCCGGCCCGAATTGTGTGCCTTCGTTCAAACCCAGGCCGGCCTTTTCAATCATGAACTTCTTCAGCTCCGCATCATTCATGCCTGTGGCCCTGAAATCAAGCCAGGCCATGTAGGTGGCTTCCGGACGGATAACCGTTACCTGCGGAAGTCTTTCGTCGGCAAAATCCATCAGCAGCTGAATATTCCCATCGATGTAATCCAGTAACTGCCCGAGCCAGGCATCACCATGGGTGTAGGCGGCTTCAGCAGCCACATTGCCGAACAGGTTGCCCATTTCAATGTGCAGCGCATCCAGCACCTTTCGGAACTTCTTCATGAGCATCGGATTGCTGATGATAACCGAAGAGGTAGCCATCCCCGCCAGGTTGAAGGTCTTGCTCGGAGCAACCATGGTAACGGTATTGGCGGCCGTTTCGGGTGAAAGCCCGGCCAGCACCGTATGTGTATAACCCCTGTTAACCAGGTCGCTGTGGATCTCATCTGAAACCATCAGCACCCCGTACTGGTTACAGAGATCAGCCAGCTTTCCAAGCTCCTCTCTCGACCAGGCATTCCCGCCCGGATTGTGGGGGTTGCTCAGAATGATCATAGCAGCCCCTGCACGGCAGTGTTTTTCCAGGTCTTCATAATCCATTCGATAGCGGCCGTTTTCTATAATCAGCTGGTTGTACACCAGCCTGCGGCCATGGTCTTTTACCGCACCGAAAAACGGAAAATAGACCGGCGGCTGCACAATGATGCGGTCGCGGCGGCGGGTAAAAGCCAGCACCGCCATGTTTACGGCCGGAACGATGCCAGGGGAGAAGGCGATCCAATCGCGTTTTACCTCCCAGTTATGACGGCGTTTCAACCAGGCGGTCAGCGAAGTGAAATAGGAATCCGGTCGTATGGAATACCCCAGTATCTCATGTTCTGCCCTGTTGCGGATGGCATCCATAATAAAGTCAGGGGTGCGGAAATCCATATCGGCTACCCACATGGGAAGTACCTCTTCCGTCCCGAAAAAGAAATTCCGAAGATCATATTTTACACAGGCCGTGTTGCTGCGGTCTACGATTTCATCAAAATTGTATCTCATACTTGCTGTTTTGTCCATCCCCGGCAAAAGTAGGAATTCTGAAGTTACCGGACCAACGTCTCCAGACTGCTCCATCAGAGCCATGGCGGCAAAAAAGCAGGATATTGTAATCTGGCAGTTAACCTGGTGAAAATGTGTACACCAAAGTTTATTACTTTTGAAGAAATTGAAAAGGAGGAGTTATGTCCATGAATCGAACGGGGTTGATGCTGATGATACTTTTCTGCGGGCTGGTCGTCAGTGCCCAGCGTCGCATGGTGGCTGAGTGGGAACCGGCCTTCGGAACCCTGATCCGCTGGCCCCTGGGGATTCCGGGTGACCTGGTGGTTGAACTGGCCCGGCATGATTCTGTTTATGTGTTGGTCGAGAATCCCGGACAACAGGCACAGGCCACCGCTACGTTTCAGTCGTATGGGGTGAATATGAACCATTGCCGGTTTTTGGAGGCCGACACCTACTCACACTGGACCCGCGACTGGGGCCCGCATTACGTGTTTGATGAGAACGGCAATGCCGGCATAGCCGACCCGCTTTTCGATGGCTACCCCTGGGTGCCCGGATGCAACGGCAACCAGTCGTTGACCTCCCCGGAAAGCATCCTCGGCTACGAAGAGGATGATGCCGTGAATGCCGCTCTGGCCGGAGCCTTTGGCCTGCCACTGATTGAATTTCCGGCTTACCTCACTGGTGGAAACATCATGACCGATGGGCAGGGTCTGGCTTATTCCACACAACAGATGCTTGATGAGAGCGAGACTTTCTGCAACCAGACCTGTTTTATGGCCAATGCGGCCGGTTTGCTGGGACTGACAGATTATTCCATTGCTTCCAATCCGGAAGTGTATGGCATTCAGCATATTGACTGTTATGCCAAACTGCTGGATGAGGAGACTGTGCTTGTAAAAAAACTTCCGGCAGGGCACCCTGAATATGAATGTGTTGAAGACCTGGCCAACTTTTTCCGGGACCAGACCACCTGCTATGGCCGTAATTATACCGTGCACCGGATCTTCTGCCCGGTGATCACCGGCGATGAAGTGCCGGCATATACCAATTCACTGATCCTGAATCATAAGGTACTGGTTCCCCTCTTTGGTATTGAGGAGGATGAACAAGCCCTGCAAACCTACCGCGACCTGATGCCTGGTTATCAGGTGGTGGGCTTTACCGGTAGCTGGTATTATTACGATGCCCTGCATTGCCGCACCATGGGCATCTTTGACCCTGAAATGCTGTACATCCGGCACAAAGCACCGAAACTGGCCGCTGCCGGTGTGTCGTGCCGGTTAGCAGCCCGCGTAACCGATTACAGCCAGTCCGGACTGATGGGCGACAGCCTTTTCCTTTACTGGAAACCGGAAGGATTGTTCCCATGGAACCGTGAACTTCTTACGGTGCTTCCCGGAACCGACAGCCTGGTTGCCTGGGTGCCCGGATTAGCCGATGGTGCCGGAATCCGTTACTATTTCTCGTTGGCTGATTCGTCGGGGAGGTACGAGACGCTTCCGCGCACCGCGCCGGCCAGCCATTTTTCACTTGAATTTACCGATTTGCTGACTGGTATTCCGGAACAGGGAACAACAGATGAACTCCTGATATATACACAACCCTTCAGCAGTCAGCTGAGTTTCCGATACACTCCCCGGTCAGAGGGTATGGTGACCGCCAAACTGCTGGATATTTCGGGAAGAACCCTGCGCGAAACCCGGAAGCCGGCCAATGGTAAAGAGCTGCTGGATTTTGTTTGGGAGACGTCCGGACTTGGGAGAGGCTGTTACTTTCTCCGGATAACATCCGGTAACCGTATCCTGAGTACGAAAGTGATCAAGCAATAAACCGGCTCTGACCAACCCTTGTTTGCAGTGATCAACCATTCAGGACGTATCAAAGTGATGGTAATTATGGAGATTATGAGAGCCGCGAGAAACACAATTGAATCCATTGCCCCTTGTGGCCTCAACTGCACTACCTGCTATGCTTATCAGCGGTCAAAGAATACCTGTCCTGGTTGTCGGGGTGAAAGCAATACAAAACCAGCCTACTGCCACCGGTGCATTATCGCGAATTGTCCTTCTCTGGCAGAAACAGCTTCCGGTTACTGCTATGATTGTGCCAATTTCCCCTGTAAACGGCTGAAACAACTGGATCGCCGCTACCGGCTGAAATACCATACCGGCCTGATTCAGAACCTGCTCGACCTGAAGAACATGGGCCCGGAAGCGTTTCAATTGCGTGAGCAACAGCGCTATACCTGCCGGAACTGCGGTGCCTGGCTGTGTGTGCACTCCAACACTTGTCCGGAATGCAAAGCGCCGTTTCCCGGAACCCTCGAAATAAACCATTGAATTATTGCAGTCTGCACCTGATAAACGGGGATCTTCAAGCTTCAGGCTCCGGGCTCATGGCTTCAACCTCAGGATAAGCTGGTTGCTGGCCAAAAACCCCGGCCCCTATGAGATTCGTAACAGGAAACTTATTCAACAGGTTTTCTTACCACCGGGAAATACAGCTCAGCCATTGTTTCACCTTCGTATCCTGAGCTGCGGTAGTTTGCCAGAAATGCCTGATCGTACCGGATAAAGAGCAAGCCTGAATGGTTCTGCATGTAGCCGTTCTCCGGAGCCCATTCTTCCATCATGGTTTTCAGCAGTTTCAGCACATCCTGATTTCCTTTCTTTGAAAAACGTACACAGGCATAGAGCGATGCAGGCACCTTCACCAACGAAAGCCCATCCGGAAGCACTTCCGTTGCTCCTGTCAGGGAAGCAATGGTATAATCAAGGTCCGGAGAGTCTGGCTTTTTGTCGAAAATGCACAGGTATTCCTCATTCAGCCTGCCGGGAACCTGGCTGAGCCGGTCGGCCAGAACGGTGTCGTGGAAAAACGGGGGGATTTCGGCTGCCTGCCGGTTGCCGGCAAAGCTTGTTCTGAGCATAAAGCCCACTGCAGTGAATTCGCTTTTTCTGATTACGCTGATCTCTTCCATGGTATTCTATGATTTAGAGTTGATTGGTCCGGCCCGAGGAGGCAGATGAGTTATTTTACATTCTGTATTTCAGGGCTGTGCGGCAAAGATATTTCCGGAATACAGCCGGTAAAAATCTTTTCTTGTTGAATCCCGGTTTTTGATCCCTGAAAGGCAGAAAAACTGTATGTAATTGCAACCTGCCTTTTTTTGTACATTTATCCTTCAGTTCGGATGTTGTTCTTTTTTTACAGACAATGCGTTAACCTGTGCCCTGATGAATGCACCGGAGTTGGAGATTTAAAATCTGACATTCTGTAAGTTATTCAGGAATCAGGACAAGCTGTTGGCAGCAAATCTGACAAAAACGCAACTTCCTGAATTCAGTTTCCGGGCCTTTTTACTCCGGAGTAAATATTCACAGCGTGTTTATGGAACCAAAGACAGATCAGTCACAGATAGATTTTACCATTCACCCGGAGGATTTAGCGGGCTCATTTGCCCGGATTGCCGACCATCTGATGAACCGTTGCAAGCTTAGGGTGGCATCGGCGTATTATCGCCTAGCGGAGATTGAATTTTATTACCAGAGCGGACTTCATCCTGATAAATACATTCACGGGCACGAAATGCAGCAGGAGTGTGGTCGCTGGTATTTCCACGGCTCGGGCCTCGACATAACATTCGGCGATGGCGCGGCTTATGGAGGAATCCTGATCAGGGCCGTCCACAAAATAACAGACAGAACATACATCTACGGGCCTATCCGCTGTTTGACCGATTTCTTTTCCAACCTGTCCTCTGTTTCCGGGTCGGAGTGTTTCTTCGGGCTGGTGGAGGCTGAACACGGAGAATTTGTGACGGAAAAACCAATCGCCGCGCCGAGGGTGGGGCTCAATCCGGCGAAAGACAAGGATTATTACAACGCCCTTTACCGCTTTCTCATCATGCCGCGCCGGATGCATGCTGAAAAATACCGCATCGCCGAAGCCATGCGGCAGCAGGGTGGGTATTCCGACGAGGAGATCAGGCTGGTGTGCGGCTAAGATTAAGCAACAAAGACAATGATCAACCTTGTACAGGCACACATTTTACATACCTCCTGCCTCTTACCTCTGAACTCAGCCCTCCGGCTTCAGATGGCCAGTTTAAAAACCTCACGCCTGTCTGCCTGTGCATACAGGCAGGCAAGGACGCTATGACCCGCCTGCACTGCGTTTCAGTGGGCAGGCGCAAAGTTCTTTTGAACTTTTAATTCCTAAAACTCTAATTATTCATACTTCCTATCTCTGACCTCCGACCTCCGACCTCCGACTTCCGACCTCCGACTTCTGACCTCCGACTTCTGACCTCCGTTTTCCGTTTGCCATATCCTCGCGAATCACTACCTTTGAAACTGTCTGCCGCGACTGAAACCTCGTCCCGCGAAGGCCTTTTATCTTCCCGAAAATTGTGTTTATGAGAAACCGCATCTTTCTGTTAGTCATGGTGTTGGCCATTGCAAGCCTCACCTCTGCCCAACCCCGGGTTGTTACCGGTCTTACTTCGTGGAAATTCACCCGCAACGACGATTTGTCAGCATCCGTTCCCGGTTTCGACGACAGCTCATGGCAAAGCGTTACCGTTCCCCATGATTGGGCTATTTACGGGCCTTTCGACAAGGAGATCGATAAGCAGACGGTGCGTATCGTACAGAACAATGAAGAACAGGCTTCAGAAAAAACCGGTCGTACTGGCGCCCTCCCATTTACCGGCACGGGATGGTACCGCACCACCTTCAGTCTGCCCGGCGAACTCAGCAGCAAACAGGTGCTCATCACCTTCGATGGTGCCATGAGCAACGCACGTGTCTTTGTCAATGGCAAAGAAGCCGGCAGCAGGCCCTATGGCTACAGCTATTTCTGGTTCGACATCAGCAACCTCGTGAAACCCGGCGATGGCAATGTAGTGGCCGTGCGTCTCGAAAATCTGCCCTTCTCTTCACGCTGGTATCCCGGTGCCGGCCTCTACCGCAAGGTAAACCTGATCGTAAAAGACCAGTCCTCTTTCGCCCACTGGGGGCACTTCATCACCACTCCTTTTGTCTCGGATGAAACTGCCCGGGTCAACATCCGGTCAAGGGTTCAGGGAGAAAACCTGAGTATTCGTACCCTTATCCGTGATGCCGGCGGCAACATCATTGCAGAGAACCAGTGTACTACCCGGTTTGGCGATGACATGATCCAGGACATTGCCATAAAAAATCCCCGGCGCTGGAGTCCAGAAACCCCGGTCCTTTATACTGCCGAATTCAGCCTCTATGCCAACGGGGAGTTGTGCGATTCGGAGACCGTGCGGTTTGGCATCCGAGAGATCCGCTATTCGGCGGAGAAGGGTTTTGAGCTCAACGGACAGCCAACGAAGTTCAAAGGCGTATGTCTGCACCACGATCTGGGCCCCCTCGGCGCTGCGGTGAACCGTGCTGCCCTCCGCCGTCAGCTTACCATACTCAAAGACCTGGGCTGCAATGCCATCCGTTCGTCCCACAACATGCCTTCGATGGAGCAGCTGGAGCTCTGCGACGAAATGGGTTTCCTCTTCCTGGCCGAGAGTTTTGATGAGTGGAAACTACCAAAGGTTGAAAACGGATACAATCTTTATTTCGATGACTGGGCTGAAAAGGATGTGGAAAACCTGGTGCGGGCCACCCGCAACCATCCCTGTATCGTGATGTGGAGCGCCGGTAACGAGGTGCCCGATCAATGGGGGAGTGCCGGCGTAAAACGGGCACACTGGCTTCAGGAAGTTTTCCACCGCGAAGACCCTACCCGCCCTGTAACCGTGGGCATGGACCAGGTGAAAGCCGTGATGGAGAGCGGCTTCGGGGCCCTGCTCGATGTGCCGGGACTGAACTACCGCACCCAACTTTATGAAGAGGCCTATGACAAATTTCCCCAGGGTTTTGTGCTGGGCTCTGAAACCGCCTCCACTGTCAGTTCGCGGGGGGTGTATAAGTTTCCGGTGGTGAAGGCCGCCGGGGTAACCTATCCCGACAGGCAGTGTTCTTCGTACGACCTCGAATACTGCAACTGGTCGAACATCCCTGAGGAAGACTTTGTGCTGCAGGACGACAAGCCCTGGGTGATCGGTGAGTTTGTGTGGACTGGCTTCGACTACCTCGGAGAGCCGACACCTTACGACAACTACTGGCCTTCGCGCAGCTCCTATTTCGGCATCTGCGACCTGGCCGGACTGCCTAAAGACCGTTACTACCTCTACCGCAGCCGCTGGAACCAGAGCGAATCCACCCTGCACATCCTGCCACACTGGAACTGGCCCGGGCGCGAAGGGGAGGTTACCCCCGTGTTCGTTTATACCGGCTATCCTGCCGCTGAGCTTTTTGTAAACGGCAAAAGCCAGGGGATGCAGCGCAAGCACAACGGCTCAGTACTCAACCGCTACCGCCTGATGTGGAACGAGGTGACCTACGAACCCGGCACCCTGAAGGTGGTGGCATACGACGAAGCCGGAAAACCGGTTGCCGAAGCAGCGGTGCACACCGCCGGCAAGCCTTACCGCATTGTACTGGAGGCCGACCGTACCACCCTGGCTGCCGATGGCGAAGACCTCTGCTACGTAACCGCCACCATTGTTGACAAGGAAGGCAACCCCTGTCCCCTCGCTGACAATACCCTGACCGCCGTGGTAAGCGGTGCCGCAGGATTCCGGGCCCTCTGCAACGGCGATGCCACCAGCCTCGAGCTGTTTCACCTCAACCGGATGAAAGCCTTTAACGGCAAGCTGGTGGTGACCCTTCAGGCCGGCAGCAAACCCGGCCCTGCCACCCTGAGCCTCACTGCCAAAGGCCTGAAAGCAGGACGCATTGAGCTGAAGGTAGGGGAGTAGCGGTAGGAGATAAGGTATTTTGTGCTTTCTCAAACGATGCCCCCTTTTTTTGAAACGATGCATATCTTTTCCAAAACGATGCTTATCTTTTCTCTGAACGTTGTATTTCTTTAAAGTGAGGTGAATATTCCGACAAATCATGCTGATAATTCCGGTCAAAAACAGGCCACTACAAGTTGTGGTAAAGCAGAACTTTTCACAGATGACGGTGCCAGACTTCCGGCAGGCAGATGGCGAATTGTTATCTCAGGTTTGGCGCAAATCTTTTGTATATGTTTTTAAATGTCATGTTAAGTTTTATTAATTTAACCTGTTGTGCGGTTAAATATTTAAATCACTGATAATAAGTGCTTTTGTAGTCAATGTCATGTTGAGCGAAGTCGAAACAGACATTGACTTCATCCACACTATCAAAATGTTATGTTTGTAACCGCAAAACGCGTTAATTTAGCTATATTCTTCTGCACTTTGTTTTCATAAAGCCTTGAACTGTGCATATCTCCGGAATGATTATCCTGGAATAAGCGGTTAAAAGCGATTGCTATTTTGTAGGCAACGGATTAAGAAACAGTGGATTGCGGTGAAAGTGATCCATTCGTAAAAGTGGAAGAAGGAGTTGCGGGTATACAATTTTTGGCCTTCATTTTAAGACACGAAACCCAAATGGATACAAACCAAGCTCTTACGCTCCTAAAAGACAAAAAATGGAAAGAACTTTTTACAGTTTTAGAGAATGATTTTGTCTTTAAAGAGTTGATAAATGACAGTGTTTTCAAAGAACTTTTTGAGCGTTATTTAATTCCTGAGATTCTTACAAACCTTAATGTTGAAAATGAAGAACACTTTCTGATTTTAAGTAAGCTGCATAATATCCATAATTCAACTCAAAAAAATTTCAAACTAAATAATGAGCAGCACTTGCAACTGACTTTAGAATTAGTTAAAATAAATAGAGATTATCACCTTGCAAAACATCATCCCGAAAACCCAATTTGTAGAGAAATAATTGAAGAATTTGAAGAGATCGCAGAAAAGAAATCTAAAGAGGATTCTGATAGTGCAATCCTAAAGAAGAAACTAGACATTCAAGAGTTTAAAGAAACTAATCAGATTTTCTCAAATGGTTCAATTTTCAAATCCCCACAAGAGCTTGAATTTTATAATGCTGCAAATAAAGTGTTTGAAGGATATTTAATATTACCCAATGCAGCATTATCTACAGTATTACCAAGCATTCTATTTGGGCCAGAAGTTAAATATGACAATTGGTTTTATTTAACAACTACCGTTGATTGTGTAATTGTAGAAACTAAATCGTTTTCCCCTATTCATTTTTTTGAACTTGATAGTAAGCGACACGATTCGGAAGAGCAGAAAGAAAAAGACAAAATCAAGAATAATTTGATAACTGCAGCGGGACATAAACTACATAGAATAAGAAAAAGAGGATTTGAAAGCAGTGCAAAAAGTTCTAATTATTTCGAAGTTTACCTAAGAAAAATAAAAAACGAAGGCTAACAAACGCTATAGCAAATGCGGGTATGCGTGTTCGTTGAAACATTTGAAATCTTAACCTACATTTGTGCTGGCAGACAGTTGAGCAACAATTTAATCCCACAGTTGCAATAGCATCGGCCGTTGAACTACACCCTGAATATGGCCATGACCAAAAAATTCAACAACAAATACCGTAGTGAATCGCACCGAAGACCCGGCTGGGATTATTCTTCAGATGGCCTTTATTTTCTGACCATTGTAACGTAACACAGGGTGTGTAACCCGGGTGAAGTTGTCACAACCAACGGACATGCACATTGGCAGTTCTCCGGATTTGGAAAAATCGTTGAAGCCGGATGGTACCGGTCATTTGAGATCCGGGAGGAATTGGTTATGCCTTATGGATTTCCGGTGATATCAGGGATTTATCAAACCGACATAGGTATAAAAGACAGTATGGGAAATGGTATTTAACAAACCTGACAGACTTGTCATTGTCTTTTTAGAATTACCTGTGCCCACTAACAAGTGCTGTTTTGCATGCCTGGCGGTCATCTGTGGGCCAGGCTTTTGCTATTCTATCAGGCTTTTGTACTTTTATGGGCAGAAAAAGTTTCGAGAACCCGGCCTGATATAAAGCTCTAAACGCTGATATAATTATAGGAAAGCCCAGCAAATCATTAACATAACCGTAAATTGATATGAAATTTTTCAAACTATTTATATTACTCCACCTGCCAGCAATTGTTGTTTCCGGACAAAATTCAGATACAACACTTATACAATCAGATACCTCATGTTTCAGAACTACGAATGCGTTTCTGGTAAATCAGAAAAACTATGAGACATTGAATAACTCATTTATAACAGGAAATTCTTTTGCAATAATCAGAAGTCAGGATAATCCGGCGGTTTTAATTGATGGCATACCGGTAAATCCAATCCTGGTTAACAATACACATTACCGGGAGTTTTTAGGGCCCGTTAATTTGTTGTCATTTGACATTCAAGGTATAAATGTACGTACCCTGCAAAATGAAGATAAAATTATTTCCGGTAATTATAATAACGCAATAAACTTTCATACTGATGAAATTAAAACTGGCAATAGTTCACCTCAATTTGAAGTGAACAACTTTACAACATTCGCATATCAGGATATTGACTCGGCTGGATTTTCATCAATCTTCAGTTTTAAAGCACAAAAAAGTTATGAAAAATTCGGGTATAGACTTTCCGTTAACAATGGTTTTCAAAATGATTACATTCCCGAAAATGGTCTTCAGAGATATAGTGGAAATGTAAAGCTGATATACAATCCCAATAAGCAACTTTTATTAACAGGTTTTTTGGATTATACCAATTTTCTTGATTTTAAAAGAAAAGACGAAAACAATCTGAAATCAAACAGGTTATTGGCTTATATCAACACTCATTTGACTTTAACAGATTGGTTGTCTCTCTATGGAGTATATAGTTTCAATAAACTCTCAGATATTTCAGAAAGAGACTTGAAGTTGGAGGATAAAAACTGGTATGGTGAATATTACACGAAAAGTTATTTTGAGAAAAATAATTATAAGTATTCATCAAACTTTTTCGACTTTGGATTTCGCTTCAACAAGAAATTTATTCAGAGTACTTTCATTAATATCAAATTGGGGTACAATCTGAATAGCCTTAAATACTTCATTGAGAATGAAATAGTTTACAAGTATTCGGATGGAGTTTACGGTGAATCATGGTTCAACTCTGAACCAGAGGAAGCAGAAAAAGTCTTATACACTGCATTAAAATTGCATAATAAATACATTGCATTTAGTTATTTGCTGAATAAAACTTATTATGGATTCAATAAATTATCTTTTAAAGAGAATGAGAATAATACATTTTCTAATCATCTAGTATCATTGAACTTTGATTTAGTTAAAAATAGTGACAAGATTATCAATCATATCGCGGTAAACGCAACTTATGGAAGGTTAGCAAACTATTCTATTATAATGCGAACAATAAGGATTAACCCTGTTCCGGGTTATAAGGAACCTGAGTGGACAACACCTTTTAGTAATGATAATATTGAATTGGATTTTTTAAGTTCATTTTATAAAAACAGGATTGATATTGATTTTTCATTGTACTATAAGAATTATAGTAAATATTATCATCTCTTTAAGTATTATACACCGGGTGGAATATTTAGTTCTGCAGATAATATCGGAAAGGTAACTAAGAAAGGGTATGATTTGAATGGAAATTTTTGGATTATTAAAAATAATTCCATGGATTGGATACTGGGTGTTTCTTTATGTGAAAGTATAATAGAGCCGGAGAAAAATGAAGAGCTGATATTTCAGTTAGCAGATACCACCATTGGCAATAGAATCATATCAATAGTCAGTAATATACGTTATAAGAGATTTAGGTATTTCATTGAATTTGAGAGTAAGAATGGTTATGATGTAAACCTGTACAAGAATAATTTTTCTGTATCTGAACCCTTTTCATATGGGGAAAGAAGTCAGATTTCAGGAGTCAATAATTCAGGTATCCCAAGTTCAGTGATAATCGAGAATAATTTTGGGTATATAACAGATGCTGACTATTTTATTTTAAAACGAATGGGATTAGAATACCAAACAAGGAGTAATGCAAAAGGTCAATATTTTGTAATCGGTATTCAGTATAATAAAATGAGAAGAGTTTATCTGTTTATTAACGATACGGAAAAATATCAGGAGCAGTTTCAGCGGCCATCTTTTTTTAATGCAGTAAGTTTATCATTAAAAATACACTTATAAGACAGGATACAAGAACCTTTCTTTATGGACATTGTCCTTTCCTGCAGAAGGAATCTCAGAACATATTCATTGTCAGGGGTTCAGAATCAATAATTCCCCACTGCCCGCACAAAGACTGCCCGCAGTAAAGCCGCCTGGACGCAGGATTCCGGGTCTGCTGGAAAAATCATTCGGTTACAGAAAAAAGATCACATTTCACTTGCTTTCACATGATTAATTACTTATCTTCGCCCCGACCTGAAAAGGTTTTGGTTTACGCCAAAAGTCAATTCGCGTTGACAAAAAAAAAGCTTCCCGCCCGGGAAGCTTTTTTTTTGTCAGGGCAGGGGACCGTCGTACCGCAGCAATGCTGTTCTTGGTGAACATATATTGCAACAGTCCCTTATTTCTCTGTGGTTTTTCTGATTTCTGCAGGTTTCACGCTGTAAAAGAAACCTGATGTGGTTTCACTGCTCATTTGCGATGGGCTTGTCAGGGGACAACCATTCCCCATTCTCAGGAATTACTATGTTAATTCTTAACCTTGCGCCTGCTCCGAAAAGTCAAAAAAGAAGATTTGACACCAAGCACCAGAGCACCAGTTTGCACAAAGTATTGTATTTCATTACATTAAACTTGGTGAGTTCTTGTGTTTTCGTGGTCTGGTGTCAAAAAAAACAGTTTTCGGAGGTTACTCAACCTTTAAACTTTTCTTTCCGGATATTCATGCCCATGATCCGGGTATTTCATCTGCAGGCTTCCTGGTGTTATACCTGATTCGCTGATTATGACTGGGTTGTTTCCAATGCAATTTGGTGATTGCCCTGAATTTGAATTTAAATTGTAAATCTGTATTTTTACAGAAATTGATTGTTATTGCCGGAGTAACCGGGTAATTTCAATGCATCATTCAGCCAGTACAACATGGCCGGATGACCAATAGGGTAAGCGAAATGACTGACCTGCTGCCAGCCTTCAATGCCACGCCCGGCAGCAGGCTTACTGGATTGCTGAATACCCCTGATATGATGAGGTCAACGGATTTATTCAACTGAACAATAAAAGAAAAATGATGGAGGCAGGGTATTTTTCAGAGATCTTCCAGGCGGCTCCCCTCGGATTTGCATTACTCGGGACTGAAGCGGGCGAAAACGCCGCATCGCCGGAATATCGTTTTATTGAGGTTAATCCTGCTTTTGAACAGTTGACCGGTATTCATAAGGAGAAACTGGCCGGACTTACAGTGAATCAGGCGTTGTCAGCTGATGATAACTCGCTATCCGGATGGTACAACCTGTTCAAAAGGCTGGAGACCAGTAACGGAAGCGTGCAGTTTGTGCATCCGCTTTCAAGCACCGGCCGGTATTTCGCAGTCAATACATGGCGCACGGGGGAAACAGCTATTGCTGTTACCCTGACTGAAATACCTGCCGGGAGTGTAACCGGGCAGCCCGGCAACCTGCTGGAAGCCTACCACCATGCATTCTGGGACAACAATCTCTACGGCGTGATGATTGCCGGTAAGAAGGGTAATTATGTGGATGCCAATGACGAAGCCTGCAGGATGACAGGATACAGTCGTACAGAACTGAAAAGCATGAACCTTTTCCAGGTGATAGACCCTGAGATGGAAGAGGAGGCCGGAAGGCACTTCGGACAGCTCAGCGAAACCGGAAAGGCTTACGGCGAAATTGCCTACCGCACCAGGTCGGGCGAAAAGCGCTGGTGGAACCTTGTGGCAACCAGAGTCTCTGACGACTTCTTTCTCGGGCTGCACGAAGACATAACCGACAGGAAACAGGCTCAGGAAGAGCTCCGGCGGCGTGAGATTCAGTTCAACGCCCTGCTGCAAAACTCCTTTGATACCATTGTATTGCTTGATGAGCAGGGGATACAGCGGTATGTAAGTGCTTCCTGCGAACGGGTACACGGGTATTCACCGGCTGAACTGACCGGAATTCCCGTGATTGAACAGTTGTTACATCCCGATGACCGTGAGATTGCTACAACGGCATTTCAGGAAATTTTGAAGACCGGTGAGGGGCGTGCCCAATACCGCCATAAACGAAAAGGCGGAGGATGGGTGTATCTTGAGGCCCGGGGCACCAATCAGCTGAATAACCCCGAAATTGCCGGTGTGGTGCTGAATGTTCGTGACATCACAGCGCAGAAGGAGGTGGAGCAGGGATTGAAGGATAATGAACTGAAATACCGGCTGTTGTTTGAGAACTCAGTAGATGCCATTTTCCTGATGAAAGGTGACCGTTTTATTGACTGTAACCTGCGCACCCTGGAAATCTTCGGCTGCCAGGTGCCGGGTCAGATCATTGGTCAGACACCTTTTGCGTTCTCCCCTGAAAACCAGCCGAATGGCAGGGATTCGCGGGGCTACGCCGCTGAGAAAATTGAAATGGCCAATGCCGGACATACCCAGATTTTTGAATGGGTACACACAAGGCTGGATGGTACTCCCTTTCTGGCCGAAGTTAAGCTCAACAGGCTTGAACTGAACCAAGAGGTATTTCTTCAGGCCATTGTGCGCGATATATCGGAACGCAGGCAGGCTGAAGAAGCCCTGGCAGCGAGTGAGGAAAGGTTCAGGAGCGTGTTGAACAATGTTTCTACGGTGGCGGTGCAGGGTTATTCTATGGATGGGACAGTGAAATACTGGAACAAGGCTTCGGAAGCCTTCTATGGATATACCACTGCTGAAGCTTTGGGATGCAGACTTACCGACCTTATCATCCCACCGCACATGACTGACTATGTATCGGATGCCATCCGGCATATGGCGGAAACCGGAGAGGTAATCCCGGCTTCTGAACTTGAGCTGATCCGGAAGGACAGATCGGTGATCCCGGTTTATTCATCCCATGTAATCGTCCGGATTCCCGGTAAGGATCCCGAATTCTATTGCATTGATGTTGACCTTTCTGCATACAGGCAGGCCGGGGAGGTGATCAGGGAAGAACGCATGCGCCTTGCCGGGATCATCGAAGGAACGAATGCCGGCACCTGGGAGTGGAATGTTAAGACTGGTGAAACAGTATACAACGAACGCTGGGCAGAGATTGTCGGCTATACCCTTGAAGAATTAAGACCGTTTTCGAGTGAAACCTGGAAGAATCTGGTGCATCCCGATGACCTGAAAGTCAGTATGGAAGTGCTGGCGCGGCATTTTTCCGGCAAAACCGACATTTACGAATGTGAAACACGGATGTTGCACAAAAACGGCGAGTGGGTCTGGATTCATGACCGTGGGAAGGTCTTTACCTGGAGCAGCGATGGCAAACCGCTGATGATGCTGGGCTCCCACACCGACATTACCAGCCGTAAAAAGTCGGAAGAAAAGCTGTTTGAACTGGCGCAGGTGAGTGCCGCGAGCAGTGATTATATCGTGATTATTGGTGCTGATTTCAGGTACCGCTTTGCCAATGAAGTATATCTGAAAGCCCGGCAGCTTAAGCCTGAGGAGATCGTCGGACATCACATGCGCGATGTGGTAGGCAACGAAAAGTTTGAAGAACTGGGCCGGCCTCAGGTTGAAGCTGCCCTGAGGGGCGAGAATGTGGAGTCGCTGGAGACCACCGACCTGGGCAGAAATGAACTTCATTACCTGCACGTGCATGTTACTCCCTATCGCGAGGCCGATGGAACCATAACCGGTGTGGTAATGTCGGGCCGCGACATCACCGAAATCAAACTGGCTGAAGAAGAGCTCAAGGCGAGTGAGAAGAAATATCAGGAGCTCTCAACCCTGCTGCGTCTGCTCGCCGACAATATGCCCGATATGCTTTGGGCAAAGAACCTGAACAGAGAATACATCTTTGCAAACAGGGCCATCTGCAGCAAACTGCTGAATACCAGTGAAACCAATGAGCCACTCGGAAAGAACGATTTGTTTTTCGCCTTACGTGAGCGAAAAGCCCATCCTGACAATCCCGCATGGCATACCTTCGGGGAAATATGCAGGGATTCCGATTCCGTTACCCTCGAAGCCATGCAGCCCATGCAGTTTGATGAGTACGGCAATGTGAAGGGGCAGTTCCTGTTTCTTGATGTGCACAAGGCGCCACTGTTCGATGATCAGGGACAACTGATCGGGGTAGTCGGCTCAGCCAGGGATGTTACAGCGGCGAAAGAAGCCGAAAATCAGCTCCGGAAGCTATCACAGGCTGTGGAGCAAAGCCCGGCCAGCGTAATCATAACCGATGCGAAAGGGAAGATAGAATACGTAAATCCGAAGTTTGCGAAATCCACAGGGTATGCCCCGGAAGAAGCACTTGGGAGGTATGCACTGAACTTACTGTCGGAAAATCCACAGAAGGATGTGCCTGAAGAAATGCTGGACAGCCTGTCTGCCGGGAATGAATGGAAAGGCGAGCTCTTCAGCAGGAGAAAGAATGGTGAGCTTTTCTGGGAGTCGGTGCACATCACCCCGATTACAAACGATCAGCAGGAATTGGCCCATTTTCTTGCAGTGGCTGAGGATATCACCGAGAGAAAAGCACTGGAAAAAAACCTCAGGCATCAGAGTCAGCTGCGCGAGTTGCTGATGGAAATCTCTTCGGGTTTCATCAATATTTCTTTCGGTAAGGTCAATGACTCGGTGAACGAAGCTCTTATGAAAATGGCCCGCTTTGTCAATGCCGACCGAGCCTATACCTTTGATTACGACTGGGAACAGGATGTATGCAACAATATTTACGAATGGTGTGCAGAGGGAATCAGTGCAGAAATAGATAACCTGCAGCTGGTTCCGCTTTCGATGATGCAGGACTGGGTAGAAGCACACCGCAGCGGCGAGCCCATGTACGTATCGGATGTATTCAGCCTTCCACACGGTGCGGTAAGGGAGATTCTCGAGCCGCAGGGAATTAAAAGTGTACTTTCTGTTCCCATGATGAATGAAGGAGAATGTATCGGCTTTGTAGGATTTGATTCGGTGAGGGAGCACCATATTTATTCCGGCACCGAGGTTCAGTTGCTGAAGGTGTTTGCCCAATTGCTGGCCAATGTGAAACTGCGTAAGGAAATGGTGGGGATGTTGCTGGATGCCAAAGATAAAGCCGAGGAGAGCGACCGACTCAAATCAGCATTTCTGGCCAATATGAGTCACGAAATCCGTACCCCGATGAACGGCATTCTCGGTTTTGCCGATCTGCTGAAAGAACCACGCCTTTCGGGCGACAAGCAACAGGAGTACATCGAGATCATTAAGGAAAGCGGTAAGCGGATGCTCAACATAATCAACGACATCATCGATATTTCGAAGATAGAAGCTGGTTCAATGAAGCTGAACATGACAGAAACGGATGTTCTGGAGCAGATCGGTTTCATTTTCACTTTTTTTAAACCGGAAGCCGAAGCCAAGGGGCTGCTGCTTACGCTGAAGAAGGGACTCACGCACAGCGAAGGCAGGATTACTACCGATCGGGAGAAACTTTATGCCATACTCACGAATCTGGTGAAAAATGCCATTAAATATACCGAGAAGGGTGAAATTGAAATTGCCTGTTTTCGTAAGGGTAACTTCCTTGAGTTCTCTGTGAAGGATACCGGTATCGGTATTCCGGAAAACCGGCAGCAGGCTGTTTTTGAGCGGTTTATACAGGCCGACATTGATGACCGGATGGCTCTTCAGGGAGCCGGCCTGGGTCTGGCCATCACAAAGGCCTACATCGGGATGATGGGCGGCGAAATATGGCTCGAGAGTAAGCCGGGAGCCGGTTCCGTTTTCTATTTTACCCTACCCTGGTTGGATAAGGTGGGTAAAGGTAGTGACGAAGAAGCAAAAGCAATTGATTCCGGGACAGATACTTCTATCTCTGATTTAATGGTTCTGATTGTTGAGGACGACCCGGTATCAGAAACCCTGCTGGAAATAGGTCTGGCAAAAACCGGCTGCCGCATACTGAAAGCAGCCGCCGGTTCCGATGCTGTTGAAATCGCCCGGAACAACCCGGAAATCAGCCTGATATTAATGGATATCCGCCTGCCCGGAATGAACGGACTTGAAGCCACACAAAAGATCAGGCAATTCAACAGGGAGGTGATTGTCATTGCCCAGACAGCTTACGGGCTGGCCGGTGACAGAGAAAAAGCCCTGGAAAGCGGCTGCAACGACTACATAGCGAAGCCAATCATTATGACCGAACTTCTTACTATAATCAATAAGCATCTGAATGCCAAAAAAGAGGAGAATCCTGTAATGGATTCTCCGGTTGATTGAAAGTTAATGGTATTCCGTTTATTTATCACTTTTCGCTGTGTGGATTAGGCAACAATGCTTCCGGAATGAAAAGGACCCTAAGGGTTATTCTGTGCAGGGCTGTCAGAGATCAAATCACATACCCTCACCTGTTCTTGTCTTTTTTTCAGCATTAAGGGCAGACAACATTCATGAGGTTTTCGTCCCAACAATGCCAATTCTGATCGCCGAAGTGAAGCTGGTCTTTAACATGGCCGGTGCGGTTAACGGAGTTCCATTCAATGTTTGTAGTATTGTCAGTAGAATTGATGTAAATGTTGTAAAAACGGTCGTAAGCAGTTAAGGCTGTTCCGTACCAGATGTTGGATCCGTTTTCCGGATTACCGGTTTTGATGTTGGTGTAGCGGATGTCGGCTGTGCCATTGGAGAAGTTGTTCCAGTCGATGCGCAGCAGGTCAACCGGATTTTCCGGGCTTTCGGCCAGTATCCAGTATCCGCTGGTGAGGTTGAGGGCTGAACTGCCATGATACCATAGGAAATCGGAGTATGACCCGGATTTTGTAATCCTCATTGCCCATTCAACCTGGGTACCCTCTATCGCACCGGTCAGCTCGGCTTCATACACGGCAAAGCCTGCATTGAAATTGTACGACCAGGTCCAGTTGTTTTCATCCGGGTGATAAACAGCCTCATGGTTAAATGCTTCTACATAGGAGGCAACGGGAACTGCCAATCCTACCGTGATAACAGTATTCCAGACGGCGACGTTTAAGTAAGAGAAGCCCCAATTGGAATAGCTGTCGGCAACACCTGTTGATTTCAAGGTATCGCCGGCATCAGAGAAGCTGCCAAAGTCCATAATAAAAGCAGATTGTGGTGGAACTTCCGGTGCGGTTTTTTCATCTTTATCTTTCTTGCAGCTGGTTGTAGTCACCACCAACAATGCCATCAGGCTCACAATAGCCCTGAAATTGAATTTTGGAATTTTCATCAGCGTTTCGATTTGTTTGTTATTAAACGTAACCAGGGTTCTTTTATTGAATCCGACCGGTTTGCAACTCGACATGATAAGTCAGGATTCATCACGGAGGTAGGGATTTATCACAAAATCCAGAAAAGGTTACAGGACCAGCATCTGGCGCAATGCGATTCATTCCTGTACTGATTCCCGGGTTTCTGGCTCTGTGGCCTGCATCCCGGGTATAGTGATATTACCGCTCTTTCAGCTAACCCTGCGGTTCAGGTTTCGTTTAATGAGATCGGTTATTTTTGCAGCATCAAAGGGTTTCGGGATGTAGTCATCAAAGCCTGATTCCAGAGCCTTTCTTCGTTCCCCTTCGAGGGCATAGGCTGTCTGGGCAACAATTACCACATCGCTGTTAAACTCCCTTATTCTGCGTGTAGCTTCGTATCCGTCCATCTCCGGCATCTTGATGTCCATCAGCACAAAACTGATGCTTTGGTCACGCAGGCAAAGCTCAACCGCTTCGGTACCGGTGCCTGCCCTGATGACCGACCGGCAAATCGGCGTGAAGATTTTCTGAAGCAATCTGAAGCTGATTTCATCGTCCTCAGCCACCAGCACCGTGCCGTTGAGCAGCAGGTTCTGCTCTCTGCTTTCCTCATCAGGGAGTTTTTGTTCGGTCGGAATATCTGCCGCTTTCCAGGGTATGGTGAAGCGGAACGTTGATCCGGCTCTCTCCATTGATTCAACCCTGATTTGGCCACCGAGCATTTCTACATAGGCTCTGGAGATCGACAGTCCGAGGCCGGATCCTTCGTAAGGCCGGGTAATGTTGAGATCGGCCTGCACAAAGCGTTCAAATATTGCCTCAAGCCGGTCAGCCGGAATGCCAATACCTGTATCGCTGACATAGAATTCAAGCATGCCACCCCTTGCTTTGTAACCAAACGTCACCGATCCTCTCTGTGTAAACTTTACTGCATTGCGTATCAGGTTGATAAGAATACTATCGAGTTTGTTTTTATCGGTAATAATGGTGGCCCTGTCATCGGGAAGGGGTGTAGTGCACGATAGTTGCAATCCTTTCTGGGCCGCTTGCAGTTCGAAGAAGTTGTAAAGGAAGCGCAGCATTTCATTGACATTGGCTTCTGATTCGACCACTGCCACCGCGCCGGTCTCAATGCTTGAAATCTCAATCAGGTCGTTGATGGTATTCAGCATGCGGTCGCCGCTCTGACGGATGATTTCGATGTATTCAGCCCTGTCTGACTCTGTGATATCGGGGGTTTCGAGCAGACCGGCAAAGCCAAGAATCCCATTCATCGGGGTGCGTATCTCATGGCTCATGTTGGTGAGAAAGGCTGACTTCAGTCGTTCACTCTCCTCAGCTTTTTCTTTGGCTTTAAGCAGCCTCTCCTCAGCTAGTTTGCGCTCATGGATGTCACGGAAGTTGATGCTGATTCCCTCGAGGTCAGGTACATTCAGGAGGTTACTGAAGGTGCTCTCAATCCATTTCCAATCACCATTTTTGTGAAGGAAACGATATTCAAGGGTAGGAATATAGGATGGATCATTGATTACCTTTGTCAGTTCCGCAATTACATGTGGCAGATCGTCAGGGTGGGTGAGGAGGTTTGCGTCAGCACCGGGAACTTCATCTGATGTGTATCCGAAAATCCTTTCTACGGAGGGGCTTACGTAGGTAAATCGCCCGCTGACATCCACCAGAACAATGCCATCCGGTGCATTTTCAATGAGAGAACGGTATCTTTTTTCAGTTCTCAGTATCTTTTCCTCGGCCCGTTTACGGTCGGTGATGTTACGGATCACAGCAATCACTTCATCGGTGCCGCTTGGGACCATCCTTGCTTCAAAATCCTGAATACCCATGCCTGGGATATCCATCTGATAATCAATAGTATTCAGGCTGAGTTTGGAAAGGGTTCTTTCGATTTCATTGTCGATCAGGGTCGCCAGGTCGGGTGGCATGATTTCCTTGTTGGTTCTGCCGATAAGGGGGTTTTCCTGGTCGTAAAGCACTCTGGTTTCAGCCTGGTAATCGAGTATCCGGCCTTCACGGCTCACCCTGAACATGAGGTCGGGGATGGCATTCAGCATCGCCTGTGCCCGGGTCTCACTCTGGCGCAGCTTTTCAGCAGCCAGTTTTTTGTCAGTTACATCGGCTATAAATCCATGCCAGGTTATGCTGCCATCGGCTTCTTTGACCGGCATCGACTGACCTCCGATCCAGACTTCTCCCTTCACAGGATGCTGGTAACGGAATTCATCCTGCCACATCTCCATGGTTTCTGCTGATCGGTTGATGGACTCAACAACATGACTGAGATCATCGGGATGAACTTTGGAAAATACCGGGGACATATCATCTTTAATAGCCAGAGGATCTATGCCGTAAACGTCATAAGCTGCGTAACTGGCATAGGGCATACTGGTGGTTCCGTCGAGGCTCTGGTGAAACGAACAGATGATACCTGGAGCTGAAGCTGTGATTTTATCGAATAACTCTTTCTGAATCCTTAGTTTTTCCTCAGCATTCACCCTCGCTGAAATGTCGTTGTATGTGATGATCACACCAAACTGCCCCAGCGGATCCGGAGCCGCGGTAACGTTGATCCAGGTAATACTCTGATCGGGTTTTACAACACCCATTTCAACATTTTCAACTCTTTTGCCGGTTTTTAGCGCTATTACGCTGGCAAATTCTTCAGGGTTCATCGGCTTCCCGTCTGGCCGGATTATCTCCCATTCCCTGTCATAAATCTCCCGGCCAAGCTGTTCTTCCCGGGTGAGTCCAAGTAATTTTTCAGCATTGGAATTGGTTTCAGATATTTTACCATCCTGGTCGGAGACAGTAATGCCAAGCGGGAAGTTATCGAATAGGGTTTTGTATTTGGAAAGTGTTTTGCGGATGGATTCTTCCGCCTTTTTTCTTTCAGTAAGATCGGTGACAAAGGCATAGTAATGTGAGATGCTGCCTGCATCGCTGAAAACCGGATGAACCACCAGCTCCACCGGAACCCGGATACCTGACTTGTGAATATACTCTTTTTCGTATGTTATGGATTTTCCCGTGCTGGCAATCCCGTCAAGGTATTTCTTTTCAGGTTCCAGAAATTCAGGAGGTGTGAGTACCTCGTTCCATTTAATGTTTCTGAGTTCATCTCCGGTGTAGCCTGTCAGTTTTTCAAAAGCCAGGTTATGCATCCCAAGGCGCCCGTCAGGATAACCTACACTGATGGCTACTGAGGCATCTCGGACCAGGTTTGCGAGAAACAATTCTCTGTCAAGGCTGTTGTGGAGTTCTTTCTCGGCGAGTATGCGGCCTGAAATGTCGACCGAAAGAATGAAAAGGCCCTCCATTGCAGGCTGTATGCTCAGCTCAAACCAGGCTTCGCTACCATCAGGATATATAAAGTGGTTGTCAAAGCGTCTGGCCTCACGCGACTTCATGCAATGCGATAAGGTAAGGAACAGTTCAGTGTCTTCGATTCCCGGGTAGACTTCCATCATGGTTTTACCTATGAGTTCACCGGAGGCTTGGTGTCCATGAGCGGCAGCTGCCTTGTTCAGGTATTTGTATCTCCAGTCGTAACCAATGATCTGACAACCCTGGAGCATCGAATCAAGCACCCTTCCGAAACGCGATTCATCTTCCGATGATGAAGAATTTGATTCCCTGAATAGCAGGACAGCCCCGAAAGGGTTCTTGCCAGGGTGTGCTAAAGGGGTTGCGGTTCCTGATAATCCAACAGGTAATTTAGCGGACGATGGCTGTTTTACACCTGAACTTTTCCAGCTGAATGGTCCATGGCTGAGGGCGTGAGCTACTGTTTTTTCAATGACTTCACCTGATTCAAGTGAGATGCTGCCGAGTAAAGTACTGATGTGTTTGCCGTATGACCCGCTGTTGCTGAAACCACAGAGGTTTTCTGCACCTGCATTCATTGTGAGGATGCAATCGTTCAGATCAATCGTTATCAGTGCTTCCTGCAGCGAATTAATGATGGCATCGGAGAAATGCTCATCGGCTGATGTAACCCTTTTCATGATATCGGGTTTTAGTGATGGAACGGAGAGAAATATACTCCGTGAAATCCTGTGATAACTGCCTTTTTATTTATCACACCTCAGCAGTCATGTAACCTGAGAAACAGGTAGTGCTCATTAGTTTCCAATAATAGTGATTTCTTTACTCTTTTCAAAGCCAAAAATGAAAAAAATGGGCGCTGATGCTGCAGATCCCTGATTGCTGAATGGCCCTGCAGGCAAATTATGTGTTTTTTTACTTGTTCAACTGGTTCAACAAAACAGATGCCTACCTGTTGTAAGGCATATTGTTTTTGATTTTTACTCCATGAGACATATCTCCGCGATCCTTTCCATTTGCCTCATTTTTAACACATTTGCCGGGTTTGGGCAGAAGATAGATACACTGAGTATCAGGTCGGAAGCCCTTCAGGAGCAACGACTTGTTTATGTGTATTTACCTGAGTTTTACCGTTATCAGTCTGATTCTGTGAAATTGCCTGTGATCTGCATTCTTGACGGGCAGCATGAGTGGTTTGTGAATCCGGTATTAAGTACACTCCGGTATCTTCAATACACACACGAAATCCCTCAGTCAATCGTGGTGGTTGTCCCTCATACCGACAGGGTTAAGGAATGCGCGATTGACAGTGTGGGCAGGGAACAGCCATTGCATATTTTTCTTACCCGGGAACTTGAAGAATCGCTACAGTCATACAATCCCGGGAGCTACCGTATGCTGATCGGCCATTCTTTTTCTGCCTCTTTCAGTCTGCACGCTTTGCTGCTGAGCCCGGACTTTTTTGCTGCCGTTATTGCCAACTTACCCCTCGATGAACTGGAGAAACTGATCGTGGCTTTGGAATCGGTGAAGGAAAACAGCAGCGGGAAAATTGCCCTTTCGGTGGGTGGAATGGCCAGAGATAAAGATTTCTATCACCGGCGGGTTTATAACCAGCTGAAATCCGGATACCCGTCATTTTTCAGCAGCATCGGATTGTTCGAGGCTGACCAGTCGGCGCACAATGCAGTGCCTGTTGTTGCGGTGCCGCAGTTGTTGATGCACTTTTTTTCTGGCTTCAGCAGCAGGTATAGTCATATTGCGGCTGTTGACAGTGAGTACCGCCTGATCGAAGAGCCGGGGACGGTAGATGAAGAATTGGAACGAATCGGCAAAGCATCCAGGCTGTCAGGCTTTCCGTATCCTCCGGAGTTACCCGAAATAAACGGAATTGCTTCACGGTATCTGTCAGGCGGATATAATTCCCATGCCATTGGTGTGTATGAATCGGGAGTAAAGTATTTTCCGGCTTATTACGAATTTCATTTGTACCTTTATGAACTGCTGCTTCCTGAAGAACCCGGAAGGGCAAAGCAACATCTGCTGAAGGCTAAGAAACTGATCGAAACGATTGAACCTGATGGAGTTGAGAAACTCACACTGCTTAAGGAAATCGGAGCAGCAATCAGCAAACAGGGCTGGTAACAGCAATCCAGTGTGGTTCGCATTCATTTTTGTGAAAAATTGAAGATTTTTGCATTACAATAAAGTCGGATGCTGATTAATTGTTTTGTTTTCCTGCCTGGTCAGGATTTTTGTTCGGACAACCCGGGTTGTTTACTTCAAGGTTGTAATGTTTGAGCGTGATTGTGTTTGAATGCTATTGGATTTCAGGGAACAGACAAGCAGCGGTATGGCGGCACACAACATGATTTTCAACAGGCTTACCCTCGCCTTCCCGGGTAAGGATGAAGCTTCGTTCAGGGAAAGATATTTTCACGATTCCATCAATCAGTTCAGGATCTCTTTTATTCTGGTAACACTGCTTTATGCAGTATTCGGTTATCTCGATACACTGATCGTTCCTGAACATGCTGCCTTGTTTCATGCCATCCGGTATTTTTTCATTGTTCCGCTGCTTTCCCTGGTTCTGCTGATCTCATTTACCCCGGTTTTCCGAAAAACGTGGCAGTTGCTGCTGCTCATCAGTGTGGTTGCCGGTGGGGCCGGAATCAGCATTATGACGATGAAAGCTCCCGACAACTATGCATATTACGCAGGTCTTATGCTGGTATTCTCTGCCGGTTATTTCTTTATCAAACTCCGTTTCCTGATGGCAACCGTAGCCGGATGGGCCATTCTTCTTATCTACAATCTTGGGGCGATCTATTATGCCGATACCTCCTGGCCTGTGCTGCTGAGTAACAATTTCTTTTTTGTGAGTGCCAACCTTATTGGCATGTTTGCCGCCTACAGCATTGAATTCTACACACGACGGAACTACTTTCTGAATCAGAAACTTGATCAGGAAAAGCTGCTGATTGAAGAATATAACCGCAACCTGGGGCTACAGGTTGCCGAACGCACCAGCGAACTGAACAAAGCAAAGGAGAAAGCTGAGGAAAGCGACCGGCTTAAATCAGCCTTTCTGGCCAACATGAGCCACGAAATCCGCACACCTATGAACGGGATTCTCGGATTTGCCGACCTGTTGAAACAACCGGACCTTGCAGGGGAGAAAATGCATGAATACCTTGAAATTATTGAGAAGAGCGGGGTGCGTATGCTCAACATCATCAACGATATTGTTGACATCTCAAAGATTGAAGCAGGATTGATGAAGGTGGATGTGTCGGTAACAAACCTGAATGAGCAGCTGGAGGATATTTTCCGCTTTTTCCGCCCTGAAGCTGAGGCCAGAGGCCTGAGGTTTAACCTGGTGAGGATACTTCCGGCTGAACAGGCCGTTCTGACCACCGACCGCGAAAAGGTATTCGCCATACTGAGCAACCTGGTTAAGAATGCGATCAAATACACCGAGACCGGTTTTATAGAATTCGGTTGTGAATTCAGGGATGAGATGCTGGTCTTTTTTGTGAAGGATACAGGCATCGGAATTCCGGAAAGCAGACAGCAGGCAGTTTTTGAACGTTTTATTCAGGCCGATATTGAAGACAAGCGGGCATATCAGGGTGCCGGTCTCGGTCTGGCGATCTCACGTTCCTATGCTGAGATGCTGGGAGGTAAAATCTGGTTGAAGAGCAAAGAAAGGGAAGGCTCGGTATTTTACTTCAGTTTGCCGGCCAATAAGGGATTAACCAGTGGTTTCAAAGCTCCAAAGACAGCACCGGGAGTGTTGAAAGCTGCTGAGGTTGACAAACTGAGTATTCTGATTGTTGATGACGATGAAACTTCCGGCATGCTGCTTTCGGTGAACGCCCTTCCTTTCAGCAGGGAAGTTATAAAGGCCCGCAACGGAGCCGAGGCTGTTGATATTTGCCGTAATAATCCCCAGCTTGATCTGATCCTGATGGATATTCTGATGCCGGAAATGGGCGGCTATGAAGCCACCCGCCAGATCAGGCTGTTCAATAAAAATGTAATCATCATTGCCCAGACTGCCTACGCTCTGGCGGGAGACCAGGCTAAATCCCTGGATGCGGGTTGCAATGATTATCTTTCCAAACCCATTCAGAAAAAAGCATTGCTCGATCTCATCCATAAGTATTTCGGCCATAGGGCCGGAGTTGAGGCTCAAACCAACCAATAAGCTGTCAGACATTAACCCAGCACCCATCGCCGGTTTTCATTCCCCCGATCAGCCGTCCGCGTTAACATAGCCCGGAGGCTTCCTTGCTTGTGGTTGCCGATAAATGAAAGGAATGTTCTATTTTTGTGAATATAACATTCCATTATGCCAAATTCTCCTTACGCCCTGCTTTCAAAGAAATATTACTTTGACGATACGGCTTTCACCAGCCTGATGAAGAAGCGCATCTACAATGTACTGCTGATTGCCAGCAACTATGATTCCTTTGTGCTTGAAGGCGACGGGCGCATCGATGAACAGATATTCAATGAGTATGTATCGCTCAGTCTCCGCTATCCTCCACAGTTTATTCAGGTCTCTTCGGAGCATGAGGCCCTGGTAGCCATTGAAAATCAGCATATAGATCTGATTATCACCATGCTCAGCATGGGCAAGAGCGACAGTTTCGATTCAGCCCGCAGGCTGAAAAACATGTTCCCCAATATTCCCATCGTTGTGCTGACCTCCTTTTCGCGCGAGGTTACGCTCACCATTGCCAATGAAGACCTTTCGGCTATTGACTATGTGTTCTGCTGGCTGGGCAATGCCGATATCCTGCTGGCCATTATCAAGCTGATCGAAGACAAGATGAATGCGGAGCACGACATTCTGGATGTGGGGGTTCAGGCTATTCTGCTCGTGGAAGACTCCATCCGGTTTTATTCGAGCTACCTGCCCAACATATACAAAATTATCTTCAAGCAGTCGAAAGCTTTCATGACAGAAGGCATCAACGAGCACCAGATGATGCTGCGCATGCGCGGAAGACCGAAAATTCTGCTCGCCACCAACTACGAACAGGCGGTGGAGTATTACGAAAAGTATAAAAACAACCTGCTGGGCATCATCACCGACACCTCCTATCCGCGAAACGGTAAGGAAGATCCGATGGCCGGCGTTCGTTTGATAGAGAAAATCAAACGCGACGATGAGTTTATCCCGCTGCTGATGCAGTCGAGCGATCTGTCGAACCAGGCACTGGCAAGAGAGCGCAGGGCCGGCTTTATTCATAAGCTGTCGCACACCCTGTCGATCGAACTCCGGAATTTTATTATTCAGTTTTTCGCCTTTGGTGATTTTGTCTTTACTGATCCCGAAACGAAGAATGAAGTAGCCAGGGCAGCCGATCTTAAAGGACTTCAGCAGCGTATATTCGAGATTCCCGACAGTTCGCTGGAGTACCATGTTTACCGCAATCATATCTCAAAATGGCTTTACGCCAGGGCCTTATTCCCGCTGGCAGAGCTGTTCCGCGACCTCAGACCGGGCGATTTTCAGGATCTCGACGAAATCAGGCGTTTTATCTTTGATGCCATTGCCACCTTCAGGCTCAACAAAGCCCGCGGTATCATCGCTGAATTTAACCGGGAAAGTTTCGATGAGTACCTGAGTTTCACCCGGGTAGGGCAGGGCTCTATCGGAGGAAAAGCCCGTGGTCTGGCTTTTCTCGACAGCATGATCAAGCGCAACCGCCTGCTCGACAAATGGCCCGATGTGCTGGTTACCATTCCACGCACTGTGGTGTTGGGAGCCGACATCTTCGATGAGTTTATGGAAGACAACAGCCTCTATGAAATTGCTCTTTCCGGGGCCAGTGATGAAGAGATTCTCGACAACTTTATTGCTGCCCGTCTCCCTTTCAGACTGCACGAAGACCTTTATACCTTTATCAGTGTCGTGAAGAAACCCATTGCCGTGCGCTCGTCGAGTATGCTTGAAGATTCCTACTATCAGCCTTTTGCCGGAATCTACTCTACCTACATGGTGCCCAATTTTGCCAACGACGAACGGCTTACCATCGAGAACCTCAGCAATGCCATCAAGAGCGTTTATGCATCAGCATTTTATAAAGACTCAAAGGCTTATATGCTGGCCACCTCCAATGTGATTGATGAGGAGAAAATGGCCATTGTGCTGCAGGAGGTTACCGGTTCCCAGTATGGAGACCGTTTTTATCCTACCCTTTCGGGTGTTGCACGATCCATCAACTTTTACCCGATTGCCCCGGAAAAGCCTGAAGACGGCATCGCCAACATTGCCCTTGGGCTTGGCAAGTACATTGTGGATGGCGGCCTCACCCTGAGGTTTTCCCCGCGCTTTCCCCGCAAGGTACTTCAGCTGTCTACTCCGGAACTGGCATTGCGCGAAACCCAGAAACACTTCTATGCCCTAGATCTCCGGCCGGGAAGTTTTACCCCGGCAGTTGACGATGCCTGCAACCTGCAGAAGCTTACCCTTCAGGAAGCCGAGAAAGACGGATCGCTGAGGAATGTCGCATCCACCTTTGACTATGAGAGTCATATGTTGCGTGAAGGTATGTTCGGAGAAGGTAAACGCATCATTACATTCTCCAACGTATTGATGCACAATGTTTTTCCGCTTGCCGAAATTCTGGCAACCGTGCTGGAAACGGGGCAGCGGGAAATGAGTAAACCCGTGGAAATTGAATTTGCGGTCGACCTTAACCGGCAGAATGGACAGCCTGTGGTTTTCAATCTGTTGCAGATCAGGCCCATTGTGGATAACCGGGAAGCCATCGAGGCCCACCTTGAGGAGGTGAAGGAGGAAGATACCCTCATTTATACCCATTCTGCCCTTGGCAATGGCATCATCCGCGATATTCACGATTTCGTGTATGTGAGGCCTGAGTCATTTAATCCTGCAGTAAACAAGGAAACAGCAATTAAAGTTGGTGAGCTCAACGATCGGTTTCTGGCCGAAAAGAAGAATTACGTGCTGGTTGGCCCAGGACGCTGGGGCAGCAGCGATCCATGGCTCGGAATTCCCGTAAAATGGCCCCAGATTTCCGCAGCAAGGGTCATCGTGGAATCGGGACTTGAGCACTACCGCATAGATCCCAGCCAGGGTACCCATTTCTTCCAGAACCTCACCTCATTCAGGGTCGGATACTTCACCATCAACCCCTTTATTCAGGATGGATTTTATGATCTTGGGTATCTTTCCGGACAGAAAGCTGTGTATGAGGATGAATACATCCGGCACATCCGGTTTGAGCATCCCATTACCATCATGATCGATGGAAAAAAGAACCTGGGTGCCGTGTTGAAACCCCGCATAAAAGCAGAAGGAGATCAGGATCTATCAGATCAGTGAACAGTCTAGTTCCCGTCGATGAGGTAGGCCCTGAGTTCATCACTCTGAGGATGACTGAACAGGTCGGACGGACTGCCTTGCTCCACGATGCGGCCATCGCACATGAAGATTACATGGTCGGCCAGCCTGATGGCCTGCCGCAGCACATGGGTGACCAGTACAATGGTGTAATGGCGTTTCATCTCTCTGAAAAGGTGTTCAATTATTTTGCTGGAGATAGGGTCGAGGGCTGAAGTGGGCTCATCGGCGAGGATAATGGCGGGTTTTACAGCCAGCCCGCGGGCAAGGCATAGCCGTTGTTGCTGCCCGATCGACAGGCTGGTGGCAGGCGCATTCAGCCGGTTTTTTACTTCATCCCATAAACCTACTTCACGAAGGTGCTTTTCAACGCTGAAATCGATCAGTTTTCTGTCACGTATCCCTTTTATTTTCAATCCGTACGCAACATTTTTATAAATCGAAACAGGCAAAGGGTAGGGCCTTTGTGAAAGTAAACCCATTTTCTGACGGATGGCCGGTATGTTGTGGGTTGTGTTCAGGATGTCGTCATTGCCTATATAGATGTTGCCGCTTACCTTCAGCTCCTTATATAAATCAGTGAGCTTGTTCATACATTTCAGCAGTGTCGTTTTACCGCAACCTGAAGGCCCCAGCAACACTGTTATCCGATTTGAAGGGATTTCTAGGTTAATGTCCCGGAGGATATGGTGGTCACCGGCATAAACATTCAGGTGGCTAACTGTCAGAACGTTGCTGTCAGTTGGAGTCAGGGGTGACATGGTGGCCTGATCTTTTTTTGCGTGGAGGAGTTCTGAACTGAACATAGATTACCGGAGGTTGGTTCTGGAGTACTTTTTTGCCATAAAGCGTGCTGAAAAGCTGAGGAGCAGAATGATGAGGGTAAGGATAACTGCCGAGGCAAAAGCTCTTTCCCTCACTTCGGGTATTGGTGATCCCAGCTGAAAGAAGATGGCCAGGGGGAGGGTGGCGGCCGGTTCATCAAGGTTCACCGGTACATTATCGGTGTATCCGGCGGTGAACAGGACCGAAGCAGCGTCACCGATTCCACGGCCGAATGACAGCAGTACCGCGGTAATGAATCCAGGGAAACCTTGTCTGAAAATAACTTTAAAAGCCGTTTCAGTGCGGGTAGAGCCCAGAGCCAGCGAAGCCTCATACAAACCCCTGGGAATGGTACTCAATACCTCGTCGAAAGTCCGGACCATGATGGGGGAGATGAGCAGCGCAACAGTAATGATGCCTGCCAGGAGGGAAGCATTCATACCGAAAAACAACATCAGTGTGAAACCAAAGGCCCCGTAAACGATCGAAGGGATGCCCCAGAGTGCATCGAGGAAATAGCGGATGGTGTTTTGGGTTTTGCGGTGCCTGATGAGCTGAACATTGATGTAAAGTGCAGCTGGTAGTCCGATAAAGATGGCTATGAGCGTGGCACCAACTGCAATATAGAGCGATCCGGCAATGGCATTCAGCACTCCGCCTTCGCCGCCGTAGTAATAACCCCCACGGGGTGTTTTCAGGATCATATCAGGGTTCAGCGCATTGAAACCCTTCACGAAAACAACCCCGATGATGAACATCAGCACCAGAATGAGGGAATACGTCATAAAGGCTGAGAGAAAAACAAAGATTTTCTCCTCAATGATTTTTATTCTCCTCATTGTTTTCTGGTTTTATGAATCAGGTATCTGAATATCATATTGAAAATCAGGATAATGATTAGCAGGAGGAAGGCCGCGAACATCAACGCTGAGTCATACATCGGGATGGAGAGCATTTCACCGTAGTTGTTGGCAATCAGCGCTGGCAGCGGATAAGCCGCATCGAAAGGATTGCCCGATACTTTTACAACATTGCCAACCACCATCATTACCGCGATGGTTTCCCCGAAGGCTTTTGCAATTCCGAGTCCGTAGGCTGAGATGATGCCGGGGTAGTTTCCGCGGATTACCACGTGTTTGACCGATTCCCAGCGGGTAGCCCCCATTGAAAGAGAAGCCTCAATCAACCCGGCTGGTACGGTTCTGAACACCTCGATCAGCATATTCAGAATATAGGGGATGCACATGATGGCGAGCACGATCCCTCCTGACAGAATAGAGTACCCGGCAGAAGAGGTGCCGAACGCCGGTGCGATGTTGCCGGCAACCAGCGGCACTACGATCAGCACCCCCCACACACCGTAGATCACAGAAGGCAACCCGGCAAGAACATCAATCACGGGATGCATGGTGCGGATCAGCCACTGGGAAGAAAACTGGGTAAGGTAGATGGCCGACAGCAGGCAAACCGGCAAAGTGAACAGAAATGAGAGCAGTGTTACATAAAGAGAGCCGGTTATGTAAGGCCGGAATCCGAACCGGCCTTCTGAAGGTGCCCAATCGGCTGAAAAAACCAGGCTAAAGAAGGATTGCTGATCGAACAAGGGGGAGGCCTTCAGGTAAAGCCCTGTCCCAATAACCAGCGGCAAAGCCAGAATGGTTACGAGGGAGGTGATCATCCAGAGGCCGTTTGCCTTATCTGCCAGTATTCGTTTCAGCAACATATGATCTTCAGATTTCAGCGGGTTCCGTTGTTTGTTACTTCAGCTTCTCCAGGTATTCACTGATTTTAGCCCCGTCAATAGGAACGTAACCGGCTTCGGTTACATATTTCTGCCCGTCGGTAAGGCACCACCGGATAAAGTCAAGGGTAGCCTGTTTTGCTGGCTTTCCTTTGGCAACGAAATACAACTCGCGGGCCGGAGGGGAGGGGTATTTGCCAGTGGCAATGGCATCCAGCACGTCGTAAAAGTTTTCGTAAAAGGCTTCATCCGGATCAATGATGCGGTTGCCGTTGATGTCGATGGGGACCACCTCAATCCCGGGGCGTTTTTTGCCGGTAGTGATGTCGTACACATAGGCCGTATTGTTGTATCCGATACTCAGCTTGTCTTTTGAAACGGCTTCAGCAAGGCCGGGGTCGCCGTAAACACCGATTCCGGTGAGGTTCTCCTGTTTTCCACCCAGGTATTTTGCCCAGGTTTCGGCGGCACCGCAGGCATCAGACCGGGTGAGAACCACCACTTTTGACTTTGCTGAAGCTGGCTTTCCGGTGTTCAGCAATTTGTTCCAGTCTTTGGGTGTGGCATCGGTGAATACTGAAGCAAAATCACGCTGCATCAGACCTTTCTGCCGGATTTCGGGAAGGAAGGGATTCTCAGCATTGATGGTAGGAATAACTGCATCAATGGTGAGTCCGACCCACCATACCCCTTTGGCTTTTTCTTCAGCCGTTATTTCTCTCGAAAACATTCCCAGATCAACGGTTCCTGCCAGGGCATCGGCCATTCCTTTGCCTGCTCCGCCCCCCGAAACGTTGAAGCGTATATCCGGGTTAAGTTTCTGGTATTCTTCGGTCCATTTAACCACAAGGGGATAAAGGGCAAATGCCCCTGAAAGACTGATGGTCTGATCTTTCTTTTTCTGTGAGGCACAGGAAGCAGCCAGAATGGCTATCATAAGTGCCAGGGCGGTGATGTTTCTTTTCATGACTTATTTTTCCTGATTAATGGTTTGCCGGAATAGTTCCGGGGTCAATGTCAGCTGAACATAAAAAAACTGAGAGAATTTACTGTCCGCAACCGATTGGATTGTTTCAAGGGTACTGGAAGGGAGGAAGAAGCAATAACCGTTTTCGAGTTCACCCCAGGCAGCAAATTTAAACCGGAAGATGAGGTCATTTTCAATGCCGATGTGTTTGTCAGCGGGTGTGGAAGGGTTGGTGCGGGCCAGTGAAAAGGCATGCGCAATGTTTCTCATGCTTACTTTGTCGCTGAACCGGTAATCAAGCCATAAGTAATAGTCGGCCAGCCCTCCCTGACGGGTATCCGTTGCGAAAGACCTGAAGTAATCCATATACCCGAAATAACGGTGGGTGTTGCCATAGAGAATGTCAAACAAATGGTCGGTCGAGCCTTTGGTTATTGTTTTGCTGTTGCCCGAAAGGTAGCCGAATCCCAGTCCCGGGGTAAAACGTTTCAGTCTGAACGAAACATCTGCGTCGGCAAGGAAAGCATTCACTTTGTTGCCCTGTCGGTTTTTGCCATACTGGTAATAAACATTGCCCCAGAAATTGATCGTTTCATTTTTATACTCGCTGTAAATGCCTGTGGTGTGCCTGAAATTCAATGGATTGGTAGTATCTGTTCTGGTAACACCTGTTGAAAGATGGAGCAGCGAAAACTTCAGGTTGTTGTTAAAACTGCGGTTTAACCAGACGAAGTTCAGTGATTTTATCCTGGAAGTGGGATAGGGATTACCACTCAGTGCATCGCTCAGCGTGTTCCAGGAGGCGCCGGCATGCAGGTTGAACTTGCCCGGTTTTAGCCTGACCACCAGAGCATCATAGCTGATTCCGTTCTGATTCCAGTTGCGGTCGCCCAGCAACCGCCTGTTATCGTACACCAGTTGCTGCCGGCCGGCAGAAATCCATGCTTTTGAGCCTATGCTTATTTCTGCATAGGCTTCGAAAAGATCGAGGGAAGGATTGTCACCGACACCGTTACTCATTTTGGCCTGATCACCCCAAAGACGAACATCCTGGGGGGTGAAGCGCAATTTCATGGTTTTGCTTTCATACACAAAGCTCAATCTGGTCCGCTGGGATACCAGAAAAGCAGGATCTGAACCCATGGCGGCCAGTTTCTGGTATCCGTCGCGTATTTCGGCACGACTGCGCAACTGGGTTTCAACCCTGAACTGGGCATTTGAATCAAGACTCGCTGTGAATAACAAAGCTGACAGAGACAGCAGGAAGGCTAAAGGGGCTTTCATCGGGCAGAATTTCTTTACCCGACAAAAGTATTTTTATTTAATTTGCTGAAAAACAGTGTTTATGCGTAATAAAACCCTACGTCTAAAAGCGTATGGGATAGAACAGAGTGCCAACTTATGGGAGAAAGGAGTCAGACTTCGGCGATCCCGCTGCGAATCGCAAACATCACCAGTCCGGCGGTATTCTTCGAGCCGGTTTTGAGCAACAGGTTTTCGCGGTGCTTGTCGACTGTGCGTTTGCTGAGATTCAGAAGCGCGGCAATCTCCTGGTTTGAATAGCCCTGACAGATGCGGTAAAGCACCTCTTCTTCTCGACCCGTAAGTTCGTTTTTTCTCACAGGCACCTGCCTCCGGTTGATGCTTTTCAGGATGCCGTCGAGGATTTCAGGTGAGAAATAGTTATGGCCGGAAACCACGTTTCTGATGCATTCTTCCACGTCCTGTATGCTCGAGTTCTTCAGCATAAATCCCCGGGCTCCTGCCTCAATCATCCGGGTGTAATACTCCTCTTCGGCAAACATCGACAGGGCAACGATTGCCAGATCAGGATACTTCTGCAGAACCTTTACAGTTGCCTCCATGCCATTCATAACCGGCATGTTGATGTCCATGAACACCAGACCTGGTTTATGACCTTCAATCTGACGAAGAAATTCTTCACCATTGGCCGATTCAACGATTTCTGAGACAAACGGAAGGGGTTTCAGCAACATACCCAGACCCTCGCGGAACAGCTTGTGATCATCAACCAGAAATACAGAGAATGATTCCATACGAGTGCTCTTTTGCCGTTAATCTCCGTGCTGCTTGTCGCAGATGGTAACTTTAACCCTCATGCCTTCACGGGGAATACTGCTGATTTCAATGGTTCCGTTGAGTGATTTTATCCGTGATTTCATGTTGGCAAATCCCATTCCCGTTTCTGCAAGGTCTGCGATTGCCGGGTTGAAACCAACGCCATCGTCAAAGTATTCCAGGTGGAAAGTACCTGATGTCTCCTCAAGCGAAATGTAGATTTTTCCTGCTCCGGAATGCCTTAATGAGTTGGTAATCAGTTCGCATACTACCCTGTAAAGTACAACTTCTGTGTTGTAGCTGTACCTGCGGTTGCCGGTATTAGTCTGAAAGTTGATCACCGGGCTATCCTGGCTGCTGATTTTTGTAATGAAGGACTGGATGGCCTTGCTTAATCCGAAGTTGTTGAGAATGTGCGGGCTGAGTTTGTTGGAGATTTCTTTCAGCGATACAATGGATTCATCAATCAGTTTATCGGCGTTCGCCAGTATTTCTTTCTCTTCAGGGCTGTTTTGTCCCCGCAGGCTTCCTGAAATCGCCATCTTGACTGAAGAGAGGAGGGGTCCGAGCCCATCGTGCAACTCTGTCGAAAAGTTCTGCCTTTCTTTCTCTTCGGTTCGTAAAATGGCTGACAATACGCGTGATTCATTTTCTTTACGCAGCTCGTCCATCCGTTTCTGAATATTGAAGATGCGCTTGATGAAAATAAGGCTTCCGAGCATCAGGATGGAGATCACCACTCCTGTCCAGGTGCTCAGCATGCCTGATATAAAACTGCTTTCCTTGTCGAGTAGCTGGAAAAGTTCAAATACCCTGCGGAAAGCCATCAGCAGGAATCCTGCAGAAATCAGCCACCAGGCGATGTTTGTCCGGGTACGACGTGTCAGCGAAATGGCGATGATGGCCGCAGCAAACTGAAGAATGATGGAAAGGATAAGGGCTATTTTAACTGTCATTGCTGCGGCTTTCTGGATTGTTTCCCGTTAAAGGTAACGTATTCTCAGATCAGTCCGAACCTGAAAATGGTTGTACTTTCAAAAGTCTCGCCCGGCTTCAGCCTGGTAGACGGAAAGTGCGGATGGTTGGGAGAGTCAGGGTAGTGCTGGGTTTCAAGGGCAACGCCCATGTAGCGTCCGTAGCTGACTCCCGCATGGCCATTAACTTCCGGAATGTAATAGCCGGTATATACATGCACCGCCGGCTGATCTGTAAATACTTCCACCTTCCGGCCGGAGGTCTCTTCCGATAACCTGGCGGCGAAGGTGAGGCTGCCAGCTTCGCTCCCAAGAGCAAAACCGGTGTCGTAGCCATCGGGCAGCCCGTCAATATCCCTGCCGATGGTTTTTTCGCGGGAAAAATCGAAAACAGAACCAGTGATATCCTGAATATTTCCCGTGGGAATAAGGTTTAAGCTTTCAATCTGTCTGCTGCTGTTAACCAGAAGCCGGTGCCCCAGTATATTCTCCCTGCAGCTGCTCAGGTTGAAATAGGTGTGGTTGGTCAGGTTAAGTATGGTTGTCTGGTCGGTGGTCGCTTTGAAACTGATGAGCAGTTCGTTCTTTTCTGAAAGCATGTATTTCACGGTTACTTTCAGGTTGCCGGGATATCCCTCTTCAAGATGCTGGCTAAGGTAACACAGTTCTACGCCTTTACCCTCCGGGTTTTCGATCATTTGTCCGTCCCAGACCTGCTTGTCAAACCCCCGGATACCGCCGTGCAGTGCGTTCCCGCCATTGTTCACGGCCAGTGTGTAAGTATTCCCTTCAAGGGTGAACCGGCCTTTGGCGATGCGGTTGGCATACCGCCCTGCGATACAGCCGAAATAGGGGCAATTCGCTATATAATTGTCTGAAAGGTAATCGGCTGCACGGTCGAATCCCAGGGCAATTTCAGAAAATACACCTGAGGCATCAATGGTTCTGATCGATGTAATGATAGCCCCGTAGTTGGTCACCGATACCGATGTACCGTGACTGTTCTGAAAGGTAAATAACTTCAGTTCTTTGCCATCCGGACCGGTGCCCCAGGCGTTCGTTGTTGTGATCATCAATTGATTTTTGCAGCAAAGATATGATCAAAAGTTTGTTTCAGGGATGACGTTTTTATTAAATCATTTGATTCGGAATTTCTGACAAAGAAACCTCAGAAATATACAATCCTGTTCTAAACGGAATGGCTGTTTTGCTTACAGCCTCCCTGGAGGTAAAGCAGAATTTGCTGCAGTTTTGGTTTCAGATCATGAAAATTCTTAGGTTTGTATTCGGGCTGGCTGATAAGAATGTCGGAACAGCAGCTGAAGGCAAATGGATATCTTTTTTATCGACGATGCTGCCGGAGTTCCCAAATACCGGCAACTGATCAATTCGTTTTACGCTTCGCTGGAAGCCGGGCGTCTTCAACGGGGCGACAGGCTGCCATCGCTGAATGAAGTCTGTGCCGCGTATTCCCTGTCGCGCGACACCGTGCTTCAGGCATTCAACGAGCTGAAGTCACTGGGGGTTATCCTGGCTGTTCCCGGTAAGGGCTATTATGTTGACAGGCCCGAACTCAGGCCCGAACGCAATGTTTTTTTGCTTTTCGATGAACTCAATGTTTTTAAAGAAGATATTTACAATGCCTTTCTCGAACATCTGAACAAAGAAACAAGGGTGGATATTTTCTTTCACCACTTCAATCTCAGGGTGTATCATGAGCAGATTATGAATGCCGCCGGCAAATACAGCGATTACATCCTAATGCCGGCAACCTTCAACCACACGGCTGAAATTACTGCCCGCCTTCCGGCCGACAGGGTAATTATACTTGACAGGCTTAAACCTGAACTGCTGACCTATCCGTGTATTTATCAGGATTTTGAAGCCGATGTACTGGATGGTTTGAACGAAGCCCTTCCATTGCTGCTCAGATATAAGAAATTGATTATGGTGCATCCGGGTGGTAAGGAACCGGAAGAGAGACTCACCGGTTTCAGAAAATTCTGTTCCACCCATAACCTGAGCTGCAACGTGTTACGTAACACTGACAAATGCAAACCGGCAGCGGGAGAGATTTATCTTGTGGTGGCTGATCGTCACCTGGTTTCCCTGGTTAAAAAATGTGGTGAAGCCGGGCTGGTACTGGGTCGGGATGTCGGACTGATTTCATTCAACGACACTGTTCTCAAGGAGGTGGTAGCCGGAGGTATCACCACCATTTCCACTGATTTCAGGGAGTTGGGCCGTTTACTGGCCCGGATGGTTGAAACCCGCACATACCGGCAGATCCGGAACGCTTCGGGACTAATTTTACGCAATACCTTATAGCTGATTTCAACACACTGATTTAAAAAATCTTAAGGAATGGAAAAATCATTCATTTCGTAAGATTAATCCCTTATATTTGCACCTACCAGTACCTACCAGTTGGTAACTTAAAAACAGCGAAACATGAATACAGAAGAATTGAAAAGCAGATTTATCGAAAAATATGGTGAAGGCCCGGTGAGTGGCTATTTTGCTCCGGGACGGGTAAACCTGATCGGCGAACATACCGATTACAATGGCGGGTTTGTATTTCCATGCGCGTTGAGTTTCGGAAATTACGTCCTGATACGGAAGACAGACCGCAGTACTTTCCGGTTTGCTTCGCTCAACATGCCTTTTGAGGCAGAACTCAGTGCCGGAGAACTCACGAAACCGGTAGGGAAGGAGTGGGTAAACTACCCGGTAGGAGTGTTTGCACAGTTTCTGAAAAGGGGACTGGAATTCAGCAGGGGGGCCGACCTGCTTTTTTACGGTGATGTACCAGCCGGCGCCGGACTGTCGTCTTCGGCAGCCCTCGAAGTTGCCACAGGGGTGGCCATCAACGATATATATGGATTCAACCTCGACAGGCTCGATATCGTGCGTATGAGTCAGAAAGCCGAACATGAATTTGCAGGGGTCATGTGCGGAATCATGGATCAGTTTGCTTCCGGTATGGGGAAAAAGGATCATGCCGTGTATCTTAACTGTGATACCCTTGATTATGAGCTTGTTCCGGTTTTGCTAAACGGGGTGAAAATAGTTATCAGCAATACCAACAGCCCGCATAAACTCGATTCAGGCAAATACAACGAAAGGGTGGCAGAGTGCCAGGCTGCCGTGAAAGCCATCAGTGCCCATAAACCGGTTACAGCATTGGGCGAATTGACGCCTGAAGAGTTTTTTAGTATAAGTGACAAGATTGAGGATGCTGTTGTAAGGGCACGTGCCCGTCATGTAGTCACGGAGATTCACCGAACCAACGAGGCTGTCAGCTGTCTGAAAGCCGGCGATCTGATCAGGTTTGGTCAACTGATGAATGCCTCGCACACTTCACTGAAGACTGATTACGAGGTAACCGGTCATGAACTGGATACCATGGTTGACGAAGCAATGAAAATACCCGGGGTCATCGGTACCCGTATGACCGGTGGCGGATTTGGCGGATGTACTGTAAGCCTGGTGAGGGATGAAGCTGTTGATCATTTTATTACGTCTGTAGGCGCAGCTTACCAGGAGAAAACAGGACTGATGCCTGCTTTTTATGTAGCAGAAATCGGTGATGGTGGTAAGAAACTTTTTTAATAACTCCGGTGGGAATTTAGTCAGAAATCAGTATTCAGCTTGTTAAAACCATTTGTTATGTCAAAATCAAAGAACAACCGTTTTTTGTTTCCGCTGATCGTAATGGCCGTGTTGTTTTTTCTGCTCGGTTTTATCACCACGATGAACAATTCGCTGATTGAGTATCTCAGCAAGGCCTTCTTGCTCAACGAGGTTGAGAAGCAGCTGATCAATACCTTTTTTTACGGAGCTTATGTTTTGTCGGTCCCTGTAGGGTTTCTGATCAACAGGCTTGGTTATAAGAGGGGGGTGCTCGCCGGTCTGGCCCTCGTGGTGGCAGGATTTTTCCTGAGCATACCGGCTGTTGGCATGGGTTATTATGGTTTTCTCAGTGCCGTATCGGTGTTTGCCATTGGTATAGTGATTCTGCAGGTGGCAGCCAACCCCTATGTGAATGCCCTCGGATCGCCCGAAACAGCGGCCAGCCGGCTCACGCTGACCAATGCGCTGAACTCGGTGGCTACGGTGATCGCGCCGATCTTTGTTTCCATGATCATCGTTTCTGCCGATTCCGGTTCCGGAAACCTGGATCCAAAAGCGGTACAGACACCCTTTGCCGGCATCGGCATTGTTACCCTGCTGATCCTGGTGGTGATGTTCTTTCTCAAACTGCCTGAAATCTCCAGCGGTGAAGAGAATACCAGCAACGACGGATCCTCCGGATACAAAAGCAGTGCATTCAGATACACCCATATGTGGCTGGGCTCTCTGGCCATCTTCTTCTATATGGGGGTTGAGATCGGTATTCCCAGTTTTTTTGCCGATTATTCAGTCAGCCTGGGATTTTCATTTGATTCAGTGGATAAAACCGACCTTTTGAAATACTATTGGGGAGGACTGATGGTCGGCCGTGTGCTGGGCATTTTTATCCTGCGCAAATTTGCACCAGGCCGCATTCTGAGCCTCAGTGCAGCGGGTGCAGCCCTGTTTGTTGCTGCTTCCCTGCTCATCGGAGGCGGTGACCTGAAAACCCTCTCCCTGGCCTTGTTCCTCGGATCCGGATTGTTTCACTCCATTATGTGGCCTGTCATCTTTAACCTCTCACTCGAAGACCTCGGACCTCATGCAAAGGTGGGTTCAGGGGTAATAGCCACATCGGTGATCGGCGCTGCCCTGCTGCCTCCGCTTATGGGTGCTGTTCAGCACAGTTCGGCAGGCAGTGGCCTTGTACTGGCCATTTCATGCTTGTTTATCTACTATGCTTACCTCATATTTTTTGCAGCCAAAGGCTCGAAAATCAGGTAAACAGACATCATCATCACATAGGTTGATACCATCCGTCAATCCTGCCTGACAGCCAGAATGGTTTGTTTATCAGGGGTTGGCGGATGTCTTTTTTTCATGCTGCGAAGCGCAGGTGATGATTCCAGGCAACAACAGCACATAGCTCAGTTGCTTATTCATCCTGAGTCTGATTCATTTCCTCCGCAGTTGTTCCGTTGGTTGGCTGGTCAGCCCCGGCATTATCAAAATCGGGCCGGGCAGATTTCATACAGTAACGGTTGAGTGCTTCTGCTGCAGGCTTGAAACCAAGTTTTAGCGCTTGTGAGAAGTCAGCGCAGGCCTTGCTGAAGTCTCCGGTCTGGTAAACGGCTACGCCGCGGTTGTAGTAAGCTTCTGCATAATCGGGTTTAATGCGGATGGCTTCTTCAAAATCACCGATGGCGGCACCCAGGTTTCCGGCCTTCCCGTGTAGTATTCCGCGGTTGTTGAGTGCGAGCAGGTAGTTGCTGTTCCGGCTGAGTGCCAGATTGTAGTATTGCATGGCTTCAGTGGTTTCATTGGCTGCATCGTGGTAATTGGCCAGGTAAAAATAGCCATGGGCCATGTCGGCATCTGACCGTTTTTTCTCAATCACATCAATGAGCAGCGTCGGGGTGTCGTGCCAGGTTCGTACCCGTTGATAGCTGCCGGCGAAGAGCAACAGCAGCAGCATACCGGCGGCTGACAGCATCAGCCTGTAATTGCCCTTGCTGATTTCGTCCCGTGAACCGGCAAACTTCTGAACAACGCGTGCGATCAGCAGAAAAAGTCCAAGGTAGGGAAGATAGGTATAACGGTCAGCAACAATAAATATCCTCGACCAGAACAAGGGCAAAACCATGGAAATACTCAGCAGAAAAAACAGACTCCCGAATAGTATTTCTTTACGGTAGTTCCGGGCAAACCACCATGACGCTGCCGGCAGCAAGGGCAGCAGGGCTGCTGTATAAACATAAGCAGGAAGCATGCCGTTCTTTAATTCCGGAAAAGCATAAATGGCAGAAAGGTTCATTGGCAGCGCCAGTTTAATCAGATAAAAGGAGATGCCGTAAACAATCAGGAAGAATCGCTGCACCAGGGTGTATTCTTCCTCAAGGGCCGTTATGTGTCCGAACGATCCGGCTGCTTTTACCGCTACGATACCGAAAATTACCGAAAGCACAAAGAAGGGAATTTTTTCTGCGAACAGCTTTATCCCTGGTTTTCTTCCGTGGAAATAATCAATGAGCAGAAGCAGGATCGGAAGGGTGGCTGCCATGGATTTGGAAAACAGCGAAAGGATGAAGAAAGTCAGGGCATAAAAATATGAAGATGATTTCAGGCCTTCGGTCAGGTATTTGTCGTAGAAAATCAATGAAAGCAGGAAGAACACCGAATACATCAGGGTGCTTCTGGCAGATATCCATGCAATGGCTTCAACATGCATGGGATGTATGGCAAAGAGCAGGGCGGCCACTGTAGTCATCAGTAAACTTTTCGTCCAGCGTTTGGCCAGAAAGAAGACCAGAAGGGTATTGATCAGGTGCAGCAGGATGTTGGTGAGTATAAACGGCCACGCGACAGGCCCCGAAAAGCGGTGGTTGACGGCAAAGCTCAGTAACGGGAGCGGCTGGTACATTCCGAGGTGATAATTGCTGAAAATGGCCTGTGTGTCAATGGGGCCCTGCGAGGCAACCACAGGATCAGACAGATATTCCCCGTCGTCCCAGCCAATCAGAAACCGGTTGTTCAGTGCGCCGGAAAACAAAATGAAGGTCAGCACAAGCAAAGCAGTCAGGATCAGCTTTTCAGGCTGTGCTTCCTTAAGTAATGCAAGCCTGTTGATGCTGACACCTGCCTTGTGTTTTCCATCCCTGCGTCTGTAGTTGTTTGAAGCCATTTGAATGGTGTTTACATGATTCTCCGGGTTTTGCAAAGTTAGGTCATATTCACTCAGTGCTGATGCGATGCTTGCTATAAAATGAGGCAGGCTCTGTTGTTTTGATGTATTGTATTTTTTTGGCTCAGCCTTTCATATAAGCCGTTGTATTTGTAGCTTTGTATGGACTTGAGACGCTAAACTTAAATGATATTGATCAATGAAAAGAATCCTGGTTGTTTGTCTGGCAGTGTTGCCGGTTTTGGTTTTTAATTCATGCGGAAACAAAAAGGGGGAGATACTTACCCAAAGGATACAGTATGATGTTCCGGTGAAAACACCGGAAACTGATCTGGGCTGGTGGGTTCAGAACCTCGAAGGCCCGAAGCGTGAAAAGCTGGTGCAGGCCATTTTCACTTCAGCCAAAGCAGGAAAAGTGAAAATCTTCGATGTGATGTCGAACAAGCAGATGACACTGGAGCAGTTGCAGGAGCGGAGTGTACGCACCGAACTGCTTACCCTGCAGCGTCCTTATGCTCCATACGAAAACTTCGATACCATTGTGAAAAGGGAAATTCAGCTTTCTGATGTTTCGCGGCTCAGGTTTCTGGAAGAGTGGTACCTCAATGAAGAAACCGGGCTGATCACCAAAAAGGTTATTGCCGTTTGTCCCCTGGTTGAAAGCTATACCGAAACCGGTGAACTCAGGGGCTACAATCCGCTGTTCTGGCTCTCTTTCGCCAAAAAGTTTCCGTTGGAAGCGAAGTAGGTAGATCATGACCTTTTTTCCAAGAAATTGGTCGGAGCCCCAATAGCACTGACATTCAGAGTTGAAGTCCTGAATCCGGACGAATTAATCAAAATGATAGATTGAATTTGTAATATTGAGCTTAATATGCTTAGTCATGGGCCAACCAAAAGAAATTCGATATTTTGCTGAGGCAGGTGTTCTGGCGGGTGAAATTGCTTTACCCGTTAAAGATATTTGATAAACATTCGACCCCTCCGGGGTCGGAGCCTTATCCGATATGGTTATTTCAATAAATATATGACCCCTCCGGGGTCAGGCCAGGATTTCCGGGGTTGCGTTATTAATTAAGAGCCTCTTTCGGGTTAAACGAACATTTTTAAGAACAATGATTTTGACTCCGGAGGAGTCAAATGTTTATAGAAGACATGAATGTAATAGAAATGTGCGACCCCGGAGGGGTCGAATGTTGCCTGGATTCAATTTTCATTTTCCATGAAGATCGAAAAAGCTTTGAAGCAAATTCTTCTTTTCCATTGACATGCGACCCCTCTGGGGTCAGAGACCTGATTGTTATTTTAAGTTCTATAAGCATTTGACCCCTCTGGGGTCAGGTTGGCCTTTGTAAAATTGATTTTGATTAAATAGCACATTTAGGTTAATCGAATATGCTCAACAAAAAGGATTTTGACTCCAGCGGAGTCATATGTTTTTGAAAAGCACGAATGTGGAAGAAATGTGCAACCTCAGATGGGTCGAATGATACCTGCATTCAATTTTCCTTTTCAATTAAAACCAAAATAGCTCAAAAGCATATTTTTCCATACAATGAACATGCGACCCCTCTGGGGTCGGAGACCTGATTGTTATTTTAAGTTCTATAAGCATTTGACCCTTACGGGGTCGGGATAGTATTGTTGAGGTTAGTTATTTTTAAGTGCAACATTGGGATAACCGATTTTTTTTCAGAGCAGGGATTTGACTCCAGCGGAGTCAAATGTTTGTAGAAAAGCCCGAATGTGGAAGAAATGTGCGACCCCGGAGGGGTCGAATGTTTTCCCGGTGTCACATGTAATCCAATGCCCAATGTCAATCAATTAATCAATGATATACGTTCATTATTCTTCAAATGTTGTATCTTTCAGAATTATCAGAATTATGTTTCAGAAACTTCCCGTTATTTTTTCATTTATTAAAAATCATTATTATGGCTGATACTTATTCGCAGATCTACATTCAAACCGTTTTTGCTGCGCAAAACCGGAATGCCCTGATTGGCATTTCCTGGGAAGAAGAATTATTCAAATATATCACTGGAATTGTGCAAAACAAGGGGCAAAAGATGTTATCAATTAATGGAACCGCTGATCACATTCATTTTTTCATCGGAATGAAACCTTCGTGTTGCTTATCCGATCTGGTTCGTGAAATCAAAAAGTCATCATCCTCTTTCGTTAAAGATAAAGGATTCTGTAAAAGCCGGTTTTCCTGGCAGGAAGGCTTTGGTGCTTTTTCTTATAGCTATTCACAGCTTAACGATGTGATAAAGTATATAGAGAATCAAAAGCAGCACCATGCGAAAGTTGTTTTTAAGGAAGAATATCTATCCTTTCTGAATGCATTTGAGATTGAGTTTAAGAATGATTATTTGTTTGAATGGATTTGATGAGATTTTGTGCCTTGAGGTGAATTTCACAGAACCTTTTAAAAACATAAAGCAACATACGACCCCGCTGGGGTCGGGGACCTGTTTGTCATTATCAATTCTATAAACATTTGACCCCTCCGGGGTCAGGATAGCCTTTCAGAGAATGTTTTTTAATTAAATGTCACATCCGGTAAAACGAATGTTTTGAAATAGGGATTTTAACACCTTTGGAGTCAGGATGGCCTTTCTGAGATTGATTTTGATTAAATAGCACATTTGGGTTAATCGAATATTTTCAACAACAAGGATTTTGACCCAGGAGGGGTCAAATGTTTATAGAGAACCTAGATATGACAGAAGTGTGCGACCCCTGATGGGTCGAATGTTACCTGCATTCAATTTTCCGTTTCAATTAAAGCCAAAATAGCTCAAAAGCATATTTTTTCCATACAATGGACATGCGACCCCTCTGGGGTCGGAGACCAGATTGTTATTGATAATTCTATAAACATTTGACCCTTCCGGGTTCAGGTTGGCCTTTGTAAAATTGATTTTGATTAAATAGCACATTTGGGTTAATCGAATATTTTCAACAACAAGGATTTTGACTCCAGCGGAGTCAAATGTTTTTAGAAAAGCACGAATGTGGAAGAAATGTGCAACCTCGGATGGGTCGAATGATACCTGCATTCAATTTTCCTTGTCAATTAAAACCAAAATAGCTCAAAAGCATATTTTTCCCATACAATGGACATGCGACCCCTTCTGGGGTCGGAGACATGATTGCTATTGTTAATTCTATAAACATTTGACCCCTCCGGGGTCAGGATAGCCTTTCTGAGAATGCTTTTTGATAAAATGTCACATCCGGTAAAACGAATGTTTTGAAATAGGGATTTTAACACCTTTGGAGTCAGGATGGCCTTTATGAGATTGATTGCGATTAAATGCTGCAAACGGGTTAATCGAACATTTTCAAGAACTTTTATTTCGACTCCGGAGGAGTCAAATGTTTGTTGAAATACCCGAATGTTGAAAAAAAAGTGCGACCCCGGCGGGGTCGAATGATTGTTAAATTTCTTCACACATCAGTTGAATCGGGCTTAGCCGATATCAGGTCCCAACCAGAATTATTCCGGCATTCTATTGCGTAGATGAAATCGCAGGGGAAATAGACTCACCTAAATCCTGAAACAGGTCATTTGTTCTCGTAAACTTTCCGGGCCTGATTTTTCACTACTTTTGCTCCCCAAAATCCGAGGAATGCAATATCAGTTCCACACCCTCAGCAATGGCATTCGCATCGTTCACCGTCCATCGGAAAGTCTGGTCGGGCATCTGGTGGTTATGATCAACACCGGAACCCGCGATGAAGAACACGGGGAGGAAGGTCTGGCCCATTTTATTGAGCATGTGATATTCAAAGGCACTCACAGCCGCAAGCTGCACCAGGTGCTCGGGCATCTGGAAAACATCGGAGCCGATCTGAATGCCTACACCACAAAGGAAGAGACCTGCCTGCATGCTTCTTTCCTCAACGACCATTACCCCAGAGCTATTGCTTTCTTCGCAGACATACTTTTCAATTCAACCTTTCCTGAAAAAGAGATCGAAAAGGAAAAAGATGTGGTGCTTGACGAAATTAATTCCTATAAAGACTCCCCGGCTGAACTGATTTTCGATGAATTTGAGGAGATGCTGTTCAAGGGTCATCCTCTGGGGAGGTCAATTCTCGGCACACCGGCCACGGTAAAGAAAATCAGCCGCAGCAAGATACTTTCTTTTATTTCCGGACATTATCATACCGATCAGATTGTGATCAGTTCAGTCGGTAACCTGCCGTTTAATAAGCTGATCAAGATGGTTACCGCCGCATTCGGCTCAGCCGGGATCAACCCGAGGACCAGCCCGCGCGAGATGTTCGTACCCCGACCGCCGGAACAGGTGGTGCAGCCCCGCAGGGTTTTTCAGACGCATTGCATCCTTGGGAATTATGCTTATGGTTATGGTCACCGCAACCGTACCGCCCTGGCCTTGCTCAACAACCTCCTTGGCGGACCGGCCATGAATTCAAGACTAAGTATGGCCCTGCGTGAGCGCAATGGCCTGTCGTACAATGTGGAATCGGTGTACACTCCTTATGCCGAAACCGGGTCGTTTATGGTGTATCTCGGAATTGACAATGGTTCGACGGAACGCGCACTGGATCTTGTTTATAAGGAATTCAGAAAACTGATCGACAAAACCCTCGGGGTCATGCAGCTTCACACTGCCAAACAGCAGTTTATCGGTCAGCTGGCGATCTCTTTCGATTCGAACCTTAACGATGCCCTCTCCATGGCAAAGAGCATGCTGGTATACAATAATGTAGACACCCACGAAGTGCTCATCCGGAAAATCAATGCCCTCACTGCCAGTGAACTGCAAGAGGTAGCCAAAGAGGTTTTCAACATCAGTGACCTGAGTATGCTGGTGTATAAAAAACGCTGATTATGGTGAAGCTACGCGAAAAGCCACAGTTTGAGACCACCCATCCTGACTTTGAACAGTATGCCCTTGATTATTCAACGTCCGAGCCCGAACTACTGGTGCGCCTTTCACGGGAAACCCATTTTGCATCTACGGTTCCGTCAATGCTCTCCGGCAATCTTCAGGGTTTGTTGCTGGGGATGATCAGCCAGATGATGCAGCCCGAAGCCATTCTTGAAATAGGAACCTTTACCGGATACTCGGCCATTTGCCTTGCCCGGGGACTGAAACCCGGTGGACAACTCATTACCATTGACAACAACCCTGAGTCAGAGGAAATTGCCGGCAGATTCTTTAATGAAGCAGGCTTCAGTCATGCTATCCGGCAGTTGACCGGCCATGCCCTGGATGTTCTCCCGGGATTGCCCGGCCCGTTTGATCTTGTCTTTATTGATGCCGACAAAGAGAACTACCTGAATTATTATGAAATGGTGTTCCCGAAAGTCCGCCAGGGTGGATTTATTATTGCCGACAATGTTTTCTGGTACGGAAAGGTCATAGATCCTGATGCATCACGTGACAAAGAAACTCAAGGGATTGCCCGTTTCAACGAATTCATCAGATCGCAGAGCAACATCGAACACCTGCTTCTGCCAGTCAGGGACGGACTGATGATGATCAGAAAAAAATAAGAAGAAAGCGAAGCTTACATCACCTGCTTAAACCTTAAAGTCGTAATTGATGGATTTCAGCTCCTCATTCGCCTTAACGATTTTAGACTTGAGTTCCTGTTTGAAGGCCAGCAGTTTGTTATAAAGCTCCTCATCGCTGGTTGCCAGCATCTGAACGGCGAGGATACCGGCATTTCTGGCACCATTGATGGCCACTGTAGCAACAGGAATTCCGGGAGGCATCTGAACCATGGCCAGCAGTGAGTCAAGGCCATCGAGTGATGCCTTTATCGGAACGGCAATAACCGGAACGGCGGTCATAGAAGCAATCACTCCCGCAAGATGTGCGGCCATACCGGCACCGGCAATGACTACGCGGATTCCGCGATCGTAGGCTGATTTGCTGAAGGCTTCTACCTCATCGGGCGTGCGGTGAGCCGACAAGGCATTGATTTCAAAGGGAATCCTGAAATCGTTCAGAATTTCGGCAGCTTCCTTCATCACCGGTAAATCGGAGGTGCTGCCCATGATGATACTGACCCTGGGGTTCATGTGGCTTTTTTTTGGCAAATTAACGAAAAAACTTAAGACCTGGCTGTAATGAAATCAGCAGCGAATACAGAAAGAATGTTGAGTCCACTCCGAAAACTGTTTTTTTGACACCAAACCACGAAACCACAAACCTGTCTGCTTGACGCAGTCAGGCAGGAACTCACCAAGTTTATTGTAATGAAATACAATACTTTGTGTAAACCTTTCTGCCCTGTATGCTCCAGGCAGACAAGGCAGGTTGGTGTTCTGGTGACTTGGTGTCAAATATTCTTTTTTGACTTTTCGGAGCAGGCTCAATGTTTAAATTTTGAAGTCCGCAGAATAATTGTATTTTTGAACTGATTATAAAACCCGCGAATGAAAGAAAAAATCAAGGTTAAGGACAAGGAATTCAGCGTCTTTATCAAAGCTGCTGAGATTGACAAATCGGTAAGCCGGATTGCCGATGCCATTAATGAAGATCTGAAGGGAAAAGTTCCCCTGTTTCTGGTGGTACTGAACGGAGCTTTCATGTTTGCTGCCGATCTTATGAAAAAGATTAAAGTGGAAAACAACATCTCCTTTGTTAAGTTGTCGTCCTATTCCGGTACCCGCAGTACACAGGTGATCAATGAACTGATTGGTATCAATGAAGTGGTGAAAGGCCGCACAGTGGTGATTGTGGAAGATATCATCGATTCAGGACTTACCATCCGCCGGATGCTGGATAACCTGAACCAGCAGGAAGCCGCAGATGTGAAGGTTGCAACCCTGGTTTACAAACCCAATGCCTTTAAATCGGATTATAAAATTGATTACACCGGCTTTGAAATTCCCAACGATTTTATCCTGGGCTATGGCCTGGATTATGATGGTTTTGGCCGCAATCTGCCTGATATTTACAAGATAGTTGAATAAGAATTTGCACTACTGTGTAATACAAAGCTTATAAATCAAATCATCTGTTATGCTGAATATAGCACTGTTCGGACCTCCGGGCGCTGGAAAAGGAACACAGTCGGCCCTGTTGATTGAAAGGTATAACCTTGCCTACATCTCCACCGGCGATCTGCTTCGTTCCGAAATTGCTGAAGGAACAGAGCTGGGAAAAAAAGCCAGAGAGCTGATAGATCAGGGGTTGCTGGTTCCCGATGAACTGGTGGTAGAGCTGATAGAAAAAAAGATCGTTATGAGTGCCGGCAGAAACGGCATTCTTTTCGATGGTTTTCCCAGAACACTCGTGCAGGCCTACATTCTTGAAGGCCTTCTGCTCAAGCTCAACACTTCCCTGGCCTGTATGCTCAGCCTTGAGGTTCCGCGCGAAGAGCTGATTACCCGTCTGCTCGAGCGCGGGAAATCATCAGGCCGTTCGGATGATACCGCCGAAGTTATCGAGCACCGGCTGGTTGAATACCAGAACAAGACCATGCCAGTGGCAGAGTTTTATAAATTCCGCGACAAATACATTCCCATCAATGGCGTTGGCCGGATTGAAGAGGTGTTTGAACGGCTCTCAGCATCCATCGACACCACTCTGCAGAATGTGTGGTTCAATCTGGTTCTAACCGGAGCTCCCGGCTCGGGGAAAGGTACCCAGGGCAGGCTGCTGGCCAAAGAATACAATCTGTATTACATTTCCACCGGATCGCTGCTTCGTCGAGAAATCAAAGCCGGCTCTGAAATCGGACTGAAAGCAAAGGAACAGATGACCAGCGGAGAACTGGTGCCCGATGAAATTGTAATTCAGCTGATCGAACAGGAGATCAAACAGCACAAGAATTTTCGCGGGTTTATCTTCAAAGGATTTCCACGAACCATCGTTCAGGCCTATATTCTTGACGGGTTGCTGCGCCGGCTTGATTCTTCGGTATCGTATTGTATTGAGCTCAACGCCTCTACGCTGGAATCGATCAAGCGTCTCAGCGCAAGGGCCAAGACACCGCAGGCCAGGGCTTATGACATGAATACCGACGTGATTATACACCGTCTGGAAGAATATGAAGAAAAAACCCGCCCGGTAGTGGATTTCTACCGCAAACAAAACAAATTCGACAGCATTAATGCCGTTGGAAATGAGAAGGATGTTTTTGAGAAATTGTATGCAAAAGTAGGGGAGGCTATGCGCATTCTTCGCTAATCTGTTGCATTTCATGTAATTACTACAGCCGGCCAGTCCGGCTGTTTTTGTTATCTTTGCAGCTCCGTTGATCAATTCCTGAATTATGTCTTCGTCAAATTTTGTTGATTATGTAAAGTTGAACCTTCGCTCAGGTAAGGGCGGTGCAGGCTCGACCCATCTGCTGCGTACCCGTGGCAATGCCAAAGGCGGTCCCGATGGCGGAGACGGAGGCCGTGGAGGTCACATTATCCTCAGGGGCAATGCCCAACTCTGGACACTGCTTCACCTGAAATATACCAAGCACCTGAAAGCGGGGGATGGTGTAGGTGGTGGTAACAACCGCCGCACCGGCGCCTATGGCAAAGATGTGATCATTGAAGTCCCGCTTGGTACTGTAGTTAAAGACCCCGACACCATGGAACAGGAAGCCGAAGTCACAGCCGATGGTGAAACGGTGATTATCCTTCCGGGTGGCAGGGGAGGGCTCGGAAACGATCACTTCAAAACAGCAACTTTCCAAACACCTCGTTTTGCCCAGCCCGGAGAGCCAGGTATTGAAGCCTGGAAAATTCTGGAACTCAAGATTCTGGCTGACGTCGGACTGGTGGGATTTCCAAATGCCGGAAAATCAACCCTGCTTTCGTTGGTTTCAGCAGCAAAACCCGAAATCGCGGATTATCCTTTCACCACGCTGCGCCCCAACCTCGGGATTGTCGGATACCGTGATGACCGCTCTTTTGTAATGGCCGATATTCCCGGGATCATCGAAGGCGCTTCCGAAGGCCGGGGCCTGGGACTCCGCTTTCTGAGACACATCGAGCGCAACTCCTCCCTGCTGTTCATGATTCCTGCCAACTCACCCAGTATCATCAAGGAATTCAGGATTCTTCTTAACGAACTTGAACAATTCAATCCCGAATTGCTCGACAAGGCAAGGGTTCTGGCCATTACCAAGTGCGACCTGCTCGACAGCGAGGGCCTGAAAAAACTGAAAAAGCGAAAACTGCCCGATCTGCCCGTGGTATTTATTTCTGCCTTGTCAGGTCAGGGTATCCCTGAACTTAAGGACAAAATCTGGGAATCCCTGCATCCGCTTAATTTTTAAACCATGATGGATGCTGTTATAAAAGCTGATCAGCAACTCTTCCTGGCCCTCAACGGGATGCATTCGGCTTTTTTCGACTTTATGATGTTCTGGCTCAGCGACAAGCTGATCTGGATTCCGCTTTATCTGTGGCTTTTGTACCGGTTGATCAGGCTAAACAAAAGCCAATGGTGGCTGGTGGTCGTTGCTGTTGTGGTGCTGGTTACTCTTACAGACCAGGTTTCTGTTCAATTGTTTAAAAATGTCTTCCACCGATTGCGTCCCTGCCACGACCCCGGTCTTGAGGGGCTGGTAAGAACCCTGAACGGACATTGTGGCGGTAGCTATGGTTTCGTCTCGTCGCATGCCTGTAATACAGCCGGTGTGGCCATCTTTGCCGGAATGGCGCTGCGGTCACAGCTGCGTTGGCTGCTGCCGGTTCTCATCCTCTGGTCTGTGCTGATCTCCTACAGCAGAATCTACCTGGGGGTGCATTTTCCTGGTGATGTACTGGCTGGTTTTTCGGTCGGTGCCCTCATCGGATATGCTGTGTTCAGGCTCTGGCAGTCAGTTCACCAAAATCTGCTGAATAAAACCCGGAATGAGGCAAAAGGCAAAAGGTAAGCAGCAATGCGTCAGCAGATCAATACCCAAATGCCTTTGCTTCAATACGATCTGTTACTACCTTCATTACTGCTACATTCTTTACCGAAGGGTCGCTGTAACTGAAATCACCGCGCTGGGTGTATTGCCTCATGATGATGTTCAGAATACCAATTTTTTCGGCCGGATCCTCAATAAATTCAACCTTCCCGAAAACCAGCACACTCTTGTACCGCATTCCGTAGCTGCAGGCAACCTCAGGCGACTGCTTGTAGAGCTGATGGGCAGTGCTGAAAGCAATGCATACATAGGGATTGTTTCTGAGAACACTGATCTTTTTTCCGACCGGTGCAGAATGCAGATAAACCGTGTTGTTTTCAAACCCGAAATTGAAAGGCAGCGTGTAAGGCATGTTGTTCTCGTCAACCATCCCCACACTGCAAACATCGCACGACCTGACAATTTCTTCAATTGCTTCCGGCAGGGTTATCATTCTGGCTTTCATAACGGTGACTTTACTGTTGGTTAAAGTTCATTGAATGTTCGTCATTTGGTTTGTTACCGTGCTTTCAGGTTCTGTTTCCTGAATCTGAGGCAGACATGGATTCCATAACCACCACGATGGCTGAAATTATCATGCTGAATAAGAGTGTTATGAGTATTCCTTTAACGTGAAATCCCCTGAGAAAAACTGAGGATAGCAGGATAATACCGCTATTCAGTGCAAACAGAATCAGGCCAAAAGTAATCAGGTTCAGCGGGATTTTCAGCAGTAAAATCATCGGTCTGACGATTGCATTGAGCAGGGATATCAGCAGTGCCGTTGCAAGCACCGGGAAAAAGGTATCCGTGTTGATTCCCGGTAGTATATAAGCTGTAACAAGCACGACCGAAGCACCGAGTAAAATCCGGGAAATAAACCTCATTTCAGCATTTGTTGGTTTTCTGCAGGTTCTGCCGGGCTTTTTCACTCATTTTGTTAAACACCGTGTTGCAATGATTTGTCCCGACTTCCGACAAGTACTTTACAATACAATGTTTATCACTGGCGACTACCCCGCAAGGAGGCAGCGGCAGAAACAAAGAAAAGACCCTGCAGTGGCAGGTTGATATTGCCTACTAAAATATGAATAAATGGTATTCTTCTGCATGAGAAGATCAGTATTCATAAAAATTTACCGAAAAGAGCAGGCTGGCACTGATTTTACTGTCAAGGCCTGTGTAGAGGGTCCTGATTCCTGCACTTACTGGTATGCTGAGCCCGAAGAGATGGAAATCTCCGACCATATCCAGCCCTGAGGCGGTGTAAACTGACCTTGGATCAGGGTTTTGTGCAATGGTATAGTCGTAAAACAATCCGGTTCGGATTCTTTTCAGGTACAAAAGCCCTCCCAGGGCCAGGTCGGGGTAAAGCAAAGGAAAGCGGTATGCGAATCTGAGGCTCAGTATTTCGTTGCCTCTGATCTGTGTTGTGTAGCCCCTGCTGGTGCTGATAAGGTTGGAAAACCGGTATTTACCGGGATCGGTAAACTGAATTCCTCCATACAGGGAAATGGAATGATTGGCTGCCAGTCCGGGAAGGTAAATCACCGTCTGAGCGGCCACTATTTCACCGGCTTTAATCTGACCGAAAGGGGTATGCCTGAAGCGGAGCTCCATATTTACTCCCAATCCTGGTGCCAGATCCCGGTAGGCCTGCCTTTTATAGATATAGCCAGTGGCCCGGTAACTCAATCCGGATAGATTTCCACGGGTAAAGTCTTCGGGTGTGGACTGGTCATGGGAAATCAGGCTGTAATTAAAGTCAGCATTTCCTGACAGGCCTGCGCTGTAAGCCCCCCTGGAGAGGTTCAGGTTCTGGGTGATGCCAGCGTCAAGGTTGGTTTCATTCCAGGTAAAACGTTCGGGCTGATCCTCGCTGTTGAGCGCTGTTGCTGCCCTTTTGCCCTGTGAAATCACCGCCCTGAATTCTGGAAACCAGCCCTTCCATGAGAGGTCTGCCTTCCACATACCGGTTTCTTCCTGAAGATTGTAATCATACCCGGCAGTAATAAACAGGGTGCTCAGCAGGTTCTGGCTCATCACCGAAACTCCGGGCCTGGCGGTTTCTCCGCCAATGTCAATGTAAACCGGAGCCCAGCTGTGGAACCCAAACAGGTGCTTCCATTCTTTGTAAGGCATTGGTGTGGAGGAGGTATCGGAGGCTATCCTGTTGAAATCTACCCTGGTTTCCTGAGCCGACATCGCTTCGGCCAATTCCCAGCTGTTTCCACTTTCATTCATTGACAGCACAGCCAACGTGTCAGGATTCACGATAGCAACGCGAAATCCGCTGGCTGTGTAATCGTTGAAGATCACCTGTCCTTTCCATACAGATGCATATTCTGCACCGAACCTGGCATCGGTGATTCTCTGTTTTTCGCCTGTGTTTAAGTCAAGTGAAAGAAGCTGACTCTTCTCATCAAAAGTCTCTGTAAAGATAACTTCGTCTTCATTGAATACAGGGTTGCTGATTTCTTTGAATGAGAAGGGGGTAAGGTGGCTAAAACTACCATCCTCAAGGTTGAGCAGTGCAAGGGATTTCCCCTTGTCTGACAGGATAACGGTTGCGATTTTTTTCTGATCATCAGACCAGGCCGGAGTTGAAGCGTGCATACCGCCGGGTACCGGATAAATCCGCAGTGAATCCTCATTGATAACAATGATCCGGCAGGCTCCCGATTTATCGTATTCAATGGCTGCAATCTGCTTTCCGTCAGGGCTGATTTCCGGAGCATAAAACCTTCCTTTCAGCGGAAGGCGCCGGATCTTGCCACCGGAAATCCTGTAAGTCACGATTTCTGTCTGGCTTTCTGTCTCCCAGCGGATGTGGGGTCGGTATTCGGCCCATACCACCAGTCCGCTTCCTGCCGAGATATGCTCATCAAGGATAATTCCGGGTGAACAGAGTGTCTTTTCTCCGCCCTTTTCATTCAAAGCGACGATCATGGGAGGCTGGCCAAGCGTTCGTTTCAGGACAACCACAACCGAATCGTTAATTTTATGCGGATTCAGGTAATCTGCATAGTGTTTTTTTGTCTCAGCAGGAATAACCGGATAGCCGGTGCCCTTAGACGCAGATTCGTTTTTTTGGTTCAGGTAGGCGACAGCCTCCAGGTAAAGTCCTTTTTTATTCAAACCGGAGACACTCTTCAGTCCCTTGTTAAAGGGAGTGATCAGCCAGGGTTTCATGGCAGTGGTTCTCATGGCATTTTCCCAAAGCCCGGGACCGTACTTCTTTCTTGATATAGCAACGATCTGATAACCTGTAGTGTATACATCAGGAACGAAATCACGGTATGATCCCAGGGTAGCTTTGGGAAAGCTGTAGGCCCCGTTTTCAGCGAGCTGGGCAATCAGCGTGCGGTGAAATGCAGGACTTCGTCCTCTGCCCGAGTAGCCATGTGAGGTCTCTGAAACAACGGCATCACCTTCAAGAAACCATTTTGGTACGAAAAGGCCGGTAGATACACCGGCAACCTGCTGCCCGAACAGAAAGCCCAGGGTACGGGTGATGCCCCGGTTGAGTGCAGAGAGCTGCACAGCATGACGGTATTCATGAAGAGCCAGCTGCTGTATCCAGGGTTGGGCGTAGGAATCCTGAGGTGGGGTGCTCAGCAGTTCAATGCGCTTCGGTGCCCAGATGGCATAAGCGTTGGAAATGGCGCTACCTGTATGCAGCACAAGGGGGACAGCGGGAGGCTTTACCCCAAGGCTTCGGGAGACCTCTTCTGCCGCCAGGCTGAAACCAGCCAGAACTTCGTTTGCTTTTGCCTGATGTCCGGCCGGATAGATCACACTGAAATATCCGTTTTCAATTTTCTCCCACCGCAGACCTGCCCTCGACTGCCCGATGCTGTAGAACTGACCGCTGGCACTGTTGCACAGAAGGAGCAGCAATGAAAATAAGAAAAGCAGGGACTTGTTCACGGTCGCTTGTATATGGTTTCTTTTAACGCAGTGGCAGAGAGGAATGTTCACAGTTGCTTATCAGCATCAAAAATATGCCATTCAGATCTTTCAGGAACGGGAGCCGTAATTCGGATGTGCTCTTTTGATACCGGATGGATGAACTCGAGGCGGCGGGCATGAAGACTGATTGAACCATCGGCGTTCGAACGACGGGCGCCGTATTTTAAATCCCCGTTGATGTGGCATCCCAGGGCTGCCAGCTGCGCCCTTATCTGGTGATGCCGACCGGTATGCAGGTCAATTTCAAGCAGGAAAAGGGTTTTCCCGGAGGCAAGCAAACGGTAGGCAAGCTCTGCCCTTTTGGCTCCGGCAGTGCCCTCCTTCACCACAAATGATTTGTTAAGGGATTCATTCTTTTTCAGGTAATGGACCAGTACCCCGGATTCCGGGACAGGCACTGCATCAACAATTGCCCAATAGGTTTTGGCAATGCTCCGGTCTTTTACCATGGCAGTCATCCGTGTGAGCGCTTTCGAGGTCTTGGCAAAAATCACCGCTCCACTCACCGGCCGGTCAAGACGGTGTACCAGCCCGAGAAAGACTTCTCCTGGTTTGTTGTAACGGTTTTTTAGATAGGACTTCAGCATTCCGGTCATCGGCTCATCGCCGGTGCGGTCACCCTGTACAATTTCACCGGCCTGTTTATTGACAACAAGCAGGTGGTTATCTTCGAATATGACAGCCGGCTGTTTATTCATCATCAGTTCATGCCCGACAGCAGGGCAGTAATGCGAAATTCCGCAAGAGAAGAACCCTCAATGCTGTCGCAGGTATTTTTTAGCCTACAAGGCGGTTCAGCTTAATACTGCTCCCTTTCGTTCGGGAAATCAAGGGTTTTTACATCCCTGATGTATGATCTTACCGATCCCTGAATTTCCTCACTCAGGTTGTGATACCGTCTCAGGAACCTGGGAGAGAATTCCTGGGTTATTCCGAGCATATCGTGCAGCACCAGCACCTGACCATCAACATCAGGCCCGGCACCGATACCGATTACGGGGATTCTGATACTCCGGCTGACCTCTGCTGCCAGCTTTGCCGGGATTTTTTCCAGAACCAGTCCGAAACAACCGGCTTTTTCGAGCAGATGGGCATCTTCTACCAGTTTGCGGGCTTCATTTTCTTCGGTAGCCCTTACTACATAAGTGCCGAACTTATGGATTGACTGAGGTGTGAGACCGAGGTGACCCATTACCGGGATTCCTGCCGAGAGGATGCGGTCGACCGACTCAAGAATCTCCCTTCCGCCTTCCATTTTTACAGCATCTGCCCCCGATTCTTTCATGATCCGTATGGCCGAACTCAGGGCCTCTTTTGAATTCCCCTGATAGGTTCCGAATGGCATGTCGGCAATCACCAGCGCGCGTTTTACACCCCTGATCACTGAGGTTGCATGATAAATCATCTCGTTCAGGGTAATCGGCAGGGTGGAAGTATGGCCCGCCATCACATTGGAAGCAGAGTCACCTACAAGGATCACATCAATGCCCGCTTTGTCAAGCAACCGGGCCATGGAGAAATCGTAAGCCGTAAGCATGGCGATTTTCTCATTCTTAAGTTTCATTTCCTGTAAAACATGGGTAGTGACCTTGTTTACATTGGCAAACTTCGAAACATTTGGCTCCATACGGATTGTTTTGAGTTTAGGATTGGGTCGTAATCTGATTCTACAACAAGCGGCAAAGATACATATTATTGTACTTGGCATGATTCAGCAGTCAGCTTCATCTGCGGGCAATCAACACAAGTTTTTTGTTTTACCTTCCTCAGGTTGACTTATTATGTGTAATTTTGTTAGCCTTTAGTTACTGCCAATCTCTTTTGAACTATGAAAACATTTTTTTTGCGGGCTTTCATGCTGCTGGGCGTTGCTTCTTTTCTTGCTTCCTGCGAAACCGATATTGATGTTACCGCTGAATGGAAAGATATCACTGTGGTTTACGGGCTTATCAGCCAGAATGATTCGGTGCACTACATCAAAGTGAACAAAGCATTTCTGGGTGATGGCAATGCTTATACCTATGCCCAGATAGCCGATTCGAGTTCATATGGGACCAACATTGAGGTAACGCTTGTAGAAAAATCCATTACCGGCAGTACACGCACTTTTCAGTGTGATACAACCACGGTTTATAACAAAGAGGCCGGCGTGTTTTATTATCCCCGGCAGGTGGTGTATAAGGCAGCGTTTAAAATACCATCCGACATCAATGAGAAGCATTATACCTATCATCTCGAAATCAGAAATAAACTTACCGGCAAAGTGGTGAAAGCACAAACCCCGCTGGTGAAGGATTTTTCGATCGATACACCCAATCCGGGCGTTACGAAAATTGAGTTTATCAGTGAAAATAACCAGCGCATCAAATGGTATTCTGCCAAAGATGGCAGAAGGTACAACGTGTCCATCCGCATCTGGTTTGATGAGGTCTTCAACCTGTACGATACCATCCCGCGTTACATTGACTGGGATTTCAATTCAGTAAAAGCAAGCAGTATTGTTGAAAGTGAGTTGCTTGAAATTCTTTATGATCCTCAGAACCTTTACCCCATCTGCAAAAGCCTCATCCCTTATAAAGACGACCGTGAAAATTCAGTTACTTCCCGACTGATCGACAAAGCCGAATTCCGGTTTAACGTAGCCGGTGATGAACTGAATACATACATGGAAGTGAATGAGCCCTCTTCCGACCTGCTGCAGGAAAAGGCAGAATACACCAACATTCAGAACGGCTATGGTCTTTTCTCCTGCCGGTATACCAAAACACTGTCGGTACCTATCGGAACAAGAACCGAAGAGAGGCTGATTGCCGAAGACATAAAATTTGTCGATAGAATCGGTAACTGATCAGTTACATTTCCCATAAATTCAGAAAATCTGACATTTCGTCAGATTTTTTTATGTCATTCAAGGTAAGTCCGGACCGGGAAAGTAAAATGTGATTTGTGCTAAATGGCTGATATGTAATATTATAAAGGCGTTATTCTGATTTTTTATGCACTGGTTAGGTGCCTGTTGGCATTCATTGGCATAGTCCTTGACAAACAGCGGCTAAGAAACTAAAAATTTAAATCCGATACAGATGGGAAAAATAATTGGAATTGATCTGGGAACTACCAACTCATGTGTGGCCGTAATGGAGGGTAATGAACCTGTAGTGATTCCCAACAGTGAAGGCCGTCGCACGACTCCTTCCATCGTAGCATTCACTGACAACGGAGAACGCAAGGTGGGCGATCCTGCCAAGCGTCAGGCCATAACCAACCCCGAAAGGACCATTTTCTCGATCAAGAGGTTTATGGGTGAAACTTTTGACAGGGTAACCAAAGAAACCGGCAGGGTGCCTTATAAGGTTGTTAAAGGCGACAACAACACGTCAAGGGTTAAGGTGGATGACCGCCTTTATACTCCCCAGGAAATTTCAGCCATGGTGCTTCAGAAGATGAAGAAAACCGCCGAAGACTATCTTGGTCAGACGGTTACCGAAGCGGTAATTACTGTGCCTGCATACTTCAGCGATTCGCAGCGTCAGGCAACCAAAGAGGCCGGAGAAATTGCCGGACTCACCGTTAAGCGCATTATCAACGAGCCCACAGCAGCAGCCCTTGCCTATGGCCTCGACAAGAAAAGCCACGACCTGAAGGTTGCCGTTTTCGATCTCGGAGGCGGAACTTTTGATATATCCATTCTCGAACTCGGCGAAGGTGTTTTTGAAGTAAAGTCAACCAATGGTGATACCCACCTGGGTGGTGACGATTTTGACCACAAGATCATCGACTGGCTGGCCGATGAATTCAAGAACGATGAGGGGATAGACCTGCGAAAGGATCCTATGGCTCTGCAGCGCCTGAAGGAAGCCGCAGAGAAGGCAAAAATAGAGCTTTCGAGTTCGACCTCTACGGAGATCAATCTGCCTTACATCATGCCTGTTGATGGTATTCCGAAACATCTGGTACGCACACTTTCAAGGGCAAAGTTCGAGCAACTGAACGATTCGCTTATCCGCGCAACCATTGAGCCCTGTAAACAGGCACTTAAAGATGCCGGGCTTTCTGTTTCCGATATTGATGAAGTAATTCTGGTCGGCGGATCAACAAGGATTCCTGCAATTCAGAAAGTGGTAGAGGATTTCTTCGGAAAAGTACCTTCAAAAGGTGTTAACCCTGATGAGGTAGTGGCCATCGGAGCCGCCATTCAGGGTGGTGTGCTTACCGGCGAAGTGAAGGATGTGCTGCTGCTCGATGTAACCCCGCTTTCACTGGGTATTGAAACCCTGGGTGGTGTGATGACCAAACTCATTGAATCGAACACGACCATTCCGACCCGCAAATCAGAAGTATTTTCAACAGCCAGCGATAGTCAGCCATCTGTTGAAATTCATGTTCTCCAGGGTGAAAGGCCAATGGCCCGTGATAACAAGAGCATCGGGCGTTTCCATCTCGACGGAATTCCCCCCGCACCACGTGGCATCCCGCAGATTGAAGTTACTTTCGACATCGATGCCAACGGAATACTCAATGTTTCGGCCAAAGACAAAGGCACCGGAAAATCTCAGCAGATCCGCATCGAAGCTTCTTCAGGGCTTTCGGAAGCCGAAATCAAACGTATGAAGGAAGAAGCAGAAGCCAATGCCGAGAACGACCGTAAAGCAAAGGAAGAAGTTGACAAAGTCAACAGCGCCGACGCCATGATCTTTCAGACAGAAAAACAACTCAAGGAGTTTGGCGACAAGCTGCCTGCAGAGAAAAAAGCGCCGATAGAGGCTGCCCTCAACGACCTTAAAGAAGCTCACAAGAACCGTAATTTTGCCGGTATTGATGCCTCACTCGCTGCACTCAATACTGCCTGGCAGGCTGCCAGTGAAGAAATGTACAAAGCTACCCAGAACCAGGAGGGTCAGCCAGGGGCCGGACCGCAGGAAGGTCCTGCCGGTGATACCGGTTCCGGAAAGAAATCTCCTGACCAGGAAGTTACCGACGTCGATTTCGAAGAAGTTAAGTAATTTTCGGAGTACCGGCATTTTTTCAGCATGAAATTTGCAGCAGGAGGCAGGCGTAAGCTTGCCTCCCGTTTTTTATGGCTGTAAGCTGTAGCTAAATTCGTAACTTTACCTCCACACAGAATTGCTGTATGATCATCAGACTTTATATACTGATTCTTTTCCTGCTGCCGGCAACCGGCTTCATTCAAACCCAGGCACAGAACAACCGGCCTGTCAGACTTGAAATTCCGGTGAAGGATGACACAGAAATTTATAAAGTGGTTCCATGCAGCAGCAATGGTGTTATGGTAATCTACCTGAGCTCGGAAACCGACCCGCAGGGTAATTTTCTATGGATTGCTGCATTTCTCGACCGCAGCCTGAAAGAAACCTGGAGGAAATCCATTCCCCTGCCGCGGGGATTTGTGCTTGCTGAAGCATTATACGCCGGAAATCACCTTGTTGGTTTCTGGTATTCACCCAAAGGCGATCTGTCAGAGAATCTCCGGATTGCAGACTTCAATGTTGCTGATTCATCCCATAGATTGGTTGGCTATAGTATCCCGTCGAAATCAGAATTCTCGCAGTTTGATATTACCGGGCGATTCGCGGTAGCTGGAATCAATACCCGCGATGATCAGTCAATGCTGATCGTGTACAATCTGCAGTCTGGCCTGGTTTCCTCTGCTGAACAGAACATTCAGGGCAATGTCGTTATTGAATCCCTCAACATTGACGAATCGTCCGGTGTTATTTCTGCCATCCTCCGTACAACCGGTTCGGCTAGAAAAAGAGAGTATTACCTGGTCAAAACCCTTGAAAGTGGTCAGAAAATCAGTGAGCTGAAGCTCAGTAGATTCGGCGACAATAACCTGATCAACAGTGCATTCTCCTACCCGGTTGATGCTACCACCGATCTGGTGATCGGTTCATTCGGCCACAATACCCGGACCAGGATGATTAACGGAACGGAATCACTGGGGGTTTCCTCTACCGGGTTTTTCTCTATCCTGATCAGGAACAACGTGGAAGTTAACAACCAGTTTTATGAGTTTACCGATTTCCAGAATTTTTACCGGTACCTTCGCCGCCCTTCTGACCTGAATATACGCCGCGGAAACAACAAGGCTGAACGATCTGCAAAAGACCTTTCGATTGATCATGACCTGATAACCCATGATGTCTTCAGGTGGAAGAACGAATTCGTTTTTATTGCCGAAGCCTTCTATCCGGAATACAGGACTGTAACCACCATGGTTTACGATTATTACGGCAGGCCATATCCATCAACCTATTCAGTATTTGAAGGTTACCGTTACCTGACCACCTTTATCTCGGGGTTTGATTCAACCGGAACCATGAAATGGAATGCCGATCTTGAATTGCGCAACATGCTTACGCAGGATATCAGGCAGAAAGTGCTTGCCTGGGAAGATACCGAAGGGCTGGTATTGTCATATGCCTACGATGCCAAAGTAGCTTCCAGAACCCTCAGTGAAGGTGGACAACAAAGCAGTATCGATTATGCCGACATTGCCCCGCTTGGAACGCGTGACAAGATATACAGTGACTCAAATAGTCAGATGATGTACTGGTACGGCAATTATTTCCTTGTGTCCGGATATCAGAATCTCCGCAACAGCTACCAGAGCGAGCGAAACAACAAGAACGTTTTTTACATCAACAAGCTTGCTTTCAGGTAACCCGGTTACAATCCTTCTCATCATGCGATTGTTCAAGCCATTCGGTTTAAGAATGCTGTCTGCCTGATGTTTTAAACTCCGGACTGTTCAGGCTCCCGACGATCAACCAGGAGGTACCGGTGGTGCAAAACAGAAGTGAAATTGTCTGGTTTGATCCTGTCAGCCGGATTTTATACCTGTTCAGACCTGTGTGTCATGTTCAACCCTTTGGACTGGGTGCGAACCTTACCTATCATCCGGATGCTTCCCATTTTACCTGTGCTGATCTGAATGATGCTATGAACCCGCATCAGCTGTTTGCTTACCAAGCAATTGGTCCTTTAATACACTCTTTTGCAGCAGGCTGTATTTAGTACAACCAGCATTTGGTCTCCATACCAGGTTATTTACAATGGTTGGCCACCTTGAGCATGTTTTTTGGGTTTTGCGTTTGATACAAAAACAGAAAAGGCTGCCATCAGGCAGCCTTTTCTGTTTTTGTATCTGGTCAGCTTATTTTACAAGCGCTGTGAAAGCGGCGTTCTTGAAGAATTTGATAAATTCCCTGTCTTCAGCAGCCTGAGCTTTAAGAGCCGGGTCTTTTTCAAATGCTTTGGTAAGGTTATCAAGCAACCCTTTTTCATCGGCATTGCGGGCAGCAGCTACGGCAAGCAGGTAATAATTGTGGCCTGATTCAGGAGCGCATTTCAGTGAATTTGAAGCTTCTGAGTACTTGCCAGTCATGATCTGTGCCAATGCCACATTGCTGTTGCATTTCTTGCTTCCGAATGAACTGAGGGCCTTGTCGTATTTGTTGGCAGCGAGCTCAGTGATTCCCATGTTGTAGCTTACGTCAGCACCCAGGGTTTTGGCTTTGGCATACTGAGCAGCAGCGTTTTTATAGTCACCTTTCTTTGAAGCAAGGGCTCCGAGGTTGTTAACAACGGCTTTGTTGTTGGGCTCAACCTGATCAGCTTTGGCCAGGTGTGAAGCAGCTTCACCGAGTTTTCCGTTACGGAGTTCACACACGGCCAGGTTGTTGTTGGCTTTGTAGCTGTTGGCAAACTGTGTGGCAGCGTTCTGGTAAATCTTCATTCTGGTGTCCTTATCTTCGGTAAGGGTAGCAGCATACAGGATTTCGGCTTCGGTGAGCTTTGAAGGATCGCTCAGTGCAAGGGCTGAAATCTCTGCATCGGTTTTCTTCGGCTCAAGACAGTTAACCTTGATCTCAACGCGGCGCAGCGGAGGAAGGATATCATCTTCGATTTCCTTGTAAACGATGGCCATGTTGCGGATTTCCTGCTCACGTTTTGAAACATCACTCTGTGAGTTAACCACATTCATGATGATGCGCTTGTCGGCCAGGTTTGAACCTTCAACTGCCTGCATAAATCCGTTCCAGTCTTCACCATTGGCGTAGGAGTTAAATTTGATGGTAGCTTCCGGATTCGGAATGTTGATAACAGGATTCTTTTCCTTTGCCATTTTCTTGAACATATCAACAACCTGTTTCTTTCCGGCCATTGCACGACGCTCTGAAAGGCCCTGGTTGTAGCTCTCTTCTCCTTCGGGAGATGCCCATGCGTTGATATCGATGTCGCGGATGGTATAACCCATTTTGATAAAGGCAGCCAGTTCATCGAGTTTCTGCTGAACCATGTTGGTGCGGTTGAGCGGGAGGTTCCAGTTGAGGTCATGCATGTTTACTTTGAAGTAAATCTTTGCATCCTTGCTGATAATCGTTTCTTTAACATAACCATGATCTGCTACAATCAGGTCCTCATCGTGGAAAATTCTGGTTCCGGTGATGATAACGCCATCGGCAAGTTTACGCTCAGGTAAATCGATTACTTTGTATTTGGCACCGATCTGCTCCGGTGTTGCATTCAGAACAACAGCTTCTTTCGGTTCGTAAAGTGAAGGAGATACCACAAGATCAGAAGCATTCATGCCTGGTTCGTAAGGAATACAGTCAACATAGGTATAAGAACCGCCGGTTTTGTAATTGATAACAATGCCGTCACCATTTACATCTTCACCCTGGAAATTAACAGCTTTCAGCTTACGGGTTGTCCCTGCGTATTTGATCTCTGGCTGGAAGTTCATGGCAGCTTTCTTGGCGAAATACTTTTCAGGGAAGATAACTTTCACGTTTACACAAACGGTATCACCAACTTTTACCAATGGATCAGGAGTGGTTTCGTATTTAACCAGTCCGTAGTTTTTCTCCATGGATTTCAGGTTGGCACTCGGTTTGAATTTATAGGTAACGCCTAACATCAGGGTTGAATAGGCATCGTTTTTTGAATTTGATTCAAGCAGATCAAGATCATCTTTGAAAATGAAACGCTCGTTGTATTCAAGGTTGAGGTCCCATTTTTCTGCCAGACGGAAATTCAGTCCTGCACCTACCGGAACGCCTATTGCTGTATAAGCATCCTGATCAAAAGGAGCCGGAGCAAACGGGCCGTTGCGGTCGATTACCTGATCGTCGTTGAAGTCATCGGTTCCGTTGGTTCTGTAGAGAACAGAGGCGTAGTTGCTGAATGAAGCACCGGTGAAAACGTAAAAGTTGAGGAAACGCTCAGGCTTGTATCCGAAAAGAAGATTGGTAAGGCTGGCGGTAACATTCAGCTGGCCATCCCAGACACTGGACGACATCCTGAGATTATCGTTGAGGACGGCAGATTCTCTTGTACTGACTACCCATCCGTTGTTAAATAAACCACGGACTCCGAAAACCGGGCTGAATTGATAACCAGCTCCCAAACCATAAAAGAAATTGGTTCTTTCATTGAACAGGGAATTTTCGTTAAGATCTCCGAAAAATTGCGAAACTCCACCACTTGCCTGAAGGAAAAAATGCTTGTCAAATGTTGATTTTGCAGCTTTGGTTTCTTTGCCGGAGTCCTGCGCGGAAACAAAAACCGGAGAAACTCCGAACATCAGAATGAGAAGCAACAGAATCGATTTGTAGCTTAACTTTTTCATAATTTTGATTTTAGTGTTATCAATTTTAAATTGTTTATTTTCGGTGATTTACAGTCATTGCAAAGAATCGACAAATATAGGGCAGTTTTGGTAGTTTTCAAACAAAATTACCCTAAAATCCCGAATAAGTGATTTTTTTTACTCAACACGGCAAACCTGTGCTTAATTTCTTTCCAGTCCCATAAACACTGAATTATATGGCTTTGTTTGAAATCGGACTATGATATCGCCTCACAGTTAATCCTTTTTTTCCCGATTGGTAACAACTACCGAAGATGTAAAATTTTTTTATTATGGTTAAAGTATTGAAAAACAGATATATAATACTTTTCAGCGCGATTTGTCCACAACCATCTTGAATCCGTTCAGCTTACTGAAGAATTCCCATAGGACGATGCCGGCGGCAACAGCGATATTCAGCGAGTGTTTGGTGCCTGCCTGAGGGATTTCGAGACAACTATCTGACAAATCGATTATGTCATCGGCGATTCCATGTACTTCATTTCCCAGAACAAGAGCGTACTTGCCTGAATCCGGCATGAAATCCTGTACCATGATGCTCCCGCTGGCCTGCTCTATGGACACAATGTGATATCCGGCTTCCTTCAGCTCAGTGATTGACTGCCTTGTTGAATCATAGTATTTCCAGACCACCGACTCCGTGGCGCCAAGGGCTGTTTTCTGTATCTCCCTGCTGGGTGGCATTGCAGTAATCCCGCACAGGTGCACTGCCTCGATTCTGAATGCATCGGCCGTGCGGAAAACCGATCCGATGTTGTGCTGGCTCCGGATATTGTCAAGCACAACGACCACCGGAATTTTTTCAGCTTCCATGAACTCAGTAACACTTATCCTGATAATTTCATCAGTCTGCAGTTTTCTCATCTTTTTAAATTTCTGCAAATGTAATAAAGTAGCTTTAACTGCTTTTTTGCGTTATTTCGGGCGAAACTGCCTATTTTTGTTGTTTTTCGGAAGAAACGATGAGCAAGCAGGTTAAAGAGAAGGGTGAAATTGCCGAAACACCCCTGATGAAACAATACAACGCCATTAAGGCGAAATATCCTGATGCACTCTTGCTTTTCAGGGTTGGGGATTTTTATGAAACCTTTGGTCAGGATGCCATTTCTGCGTCTGAAATCCTGGGGATTGTTCTTACCCGCAGAGCCAATGGTGCAGCGGCCTATGTCGAGCTGGCAGGGTTTCCTCACCATGCCCTCGATACTTACCTCCCCAAACTGGTACGGGCCGGTCACAGGGTAGCCATCTGCGATCAGCTTGAGGATCCGAAACTTACCAAAAAAATCGTGAAACGCGGTGTTACAGAACTGGTAACCCCAGGCGTTTCATACAACGATAAAGTGCTTGAAAACAAGCAGAATAATTTCCTGGCCAGTGTGCATCTGCTGCCCAAATCAAGCGGAATCGCCTTCCTGGATATCTCAACAGGTGAATTCCTGGTTGCTCAGGGTTCCAACGATTATATCGATAAACTGCTGCAAACTTTCCGCCCCAGCGAAATTATCATCCAGAAATCGAAAAGGGGTGAGTTTCTGGGCCTTTTCGGAGAAAAGTTTTATATCAACACCTTCGAGGACTGGGTTTTTACCATCGACTTTGGTCAGGAACTGCTGCTCAGACACTTCAATACCGCTTCGCTGAAAGGCTTTGGGGTGAGTGAAATGACCAACGGCATCATAGCTGCTGGTGCCGCTTTGCACTACCTTGCAGAAACACAGCACGATAAAGTCGGACATATCTGTCAGCTCTCCCGTATTGAAGAAGATCACCATGTTTGGTTGGACAAATTTACCATCCGCAATCTTGAAATTCTGGGATCGGCCAACGATGAGGCGTCAACGCTGATCGGGGTGCTCGATAAAACCATATCACCGATGGGGTCACGCATGATGCGCCGCTGGCTGATTATGCCACTGAAAGACCGGCTTCCGGTTGATGAACGCCTGGATGTGGTAGAGTACTTTGTGAACCATCAGGCTGCTGCAGAAGCACTCAGGCAGCAGATCAGGATGATCGGTGATCTGGAACGCATCATCTCCAAGGTTGCTACCGGCAGAATTAACCCCCGGGAACTGGTTCAGCTGAAAAGGGCGTTGCAGGCCATGGTTCCGATCAGGGAACTGTGCTTTGGTTCCGGAGTTGCCTCCATGCAGCTGATGGGTGATCAGTTGAACCCGTGTTCACTGATGACCGGCAGAATTGAGCAGCAGATTCACCCTGACCCTCCGGTGGCTGTGAACAAGGGCAACGTAATTGCAACCGGGATTTCTGCTGAGCTTGACGAAATCCGCGAACTTGCCCACTCGGGCAAAGACTACCTGATCAGGCTGCAGCAGCGCGAGTCGGAACGCACAGGGATTCCCTCTCTCAAGATTGCCTACAACAATGTATTTGGTTACTACCTTGAGGTTACCAATACCCACAAGGATAAAGTACCCCCGGAGTGGGACAGGAAGCAAACCCTTGTAAACTGTGAAAGATACATCACCCCTGAACTGAAAACCTACGAGGAGAAGATTCTTAATGCAGAAGAACGCATGCTGGAGATCGAGACCAGATTGTACAACGATCTGGTTCTCAGTCTGAATGATTATATATCGGCGGTGCAGGCCAATGCGCTGATCGTTGCCAGGCTCGATTGTCTTTTGTCGTTCGCAGCCGTTGCAATACAGAACAAATATACCCGTCCGCAGATCAACGATGGTTACACCCTGAACATCAGGGGCGGAAGACATCCGGTAATTGAGAAAAACCTGCCGGCAGGGGAGGCTTACATCACCAACGACGTATTTCTTGATGATCAGCAACAGCAGATCATCATCATTACCGGGCCCAACATGTCGGGGAAATCCGCTCTGCTAAGACAGACTGCCCTTATCGTGCTCATGGCTCAGACGGGTTGCTTTGTCCCGGCCGATTCGGCTGAGATCGGGCTGGTTGATAAGATCTTCACCAGGGTTGGTGCATCAGACAACATCTCATCGGGCGAATCTACCTTTATGGTGGAGATGAACGAAACAGCCAGTATTCTCAACAATATCAGCAACAGGAGCCTCATTCTGCTGGATGAAATCGGAAGGGGAACCAGCACCTACGACGGAATCAGCATTGCCTGGGCGATCGCCGAGTTCCTGCACCAGCACCCGCTTTTCAGACCCAAGGTTTTGTTTGCAACGCATTACCACGAGCTGAATGAGATGGCTTCGATGATGACCCGTATCAGGAACTACCATATTTCGGTTAAGGAGGCAGGCAAAAGGGTTATTTTTATGCGTAAGCTCGAACCGGGAGGAAGCGAACACAGTTTCGGGATTCATGTAGCCCGTATGGCCGGAATGCCGCAGTCGTTACTTGAGCGGGCCAATGAATTGCTGGTCACCCTCGAGAAATCGCATGGCGGCGGGCAGCTGCAGGGCAGTTCCTCGAAACGCAAATCCGGAAAACCGGCCGGCGACCCTTTTCAGCTGAGCTTTATTCAGCTCAACGACCCCTTGCTCGAGCAGATCAGGGAGGATATTCTCGACACTGATATTAACACACTTACCCCGGTTGAAGCCCTGATGAAGCTCAACGAGATAAAAAAACTTTTAAAAAAATCATAAATTTGTTTGGCGATTTGAATTCAGGTCGTATATTTGCAGCCGCTAAACAATAAGCGAAAGTAGCTCAGTTGGTAGAGCATGACCTTGCCAAGGTCAGGGTCGCGGGTTCGAGTCCCGTCTTTCGCTCGAACCCCGGATAGCCGGGGTTTTTTTATGCAATATAAGGTTGCCCGAGTGGTGGAATGGTAGACACGAAGGACTTAAAATCCTTTGGCCATCGCGGCCGTGCCGGTTCGAGTCCGGCCTCGGGTACGAAGAAATCCCTGTCCAGAGGGATTTTTTTATGCAGCCCGATAAACCTTCCTCTGACGTTTCCTTTTGTTTTGATTTAACAGGTTTTTGTTAAGAACTTTTAAAACAAGCCTCTCAAACAAGCCTTTTTACCTTTAAATTTGTTTAACAAATGGCTGCCTCCCGGTCAATCCTTCGCCAGGGGCACGGTCTTTGCTGAATGATATACTAATGCCTGTGAATTTCTGTTAATACTAAATAAACCGATAAACCATGATGAAAATTTCATTTTTGCCTGCCAGACTCAAGCACCGGCTGAGCTTTGGTATGATGCTTTTTTTAGCTGTTACCATCGGAGCAGGGCTCAGTTCATGCAACAGCCAGAAAAAACTGGCTAAGAAAAAGGCTGAACAGGAGCTGGCTGAAAAAACTGCCAAAGCCAAAGCAGACCTGATGGCGATCCTCAGCGATGACGGTAAAATGACGCTGGAAGAAAAAGAGTTTAAACTGGCTGCCGTTAAACGGATGAACCTCGATAATCAGGAAATCAAGGACCTGATAGTGCAAGCCGAAGAAAAGCTGAACCGCGAAAGGGCTGCCCTTGAAAAGAAAAAGGAAGAAGACCGCCTGCAGCGTGAAAAAGAGGCCAGGGAGCGTGAGATGCGTGAAAGCGGTCCTTACCGGAACATTAACCAGGCGCTTGATGCAGTCGGGAATGCTTCGGATATCTCTACTGCAAATATGAAGATAAGAGAAGCCCTGATGAACTTTGCCGGCGACGATGTTCCTGTTCTTATCCTGATCAGCAAAGAAGGGGAAGAAAGCGACTACGACAAGCCGACCACCATCCGGAAATACCTTGAGTTTCTGAAAGACCAGAAAAAATCTCCCAATAAGGTGCTCAATGCTGTGTATGATGCCAATGGAAAAATTAAGGAACTCGAACTTATTAAAAAGTAAAGACCATGATGAAGATAAAAGCATTGTTTCTGATCCTCGCATTCTCAGCCATCGGCAGCCAGCTTTCTGCTCAGGATGTCCTCAGTCCTTCGCGCAAGCAGGCCATTGATTCACTGGCACTGGAGAAGGTCCGCGACCTGAGTAAATACATCAGCATTATCGGCAATAAGGACACCCCATGGTCGGAAGCCAACCGGGTAATCGAACGTACCCTGGAGTTGTTTGCCGACGGGGCCATGATGGGTGTTTCGTCGATCAACCGCGAAGAGGTAAACTATTATGGTGTCCGTGAATACCTCGAACGACTGATGGCCCTTAATTACGACCGCGTCAATATTCAATGGTACAACATTCAGTATATCAGTGACCTGGAACGACAGCCTGACGGAAAGTATGTCGGGGTGATTACCATTTACCAGCGATTTGAAGGGGTGACCAAAGAGGGACTCAAATACGTGGATGTCACCAAAAAAGATGTTACCGTGTATGTGGAAAGAAAAACCACCCAGATATCCGGCCGTATTATCGGTTTCTGGGATGTGATGCTCGGCGACATCAGGGTAACTGAAACCAAACCGGGGAATTAATCCCGGGGAGCATGATTTTTTCCGGCTGTATTCCTGCTGTTGTTCAGGAATGCAGCCTGATTTTTAAAAATGACATTCCTTCGGATATACAATAACCAAATATGCGTAAATTCAGGATATTGCTGATATCACTGGTGCTTTTTCCGGGCTTGATGACAGCCCAGTCGTTCAATTCACTGCTGGGCGATGAAAGCATCCTGCATGCCCAGACCAAGCAGGTAAACCAGTTCTTCCGACGCTTTAACGCGGAAGAGAGTACCAGCGGCGACCGCTATTTCCCGGGCGACAAGGATTATAGAAATCCTGACCTGAGAAAACGCTATCTGGGGATTCTGTTTGATAACCAGAATGCATCGATCACCGATCCGCTCAGGCAATCATTCATTGCGGATGTCATGAGTCCTTCTCAGCCACGCTACCTGGAATTCCATGGCGGACAATGGTTTACGGAAGTACTTACCGAATTTTCCTACATGGGAAAGAAGACGCCCGTAACCATTTACCTGAAACTTGAAGAAGAAAACCAGGGCTACAAGTGGGTAATTACCAACGTTTACCTGAGTAGCTTTCATGAGATGTTCCACAACCTCGAAAAGGATGACCAGCGTTTTCTGCACCCGATGAGCCATGAACTTGATTTCATGAATCTGGTTCGTGTGTTCAAAGACAAGGCCTATGTAGAGCAATACACAGCCAGTGACTACCACCCTGATTATCTGACCTTGTTTCTGTATGAATTCAAAAAAGGGAATCTGGTATTCAACACAGTGAAAGACGTGAAATTCCATTTCTTCCAGGTGCCCGGCTGGTACTTTGAACTATCGGAATTCAACCGGCCCGGTACCAATGCCGGATGGCTGATTTCAGGATTGATGAAGATCAATGATAATGATAAAGAGCTTCTTCTAAAATATCTGTACCATGAGTAAAACCCTGTTTTTAACTGTTCTGGGGTCATTATGCCTGATGCTGACTGCCTTTGCCCAAACCCAGACGAACAAGGAAGCCAGTGTGGTCAGCAGCAATACCTTGCCGGATGACGAAATCTCAGCCTACAGGAAACAGGCTGTACAAATGGTTTCTTTCATGGAATTTGCCTTCAATACCATCGGTAGCAGCAAGACCGAATACAAGGAGAAGGATATCATCATCAGCCAGTCATACACAAAGTTTTTCAGAGACGCCAAAGTTCAGATTGAAGATGACCTTGCCGAACAACGCGATGTAGTCACCAACAAGGATGTTCAGGCTTATCTTAAAGACATCGATTTCTTTTTCACCGATGTGGCGTTCCGCTTCACGGTGGAAGAGGTAACCCAGGAAGTCAACGAAAAAGGGGAGACCTTCTTCAAAGTAAGGGCCAGCCGCAACCTGAAAGGCAAAACCATAGAAGGTAAGGAGATAGAAAACAACAAGCTTCGTTTTATTGAGATCAACCTGGATGAAACACGCCAGGAACTGAAGATTGTCAGCATTTATACCACACGCTCCGGCGAGGAAGAAGAAGTCATTTCATGGTGGAATTCACTCGAACCAGAATGGAGGGCCTATTTTGCTTCGAATACCGTGGTTTATGATTCCATTCCGCTGTTTACCATCACTTCTGTAAAAAAAGATACCATTTTTGTGCAGCAGGCCGGTCTGTCAGCTGCCGACACCGTTAACCATGCAATCCCCCTGGCTGTTAACACTGCGGCTGTGTTCAGCGAGATCCGGAGGTTTCTGAGGATCGATAAAGTTGACATTTCGGGCAACAAAAAGATTTATGATCTTGAACCCTTGTCGGCTCTCCGCCTGCTGAAGGTGCTGAATATCTCCAATTCAGGGGTTACTGAATTGAATCCTGTAAGAAATCTTCCGGTACTCGAAACCCTCATCCTGAAAGGAAGTCTGGTAAGTTCACTGCTGCCATTGCAATACAGCACCAGCCTTGTCAACCTTGATTTGTCGGAAACTTTCGTCAGTGACCTCAGCCAGCTTCCGAACTTCAGGAAGCTTGAATTCCTGGATATCTCCAAAACGCAGGCTGCTGATTTTGCCCCGGTTACTGCGCTTTCTACATTGCGGGAATTAAAGATGAACCGCTCATCCATCAGGTCAATTGAAGGGATTGAGGCCCTTGAGAAACTCAGTGTGCTGGATCTGTCTGAGTCGGTGATCAGTGATCTGACCCCTGCCGGAGGTTTAAAAAACCTGCAGAAAATCAACTTTGAACACACCACGGTTTCAGACATTTCCCCGCTCGCAGGCGTGCCTTCACTGCAATATATTTACATGGACTTCACCCGGGTAAACGACCTCCTTCCTTTACAGGGACTGAAAGACCTGAAGTTTGTGTATTGCGACAAATCCGGAGTTACCCGTGATATCGCATTGAAATTCAACAAGGTAAGGCCTGATGTCAAGGTGATTTATGAGTCAGAGGAACTGGCTGCCTGGTGGCAGGGACTCAGCCCTGACTGGAAAGCCGTTTTTAACAAGCTTTCGCAACTGGATGCTACTCCCCGGAAGGAACAGTTACACGAGCTCACCGGCCTGAAAAACATCGATATTTCTGGCAATAAGTCCATCGTGAGCCTGGCCCCGCTGACGAAGCTTCCTTCACTCGAATTTCTGAATGCTTCTTCAACGGGCATTTCAGGAATAGAACCACTGGCTGAATCCGTCAACCTGCGTGAGCTGGATATTTCTGATACACCGGTAACAACACTCTCGCCATTATCCGCCCTCACTACCCTTCAGGTGCTGGACATTTCCGGAACGGGAATTACTGACCTTTTGCCGATTGCAACCCTCCGGAACCTGCAGCAACTATCGCTGAACAAATGTCCGGTAACCAGCGTAAAACCTCTGCTGAGCCTTAAGCGACTTGAGCTGTTGCATGCTTCAGGCGTACCGGTGGTTGAGGGTGCCATTGGTCAGTTGTGGGACAGCATTCCCGATGCACTGGTTGTTTACCGGACGGATCGTCTCCTTCAGTGGTGGAATGCCCTGCCTGAGAACTGGAAACAGGTATTTATTTCTTTAGTTCCGGTGAATGGGGAGCCCGAATCATTATGGCTGCACCGGATTGCATCGCTCAGGGAACTGGATCTGAGCAATACCCAGGGCATCAGCGACCTTACGCCCCTCGGAAAGCTTCTGCGACTTGAAAAACTCAATATTTCACGATTGCCGGTAAGCAGTCTGCTGCCCATTGCAAGCTTTACCCGGCTGAAGGAGTTTAACTGCTCCAATACCCCGGTAGAGGACTTATCTCCCCTGGCTTTCAACCGGAAACTTTCAGCCCTCTATCTTTCAAACACACCCATCAATAACCTGGATGTGCTGAAGAGTTTTCCTGATCTTAAGATCCTCGACATTTCCGGAACCCAGGTAACCCGCCTGAATGCACTGGAAACTGCTTCAAAGCTCGAACAGCTTGACTGCTACAATACGCGTCTCAGCAGCCTGAAGGCCCTGGATGTGATGCCGTCTCTGAAGCTTCTGAGGGTCTACAACACCCGCTTATCGCAGAAAGGAGTGGATAAATTTAAAGCTGCGAATCCTGGAGTAGAGGTCGTTTTCTACTGATACCTTCCGGGCTGTCAGGCTGTTTCGTGTTTGAGCAGCCAGCGCATGCCGTTCCATTGTAAACAATCGGCAAGGTAAGCAGGCCCGTTGTGTTGTTCAGGGATGGTTACCACCCGGTCGGCCAGCCTTTCGTAGGTGTCGAAGCCGGGTTTTACCTGCAACGGGTTAAAATGCCGCAGCAGCAGAAACAGCCCAGGTCTGACAACCTTGCGGAGATGTCTCGATTCGCAGATCATTGGCCCGGCAGGCGCTGCCTGTTGCAGAAAATAACTGAAAGCCCGGCCGATCAGATGGTCTGGCGTTTCTATGTAAAATACACGGTCGGCGCCGGCATTCAGCATTCTGCAGGTGTCTTTGTGACCAAGAACAGAGGTTTCTTCTTTCACCGAAAAATCATTTCCCTTTAAATCAGGATGGTTGCCGTGAAAGCGGTGTTCATCCTGCCTCACACTGGTAACTTTGATACAGGTTACTGGAAAAGAATGTCTGTATTCTTCAATCAGGTGTAATATCAGGGAGGTTTTGCCAACATTGCGCGATGCCCCGCCGATGATCAGGAGGTTGGGCAGGTATGGTATTTGCCGGTTGCCGGAGTATGAATACATTTTCGTCTGTAATGTCTTTGAGATTTTACAATCCGCGGATAACATCCACAGAGGAAGCCTTGAAGCAGGCCCAAACATACATACCGGGTGCCAGATTCATTTTCCGGGCAGAATCACGGGTAATCCGTGCGAATATTTCAATGTCGGCCCGGATGCAGATTTCGAATCCTTCCCTTGAAGGGGTTATTTCATGGATAATTCCGTGAAAGTTGTTGGTGGTACTAAGCTGCGGCTCTTCTATCGAAACAACAACATGCCGGCTTCTGATCAGGATATTGGCCGGGCCGTCGGAGAATGCATCATTCAATCTGATTTCAGCAGTTTGGGCCGGATCTTTTCTGTTTTCAAGCAGTGCAGTATTGTTTCTGATCACCGCGGGGTAATAATTGCGTTCACCGGCAAATCCGGCGGCGAAACTGCTCCCGGGATTCGCGAGGATTGTTTCCGGATTTCCCGACTGGTTGATCTGTCCGTTTTCAATGACAGCCATGGCCGTGGCAAGGGAAATGGCTTCTTCAAAGTCGTGGGTCACATGCAGCATCGGCAGTCCGTTTTGGTTCAGCTCCCTGAGAAGTTTCCGGAGGTCGGATTTGAGGTTGGTATCAACGGCCGACAAGGGTTCGTCGAGCAGCAGAATTTCGGGTTCTGAGGCCAGTGTCCTGGCCAGGGCTACCCGCTGCAATTCTCCCCCCGACAGCACGGCTGGTTTCTGGTCAAGCAGGTGCTGAATATTCATCTGTATTGCCAGTTCGCCGATCCTGCCTGAAATCCATGACCTGGATCTGTTGTGCAGCGGATAAGCAATGTTCTGCCTGACGCTCAGATGGGGAAAAATGGCGGGTGTCTGAAAGAGCAGGCCGGTTCTTCTTTTATCAATGTTCGTGCGGGTGATTTCTTTACCGTTGAGGATGATCTGCCCGCTGTCGGGATTGCTGATGCCGGCAATCATTTCGAGCAACACCGATTTTCCTGAGCCGGAGGCGCCGAGCAGAATGAAATAGTCGTTGTTTTCAACGGTGAGATTCAGGTTCCGGATGCTGAAACGGCCGAAATTCTTCTGCAGGTTTTTAATTTCTAGCATGGTCAGGGTCTTTGGAGAACCACCTCATGATCAGGAAAAAGATGACTGATATAGCAATCAGCAATACAGCCACGGGGCGGGCATACTGCAGGCCGAAAGAGCTGAAGCGCTCGTATATCAGCACCGGCGCAACCATGGGGTGGTAAGCGATGATCACCACCGCTCCGAATTCACTCATACCCCTGGAGAACATCATCACTCCCCCGGAGATGATGTGCCTCATGGCCAGCGGTACAGAAATGGTAAAAAAGACCCTGGCAGGACTGGCACCCAGATTGAGTGCTGCCTGCTCGAGTCGTTCAGGAACTGATGAAAATCCATCGCGGGCAGCGTTGATGAAGAATGGCAGACTGACGAAGGCCATGGCGACCACGATGCCGGCTGGATGGCCTACAAAATCAAATCCGAACATACCTGCAAACCTGCCGGCCGCTGAATTCCCGGAGATAATCCCCAGTAAAGCAATCCCTGCAGCGGTGTGTGGGATTACGACAGGGAGGTCAATCAGGCCGGAAACCAGTCGTTTTAAAGGAAATTTCCTGCGGGCCAGCATCCAGGCAAAGGGCAATGAAAAGACTGCAAACAGGGTGGTTGCCGTGATCGATGCGAAAATGGTAAGCCAGATACTCGAAACAACCGCCTTGTCACCGGTAGTTTTTACGATGTCTTTAAATTCTGTGGCAAGCACTATGTTGACCACCGGTGCTATGATAAACAGCAAAACCAGGGCACCAAAGAAATTCGCAATCAGGTAAAAGGTTCGGCTCTGCATAGCGGATGCTTGTTAGAATAGCCTGAATTTACGGCAAATTTAATAACATTCTGATAACCTTCATCATCGTCACTCTGAGGCGGCCTCCGGGTGACGACATTCATTGCCTGACGGTCCGGTTATGGTTTTTTTTGTAGATTTGTAACAATTTATCGTCAAAAACCATTTTCATGCCGCGCAAAGTTGCACTCATTACAGGAGTTACCGGTCAGGATGGAGCCTATCTGGCCGAATACCTGCTCAGGCTTGGTTATCAGGTTCATGGCCTGAAACGCCGTAGCTCACTTTTCAACACCAACCGTATCGATCATTTATATCAGGATCCGCATATAGAAAACAGAAATTTTGTTCTGCATTACGGCGACATGACCGATTCGTCGAACCTGATCCGGATTATTCAGGAAACCCAACCGGATGAGATCTACAACCTCGCTGCGATGTCGCATGTAAAAGTGAGTTTCGATTCTCCTGAATACACGGCCAATGCCGATGGTATCGGTACCCTGAGGCTTCTCGAAGCAGTCAGGTTGCTGGGGTTTGCCAACAAAACCAGAATCTACCAGGCTTCTACCAGTGAGTTGTATGGACTGGTTCAGGAGGTTCCGCAATCGGAGAAAACGCCCTTTTATCCCAGAAGCCCGTATGCCGTTGCCAAGCTCTATGCTTACTGGATTACGGTGAACTACCGTGAAGCATACGGGATTTTCGCCTCCAACGGAATTCTGTTTAATCATGAATCTCCCATCAGGGGTGAAACCTTCGTTACCCGCAAAATTACCATGGCTGTTGCACGTATAGCCCTGGGGATGCAGGATGTGCTCTTTCTGGGCAACCTTTCGGCCAAACGCGACTGGGGCCATGCAAAAGACTATGTCAAAGCCATGTACCTCATCCTTCAGCAGGATAAAGCGGACGATTTCGTGATTGCCACCGGTGTTACCACCGAAGTGCGTGATTTTGTGAGAATGGCTTTCGGCGAAGTGGGTATCGAACTTACCTTTACAGGTGAAGGTGCCGACGAAAAAGCCTTCGTTAAATCATGCAGCCATCCTGAATATCAGCTACCTGTCGGAAAACAGGTTCTGGCGGTGGATAAAGCATATTTCAGGCCTACCGAGGTTGACCTGCTGATCGGTGATCCTTCTAAATCAAAGAAGGTTCTTGGTTGGGAACCGGAATACGACCTCAAAGGACTGGTTAAAGATATGATGGAAAGCGACATCCACCTGATGAAGAAAGATAAGTATCTGCAGGATGGCGGTTACCGGGTTTTTAACTATTTCGAATAATTCAGATTTTAATTACACCTTCCGGATGAATAAAAACAGCAGGATCTATGTTGCCGGTCACCTCGGCCTGGTTGGCAGTGCCATTGTAAGAAATCTTCACCAGAAAGGATATACAGAGATCATCACACGGACGCGGACTCAGGTCGATCTCACTGACCAGCAGTCGGTAGCGGCCTTTTTCTCAGAAACCCGGCCTGAATATGTGGTTCTTGCCGCTGCCAAAGTGGGAGGGATTATGGCCAACAATACCTTCAGGGCACAGTTTATCTTTGAAAACCTGCAGATACAGAACAATGTTATTCATCAGTCGTACCTGCACGGTGTGAAGAAACTGCTCTTCCTGGGCAGTAGTTGTGTTTATCCCAAAAACTCGCCCCAGCCGATGCGTGAAGAGTACCTGCTGACGAGTGAACTGGAATACACCAACGAGCCCTATGCCATCGCCAAAATTGCCGGCATGAAAATGTGTGAATCCTACAACCTGCAGTATGGCACCAACTTTATATCGGTTATGCCGACCAATCTGTATGGCTACAACGACAATTATCACCTTGAGAACTCGCATGTTCTTCCGGCCATGATCCGCAAGATGCATCTTGGTAAATGCCTTGAGAACAACGATATGGAGGGTATCAGGAAGGATTTCGACCGTTATCCCTCGAATGTGATCAACAGTCATTCCTCCGTAACAGACATACTTACTTACCTTGCGAAACAGGGTCTGACGATTGAAGATGAACCAAATGACCGGAAAGTCAAAATCAGGTTATGGGGCTCCGGGAATCCTTTCCGTGAGTTTCTGTGGAGCGACGATATGGCAGATGCCTGTGTTTACCTGATGGAAAACCGTGATTTTGCTGATATCTCGGGCTTGTCAGATGCAGAACCCGGAAAAGAAATCCGCAATTGTCACATCAACATCGGGACAGGCAGCGAAATCACTATCCGCGACCTGGCCTATCTCATCAAAGGAGTGGTTGGCTTCAAGGGGAACATTGAATTCGATCATACAAAACCTGACGGCACATTCAGAAAACTGCTTGACGTTTCAAAACTGGAAGCTCTCGGCTGGAAGTATAAAACCGGACTTGAGGATGGTATCCGCATACTCTACAATCGCTACGAAGCAGCAGAGAAATAAAAAAGGGGGAGACCCCGTGCCAACCCCCTTTTATCCGTGAAATAATCACGCTGGTTTTATTTTTATTGCTTTATCAGCTTGGTGACTGAAGTCTTGTTGCCATTGCGGGCAAACATCAGGTAGGCCCCCCTGGGCAATCCACTCAGGTCAGTCCTGAAATTCATGGACGCGGTGAAATTCTCCTCCCTTAAAGGCTTGCCGGTTAAATCAGTAATGCTGATGGTGGTTTCCTCCGTTGTTTCTTCTTCTAACTGAATGTTGAACATTCCATCGAAGGAAGGATTCGGATAAACCTTCAGTTTCAGGTTCAACCTTTCACTGTTTTCTTCAGCAGTGATTTCTCCGGTTTCTTTGTTTCTGAATACAGTAACCGTTGAGTACCCGTTGGATGAGAGGGCAGGATATCCGTTATCCCTGACTTTTACGGTAAGAACAAATTTGGTTTCTGTTGAATTGTTCAGTGCCATTGAATTGGCAATGGTCAGAATTCCTGTGTATGCACCGATCTCAAAAATTCCGGCTGAATTGCCCTGCGTAATTGCAAACCTCAATGTCTGACTTCTGTCGGGATCAGATGCTTCTACCTGGCCAACGAAGGTGCCGTCAGGAACAAATTCTGAAATGGTAAAAGTCTGGCTGAGGACCACCGGAGCTTCATTTACATCCAGTACAACCATGGTAACCACCTCTTCGGTGTAAGCTCCATAATTGTCGGATACCCTGATAACCAGTTCAAAATATGGATTTGTTTCAAAATCCAGCGCTTTGGTGTTGTACACATAAATCCTTCCCGTTGTCCGCTGAATGGAGAATGCATTGTTGGTGTTGCCACCCACAATACTGAAATACAACATATCGCCCTGATCTTCATCCTTGGCAATCACCTTGCATACATAACGCTTGTTGGGCGTATTCTCTTTTACAGAATATTTCTGAGGGGCCATCATCGGAGCATCATTCACGTTCTGAATAAATACGGTAATGGCGGCCTGTGACCACAACATCGGAGCACCGTTGTCAGAAGCCAGAACCAGCAGCGTATACATCCGGTTCATTTCAAAATTGATGGCTTCTGCATTGTTAACGCTCAGCACACCATCGGATGACAAGGTAAATGCATTGTCAATGTTCCCTGAAATGATGCTGAAGGATATGGACTGCCCCGGATTGGGATCAGTAGCCACTATGGTTCCGATCACTGTACCGGCAGGCTGATTTTCAGGAATGGTATATTCCTGGTTAGCCATTACCGGTGCATAGTTTACATCACTCAGAATGATGGTTACCAGGGCTTCGGCGAATAATACGGGACTTCCATTGTCGGTTACCCGGATTGTCAGGTCGAAGGATTGATTTATCAGAATGTTCAGGGCTGAACTGTTGTTCACGTAAAGCTCTCCTGTAACCGCATTGATACCGAAAGCCTCATCTGTGTTTCCTGCTGTTATCTGGAAGGTCAGGGTCTGGTTATAATCAGGATCACTGGCTGAAATAATACCCAGGCTGGTGCCTGATGGTGCAAACGAGGGCGATGTAAACTGCTGTGAAGGAATTTCAGGACTCTCGTTGATGTCGAGAAGATCAATGTTTATAAGCTGTTCAGCCCACAATACCGGTTGACCGTTGTCGGTTATCCTTACTGTGAGTGTGTAATGCGGATTGTTCTCAAAACAGATATTACCGGCAACAATGATCTCCCCGGTTGAAGGGTATATGGAGAAACCATTCTCAGTATTTCCTGATACAATGCTGTAAGTCAGCGACTGACCATTGTCAGGGTCTGTAGCTGAAGCTGTTCCGACGGTTGTTCCGGTTGCTGAGTGTTCCTCAATCGAAAACGTTTCTTCTTCTCCGGCGACCGGTTGTTCATTCAGGTCGTTGATGGTGACCATCACCACCGACTGAGCTGAAAGTGCAGGGATGCCATTGTCTGTAACCATCACGAGAAGGCTGAACGAAGCATTGATTTCGTGATTGATGGCAGAAGCATCGGCGATGCTCAGAACGCCATTGTTACCCAGGTTGAAGGCATTGCCGGTGTTGCCCGATACAATGCTGTAGGTGAGGGTTTGCCCCGGGTCTGGTTCAACGGCAATAACCTGTCCGACAATCACGCCTTCAGGCATGTTTTCGTTCACCGAAAATGACTGATTGTTGATTACCGGCGGGGTGTTGGAAGGTTGTACGAGAATGTGAATCTGGGCGGGAGCGCTTAATACCGGATTTCCGTTATCACTTACGGTGACTGTCAGGTTAAACTCCGGGTTGGTCAGGTAACTGACGGCTTCACTATTGGCAACTGTTATGATTCCGCTGCCGGTTCCGATGGTAAATGCATTTCCGCTGTTGCCCGAGGTAATGTTGTAACTGAGGCTCTGGTTCAGGTCAGGATCATCTGCCACTACTGTTCCCACGTAGGTGCCGTTTACCGCATAGCTTTCAACGGTGAACTGAGCATCGTTTACGACCGGACTCTCGTTGATGTCACTGATCAGAATATCAACCAGCTGCTCATCCCCTAAAGAAGGCGATGCGTTGTCTTCTGCCCTTACAACAAGATAATAGTGGTTGTTTGATTCATAGCAAACCACCCCGGCTACTGTAATGAGGCCGGAAGCGTTGTTGATGGCAAAAGCGTTGTTGGTGTTGCCACCCACGATGGAGAAGGAGAGGCTCTGTCCCTGGTCGGGATCAGCAGCTTCTACAGTACCCACCTGAGTTCCGGCAGGAACATGCTCGGCTACGGTAAAGGCCTGACCTTCTTCCACACCCGGGGCTTCATTCACGTCGGTTACGGTAATTGTTACCATGGTAGAAGAAGCGAGTAGCGGAACACCGTTGTCGGTCACCTGAACGAGCAGGCTGAACGAAACGGGGTTTTCAAAGTCAAGCAGGGCAGGGCTAGCAACAGAAAGCAAACCTGAAGCACTGATGGCAAAAGTGTTTCCGGTATTTCCTGAGAGGATAGCATACGAAAGCGACTGACCCGGATCTGGATCGGAAGCCACCACCTGACCCACGGAAGAGCCGGCCGGGCTGTTTTCGCTGACGGAGAATGACTGGTTGGCGATTACCGGCGGTGTATTGGCCGGGGTAACGAAGATGTTGACCTGTGCCTGTGAAGAAAGTACGGGACTACCGTTGTCAGTAACGGTAACGGTAAGGTTAAACTCAGGATTGATCAGGTAGTTCACGGCATTGGTGTTGGCTACCGAGAGGGTACCACTAGCGGCATTGATGGCAAAAGCACCGGAGGTATTGCCGGCGGTAATGGCAAAGGAGAGCGACTGGTTAAAGTCAGGATCGGCAGCAACAACGGTACCAACCACGGTTCCGTTGGCCGAGTAACTGGCTACAGCAAAATCCTGCTCAGCTATCTGCGGATTTTCGTTAACATCGGTAAGGTCGATGGCCACCAGCTGTTCGTCGTACAGAGGTGACGAAGCATTGTCAGACGAGCGGACCAGCAGGTTGTAGTGACCGCAGTTTTCGTAGCATACAACGCCGGCTACCGTAATGAGGCCGGAAGCGTTGTTGATGGCAAAGGCGTTGTTGGTGTTGCCACCCACGATGGAGAAAGAGAGGCTCTGTCCCTGGTCGGGATCAGCAGCTTCTACGGTACCCACCTGAGTTCCGGCAGGCACATGCTCGGCTACAGTAAAGGCCTGGCCTTCTTCCACACCTGGGGCTTCATTCACGTCGGTTACGGTAATTGTTACCATGGTAGAAGAAGCGAGTACCGGAACACCGTTGTCGGTCACCTGAACGAGCAGGCTGAACGAAACGGGGTTTTCAAAGTCGAGCAGGGCGGGGCTAGCAACAGAAAGTAAGCCTGAAGCACTGATGGCAAAAGTGTTTCCGGTATTTCCTGAGAGAATCGAATACGAAAGCGACTGACCCGGATCGGGATCGGAAGCCACGACCTGACCCACAGAAGAGCCGGCCGGGCTGTTTTCGCTGACGGAGAATGACTGGTTGGCGATTACCGGCGGTGTATTGGCCGGGGTAACGAAGATGTTGACCTGTGCCTGTGAAGAAAGTACGGGACTGCCGTTGTCAGTAACGGTAACGGTAAGGTTAAACTCAGGATTGATCAGGTAGTTCACGGCATTGGTGTTGGCTACCGAGAGGGTACCGCTGGTGGCATTGATGGCAAAAGCACCGGAGGTATTGCCGGCGGTAATCGCAAAGGAGAGCGACTGGTTAAAGTCAGGATCGGCAGCAACAATGGTACCGACCACGGTTCCGTTGGCCGAGTAGCTGGCTACAGCAAAATCCTGCTCAGCAATCTGCGGATTTTCGTTAACATCGGTAAGGTCGATGGCCACTAGCTGTTCGTCAAACAGAGGTGAAGAAGCATTGTCAGACGAGCGGACCAGCAGATTGTAGTGACCGCAGTTTTCGTAGCAAACCACCCCGGCTACCGAAATGAGGCCTGAAGCGGTGTTGATGGCAAAAGCGTTGTTGGTGTTACCACCCACGATGGAGAAGGAGAGGCTCTGTCCCTGGTCGGGATCAGCAGCTTCTACAGTACCCACCTGAGTTCCGGCAGGAACATGCTCGGCTACGGTAAAGGCCTGGCCTTCTTCCACACCCGGGGCTTCATTCACGTCGGTTACGGTAATTGTTACCATAGTAGAAGAAGCGAGTTCCGGAACACCGTTGTCGGTCACCTGAACGAGCAGGCTGAACGAAACGGGGTTTTCAAAGTCGAGCAGGGCAGGGCTAGCAACAGAAAGTAAGCCTGAAGCACTGATGGCAAAAGTGTTTCCGGTATTTCCTGAGAGGATAGCATATGAAAGCGACTGACCTGGATCGGGATCAGAAGCAACGACCTGGCCCACGGAAGAGCCGGCCGGGCTGTTTTCGCTGACGGAGAATGACTGGTTGGCGATTACCGGCGGTGTATTGGCTGGGGTAACGAAGATGTTGACCTGTGCCTGTGAAGAAAGTACGGGACTTCCGTTGTCAGTAACGGTGACGGTTAGGTTAAACTCAGGATTGATCAGGTAGTTCACAGCGTTGGTGTTGGCTACCGAGAGGGTACCACTGGCGGTATTGATGGCAAAAGCACCGGAGGTATTGCCGGCGGTAATGGCAAAGGAGAGCGACTGGTTGAGGTCGGGATCATCGGCAATCACATCGCCGATGAAAGTGCCGTTGGTGGAATAGCTGGCTACGCCAAATTCCTGTTCATCGATCTGCGGGTTTTCATTCACATCCGAAATCACGATTGTTGCAATACCGATACTTTCCAAAGCCGGGGTTCCATTGTCGGTTGCTTTGATTCCCAGTGAAAATTGTGGAGTTACCTCAAAGTTGATTGCAGATGCATTGTTTACACTGATCTGTCCACTGGCAGGGTTGATGCTGAAGGCATTGCCTGTATTTCCTGAATGGATGCTGTAAGTCAGGGACTGGCCCAGATCAGGATCCGATGCCGTCATGGTACCTGCCATGGTTCCGGCAGGAGAATTTTCAGCCAGGCTGAAGGATTGAGAACTGATAACCGGAGCTTCATTTACATTGATCAGGCTGATGTTCACCTGGGCTGTCGAAGACAAGGCCGGTGATCCGTTGTCAGTAACCTTTACCGAAAGGGTGAATGAGGGATTGGTTTCAAAATTCAGTGCAGCGGAATTGCCGACCGTCAAGCTGCCGTTGGCCGCATTGATGGCAAAGGCTCCGGAAGTGTTGCCTGATTGAATGCTGTATGTAAGCGATTGACCCTGGTCGGGGTCGCTGGCTGCAATGGTTCCGACGACAGTGCCGGTTGCAGCATTCTCTGCAACACTGAAACTCTGGTTGCTGATGACCGGTGTTTCATTGACATTCAGTACGTTAACCACTGCATTGGCGGTAACTGACATCGGAGGGGTTCCGTTGTCGAGAGCCTGTATGTTCAGGGTGAAAACAGGGTTGGTTTCATGGTTTACTGCAGCGGCGTTGGATACACTGATTACCCCGGATGTTGCGTTGATGTTGAAGGCACTGCCTGTATTTCCAGAAACAATGCTGTAGGTGATGTTCTGACCCTGATCGGGATTCACTGCTGTCATGGTTCCGGCAACGGTTCCTGCTGAAACGTTTTCGCTGATGGAGAATGTCTGGTTCCCCATGACCGGAGCTTCGTTTACATTCGTCAGGTTAACGGTCACGTTTGCAGTTCCTGAAGCAGCCGGCGTGCCATTGTCAGTAGCCTGAATCACCAGAAGGAATGTTGGATAGGATTCGTAATTCAGGGCTGCCGGGTTGTTCACACTGAGGATTCCGGTAGTTGAACCGATGGCAAAGGCTGAGCCTGCATTGCCTGATTGAATGCTATAAGTAATGCTTTGTCCCTGTTCAGGATCTGTGGCAGAAATTGTACCAACGTAGGTGCCTGAGGCAGCATTCTCACTCACCACCAGGGTCTGGCCATTCATTTCCGGGGCTTCATTCACATCATTGATGCTGATGACAACAGTGGCTGCATCCGATAAGGATGGGGTTCCGTTGTCAACTACCTGTATCTGGAGTGTGTACGACTGGTTAACTTCAAAGTTCAGGGCTGAGGAAGCCGCAACGGTGATGGCTCCGCTCTGTGGGTTCACGGCAAAGGCGTTGCCGGTATTCCCTGAAAGGATACTGAATGAGAGTGTCTGGCCAGCTTCAGGATTGTTGCAGACAAGATTCCCGACAAGGGTACCGTTGGCTGAGTTTTCGTCGATGCTGAACGACTGGTTACTGATTTCAGGGGTTTCATTCACGTCAGAAAGGCTGATCACTGCATTTGCCGTGGTACTCATGCTGGGTGAACCATTGTCAATCGCCTGAATGGAGAGGGTAAAAGTCGGGTTTGCTTCATAGTTCAGGGCAGCAGCATTGTTCACGGAGAGTGCCCCGGAAGTTTGGTTGATGGCAAATGCCGATCCTGTATTTCCTGAAAGAATGGTGTAGGCAATGGTCTGTCCTTCATCCGGATTGGAGGCCACCATGGTTCCGACTGCGGTCCCTGATGCCGAGTTTTCGGGCAGTGTGAATGACTGGGCGCCCATCACCGGTGCCTCATTCAGGTCGTTCACCTGGATAACGGCATTGGCGCTGGTGGTCATCACCGGGAAACCATTGTCGGAAACCTGTATCAGCAAGGTGAAAACCGGATTGGTTTCATAGTTGATCGCAGCAGCATTGCTGATGGTAATGGCTCCGGTTGATGAATTGATGGAAAATGCATTGTTGGTATTGCCTGATTGTATGGTAAAGTTCAACGACTGGCCCTGATCAGGATTGGTGCAGCTCATGGTCCCTGCAAGGGTACCGGCAGCTGCGTTTTCGTTCACACTGAATGACTGGTTGCCCATCACCGGTGCTTCGTTTACATCAATCAGATTGACAACCGCGTTGGCATTCACCGATAAGGCCGGGCTTCCATTGTCAAGTGCCCTGATCACAAGCGTAAAGGTTGGATTGGATTCAAAGTTCAATGCTGCAGCACTGTTCACGGAAATGGCACCGGAAGCAGCGTTGATTGAAAAAGCTGAGCCTGTATTGCCTGAGATTATGCTGTAGGTGATGGTCTGACCCTGATCGGGATTGGTAGCTGACATGGTTCCGACCGCAGTTCCGGCAGAAGCGTTCTCGTTGATGGAGAAAGTTTGTGCACTCATCACGGGAGCTTCATTCACATCATTCAGGTTAATCACTGCATTTGAAAGGGCAGCCAGGGCAGGGGTTCCGTTATCCAGTGCCTGAATTACCAGGGTAAATGACGGGTTCACTTCATAGTTCAGCGGGGTTGCATTGTTTACTGTGATCACCCCTGAAGCGGCGTTGATCGCAAAAGCCGATCCTGTGTTACCCGACTGAATGCTGTAGGTGACTGTCTGACCCGATTCGGGGTTTGAAGCCACCATGGTTCCGACCTGGGTTCCGGCAACTGCATTCTCATTGATGGAGAATGTCTGGTTGCTCATCACCGGGGCCTCATTCACATTCGTCAGGTTGATAATGGCATTCGACTGAACATTCAGTGCAGGAGCTCCATTGTCGAGGGCCCTGATTACCAGTGTGTAGGAAGGGTTGCTCTCATAATTGAGTGCAGAGGCATTGTTTACCGTGATATTTCCGGTGCTTGCGCCAATGGCAAAAGCCGAGCCGGTATTTCCGGAAATGATGCTATAGGTAAGAGTCTGATTCTGATCAGGATCTGTAGCATTCATGGTCCCAACCATGGTACCGTTGGTGGCATTTTCACTGATGGTGAAAGTTTGCGAACCCATGGATGGGGCTTCATTCACATTGGTGATGTTGATGGTGATCTGGGCATCTTCAAACAGGTTGCCTTCGCCATTGTCCATTACCCTCACGGTCAGTACAATGGAAGTTATGCTTTCAAAATTGAGGGCAGCGCTGTTGGCAACAGTCAGCTGACCGCTGGAAGAATTCAGGGCAAAAGCATTGTTGGTATTGCCCGAAAGTATTGAATAAAACAACACCTGACCATTGTCAGGATCGCTGGCTACGATGGTGCCTGCCACGGTTCCATTGGCTGAGTTTTCGGCAATCTGGAAAGTCTGATTGCTGATCACCGGGGGATTGTTGCTGATTATTTCTTCAACAGTGGTGGTGGCTTCAAGGTGGCAGCCATTTCCGTCAATCACATTTACCGTATAAAGACCGGCAGCAAGATTGCTGAGGTCCTGGGTGAGTGCAAGGGGCGTTGCTCCGGTAACGTCTATTTCTGTAATGCTGGCCCAACTGTTATCAGAATTGCCATTCACCGTTACTTTTACATACCTGGCCTGAATGTCATCAAAATCATACGCTTCAGGGGCTGCCGGCAAAGTACTCACCTGGCTGGCACCGCTGAACATCTCAATAAAGTTGATGCCATCAACCGAAACGGATATATCAAAGTAGTTGATTCGGGTAACATTGAACCAGGTGATACTGACGGATGAAACCCGCTGTATCTGTCCCATGTCAATATTGATCCAGGAGCCGATGCCGTTGCACGACCAGCGTGTATTGCTGTTGTTGTCGATGGCATTGGCGGGTACATTGCCGTCGTGGCCGCTGGCGGTCGCAGAAACCAGATTCAGGTTAACATTTACCGGAGATCCGGGACCTGTCCAGCAATAGCTGAAACTGCCATATCCGCCGGCTGTGGTAAGATCAATGGCTCCGTTGTTCTGGTCAGGGGTTTCTCCGATCACGAAGAAATCAAGGGTTATCGGCAGTTCATCAATCAGATTAACAGTAACCACGGCTGAACTGGCCAGATTTCCGGTTCCATTGTCCTGAACAGTCACCGTTAGGCTGAAAACAGGATTCGTTGCAAAATCAAGGGCTTCGGAGTTGCTGACAGTGAGTTCGCCATTGGCCGGATTGATGGCAAAGGCTGAAGAAGTATTGCCTGCCGTGATCGAATAGGTGAGTACCTGTCCCTGGTTGTTGTCTGTTGCCTGAACGGTTCCCACAATACTGCCGGCCCAGGCATGCTCGATGATCTGAAAGCTCTGATTGCCGATCACCGGAGGTATGTTGACTTCACTGAGGTTCACCGTTACGGTTGCCTGTGCATTCAGATTTCCTGAACCATTGTCCGTAACCAAAACGGTAAGACTGAAACTTGGATTTGTCTGGTAATTGAGTGCGGTGGAATTGCTTACCGAAAGAACGCCGGTGGAAGCATTGATGGCAAAGGCTCCTGCGGTGTTGCCGGCTGTAATGGCATAGGTGAGTACCTGATTGTTGTCAGGGTCGCTGGCAATTACGGTACCTGCCACGGTGCCATTGGGTGAAAGTGCCGGAATGGTGAAGGTCTGGTTTGAGATCAACGGAGGCTCATTCACATTCAGCAGGTTGACTGTAACGCTTGCCTGTGCAAACTGAACAGGGGAACCATTGTCGGTAGCCCTCACCGTAAGTACAAACGATGGGGTAGTTTCAAAATTCAGGGCCTGGCTGTTGGCAACTGTCAGAACACCGGTTGAAGCGTTGATGCTGAATGCATTGCTGGTATTCCCGGCAGTAATGGTGTAGCTGAGGGTTTGTCCGGCATCCGGGTCAGTGGCCACAACAGAGCCAACGGTTGTTCCGTTGGAGGTATTTTCATTAAGCTGAAAAGTCTGGGCGGCGATCACCGGCGGTTGATTTCCGGAACCTGAAGGCAGGTGCTCATAAGCACCGATCTCGGGTGCCGACTCCTGGTAGATGGAAGTGCCAGCCCTGTCAAACTGAATGCCGACTACAATACCTGCATTAATTACTGGAGAACCTGCCTGAATATCAAAATTATGTGAAGAAGGATTCACAAATAGCGGATCACCTATCACCGGATTTGTGCCAGAACCAGGAGTGCCGGCGACAACTGCACTTGAATAGCAATTATTTTGAATGAGCCAGGATCCTCCTCCATAGTTGTAGAGAGCAACACCGTTGTCTGTTGTTCTTACATGTATGTTGTTTTTCGTCTCAACGTAGGATTTGTCTACCCAAATATGGTACCCAGAAACATTGTAGAAGACATTGTTGTAAACTTTTGTGTTTAATGCCGGTCCTACTGAAGGATATGTATATCCAACACCAATTCCATTATTACAATTGTAAAAAACGTTACCATAAATTAGGTTGTTTGAGGTGTATGCTCCTCCCAATCTCAAACCTTGTGTTATCCCTTCGAATGTGTTGTACCTCGTAATAATTCCATTCCCTTGATTTATGTGCACGGCAGTAGAAACCATAGCATCATTCCTGAATGTGCAGTATTCAATGATTCCTGTGGCATTATCAGAAAGGCCTATGGAACTTGCAACTATTAAGTCGAATTTATTACCGGCGCCATTGGTTCTATCTATGGTTGTATGATGTAAATGAAATCCATTCCAATATCCATCTAATTGAATACCATCCCCAGATGAATAGGTCTGATTTGGGTTTACAAAATACCGCCGGTTAATATCATAAATGCTGCAATATCCAATCTCAACATTTGGAGTATATCTTAAATACATCCCATCTACAGCTACATTATGAATTTCTGTATTTAGGATACTCAAATGATCAGTATAGAAACTGTACACGCCGAATCCAGCATTGTTCGTATTGTGAGCATTGTAAAGCAAGCAGTTATTAATCGTATTATAGGTGATATAATTACCGGAAGTGCCCATTACTCCTACTAATGAGTGGGCTCCTGTATTACCGTTAACTTCAAAGTCCTGTATGGTACAATGGTGCGAACCTTCAATCCTGAAGGCATAGCCGGTTCCGGTATAGGAAAACTTCGGACGAAGCCCGGTCCCGTAAGCACCTATTGTTACATAGGTTTTTGAATTAATGTAGATCTGGGTCGAAGATGTGTAGGTAGTACCCCTTTTTTGGAGGTAGGTATTCCCATTTACCATGGAAAAATCAGTCCATGAATCAAAGGGATTATCAATAGTACCGTTTTGACCTGAAGAAGTATTTGTTGGGTCAATATAAATAGTCGTTTGTGCAAACACAGCAGTCCGAACTGCAAGGAACATTACCAACGTCCCAACCACGCGAAGTCCTGTTAAACCAGTGTAAACCCTGGTTTTTTTATTCAATGAACTTTTCATCTTTAACATCCGTTAGATAGTGTAGTAAGTAGAGCAATCTGTAGTTTTCCCGTTTCAGGAAAGTTGACCGTTTTCTGAACGGTTTTGACATTTGTTTATCATCAAATAATTAAAAGGTAACTCCCGATTCTGAGATTCTTACAGACAGCCGGATGTGGTTGACGGGATGGATATTCAGCGGCTCCGGCTCTGCATTTTTTTTTCGGATAGCGCGGCAGGCCTGCTCAAGGTGCTATTTATGACTAGATTATCTCAAGGAGGAAAAAACAGATATATTTTCCTAACTATTTAGAATGTGTATATATAAAAGCAATTTTCAAGGTGATGAAATGGCCATGCAACAATGGCATCTGATCATTGGCCTCGTTTCTGATAAAGCATATTTTTTTCTTTCAGAAAAAAACCAAAAAAACCGGATGGAATCATCTCCGGAATGGACCCAAAAATGCTTTCCTGACTTTTCACCGGAATCGAATATCGGCAAACCGGCAGCGGATAGGGTTATTGCTGTCCGGCTACTGGTTTTCAGGGCAAAAAAAAACGGCAGCCCTCCCGGAAGCTGCCGTCAGGGTTGAATTTTTAACAATTCAACCTACAATAGCCCTGATCGTTTCAGATTGAGAACCGCTTTTTACAAGGATCAGATAGGTGCCTCTTCCCATTTCTGATAAATCGATGGTGACTTCATCCTCATTGAATGACTGAAGGGTACGAATCAGTTTCCCGGATAAATCAACCACGGATATATCGGTTTTTGCCGCAGTATTGCTGAATCTTAACTTGAATATACCGGTTGGGGAGGGATTCGGGTACACCTTCAGTAAGAGAACATCGTCGTTGATTGTCAACCCGGGGTAGCCCTCTGCCTGTGCAGTGAAGCCATTTCCGGTCATTCTGATGGTTACCATTGTGTCGGCAAGGATCAATCCGCTCCCGGGTTGTGTAATCAGTGTCCTGATGCACCTGCTGCCGGCAGTGATCATTTCGGGCCGGTTTACAGTGATTTCACCGGCATTGCTGATGGCGAAACCGGAACTCTGATGGTGGTCAGGAAATGTTATCTCTGTCCGCTCCTGACCCGCAGGGCTGGCCTGAAGGATGTTGCCAACGATTTTTCCGGAATAAAGATCTCCTGACAGCTCAAATTCGTTCTGTACGATCAATGAGGTATTTGCAGCATTGTGGATTTTCACTTCAACATCGGCATCCGTCCACAAAACCGGGGTTCCGTTATCAGAAACCCTGATTTTCAGGTACCTGCTTCCGGGATGCAGTTCCTGCTCGTTCTGAACAGTAAGTGTACCATCGTATTGGTTGATTTTAAAGGATTCGTCCTGGTTGCCGGAAGTGATCGCATAGGTGAGATTCTGACCCGGATTCTGATCGCTGGCGATGATGGTTCCTATGTGTGTTCCTGCCATGGCATAGGGTGTTACATCAAAACTCTGGTTGTTAACGATCGGTGCCAGATTCAGATAAGTTACCGTGATGGTTACCGTAGCCTGGGAATAGAGCACCGGGGTGCCATTGTCGGTAGCCCGCACGGTGAGGTTGAATGTCTGGGGCGTGAGGGCTGTTGAATTTGAAACATAGATCACCCCGTTGCCTGTATTGATTCCGAAGCAGGTATTGGTATTTCCTCCGGTAATTGAAAAGGTGAGGGTTTGTCCGGCGTTGGGGTCTGTTGCCACTACCTGGCCAACACCGTAGCCGTTTGGCATGTTCTGCACTACACTGAAGCTCTGGCCGGCGATTACCGGTGGCAGGTTGGAAGGCGTAACCGTAATGGTTACAGTGGCCTGAGCATACATTACCGGATTGCCATTATCAGTTGCCCGAACCGTAAGGTTGAATGTCTGTGGCGTAAGCAACGGTGAGTTCAATACATAAATGACCCCGTTACCTGAATTGATTCCGAAGCAGGAGTTCGTATTCCCGCCGGTTATAGAGAAAGTGAGGGTTTGCCCGGCATTGGGGTCTGTGGCCACTACCTGGCCAACGCCATAGCCATTGGGTGAATTCTGTACCACACTGAAACTCTGGTTTGCCATTACCGGCGGATAGTTGGTGGGGGTGACTGTAATGGTTACCGTTGCCTGTGAATAGAGCACGGGAGAACCATTGTCGGTTGCTCTTACGGTTAGGTTGAATGTCTGGGGGGTGAGGGCTGTTGAATTCGATACGTAGATTACCCCGTTGCCTGAATTGATCCCGAAACAGGTGTTGGTGTTCCCCCCGGTGATGGAAAAAGTGAGCGTTTGCCCGGCATTGGGATCGGTGGCCACCACCTGTCCCACACCGTAGCCATTGGGCGAATTCTGCACCACGCTGAAACTCTGGTTCGCAATCACCGGTGGCTGGTTTGTGGTGGCCGTAACCACGATGGTCACCGTTGCCTGTGAGTACATCACCGGATTACCATTGTCGGTCGCCCGTACAGTCAGGTTGAATGTCTGTGGCGTAAGCAACGGGGAGTTCAATACATAAATCACCCCGTTACCTGAATTGATTCCGAAGCAGGTGTTGGTGTTTCCTCCGGTAATGGAGTATGTAAGTGTTTGACCTGCATTGGGATCGGTGGCAACCACCTGTCCAACCGAGGTGCCGTTCGGGGTATTCTGCACCACACTGAAACTCTGGTTGGCAATTACCGGCGGCAGGTTGGATGAGGTAACGGTGATGGTTACCGATGCCTGTGAATACAATACGGGAGAACCATTATCGGTTGCCCTTACGGTCAGGTTGAATGTCTGTGGTGTAAGCAACGGGGAGTTCAATACATAAATGACCCCGTTACCTGAATTGATTCCGAAGCAGGTATTTGTATTTCCGCCGGTAATGGAAAAAGTGAGGGTCTGACCTGCATTGGGGTCGGTAGCGATTACTTGCCCGACACCCGTGCCATTCGGGGTGTTCTGCACCACACTGAAACTCTGGTTCGCAATCACCGGAGGCTGGTTTGTGGTGGCAGTTACCAAAATGGTTATCGTGGCTTCAGAATACAAAGCTGGAGAGCCGTTGTCGGTTGCCCTTACCGTGAGGTTGAAAGTCTGAGGGGTAAGGGCTGTTGAATTGTTTACACTGATCAGCCCGCTGCCTGAGTTGATGCCGAAACAGGTATTGGTGTTTCCTCCGGTGATGGAAAAGGTGAGTGTTTGCCCGGAATTGGGATCTGTGGCTACCACCTGACCGACACTGTAACCATTGGGCGAATTCTGCACCACACTGAAACTCTGGTTGGCAATTACCGGAGGCTGGTTGGTGGTGGCTGTCACTACAATGGTCACTGTTGCCTGTGAATACAACACCGGAGTTCCGTTGTCGGTTGCCCTTACCGTAAGGTTGAATGTCTGAGGGGTAAGGGCTGTTGAATTGTTAACACTGATCAACCCGCTGCCTGAGTTGATGCTGAAACATGTATTGGTATTTCCCGCTGTAATGGAAAATGAAATTGTCTGACCCGAATTGGGATCTGTGGCCACCACTTGCCCGACCGATGTACCGTTCGGGACATTCTGCACCACACTGAAGCTCTGATTTGCAATTACCGGTGCCAGGTTAGGGGAAGTAACGGTTATGGTAACCGTAGCCTGTGAATACAAAACGGGAGAGCCGTTGTCGGTTGCCCTTACTGTAAGATTGAAAACCTGTGGGGTCAGCATCGTTGAGTTGTAAACATAAATAACCCCGTTGCCTGCATTGATTCCGAAACAGTTGTTGGTATTTCCGCCGGTAATGGAGAAAGTGAGGGTTTGCCCGGCATTCGGATCACTGGCAATAACCTGCCCGACACCATACCCCGGGGATGAGTTTTGCACTACACTGAAGCTTTGGTTGGCAATTACAGGAGGCAGGTTGGTCGTCGATGTAACATTTACCGTTACGGTGGCATCTGAGAAAAGCACAGGGGAGCCATTGTCTGTGGCGCGAATGGTGAGGTAGTATGCCTGCACTGCCATTGCGGATGAATTGCTCACGGTAAGGACCCCTGTAGAAGCATTGATCGCGAAACACGAACCTGTGTTGCCCGCAACGATTGAGTAAGCCAGCAATTGACCTGCATCCGGGTCGCCCGCCTGAACCGTTCCAATCGCGGTGCCGTTCCCTGCAGTCTGGGCTACGGAGAAACTCTGGTTTGATATTGCCGGGGCTTCGTTTACATTCAACAGATTGATGGTAATGGTTGCCTGTGAATACAGAACCGGCGAGCCGTTATCGGTTACCCTTACCACCAGTGAAAAAGCGGGAGTGAGTTCGAAGTTCAGGGCTGAACTGTTGGCGACCGTGATTAAGCCGCTACCCTGGTTAATGGCAAAAGCTGAACCTGAATTTCCGCTCACAATCGAAAACGTCAATGTTTGTCCTGAATTAGGGTCACTCGCCAGGACTGTTCCTACACTGCTTCCATTTGCAGAATTCTCATTCACCGAAAAAGTCTGGTTTCCTACCGAAGGAGGAAGATTTGAGCCTGCAGTCAGAAATTCATAAGCCCCGATTTCCGGTGCAGTTCCCTGGAAGATTGAGGTTCCGATTATATCAAACGGAACGCCGACATTGGTTCCTTTGTTGATACAGGGGGAATTACCCTGGATGTTGAAGTTTCCTGAGCCCGGATCGATAAAAGCAGGATTCCCGATAACAGGGCTGGAACCCGTGCCAGGGGCGCCGGAAGTCGCCGACGTTGAATAACAATTATGAGAGATTGTCCAGGAGCCATTTCCAAAGTTATAGAGAGCGACTCCGTTATCATTCGTTCTGAAATGAATGTTGTTCCGAGTTTCAACATGAGCTTTATCAACTGAAATGTGATTATTTGTGACGTGGTAAAATACATTATTTAGCACTTTAGTATTTGTGCAGGGGCCGATGGATGGATAAGTATACCCAATTACAACCCCATTGGTACAATCAGTAAAAATATTGTTATGTATCAGATTGTTTGTTGTGTAGGCTCCGCCAAGCCTGATTCCTTGTGTTGATCCTCTAAATTGGTTATATCTGGTTATTATTCCATTCCCTTGTTGAATGTGTACCGCTGATGTTACGTTAGCCCCATTAATAAATGTACAATGCTCTATTATTCCATTGGAATTGTCAGGAACACCATCCGGACCGGCAAGTATAAGATTGTATTTATTACCTGCTCCATTGGTCCTATCGATGATTGTGTGATGAATGTGAAACCCATCCCAATCTCCATCTAATTGGATACCATCTCCGGAAGAAATGCTTTCATTCGGGTTTGTAAAATACCTTCTATTAATGTCATAGACATTGCAATACCCAATTGTTACATCAGGTGTATACCTTAAATACATTCCGTCTAATGCAACATTGTGAATCTCGGTGTTTAAAATTTCAAGGTTGTTGTTATATAAACTGTAAACCCCAAACCCGCCATTCCCTGAATTGTGGGCATTGTAGAGGTGGCAGTTGTCAACCTTGTTGTTGGCTGAATAGGCACCCGAAGAACCCATAATACCCACCAGTGCCATGGCACCCGCATTGCCGTTGATTTCAAAGTTCTCAATGGTGCAGCCTGAACTCGCATTCAAACGAATGGCATAATCGTAACCGGTATAGGAGAACTTTGGCCGGTCACCACTCCCGTATGCCCCGATGGTAACGTTGCTTCTGCTATTGATGTATAATCTGTTGTAGGAATAATAAGTTGTACCTCTTTTCTGGAGATAAGTGTTGCCATTCACGAAAGCTACCGAACTCCATGAGCTGTAGGGGTTGCTGATGGTGCCATTCTGACCTGAAGCAGTATTGGTAGGATCAATATAAATGGTGGCGCTGAAGAGAAGGCCTGAATAGAAGAGAAGCAGAACAAAAGTTAAAATGAGCAAACTGAGTTTCGGACTTACCGTGATAACACTTCCTGAGTTTGTTGGTTGCACTTTTCTGATCATAAATAGTTGGGTTTTCAGTAGTTTGATGTTCGGGAAAGGTGAGAATTTCCGCCGGACGCACTGACTGAAGACACAGACATCCGGCCGGTACTCCCTGGCCAATGCTGCAAACCCCAACCGATGATAGATCCCCCGACTGTTTCATCTGTTATCCCTGATATTTTACCACAGAGCCTTCTTTGAAAATCATGCCATAACGCGGGGTGAAATGCTTTATTTATAAACGCAGAAGCTGCATTCGCCGGAATTCAGTATTCACATACCTTTCGGGAAGGCAGGAGATTTTTGTTTTTTTTATTTTAGAAACAATCTAAATACAAGCAGGGGTAAACAGGTTTTTCATACCTCGTAGTGGGGAATTTATCCTCAGACAATGCCACAATTCAGGGTGACTTCAGAGAGGTCACCTGTATATAGAAAAACAGGAAACATGAATGATGCGACCCCATCCGGGGTCGGATATCTTCTGAAAGCTTATTTCTGCTATAGACATGTCATCCCTCCGGGATGATTTTTCTGAAATTCAGCAACCTGTGATCGTACTATTCTTACTTGTTGCCAAAAAAAACATCCGCATCAGGCTGAATCCTGTCCCGGCAAAAAATGACATGTTCAAAGCAAGAAAATAGACTGACCTCAGCGAGGTCACATGTTTGTAGAAAACCGGATAATGTAATAAAATCGACCCCGGCTGGGGTCGTATGTTTTACAACGGGATGATTCTTCTCAGACATGTTATCCCTCCGGGATGATTTTTCTGAAATTCAGAAACCTGTGATCGCGTTGTTCTTTCTTGTCGTCAAAAAGAACTTCCGCTCCTGGCTGAATCCTGTCCCGGCAAAAAATGACATGTTCAAAGCAAGAAAATAGACTGACCTCAGCGAGGTCACATGTTTATAGAAAAATAAGCAATGAAATTCTATCGACCCCGGCCGGGGTCGTATGTATTCCATCGGAATGATCAGGGTAAGACATGCCATACCACCAGGATGATTATTCTCAGCTGATCAATGTTTCCCCGGGGGGGCACAGTTTGCCTGCCTGAAACGTCTGCTATTTAACACAAAATATTGCAGCTCAAACATTTCAGTTATTCCGGTCAGATCCGGCAAAACCGGTTAAGTATTCACCTTGTGCGCGATCTTTTTCTTTCTTTTGAAGATCATGGACAGAGATTTATACCAGGGCTTGTTGCTTTCCTCTGCATAATAGGTGTATTCATACCCGTAATCGTAGAGCAACCCTTTGGCTTTCACATCGTTGATCACAATGCTGACATGAGGCACATTTTTCTGGCTCAGGTGTGAGATGTTGTTCGAGAATGCTTCTTTGTGGGTAAAGCCCTGTCGCACAACATAGATGTTTACATCGGAAAATCCCATCAGCAGGTACGAATCCGAAACCACGCCCACCGGCGGGGAATCAATGATGATGTAATCGTATCTCTTTTTGAGTTCATGAATCATCTCCCCGGTTTTGGAAGAGGCAATCAGCTCCAGCGGATTGGGAGGGACCGGACCGGCTGAGATGTACTCAAGATTCGGAATGTGGGTTTTCTGGATGATGTCATCAACGGATGCCTGATTGATCAGGACCGTACTGATACCTTTCTGGTTTGAAAGGTTAAAATCCTGAAAAAGCTTCGGTCTGCGCAGATCGAAACCCATGATCAGGGTTTTTTTGCCGAAGAGTGCATAGGCTGCAGCCAGGTTCTGCGATATAAATGATTTGCCCTCACCACTGTAGGATGAAGTTACCAGAAGAACCTGTTTGTCATTGTCTTTGGCATAGAACCTCAGGTTGGTCCTGATGCTTCTGAATGACTCAGAAATGGGCGAATTCACAGCGGCATTGACCACGATTTTCTCCTTGCCGTCGTTGTGAAACACATGACCGAGTATGGGCAGGCTGGTGAGTGCCTCAACATCCCTTTTGTTTGAAATCTGTGTATTCAGAAAATCCCTGAGCACGATTACAATAAAGGGGATCAGCAGGCCAACGAGTGCTCCGATGATAAGAATGAGCTTCTTTTTCGGGAATGTCTGATAGGCCTGAATGTACCTTGCCTGATCGATCACTTCATAGTCAGGCGCATTGGAAGCCCGGGCTATCTGAGCTTCCGACCGCTTCTGAAGTAAAAAGGTATAGATAGCATCGTTCAGCTTGAATTTTCTTTCTATCCCAACCAGTTGTCGTTCCGTTGATGGTAGCCGTGACATCTCTGCTGATATTCTGGCAGCCCGGTTATTGATGTCCTGAAGGGCTATCTCTGTGGTTGCTGCATTGCTGTTGATGTTTTCCAGTATGGTCTTTTTCAGGTTCGATATCTGAACTTCAATGGTATTGAGCCGCAGGTTTTTGACATTGCCCTGATTCAGCATATTGGACCGTTCCGAATTCAGGGTGATCAGTTCGGTGATCAGCTGATTGAGGGTGCGGTCCTGAACATTCATGGACGAAGGGGCAATCAGATCCGACATATCGGTGTTTTTTTCGAAATACTCCTTGATGTAGTCATAGTATTTCTTCTGTATTATCAGCAATGCCCTTTCACCCTCCAGCTGGTTCATCCTTTCGATCGACTGCTGGCCCTGAAAACTGATGTCGGTTACCCTGTTGGTTGTCCTGAAATTCTGCAGCTTGCTCTCAGCATAACTGAGTGAATCGGACACCTCGCTGATCTGGCTGTCGATAAACTTCACCGTGTTGATGGCGATACGGTTTTTCTTCTCAAGGTTCCGTTCAAGGTAGGCGTTGGTCAGCGTATTGAGGAAATCGGTGATTTTATACTTGTTGTCACCCTGCATGTTGATAATCACCAGCGAAGAGGTGCGCGAGGTCTGAACAGCTGCAATAGAAGCCTGGTAGGTGAGCGTGAGGTAACTCAGGCTGTTGAACGAGAAATAGGTCCTGGCTTTCGGTGCAGCAGGAAGCTCAGCTGCCGGATTGGTAAGGTGTACTTTAAAATCGTAATACGGTCCCTTTATCTGCTGCCCGAATTTAAACTTCCCGTTGATACTTACGTTGGCATAAGAAACAATATTGTCGTTGATGTAATCGTAAATGGGTACATTGCTGCCATTGGCTTCAAGTACAAATTCATCCTTACTGATTATCCTGTAGTAAACCGGTAGGTCAATGGCTTGCAGCTCAGACTTGTTGATGCTTATCTGAAAGGTTTTTTCATTGTAGGTCTCTTCAATGGTTTTGAGAAAGTCCAGTTTGAGATAGTCTCCGAAAAGATAGTCCTCCTTGTAAAAGGAGGCTTCCAGGTTGAGTTGGGAAACTGCATCATTGATGAGGGTGTACGACCTGATGACCCCCAATTCATTTTCTATGTTGTGGTTGCCGCCAAACAGGCCAAAGCCCTGCATCATATCCTGTGAAGTCAGGAAGTTGTTTCGTTCCGACTCTTTGAGCAGCAGGGTTGTCTGATTTGAATAGATAACCGTGGATAGTTTATTGAACAGGTAAGCAGCTGCCAGAAAAACGAAAAGTGAAAGGATGAACCATCCCTTAAATCGCCAGATTTTAAAGATCAGTTCCTTGTAATCGGTCTTCTGCTGAAAAATTTCTTCTGATTTTTTCGCCATTGGTTTATCTGAAAAAGTACAAAACAGTGATCAGTGTGGTAGCGGTTGCCAGGAAGGTTGAATAGGTAAATGTTCTGAGGTTCCTGAATTTGGTTTTGATAGGCTCAACAATTACCACATCTCCCGGTTCAAGATAAAAGAGATCGCTTTCAACAATCTTCTTGTCGGTCAGGTTGATGTTGTAATACCTGATTTCTTTGTCATTCTCCCTGATCAGGGTCACCTTGCTTTTGTCGCCATAGTCTGTGATTCCGCCCGCGTAGCCCAGGGCCTGAAATATGTTGATCTGCTCCTTGAAAAACGGAAACTCACCCTGATTTCTCACTTCGCCAAGCACAGTAATGTTGCTGTTGACAAATTTCATGGTGATGGCGGTGTTGCTGAGGTACTGGCTAAGTTCGGTTTCCACTTTGGCTTTCGCTTCCGAAAGTGTCAGCCCCGCAAGGAAAATGTCGCCGATGAACGGGAAGTCAATGGCCCCGCGTTCATTTACGGTATAGCTCAGCAGATTTACATTGATACCGCCGGTGATGTTGGTATTCTGGTTGCTGAAAATCCGCGCAGTTTGCTCATCAATGCTCATCACATTGATGTACAGATTGTCGAAGGGCTTGATTTTTTTAACCGGTCTCAGGTGATTGTAAACTGGTTTTAGCTCAGTGGTGGTCTCATCCTGAACGTATTTAAGCTTCTTTTGCGGAACACAGGATGAAATCAGGATTGCGAATATCACAATCACACTGGAACGGCTGTGCTGTCGGACTTTTTCCCACATAGGTCTGAATTTTATTTTTTATCAGTCAACCGGAAGAAAGTAACCGGTTCCGGCTGGCTTTTGTAACATCGTTAATCAATAAACAGTTAAACCGGGTCTTATATTTTGTCCGCTGCTGTTTTTTATTGCTGTTTTTCTGTTGCTTACTGCCCGGAACCTTTGGCAACGGCCTGGAAGGTCTTCAGAATAAGTAGAATATCCATCTTGAATGACCATGAATCGATATACTGCAGATCGAGTTTCATCCATTCATCAAAGGTGATCTTGTTTCTGTTGGGCGAGATCTGCCAGATGCAGGTGATTCCGGGGCGCATCGACAATCTGCGGAGCTGCCAGCGTTCATACTGGGCTACTTCAGAAGGTAGGGGAGGACGGGGGCCGACCAGCGACATATCACCTTTCAGTACATTGAAAAACTGAGGGATTTCGTCCAAACCGCTCTTTCTCAGGAATTTTCCGATGGTGGTGATCCTCGGGTCCTTTTTGATTTTAAACACAGGTCCATCCATTTCATTCTGGGCTTCGAGCAGCGAGCGCAGCTTTTCGGCATCCTGAACCATCGTCCTGAACTTATAGATGTTAAACTCCCTGCCCCTGAGCCCGACCCGCTTCTGACTGAAGATTACCGGGCCCTTGGAAGTAATTTTTATCAGCGCGGCAATCAATAGCAGAAAAGGTGACCAGATCAGCAGAATGAAAAACGAAGCAACAATGTCAACCACAAACTTCCATTGGTGCGCAACCTTGTTGGCCGGGGTGTTGATGAACGTAAGAAACGGTACATCATCGTAATAACTCAGGTGTGTTTTGGTGGCCGACATGTGGAAAAAAGCAGATTGTAGTCTGAAGGTAACCCCGATCTCTTCACAGGCATACACCAGTTTCCTGATTTCCTCCTGATTGATGTCGTTTTTACAATAGAAAACCTCATCAACCACATGCGATTTGATCAGGTATGGCAGACTCTTTACCTGATCAATAACTTTTACCCGGCTACCGAACACCTCGTTGATCAGTTCAGCATCGGAGATGATGGCTACAATCCGGAATCCCCACTCATTATGCAGAAACAGCCTTTCAATGAAATCAACACAGTTCTGGTCGGCAATCAGAATGATGTTACGGGTATTCATCCCTTTGTTGAGGAGATTCTTGTGATAGTTGTAGGAGAGTATGATAATGGTGGTCAGCAGCAGAAAGTCGATGGCTGCGTAAAAATACAAAACCCTGAAATCTATCTCGTTAAGTTGCAACAGTATAACCAGCAAAGCAACCGTTCCTGTACCGGCCAGCACAAAAAGCAGGCTTTCTGAGATGATGATAACCGTATCCTTGGCACGGTAAAATTTGGTGAGGTTCGTTTTCTTAATGCCAATATACCAGATGGGTATAAGCAGCAAAACCGTGGTAAGATACTGGCTGTTGTAAACAAGGCCACCACTTGTCTGCCAGCTGAGCAGCATAAACGCACCAAGAAATGCCAATAAAGAAACAGCGGTAATAATGATTCCGAAAATTCTGCTTCCTAAATCTTCTTGTTCGCGTATCATCTGACTCAGTAGGGATGCTTTCAGGCCCGGGCCTTCGGTTTATTCAGTGTTGGAAAGTTAGACTGTAACAATTTTAATCACCAAATGTTTGCAATTGTAATTCCGGTCGCAATAACATGCTAAAGTAAGCATTTTTTTCCGAACAGATCCAGGCTTTAAATGCCGGGACTAAATTTCAACGAAGGATATTCGTAGAACGCATTTCTAATGTCATTCAGCCTTTATTCCCTGATGCCGTTTGATTACCATTGTGTTTCGAAGAAAGTATGAACTATTTCATCCCTTCTCCGATGACATTCTTATATTTTTAACCGGACAAAATTGGTTCATTGTTACCGGTGCGGTCAAAAATAATGCTTCTGTTGAAACAGGGACAATGAAAAAGGATGATTTTACTGTGCAATGAGGGATTTGGACTAAGACTGAATAAGATTAACCTGTTGTGCGGTTGAATTGCTATTATGCTAACAATGAGTCATATTGAGCCTGTCTGCCTGTTGGCACAAGCAAACAGGCAGGCGGAGTCGATGTCATGTTGAGCGTAGTCGAAACATGGCTTCGACTACGCCTGCCTGAATGCACAGGCAGACAGGCTCAGCCTGACATTCAAACGGTTAAGTTCTCAACTGCACAACACATAAGATTATTCCCCGGAAACCCTTTGCTGGCGGTTAGTTTTATGACAAATGGAGGTCAGGATGATCAGACAGGAAGTTGCAGCGAGTACGATTACCTCATGATATAATCTTTCAGAAAGCTGAGCAGGCTATCTGAGGCACTATTCCCGATGGGTGCCGAAGCTTTGAGGGTATGGGCTGAATCGAGGGCTGTAAAAAGTTCTTCTTCAGTGTAGATGTCATGCACATAACCCAGTTTCCCAAGGCTTTTGGCAGTTGAATACTGATGATCGTTGCGGGTTTCATGATACCGGGCCAAACGGGGCATCACGATGATGGGTTTGGAATGCTGCAGGGCCTGAATGATGGTTCCCATCCCGGCATGACCGACAATCAGGGTGGCTGCTTCAAATTTCCTGTTGAAATCGGGGGGCGAAATAAAATCGGTGTATTCAAAATTCACCGGCTTGTAATCAGCATAGGAAATCTGACCAAAAATTTCCTTGTCCGGGTTCAGCCCGGCCCATTTGTCTATAGCCTTTATCAGTCTGTCGAAGGGCTCCTGGGTTCCGACTACAACAAATATCATGACAGTACAGTTCCTTTAAAATGTGTTTTAGTTCCGTTCGACAGGTGCTCCCACTGGGTAAGGTGGAGACTGGCAAACGGACGGGCAATGCGGCCGCTCATCGATATCCGGTCAACATTGGCAATGCTGTCGATCCAGATGGTGCGCCTTCCGGTTAACCGGCCCCAGATCACGGCCATCAACCCGGGTGCTGCCCCTGTGGAGATTACCACATCCGGCTTCTCCCTGCGCATGATGCTTCTCACCTCAAAAGCCATTCTCACCAGCTTGAGCTTCTCCCACCGGGTTGCATCCGTCACGGTATAAAATGCCGAACCCTTTACCTGCCCCTGGTACCCCGGATGTGTTGAGATGAAAACAACCTCTGCATCCGCAAAAGCCGGTGTAAGGCGCATAAGTTGAATCCAATGCCCGCCGCTGGAAGCTATGGCAAGTATTTTCGGTTTCCGTGCTGACATAGTTGCTATTTCGCCTTACGAAAGAATCGTGAAAAGAAAGTGCGGATAACAGGACCATTCAGATCGTAAAAGTGAAACAACAACTCCAGTTTCATTTTTATGCGCATGATCGTTGGCTTACGGCGGCTGTAATTGCTTTTACAATAACCAGCCAGGCCTTTGCTGCTGACCGGTTCCGTGCCGGTTACCCTGAATCCTTTCTGTTGCGAAAATAATAAATTTGGATTAGTATCCGGTAAATTAAAAACGGAAATCAATCCTTTTTGTGTGAGCCGCGAAAAATTCTGATCAAACAGAAAGTTGCCATGGCTGAAAATTACTCCCGTGTTACCTATCCTCTCAAAAGGCTGTATCACATGCGGATGGTGCCCAAGCACCAGGTCAAACCCTGACTCAGCGAGTTTCTCAGCCAGTTTATGCTGTCGCTCATTGCTAAGGGTGTAATATTCTTCGCCCCAGTGAATGCTGATGATCCGGAATTCATTCTCAGCTTTCACCCCGGTATTCAGATCGCTGATCAGGCGGTCGTAACTGCTCTTGAAATAGGCCCCGCACTCATGGCGGTCCTCCACCAGACTGACTCCCCAGATATTTATCAGCATACCGTTTAAACTCAGTGTACAGGGGGAGTTGTCAACACCCGTTATGCGGATGCCTTTCTGCCTGATCAGCTGTTTTGCTGTTTCAGCAACCGCAGTGCCATGCTGCCCGAAATGATTGTTGGCCACATTGGCCACCACATTCCTGTTCAGCTGACCAATCAGCTGCAGCGAATTCTCAGGGGCTATGTATACTCCGTTCTGAATGTTGCGGCGGCTGATGTAATCCTCCGGGGCTATTGCCGATTCGAGGTTCAGGATTAACAGATCTGCCTCATTCAGCAGTTGCTTTACCCCATCGTCCACCAGATCAGGGTAGCGGTGATTGTATTTGCGGATCATTCCGCGGTTAAAGTGATGAACATTCTCACCCGGCATTACATCGCCGATGGATATCAGTTTAACTGACATGGCTTTCGATCAGTTTGAACTTATTGTTGGTTGGATTCCGGGTTTCCATTCTGCTCACGCTCACGGTGAGCTGGGGCAATTCCTGCCTGATGGCCTCAACTACCTGTTGAGAAACATCCATGAAAACATCATCGTGACGGGTATGGACGAAGACCTCAACAGAATAATCAGGGTGCTGAAGGATCCGGTAACCGTCAACTTCCTGAAACCGGAAGAATACCTGATTGAAGAATGACCCGTGCACCGACTTGCCGTCCCTGGTCCGGATCAGGTCACGTGCCCTCCCTTTCAGGTCGGTAATCCGCGGCCAGCTCAGTCCACAACTGCATGGCGCATTGGTTGTTGAGCCAATGTCGCCCACCCTGTACCTGACAAAAGGGAAGTTATAGCTGCTCAGGTTGGTCAACACAAGTTCTGACAGACCGTCATCGTTGATCATGGTCTCAACATAACAATTCAGGGAGTTGTAGTGGAATCCGTTCTTTTCCGGGCACTCACATCCGAGAATTCCCCCGTCGTTGGCTCCGTAAATATCAAATACCGGCCTGCCGAATGCTTTCTCAATCCGTTCGCGCACCTTTGGAAGCAACTGTTCAGAGGTGGTAAAAATGGCTCTCAGCTTTTTGAATTGAGCGGGAAGTCCGGGCATGGTATTCAGCAGGTTTTCGATCGAACTGGGATACCCGTATATAAGCACAGCGCCGCTGAGCCTGCGCCGGTTAATTTTTAATTCTTCAGAAATGACATCTCCCGTGATAAAGTAATTATTCTGCAGTTTATGATAAAAACCCTCGCTGAGCTGCCTGTTTACGGTACGCAGTGAATTTCCGGCAATGGTGACAAAGGGGTCGCCCGGTTCATAACCGCTGCAGCGGTTCCAGAAGAGGTAATTGTGCGCCCACATCCACGAAAGATGCTCCTTGTCAACATAATAATAAAATGGCTCACCGGTGCTGCCTCCCGTCTTCTTTTTCTGGTATCCGCGGTTCTCAATGGGGGTAAAAATCTCCCGGAAATGCTGATTGATGAAGTGTTTGTCGGCAAAGGGCAAGCGCGATAGCACCTCAGTCGGTGAATGATTGATCTCCTGATCACTCACTGATTGAAGAAGTCTGCTGTAATACTGGTTAGCGCTTTTGATCGTCCCAAGAAAACGGATCATATGGTCGTTCCTCAGTTTCTCATGGGCCTTGTCATCGCTTGCAAGTTTTTTCAGCTGCCGGTATTTGCCCAGGATGTCAGTACCACGGTACAGGTCAATGATTCTGATCCCCAGCTTCATAGTATGGTTTTTTCAATGATGTCAAACTTGCTTTGCCAGGTATGGGCCGAGGCAGCTTCAATCCGTTTTTTCACCAGTTCAGGGGTGTTTTCTTTCAGGGCGGCCTGGGCTTTTAACGGGTATTCCTCACTGCTGTCGGCAAAATAGACCAGATCTCCGAAGAGCTGTTCAACCACGGGAATGCGGCAACTGACAATGGGCTTGCCCATGGCCAGGTATTCCAGTGTTTTAACCGGATAGGAATTTTTGATCCAGTCGGCCATGATCCAGTTGAGGAGGCAAACATCAAAAGCTTTACCGTAGCCGGGCAGCTGGCTGAATTCAACCGGGCCCAGAAAATGGATGTTCTCCATGTTGTGCAGCATCCTGTAGTCGCCGAGTACCTTGCCGATGATGACCACCGAAAATCCGCTACGGGCCAGCAGCTCAAAGGCTTTCTTATCGTTGGCATCAGAAAGTGTCCCGAAATATCCTGCAACAGGAAGCCCCTTCTCCTTTATCCGGGCCATTCGCGGATGAATCTCCATGTTGCCGGTGAAGTGACTGAAATCCACACCGTGGGTAAGCAGGGTCACAGGTCGTCCCGAGAGGGCTTCCAGCTTGGTTTTGATGTTCAGCGAGCTGGCAAAAAGATGATCCACCCGTGTGCTGAGTGTTACTTCATCGCTGCGCAGGCGCTTTAAAAGTTGCTGGTCGTTGGTCCTGAATTCGGAAATAAGATCGGCGGCCTGGTAAACTTTCGACCTGAATTTATTGTTCAGCAAAGGATTCAGGGTAAAACTGCCTGAAATCCAGAGTATTGCTTTTTTGTACTGTATACCGAGCATCAGCGAAACCAGCCGCATCTGCACCTTCATCAGCCGCGCATTGATGCGGTTCCAGCGTTCATTGAAAACCGGTACATAAAACGGAATAAAGACATAAAAACCCTTTTCTATACGTTTGAAAAGCTTCAGGTGGGTTTTCAGCTTGTTCAGGATCTTCTTGTTCCTCGATACTTTGTTCTCAGAGTTTACGGAAGGTGGTTTAAAGGCTACAGGATTCACCCAGAGTACCCGATACCCGTTTTTCCTGAACTGAAAGATTATTTGTCGTGTGCTTGTCACCGATGGCCTGAACCAGTCTGTTCCGCTGCAAATAATCCATTTGTTCATAGAATCAGGTTTCGTTACCGGGGTCTGCCGGTTGTTCAGGCAGGCTTGTGTTGCCGGGAATTTGTTAAGATCAGGTGAATAAACCTCAGCAAATACCGGATTGTTTACAAAGATAATCGGAATTTGCATTTCTTGCAGTAAAGGTCCATTTATGGGCTCACTTCACATCGGAAGGATATCTCTTGTTGTGGAGTTTAGATCCATGGCAATCAGTTGCCTAAGCAGACAATTGAACGGGAAAGAAAGTTGAATTTAACAGTTTCTTAACGCAGGGTCTGCCTCTGAAAACAGGAGGTATTTACTGGTTCTCCTCCAGGATACTTTTAAAGGTCTTTACCGGATACCCCTGCGATTGAACCCAGGTAAGCAGTTCTTCAATCATGGGTAGCTGGTTCTGATGGAACCTGTGGTGGAACAGCACACCGATCAGGTTGGTGTACCTGGATGCCTCTTTTATCTGGCCGATAATTTCATTCAAGGTGAAGTGCTCTGCTGTATCATAACCTGTATACCTTCGGATCAGGTTGGCCGAAACGGATATTTCCTTAAAACTGTATCCTTTTCTGAATTTCGGGTGATAGTTAATTTTTTTTCCAAGGATTATATCTTTTCCCAGTATTTGCCCTACTTGATTTTTTATTCGACTTGTAACTGAAAACTGTATTTTGGATGAGATAGCTCTATAGCCTAAATAATCTAGAGCCTGCAAAGTTGCTTGGTTGTATGTACCATATGGAAATGTGAACACTTGTGTCCAGGATTTACCAAAGTAGTTATCCAAAATTATCTTACCTTCAATAATATCCTTGATCTGGCTCCGGAAGTCACGGCTGCCTCCGAACTCCATTTTGATTGTTGGATTATCTTTATTATGGTTAAAACCATGTTGTATAACTTCAATTAGGTCAGGTTGATTGACTTTAATTTCAATTAACCACTCTGCAACTTTTTCAGAAAGATTCCCGGGTTCTACGGCATGACAAACCGGGAATCCGAACTTAATAAACGTTTCAGTAAAGCCAATGAGTGAGTTGTCGAGAATATCCCTGACATCATCATTTCTGAAAAAAATCGTTGGTTTAGAAGTAGTCATGATTGGTAATTATTCCTTTCATGTTTTATTTAAAGGTTAAACACTAACGAACAATTCTTATTCAATTACTGGAAATTTGAAAACTCCATTTTAAGCCAGAAACAGTTATTGTGTCGTATCATTCCTGATATAAAGCTTAATGATTGGTATGCGCTTTTATTTGAAAGCTATCATCTCAGGTGCTGATACAGACTGCTAATATAGAAATTATTGATGTTGTTAACTACAGTAGTGTCCAACAGAATGATATTTATTGATATTTTTGCATTTAATGCATTGTAGGATGATGTGGCTCAAGTTCACTATTATGGCATGATTAAACAATGCTGCTTTTTTTGCTTTATGATCATGAATTGCCATGCATTTTTTACTTTCGGATTCCTGTGGTAGTTATACTTGAAACTCCATTGGGTAAGCTGAAAATTTCTAGATTCGGAATGTTATTGATCTAACACTGTTCACTCATCCTGATTTGACAGATTGTTTTGGTAACTTAATCTTTAAGATATAATGCTGTTTAATTCTATTGATTTTGCAATTTTCCTGCCAATAGTTTTTATTCTGTATTGGTTTGTAACTAACAAAAATTTAAAGCTTCAGAATGTTCTGATAGTAGTTTCCAGTTATATCTTTTATGGCTGGTGGGACTGGAGATTTTTATCACTTGTGCTGTACAGTTCGGTAGTTGATTTTTTAGTCGGTATCTGGCTTGGGAAGCAAAACAATCCTGTCAAAAGAAAATTACTGCTATCAATCAGTATTGCCGGTAATCTTGGATTGCTGGTGTTTTTCAAGTACTATAATTTTTTTCTGGATAGTTTTGTTGATGCTTTTTCTTTTTTTGGATACGAATTAAGTACAAGGTCATTAAATGTCATACTTCCGGTGGGCATCAGCTTTTATACATTCCAGACATTAAGTTATGGTGTTGATGTCTATCGTAAGCAGTTGGAACCGACAAGGGATTTTATTGCATTTTCAGCTTTTGTAACATTTTTCCCGCAACTGGTTGCAGGGCCGATTGAGAGAGCCACCAATCTGCTTCCCCAGTTTTACAGCCACCGCAATTTTAATTATGCAAGAGCTGTTGATGGGTTGCGACAGGTTCTTTGGGGGCTCTTTAAAAAGGTTGTTATTGCGGACAATGCTGCAGAATATGCTAACCTGATTTTTAATAACTCCGGTGAGTTCTCCGGTAGTACGCTTGCTTTAGGTGTGTTTTTCTTTTCTATTCAGATTTATTGCGATTTTTCCGGTTATTCGGATATCGCGATTGGAATTGCCCGTTTATTCGGGTTCAATCTGATGAGAAATTTTAATTTTCCGTATTTTTCACGGGATATTGCTGAATTCTGGAGACGATGGCACATTTCATTATCTACATGGTTCAGAGATTATCTGTATTATCCATTGGGTGGTAGTAAGGGAAATACCTTAAGCAAAGTAAGAAATACATTCATCATTTTTCTGGTCAGTGGATTCTGGCATGGCGCTAACTGGACATTCATTGTTTGGGGAGCCCTGAATGCATTGTATTTCTTACCTCTATTGCTCTTAAACAAAAACAGAAAGTATCTTGGGAATGTCGCTGATGGGAAAATACTTCCGGATTTAAGGGAGTTTGGGTCAATCTTACTAACATTTCTTATGACGCTTTTTGCATGGATATTCTTCCGTGCAAGCAGCCTTGAACATGCTTTTAGTATTATTGCAAAGATTTTTTCTCCTTCTTTCTTCCATAGCATTGAGTTGCCCCTGAAGTATTTGATTGTGGTATTTCTGATAGTACTGTTCTTGATCATCGAATGGCAGGGCAGGATGAATCAGTATGCTATTGCTAAAATTGGGACAGCTTGGCCAAGGTTTTTCCGATGGACTGTTTATTATAGCATTGTTCTCGCGATATTCTTCTTTGCAGGTAATAGTCAGGATTTTATTTATTTTCAGTTCTAATTATGAAAAAATTACTTACTACGGCTTTTTACTTTCTGATACCAGTATTCATTTTTATTTTCCTGGCAGAATGGTTTCTAACTGGTCAGCTAAAACAATCCCGTGAGGGAGAGTATGCTGTTTGGAACGATATTTTTAACAGTGAGGTAAATTCGGAAATAATTGTACATGGCTCCTCCAGGGCAATGGTTCATATGGATTCTCAGATTATCAGCGATAGTTTGCAGGTAAGTTGCTACAATCTTGGAATAAACGGACATAATTTCTGGCTGCAGTATCTTAGACACAAGGAGTTGTTGAAATATAACATAAAACCTAAGCTCATAATTCATTCTGTTGACGTTTTTACGCTTACCAAAAGGCCCGATCTATTCAATGCGGAGCAGTTTCTGCCTTATATGCTTAATAATGAGGAGATTGAGTATTTTACAAATTCGTACAAGGGATTCAAATACTACGATTATCATATTCCTCTTATAAGGTATACCGGGAAATACAAAACCATTGGTAAAGTGTTTAATGAACTGATAAATTCAGAACCGCCCGATTCATGCCGTCAAAGAGGATATGCTCCGCAGGATCATACCTGGAATGATGATCTTGAAAAAGCAAAGCTTAAATTCCCGGATTTCAAAGTTCAGATTGATACAGCCTCGTATAAATTATTTGATGAGTACATCAGAGAATGTTTAGCAAAAGATATTGAAGTTGTTATCGTGTATACACCGGAATTTATTGAGGGGCAGGATTTTGTAAAGAATAGAAGTGAAATTTTGGGTATTTTCAGAAATTTTGCGGAACAATATCATCTTAAATTTCTCGACTACTCAAGCGATGCTATATCTTACAATAAGGATTATTTTTACAACGCCTCTCACCTTAACAGAAAGGGCTCTGAACTGTTTACAAAAAAATTAGTTTACGACCTGAAGAAGTATAAATCCAATAAATCTAAGGTATTGAATTGAAATATTTAATATTCTGAATCATAGTTATTAAGGTAATCTACGGGAAAGAGCAATTTTATTAATTACCTATAATTCATACATTCTAGATGGATCTCTAGGCAATTGTTGTTCACAGTTTTAGCAAAGGATATTACAAATTTTTCAAACAATTATATAATTCTGTAGATAGACTATACAAATTATGGTATGGTTTTAGTCTTGTAAATAGCCGATAGCTACCTTATCTAAAGGTGGATTATCATTCTGTCAATTATTACGGCTTTAACTTCAGCGTCTGGTATAGCTTCCTTGTTTCGGCCCCGATTGTTTGCCAGGAGTAGTTACTCCATGCCCAGTCTTTTATTTGCTGACGGGTTTCCGGCAGGTTAAGGAACAGGTGTGAGCCGAAATAGGCCGAGATCTCTTTTCCGATTTCTTCCGGGGTGTTGTCGTTGAGCAGCAGCCCGGTTTTACCAATGACCATATCGTTTCTGAAATTTCCGATATCGCTGACAATGATTGGTAACCCGAAAGTGTAAGCCATGAAGATCACCCCTGACTGATAAATGTTTCTGTAGGGAAGAACAATGCAATCGGCTGCCATAAAATACTGTTCAACTTCATCGTCGGGGATGTGTTCGATGCGGCTGCTGATCTGTTCAGAAAAGCGCGAGGCTTCTATGGCTGACTTTATAGATTGAGTGTAAGCGGCAACTTTTGAATTACCGGCAATCACGAGTCTCACATCTGTCTGAATGTCAGGGTTCAGGTGCTCCAGGCTGTCAATGAGCAGGTCAAGTCCTTTATAACTGTCGATGTTGCCGAAAAACAGAATGACTTTATGGTTCTGCTTCAAACCGAGATTCTTCCTTGCTTCAGCAGTTGACAGGCCCTGCTGGAATACCCGGTTGTTCATGCCGTGTTTAATCACCGAAACTTTTCCGGGATTTATAGGAAACTCATGCAGTAGTTCAGCTTTGCTTTGCTCGGTATGCACAATCAGGTGGCTGGAGAGCCGGTAAAGGGTTGCAAGACTGAAGCGGTTGAGCCACGAGTCCCGGTTATCGCGTTTCCCTGCATTGATATTGTGAACGGTTACAACAACTTTGTGCCCTTTTATCCGTGCCAGCAAAGGTAAAAATATCCTGTCGACCAGGATAAAACGGTCGAGCCACTGAAAATGAACAATACCACGTTTGCTGCGTAACAGATGTCCGATCTGCAGAGAATAAAACCTGACTGAATTTCTGGCTTTCGTTCTGAAATCCGCATCCCTTGGGATTTTATTGAATACAGCATGATACCTGACATTGCGGAAAGGCACAAACAAATGCCTGGTAAGGTCAGCATCGAGCACATCAATGGTATCCTCTTCAAATTGTGCCAATCCGGATACCAGACCATATAAATAGTCGACCTGACCTGCCCCGTTGAATATGTTGATTCTCATACAGCCTGTTTGTGCAGTTTTATTTGGGTTTTCTGATGCCGGCCATTCCAAGCGCCCACCATTTGATGAATCCCCCGATGTAGTAAAAATATTTTCTGACCAATGGCCGGTATGCAAGGACTGATCCTGCATAGTACCTGTAAAACAACAGATCTTTCCCCAGATGGTAGTTGGAGCGGATGTCAGAAAGCGACCTGAAAAGCACTCCAAAGTTGTCAATTTTCTGCAATCCGGAGTTGGTTTTGTCGTTCCAGATACGCAGCTGAGGATAAACCCTCAGGGTAAATCCTTTAAGCTTTGCTCTGTAAGTGAAATCGCTGTCACCATGGTATTGCGGGAATTCTTTGGCATTAACCATTCCGGTTTTTTCATAAACTGAACGATGTATCAGGGTGCCCATACCAGGTAGCCAGTCAGCTTCTGTCTCAAGCTGAAAGGCCGGAGAGTCAGCTTCATTCATTCCCACTACATATTTATCACCATTGCGTGGGTTGAATTTTCCACCCATAGACCAGAGGATGTTCTGTTCGTCAGCATAATAAATCTTGGAGCCGGCAATCACTTTCTCCGGTATCTCCTCTGCAATCCGGACAAGGTTGATGAAATAGTCTTCAGCACAGTGAATATCGTTGTTCCACCAAAGGGTAAAATCACATTGCAGGGTTTGGAGCGCGTATTCAATCCCCTTGTTTATGCCGCCACTCCACCAGAGGTTCCCATCTCCTCTAAGAATGGTTGTTTGCGGATAATGCTCCTCCACCCATTCACGGGTGCCGTCTGTCGATCCGTCGTCAATCACCACTACCTTGAATTGGCCGGCTTGTACCCCTATTGTGCTGAAAATTCCATACAGACTGTTCAGGCATTTTTGGGTGAACCTGATACCGTTAAATACTGGAATAAGGATGGCTATGGTTTTTCCGTTCATCGGGCCCTGTGAATTATCATTAACCGGAAGTATCGGCAATAATTGAAACTTCTTCTGCTGCATTTAATTGTTCTGCATCTTCGTTTTCTTCTTCCTCCCTGCGTTGTTTGTATACATCAATGATATACAAAGTGATGCAAACGGCTACTATCGAATTGGCATCGCCAAAAGGGCCAGCACCTGTAAAAGAGGTAAGGATAACGAAAGCGTAGAAGTATTTGATGTATATCAGATCTTCCGAAAGGCGGCAGCTGAGAATTCTGTAAAGAATGGAGATCACCGCGATCAGGAAAACCGCACCGAACTTGCTGAAATCCCCGATCAGGCCGACATCAGACTGGTAAAAATCAAATACATCCTTGTACATCTGAATCATGACCCCATAACCGGAATTGGCACTGTCGGCCCCGTTGCCGGTAAGATAGGCCCAGGGAGTCGGAAAGAAATCGGTAAGAAAGAAAGTACCTGCCAAAACCCGGATATTCTCCTCGAAACCAACGCTTTGCTCTTGGGAAAGGCTGATAATGTTCAGGAAGATATCCTGAAACATGAGGATAACCGGAATCACGGCTAGGCTGGAAACCAGCACCACAAGCACTTTTGATTTCAGTTTTCTGCTGAACAGAATGTTGAGCATCGTAAGCAGGAAAATTGAAAAGAGCAGCTGACGTGTTCCCATCATGATCACCACGCTGAAAAAACTGGCGAGCAAAATAGCGCGTACAGGCGTCATCTCACTGAAGCTCTTATTCAGTACATAAAAATAGGCCAGGATCAGGTAAGGAAGGCCGGTCTGGAAAATCCTGATCGTTCCTCGTTCTTCAATTACCCTGATGGTGAACAGGAGTTTTGGGTAAGCGATGAACTGCATAACATAGAACAGAAAATAGATCACCGCAAGCGCTACAATGATCTTTTCCAGATCGTAGTCCGGTATTTTAAGGAAATGCAGCGCAAAGTAAAACAGGTAGAAATACATAAACCGCTGCGCAATCAGGGTAGTGGGCAGGCCCTGGTTGTGTGCCGACCAGGCCATCAGCATACTCAGTACCACTGCCACAAAGATGAGCAGGATTTCCCATCCGAAGGTTTTGCGGAACCCCTCAGGATCTCCATAAACCGATTGAAGCAGGATAATGGCAGCGGTGACGACAATCCCCGCCATTTCCATCATCTTTAAAATATCTTTTCCGATAAAAATAAAGTTGAAGAACCCCAGTGAAGTCAGGATAATGAACAGTGCGAGTATCCGTTTAAACATTTCGGGTCAGGGTGCTTGTTGGGCTCTTTTTTTATCCGGGTAAACTGAACTTCAAAAGTAAGCACTTAACAGTTATTTTCGTTAAAAGTTGCCCGCTTCGGGTCAACTTTCGTTCCATTGTTGGCTTAAATAATTTATTGTCAGTTAAATAGAACAATTTTTCTTGCTGATTTCGTCGCTGGTTCTGAAGCGGGGTCTCAATCCGGTTATGGTATTTTTGAATTGCCCTGTTTCCTTATTCAAGAGCTGCTTTTCGCAGTGCTCCTGATTCTTTGCAAAACTATGGCAAGACTCAGTTAATCAGCCTGCTACAACTGATCTGCAAGTTTCTGGTTTATTGCAGTTATTTTACCATGCCAGTCCGGATCGGATGGGATGAAAATAAAATTGTGTATGTATTTCCTGGTTTTAAAATAGTCTTTTGACTGAAGATGTTCAGCTCCTTCTTTGAGTTGCCTGAGCGCTTTTTTTTCGGGGTCGAGATAATGACAGGTATAGCCGATTTTTTCAATTTCTTCAATAATGTCTTCTATCGGGGAGGAATGATGCCGCTGCTCAATCTCGATCTGAAGAACAGGCTGCATTTTTTTTCAGCGTTGCAATGGCTCCCCTTATAACCCTGAGTTCATGCCCTTCTACGTCAATTTTAATCAGGTCGATACCTGATATATTATTCAAAGCTGCAAACCTGTCGAGTGTGGAAACATTCACCTGGATGATTCTCGCCCTGGTTTCGCCTTCTTCCATAAAGCCGGTATTGAGTTTACCTCTGCTCTTGTATTGTATGTCTCCGATAAAGGGAATCTTGAACCTGACAGTTCCTTCCTCATCTGAAAGGGCGATCCGGTGAATGTTTGATTTGCGGAACATTCTTCTGAGTGAGAAACACAGTTCAGGAATAGGCTCAAAAGAATAAATATTGGAGGGGTTTATCAGTTTTTCGGCAGATCGGGTATAGAGACCCTTGTTGGCTCCGACATCGAAAAAAGTGCTGTTCTGATTCAGGAAAAAGGGCATGAGCAGAATTTCGGCTTCTTCTTCGGGCGGGTTGCTCCAGCTGATATTTTCCAGAAGTCTGTAAGATCTTTTTTTGATCATTCCCGGCCAGAAAATTACCAGCAGCAATTTAAGGTACTCCTTAAATCTTCTCATCAGACAATCGTATATTTTGGATGTCGTTATGTCTTCAAATATATTAAAATCTGATTAATAACCTGAAATGACCGTGGAAATTTAATATTCCCGGCCATTTGCAACAAAATCCTGTAATTATTTCACTATTTACCCCAGATTCCGGAGTCTTTTCCGTTGATGATTCTGTAGTACTGCAAAGGAGCAATGATAGCTCCGGGAAGGTAGGTAACGCAAGACCCGAGAATGACTCCTGCTGATCCCATGCCGAGATAACTGGCAAAGAACAATGAAATCGGAATATTGAGAATAGCCACTGCCACAGAAACATACAACTGCAGGGTTATTTTTCCTGTACCGTTAATGAAATAGATAAAAATGGTGTACCAGATATAGATTCCGATAAAAAGTGCAGTGATGGATGACAACTGAAAAGAAATCTGTACCTCCGGCCCCACCCATAAGCGGTAAAACCAGTCGTCGATCAAAAGCAGGAAGGCCAGCAGCAACAGGATACCTCCCCAGCCTTTGACAAGATTACCGGTAACCCGTTTTATCCAGGCAAAATCTTTCTTGATATACGCTTCTGTATAGGCCGACCAATAGGTATTTGTAATAATAGTGAACAACATGAGTACCAGGCCGAAGTACTTATAGGCAATGTTATAGGATGCAACAGCCTCAGGTCCTGAAACCTGGGTGATGATGAAATTGTTGGTTGACATGATGATCACCACCGTGACCTGAATGATGAAGAACTTGACCCCCAGTCCGGTGAGGTCTTTGAAGTGCTCAAATTTGATAAGTTTAAACGAGGGTCTGTAGGCTTTGTAGGTTGTTCTGAAAAAGTAGAAGGAAGCACCCAGCAAAACAACGACAGGAGCCGCCCCGAGCACGATTCCGAGGTTCAGCAGCGAACTGGCTGAGAAAGCGATGAGCACCAGAATAACCAGCAGGGCAACAAGATTTGATAAAGGATCAAACAGATTGCTGATGGCAGTTTTCTGATCAGCCGACAAAATCATGGTGATCAGCTTGAGCGTGAACCGGACTAAAAAAAGAGCAACGGTAATAACGACAAGAATATTTAGTTCTTTTTCAAGGGCAGGAGGGGCTTTCAGCAATTCATGCCAGTTCAGAAAGGGATTAACTGCAAGGAAAATCAGGAAAAAGATAGCAAAGATAATGCTCAGTCCCGCGTAGGTTGTACTCACATAAACCCTGGCCAGCTGGTGTTCATTTCTGGCAAGTGATTCTGCGAACCTGTTCCGGAGACCGTTACCCAGTCCGATATCGAAATAACTTACCCAAACGATAATGGAGCTCAGCGTTAGCCAGATCCCATATTCAGCAGCCCCCATATTGTGATAAAGCAGGGGCACAAACACAAAACCGATCAGAATACTGACCGACTTAATGACAAAGGAGAACAGAATCTGCTTCCGGGCCTTCACACTCCGGCTGTGACCGGAGTTGAAACGCTGCTTTATTTTTTGAAACAGATTCTTCATCTGAAAAGCGGTTCAAACTGTTTGGCTGAATTCTGAAAAGTAAACAATGCACGCTGCATCATCTTTTCTGCAAATGTAAAAGAAACATTTGATTGTCAGAAATCAACATGATCAACAGTAATTAAACCTGGTGTGCGGTTGAATTGCTAAAATACTTACAATGAGTCATATTGAGCGTAGTCGATGTCATGTTGAGCTTGTCTGCTTGTTGCCTCAAGCATACAAGCAGGCGTAGTCGAAACATGGCTTCGGCTTCGCTTAGCCAGACATTCAATTAATTAAGTTTTCAACCGCACAACGCATTAATTAACTGTTTTGTTTCAATGTTATCCGGTAATCTCATACGCAATTCCGATGTTACGCATAAAACAAAGTTTAGAGTTCTTACCTCTTACTTCATCTTCTATCTGATTTCCGACCTCTGACCTCAGATTGCCGCTTTAAAGGACTCACGCCTGTCTGCCTGTGCATACAGGCAGGCCTGTTTGCCTGTGCATACAGGCAGGCCTGTTTGCCTGTGCATACAGGCAAGCAAAGACCCGCCTGCACTACATTTCGGTGGGCAGGCGCAAAGACGCAATGATTTCTTACATCTTACTTCATCTTCTATCTGACTGCTGACCTCTGACTTCCGACTTCAGACTTCTTTAAATCCCTTCTCAAAGAAAAAGGTTATAAATCGTTTAATCATCAAAGGCATCAAACTTAATGCCCTGGGCCAATGGCAGCTCTGTAGAAAAATTGATGGTATTGGTTTGCCTGCGCATATAGGCTTTCCAGGCATCTGACCCTGATTCGCGGCCACCACCGGTATCTTTTTCGCCACCGAAGGCTCCACCGATTTCAGCGCCGTTGGTCGCAATGTTCACATTGGCGATGCCGCAATCGGAGCCCTCGTGTGAAAGGAATTTCTCTGTTTCGAGGATGTTTTTCGAAAAAATAGCAGATGATAAACCCTGGGGTACGGCGTTGTGCAGTTCAATGGCTTCGTCAAGCGATTTGTACTTGATCACATAAAGAATCGGCGCGAAGGTTTCTTCCTGCACGATTTTAAAGTGATTTTCCACTTCTGCAATACAGGGAACAACATAACAGCCCGATTCAAAACCGGGGCCTTCAAGTACCTGGCCTCCGTAAAGGATTTTCCCTCCTTCGGCAACGATCTGTTGTTGTGCAGCCACGAAATTCTTCACTGCATCCTGATCTACCAGAGGGCCAACCACGGTTTCAGCGTCAAGCGGATGGCCGATCCTGAGCTGCTTGTAGGCGGTTATCAGTTTGTCGGTGAATTTGTCGAAGATACAATCATGAATCAGCAAACGACGGGTAGAGGTGCAACGCTGCCCCGAGGTAGCTACTGCCCCGAAAAGGCTGGCCCTCAAAGCCATGTTGAGGTTCCCGTATTGAGAAACCACAATGGCATTGTTTCCGCCGAGCTCAAGGATACTTCTTCCGAGCCTTTCGCCGACGATCTTACTCACGTGACGGCCTACCCTGGTTGAACCTGTAACAGAGATCAGGGGGATGCGCCTGTCGGCCAGGAAGTCATCGCCGATATATTGTGAACTGCCGGCAACAAGGTTCAGCACACCTTCGGGTACTTTATTTTCTGCCAGCACTTTTTCTATGATTTTATGCACAGCCAAAGCGCTCAGCATTACCTTGGAGGAAGGTTTCCACACGACCACGTCACCGCACACCATGGCCAGCATGGCATTCCAAGCCCAAACGGCCACCGGGAAATTGAAGGCCGATATAACACCAACAACACCAAGCGGGTGATACTGATCATACATCCGGTGGCGTTCGCGTTCCGAATGCATGGTGAAACCATACAACTGCCGAGAAAGCCCGACAGCAAAGTCGGCAATGTCAATCATCTCCTGGACTTCGCCAAGACCTTCCTGATAAACTTTTCCCATCTCGTATGATACCAGCGATCCGAGGGGTTCCTTGAACTCCCGGAGCCGGTTCCCGATCTGTCGCACAATTTCCCCTCTTTTGGGGGCCGGAACCATGCGCCACTCTTTGAATGCTTCGGTTGCCCTGCCCATGATCACTTCATAGTCATCCCAGGTAGCCTGATTTATTGTAGCAATCAGCCGGCCATCAGCCGGTGAATAGGAGGATATGGGTTTCCCTTTGGTTGAATGCCAGATTGTTCCTGAGGTGGCTCCGTTGTTCACTTGTTCTATGCCAAGTTGACTCAGGAAGCCCCTGATTTGTGTCTCCATTTGAAATTAATTTACGGGTTTCAGAATCTGTTTTAATCCTGTTATACTCTGTGAATCGACCCGTCCTTTAAGGTGGGTGTTAATCAGATTATCAGAAAAGGTAGCATAGTCATGAACAATTTGTAAATTCATCATAAATTTCTCATGTTTCTGCCTCCGGATTGGTTGCAAATGTTATGCCCGCCCCAAAGGACAAGCCTGAATAAAAATTAAATTTGAAATTTAACCCGACTTTTACTCCCTGACCAGATTTTTCAATGTTTCCGGCAGTCGGATGGTTTTCTGACTTGTACGGGGACTGAGCGGAGTTTGTCCTGATCTCATCAGAATCTGTTTTCCGGTTGGCCCCATCAGAAGCTCTATAAACGCAAGAGCGGCTTTTTTGTTTGGTGCTTTTTCAGGAACGGTAATTCCGTAAATCATGGGTTCTCCTTTTACCGTAATCTTTTCATCGGGGGTGTTGCCGGCAACCTGTGTCGACACTGTGCTGTAAAATTCACGCTGATCGTAACTGCCCAGGTTGATTTCAGGAGGCAATTCAACAAAAGGCAGTTTGTGCTGCAGGGCTACCGATTTGTAGATAAAAATGTAATCAATGGTACCTGACTCAAGCAATGCCAGCAGATCAACCTCCTTCGGCCTGATGTATTGCTTGTCTTTATTCATCATTTCCTTATAAAGATCGGCCTTCTGATAATATGTCGAAGCAAGTTTGAGGCTCAGCACGGTGCGGTACCCGCAGGGGTCAGAATCCGGATCTGACCGGCCTGTCTTAACCCCGGGAAGTAAAAGAATCCGGTGCCAGTTTCCGGCATTGATTTCTGCTGCATAGGCTGATTGCGGCTGATAAACAACGGCCAGCTCATTTCCGGCAAACTGAAGGTTCCAGCTTGCATATTCCGGAATCATTAACTGATCAATCAGGGTGAAATCTGCTGAGGCCAGCAGATCGCAGGGCTTTTTGAGGTCGGTAATTTTCCGGATTGAAGCCAGGCTTCCTGCCGATTCGGTGAGGACCTTCACCCCGGGATGAATGACCATGAAGGAATCAGCCAGTTCTTTGAAGGGGACAGAAAGGCTGCCGGCATGAAAAACAATGAGTTCTCCGCTCAGCTCACCGGCAGGAGATTGCTTTTTGGGGTTACAACCCTGACTGGCCAGCAACAGGAACAATCCAACCAGGCTCAGCCATAGCAAATCAGGTTTTCTCATTGTTGTTTAATTCCATTATCAGTATCTTAAACTGCTCCTGCATCTGCAGGTCCATTTTTTTATGGAAATTGTCAAAGGCCTTTATCAGTCTTTGCCCTTCAACAGTTAAGGTTGAGCTACCCCCGTCAGCGCCTCCGCGGGTCTTCTCCAGCAGTGAGAAGCCGAGGCGTTTTTCAATGCTTTTCAGATCGTTCCAGGTTCTGCGGTAGGTTATTCCCAGCTTGTCGCAGGCTGCGGTAAGCGAACCGGTTTCATCGATGGTTTTCAGGATTTTCCACTTTCCATCGCCCAGCAATCCGTTGCCTGATTCATCGGTAAACCATATTTTATAATCGACCCTGAGGTTATTGAACTTTTTGGCTTCCATAAGACGGAGTGTTAAAAAACAGCGGAAATATAATCGCCTACCGGTAAAGACAACGATAAGAGGTGTCGCCCTGCATCCTCACTTTAAACTTTACCCCGGCGGGAACAATAAATGTGTCAAAAGGCCTGTAGGCTTTCCATTCGTTTTCGTCCGGAAGCATCACTTCCATCTCCCCGGATATCACCGTCATGTATTCAACGGTGGAAGTGCCGAATTCATAGTCACCCGCAGCCATTACGCCCACTGTGGCAGGGCCTTCTGGTGTTTCAAAAGCAATGGATTTTACCTTGCCATCGAAGTATTCATTTGTTTTAAACATAACCTGATCGTTTTATTTTATTCCACAAACCTAAACGTTTTCAGCATACAAACCAATACCCCTTCCTTGAAAAACCTTGTAATTTAAAGTCATTCTGAGGGTTCATTCCAAAAAAAATTGAGCATAATGTGCAGATGACAGAGGTTGCACCATTTATCATTCATAAGCCGTTTGCACGCGCCTGCCTGTTTGCCCATGCAGACAGGTCAGAAGATAAAACGCGCGCAAACAGTGTTTTGCTAATTCAAACATACTGTGGTCGTTAGTTAAATCTGTCATTGGTGCTTGTCTGCTTGTCGGCACAAGCAAACAAGCAGGCTTTCCTGATTGATTGCCCGGGAGACAGGCCCGCCAATGGTTATCTGAGAGTTTTACCGGACAACCGTGATAATTATAAATTCGGTGGGTCTCTCTGGTTCTCAATTTTAATCAGTGAAATTAAAAATGTTACACAGAGGTTCACAAATGAGACACAGAGTTACACAGAGATTCTCAGCTTATAGTGAATATAAATTACTGTTGTCCAATAGTGGGCAGGAGATTACATACTACCTTTCCTTTCGGTAGAATTTCATAGTATTCATTTTTAGTTGCTTACAGCGATTATACCGGGATTTTCAGTGAACAAACCAGGGGTCTGCTTGTTTAACGAGCCTTTACAAACCTTACCAATAATCTTGCTTCTATTATGAACAATGCCATTTTTACTTTTGATTATCCGGCCAACGAGCCGGTGAAATCCTACTCACCCGGAACGAGGGAGCGCAAAGAACTGCAAGCCGAGCTTGATCTGATGTCGTCGCAGCAACTCGACATTCCGCTGATCATCGGCGGAAAGGAGATCCGGACAGGAATCACAGAAGAAGTCCGTATGCCCCATGACCACGGTCATATCCTTGGCAGGTACCATAAAGCAGGAGCCAAAGAAGTAAAAATGGCTGTGGAAGCTTCACAGAAAGCCCACCGGTTGTGGGAGTCATTTTCATACGTCGAAAGGGTGTCGGTTACCCTGAAGATTGCTGAACTGATTGCCAAAAAGTACAGAGCACGCCTGAATGCCGCTACCATGCTGGGGCAGAGCAAGAATGCTTTCCAGGCAGAAATAGACAGTGCCTGCGAAACCATTGACTTTCTGCGGTTCAACGCGCATTACATCTCAGATATCTACAACGAACAGCCCCATTCCGATCCCGGTTTTATCAACCGTATTGAGTACCGGCCCATTGAAGGTTTTATCTTCTCGCTGACACCCTTCAATTTCACCGCTATAGCCTCCAACCTCAATATGTCACCGGCTCTGATGGGCAATACCCTGCTCTGGAAACCGGCCACCACCTCTATTCTCTCGAATTATGTGCTGATGGAAATCTATAAAGAGGCCGGCCTTCCGGATGGCGTGGTCAATTTTATTCCGGGCGATGGTCCTGAAATCGGGAATGCTGTTTTTTCGGACAGGCTTTTTGCAGGACTGCATTTTACCGGGTCCAACATAACCTTCAACAGGCTATGGGGAATGGCCGCACAGAACCTGCGTAACTACAAGTCCTATCCGAAAATTGTTGGTGAAACCGGAGGCAAAGACTTTATCCTTGTGCACGCATCGGCCGGAGTAGATGAAGTTGCAACGGCCATTGTCAGGGGGGCTTTTGAATATCAGGGGCAGAAATGCTCTGCCGCCTCCAGGGCTTATATCCCCGACAACCTCTGGCCGGCTGTTAAGCGCAGGGTAGGAGAGATGCTGTCGGAAGTTACCCTGGGGGATGTCAGGGACTTCTCCAATTTCATGAATGCAGTAATCAGTGAAGCCTCTTTCGACAACATCATGCGTTATATCGATAAGGTCAATCAATCGAATGAAGCAAAAGTGGTATTTGGGGGCAAGGGCGATAAATCGAAAGGTTATTTCATTGAACCAACCATTGTTGAAACAAGCAACCCCCACTTTGTCACCATGGAAGAAGAGATCTTCGGGCCCCTGCTCACCGTGCATGTTTACCCGGAAAAGGATTTTGAAGATGTACTCACCCTGGTTGATGAAACCTCCCCTTACGCCCTCACAGGAGCAATCTTCGCCAGCGACAGGCACGTTCTCGACCAGGCCAGTCAGGCACTGAAATACGCAGCTGGAAATCTGTATTTCAACGATAAACCAACCGGTGCTGTAGTAGGTCAGCAACCCTTCGGCGGATCAAGGCAATCGGGAACCAACGACAAGGCGGGCAGTCACCTCAACCTGCTGCGCTGGACCAGCCCGCGTACCATCAAGGAGACCTTGCTGCCACCTACCGACTTCAGGTACCCGTTTATGCGGGATGATAAATGTCATTAATTAAAAGTGGCTGGCTTTGAAATCAGATCTGGCTCCGTTCCGATTCCTGACGGAACGAAGTCTGACATCTGATTATCAATAAATTGTCATATTGAGCGGAGTCGAAATATGTACAATTTATTGCTTCCCGGACAGACCCAAAGTTATTCATTCCCGTTACTACTGAAGCGGTTCCACCACTTCAATCAGCTCGGGCAGATCCATGCCGAGTTTCTTCAGGTGTTCAATCTTCGGAACCCCGTTGCTGGTCCATCCCCTTCTGAAATAAACGGCATCGAGCAACTGCTCATACCTGTTTTCGCGGTATTTGCGGGTGGCATCCATCTTCTCTTTCAGGGTCATCTTCGCCGGGTCGAGGTTCATCAGTTCGGCAAGTTGTTTGTCATAACGTTCCTGACGTGACAGGTATTCCTCTTCGGTAACAGGGCCGGCAGCGCGGTAGGGCTGGGCATCGTGTTTCCTGAGGCCGTAGCCACGTCTGATGTTGAAGATCCGCTGGAAGTTGTAAACGCGCTCCGATTGCCTGATGATCTCATACTTGTCAATGTTTTCGCCGGTAACCGCGTTGTAAATGGTTACATAATTGTCGACATGTTCGGGAACCTTGGCGGGTTCGTCACTCAGGGCATTGCTTTCGGGTTCAACGTCATTCCAGGGAAGCTTGCACAATCCCTGCAGTCCGAACCAGGTGCGGAACATCGGGAAATAGTGCAGTGCCTCTGCCTTGTTCTCAAAGGTTGGTATCTGGTTGTTTACCATGTCCATAAAGATCAGCCAGGCTTCATCGTGCTGCGGACCTTTATTGGTCATGGCATATCCGCCCTGCTGTGCCAGCGATTCCTTTGAAATGTACTGTGAATACTCAAGTCCTTTGTTCTCCATTCCGATGTCCTGAAGGAACTGGGGATCGCCCCAGCCTTTTTCAATGAACATTTCCTTCATTTTGCGTACACCCAGTCCGGCAATTTTTCCGAAACCTTCACCGCGGGAAAGCTGATGCAGCAGCTCCATAGCCCCGTCGGCATTGCCGAAGTTGAGTTCAAGGCCACCGGTGCGTTCTTTATTCAGAACCCCGGCTTCATAACACTCCATCACGAATCCGAGGATGGTACCCCATGAGATGGTGCAGATGCCATAGGTATCGCAGTAAAAGTTGGCTTCAATGGTGAAATCCGGGTTGAAAATTCCGGCACACGAGCCAAGTGATGATGCCGTTTCATATTCCGGACCATCCACAATGACTTTGGAACCGGCATAAGGACCTGAACGCAGCTGATAATGATCTACTCCTTTGGCGCATGACATATTACAGCCGATCCAGCAGCCGTCGGGAACCCCCTGGGTAAATCTTTCCTTGTAAATCTCTGAATGGATTTTAGCTGCATCGGGATGACTGCCGAACTTGAAATTGTTGGTAGGCAGCAGATCATAGTCATTCATCACATTGGTAAGGTGGGCCGTGCCTTTTGTCCTCATTTCGGCCTGACTGTCGTCGAGCTCCCGCATTTCGCGGTTGAAGTTACGCCCACGGGCCATAATCGCCTCAAGATCCACAACATTGTTGAGGTTCCCTTTGATACCGCTGGTTTTTGAAACCAGTGCCCTGATTCCTTTATCAATGAAAACCGTGCCTATTCCACCGCGACCGGCCTGTTTCAACCGGGTAACCTTACGTTTTGAGTCGAAGAAACTGAAATTAAGCATCCCGATGAGTGAATGCCTGGCAGCAGTGCCTGCCGATACCACCGAAACATTCTTTCGTCCGCTTTCTTCATCAGCAAAAATCTCCGTAAGTTTTTCAGCGAGCAGGTGACTGTCTTCAGGGAGCGAAACGGTTTCATATACCTCAATCATTCCGCGGGTTTCATCGATAAATATCACCACATCCCTGTCGGTTTTTCCCTGAAGCTCCAGGGCGTCAAAACCGGCAAACTTCAGGAAGGGTCCAAAATAACCACCCACATTACTGTCGATCACGATGTCGGTCTGTGGTGAAATGGTAACTACAAGTGATTTTCCAGTACCCGAATACTGGGTAATCCCACAGATCGGGCCCATTCCGATCACAATCTCATTGTCCGGGTCATTCCATTTGGTTGTTGGTTTCGTGGCATCCCACAAAAGCCTGAGGCCGAATCCTTTGCCCCCGATGAATTTCTCTTTCATCTGCTGGCTGACCGGCTTCTCCTGAATGCTGTTGTCGGTAACGTTGATGTATAACGTACGGTTGTTGTAGCCCCGGATTACCGGAGCCAGTGTGTATTGATACTGTTTGACAAGTTTCAGCGCTTTGTTGATTTCTTCGGTGTTCATAGGTCAAAAAGGGTTGGTTTGTTGTTGTGAACGCGTTCACAAATGTACAAAGTTTTACTACCTTCAAAATATAAATGTCTGAAAAATAGCGATATGAATGTTCTTTCATAATGCATATTGAAATGCAGTATTTTATAAATACCGGGGCTTGAATTTTGCGGGAATCAGTTCTGAAACAAGACCTGATTGAACATAAAATATCGGGGCCTGATGGATTCGGGGCTAATTTTTCTATTTTTGCATTAAACCAGCAGTAACACGAAGCACTATGTCTGCGAACTTACCTGAACAGATCAGTAACTATCTCAGCCGGTTTACCGTTGGCATTGCTGGTTGCGGAGGTCTGGGCTCAAACTGTGCAGTCGCTCTGGCCCGTTGTGGCGTAGGCAAGCTGATCATCGCTGATTTTGATATTGTAACCTCCAGAAACCTCAACAGGCAATATTACTTCCACGACCAGATAGGCCGGCTGAAAGTGCATGCCCTGCGCGAGAACATCCTCAGGATCAATCCGGACGTTACGGTTAAGGCTTTTGATATGAAACTCTGTGTGTCGGATGTGGTGGAGCTTTTTGCCGGATGTGATGTGATCGTAGAGGCTTTCGATAAAGCCGAAATGAAGCATATGATCATCGAGACGGTTCATCTTCAGCTTCCCGGAAAATACCTGGTTACCGGCATCGGGATGGCAGGCTGGGGAAATTCTGATCTGATCCATTGCCGCACTTCAGGTAACCTGATTGTCTGTGGCGATGAAGTATCCGAGGTCTCAGATACACTTCCGGTGCTGGCCCCCAGGGTTGGGTTGGTGGCGAATATGCAGGCCAATGAAGTGCTGAATATCCTGTTGAAGGATTTCACGCCAGAAGCAGGGAATGAAGCAAAACATTAATGAAGCCAGGGATGAAAATTATACTGAATAACAGGGAAGAATTTTTCGAAGGTGACCAGATGACGGTTACTGAATTGCTTGCTGCCAAGAATTTTACATTTAAAATGCTGGTTGTGAAAATAAATGCCGAACTGGTAAGGCGTCATGAATACGAAAAGAGAATGGTAACCGACGGAGATGAAGTGATGGTGCTTCACCTGATCACCGGAGGGTAATCATCAAAGAATCTCGGCCACGGTAAACGCACTGCCGCCGATAAAGATCAGGTCATCTGCAGTGGCATACTTTTTTGCTGCTTCCAGGGCTGAACTGACTGAGCTGTAGCAATCTCCCTTCAGCCCGTATTTTACCCCTTCTTTCTGTAGCAGCAGCGCATCCAGCCCTCTGGGAATGGCTGCTTTGCAGAAATAGTAGGTAGCATTCTGCGGCAAAAGTCTCAGCATTCCTTCAATATCTTTGTCATTCACCACGCCGATCACGATGTGCAGTTTCGTGTATTCCTGCGCCAGTATCTGATTCACCACCGGTTCCAATCCGTGCGGGTTGTGCGCTATGTCACAGATAACAAGCGGTTTATGACTTAATATCTGCCAGCGACCCTGCAGGCGGGTGTTTTTCAGGGTGTTTCTGATCCCTTTTTCAATCTCAAGCCGGCCAAACGGGGGAATTACCTCCTGCAGCTTCAGACAGGCGCATAAAACGGTAGCCACATTTTTCAGCTGATAACTGCCGGTAAGCGGACAATGAATCCTGAATTCCTGAGCTCCCATCCTGGAAGTCAACGAAAGCAGTTCGGCTGCTGAATCTGCCCTGATTGCCGAACTCTGAACGGTTTCATCGGCAAACACAAGTTCTGCATTCAAAGCAGCTGCCGTAGCCCGGAAGACAGGAGCTGATTCCAGGTGGGTTTCGCCGATTATGACAGGAGTATTCTGTTTGATAATACCGGCCTTTTCGGAAGCGATTTCAGCAATGCCTGAGCCGAGAAACTTTGTGTGATCCAGGCCGATGTTGGTGATCACCGACAACAGGGGTTTTACCACATTGGTGGAGTCCAGCCGGCCTCCCATTCCGGTTTCAATCACGGCAATTTCTGCACCCTGAAGCTTAAACCAGCTCATGGCCAATCCGAAGCTCATTTCAAAAAAGGAAGGCTCTATGCGCTCAAAATCCTTTTTATATTGTTCAACAAACTGGCAAACAAAAGCTTCGCTAACCATTGCTCCGTTCACTTTTACCCGTTCCCTGAAATCTTTCAGGTGTGGCGAGGTGAAAAGCGCCGTTCTGAACCCGGATTCCTGCAGGATGGAAGCCAGCATATGCGAAACAGAGCCTTTGCCATTGGTTCCGGCTATGTGGATGGTTTTAAAACTGAGGTGAGGATTGCCGGTGAGCCTTCCGATTTCAAGGGTGTTTTCAAGACCGGCTTTATAGGCACTGCCTCCCGTTAGATGAAATGTCGGAAACCTGCTGTAGAGATATTCCAGCGTTTCTTGGTAATTCATGAATCAAAAGGGTCAGTTTAATTCAAAGATATAGGTGATTGAACCTTTCTGTTCTTCGGGGGCATCTTCCTTCGGGCTGAATTTTGCCTGCCGGGCTGCCTGTTCGGCAAGCTGAAGCAGCTGAAGATTGGAGGTGGTTGAGCCTTTTGTACCTGCAATTACGCGGGTTACCGATCCGGAACGGTTCACATAGATGGTGACGACCACGGTACCTTTTTCGGTAAAATTCTTGTTCGGCGGTGGCAGTTGTCTGGAACTCCGCCCGGCCAGACTGAAGGATACGCCATTCCCATTTCCTCCGGCACCGTCATAGTTGTCAGAACCCGGGGTGCCATCGGGCCGGCCCTGATCACCAGGCTTGCCGCTGATGCCCTGATTGCGGCCACTGTTACCGCCTTGCTTGCCTTTGTAGATGGCGTTGGGATTGGTCACCGGTTGGGGAGCGGGTTTCACCTCCGGCTTCACAGCAGGTTTTGTTTCAGGTTTTGCTGCAGGCTGGGGCTTTTCTTTCTTCACCGGTTGAATGGCCGGTGTTTCTTCGGTATTCTCACTCACAATTTCTTCGTCAGCAGCACTGTTGGCAGGTGGCGACACTTCCCCTCCCGCTGAAAGCTGCTCCGGTTGAATTTCTCCCATTCCATCCTCAGAATTTCCCAGATTGACTTCAACCCCGGCCTCTTCCGGCAGGGGAAGTGGTGTTCTGAGCGCCATGAGCAGCAAACCACCCACCAGCAGCGCATGGAAGAGGATGGTGCCTATCAGTCCCTTTATGTCGTCCTTGTCCGTTTTCAAAATGCTTTTCTGAAGGGTTTTCAAAAATCCTGCCAATCAGGCGGATTTCAACTGTTTATTTCAATGGTTTGGTTGCAAGAATCACCTTGTGTTTCGAGCCGGTTAAGTCGTTCACCTGATTCACTGCATCAATCAGGGTTACCACATACTGAACCGGAACACTCTGATCTGCCCGCAGAACCACCGAAGCTTCAGCATCTCCTGAAAGCTTATTACCGATGGTTTCAGTCAGGAATTCCGGTGTAACAGGTTCTTCTTCAACAAAATAGCTGTAATTGCTGTCGATGTAGACTGTCAGCGATTGCTTGGCCATGGTTTTGCTGTTGCTGGATGGCAGCAGCAGCTTGATGGCGTTCGGGCTTACCAGCGTGGAAGTCAGCATAAAAAAGATCAGGAGAAGAAAAACCAGGTCAGACATGGAGGCCATGCTGAAGCTTGAGTTGATCTTATTGCGGGTTTTAATAGCCATCGTTTATGTGTTGTTTGAGAAATCTGTGCTGCTGACTCAGGCTGGTTCGTGGAGAAGATCCATGAATTCGGTTGCCCTGGCCTCGAGGATGAAAACAACCTTTTCAACCCTGGCAACCAGAATGTTGTAGCAGAGGTAGCCGAGAATACCAACGATCAGACCGGCAACCGTGGTGATCATCGCCTGATAGATGCCCCCTGACAGCAGGGCAATGTCAATGTTGTTTCCGGCCATCGACATGTCGTAAAATGCCCTGACCATTCCTGCAACAGTGCCGAGGAATCCAAGCATGGGAGCAGCTCCTGAAATGGTGGCCAGCGCTGCAAGGTTCTTTTCAAGTTTGGCAACTTCCAGTTTTCCAACCGTTTCAATGGCAGCATTGATGTCGTTGAGCGGTTTTCCGATGCGGATTATGCCTTTTTCTATCATCCGCGCTATGGGGGTGCGGTTGTTTTTGCAAAGCGACAAAGCAGAATCTATCCGCCCGTTATGAATAAAGTCGCGGATGTTGTTCATAAAATTCTGTTCATCCTTCGCTGCACGGTTAATTACGATATACCTTTCAATGAAGATATAAACAGCGATAACCGACATGATGGCGATGGGCAGCATAATCCATCCCCCTTTCAGGGACAATTCCCACACCGACAGACTGATCTCTGTTGGCTGAGGTGCCTGGGCAGCGGCCTGAGTAATGGTGTCGTTCAGCACAGTGGAAGGCTGGGTAATCTGCAGAAGAATTCCGGAAATCATAGTGTTTGGTTTAATGCATGGTAAAATTAGGCTTATTCGGCCAACGGGCTTTTTGCCGGCCGGAAAAACTATCAACAGCCGTTTGTTAATAGTTAACTCATTTTTCCTGAAAAAAGTATTTGGTGACCAGAGTTTCTGAGTGACCCGGTTAACTGCGGACATCAGCTGATCAACCGGAGAAGTGAGCCGGAACCTGAACGGAATTTTTTTTGTGGGATAACACAAGTTTTCATGACAATGGTGTCAAATACACTATATTTTTACAATAAACTATCCGCTTGCTTATGGCAGATGCTGAACTGATGAAAATGGTTGCTGAGGGTGATCCCGTTTCAGGACGCCGCTTTGCCGATCAGTATCAGTTACTGGTTTACAATGTCTGTTACAGTTTCATCCGTAACAGACACGACGCGGAAGATGTGGCCCAGGAAGTCTTTCTCGAAGCCTTCCGGAATGCCGGCAGGTTCAGGGGAGATGCGAAGATCAGTACCTGGCTTTACCGCATTGCTGTAAACAGATCCCTTAATTATATCCGCAACAACAGGAAACGCCGGTTCTGGCAGGAGCTCAGTGCGGTATTTGATCCCGGTCCATCAGGGAGCAATAGTCAGGAATTTGAAATGAGTGGTGATACTACAGATGGCAGATTGAAGAACAGGGAACAAAAGTCGGTGATCGGTGAGGCATTGGAGTCATTGCCGGAAAACCAGCGGATAGCATTTACCCTGAATAAGATGGAGGATTTGTCGTATGCAGAAGTTGCGGAAGTCATGCAGCTCAGCCTGTCGGCGGTAGAATCACTGATTCACCGGGCAAGGCTTGGAATGCAGAAAAAGCTGAAACACTATTATTTTTAATGGAAGGGCGCAAGTTATGAGGACAGACGGTGTCAAAACTCAAAACAAACCAACAATGAATTGTGCAGAGGCAGAAAGACTGATCATTGACCGGGTATTTTCCGGTTCCGTTCTTCAGCCGGATGATGAACTAAATGCGCATACAGTAGTTTGTGCTGCCTGTCGCAGTTTTCATCAGAAGTGTTCAGCGGATTATGAAACTAGCTTCGCTGACCGTAAGCGGTTGCCGGATCCCGATTTTTACGACAAACTTTTTACCGGGGAGAAATCAGGAAAAACACACAAAGAGCTGAAATCACACAGCGTAGCGCCATTGCTGCGTTTTGCGCCAGGGCTGTCTGCTGCAGCTGCGGCTGTGTTGCTGGGTGTATGGCTGGGAGGCCGCCTGTTTACCACGATTATTCCTGCCAATGCTTCCAGCGGTGTCAATCCCGAACTCCTTCGCGCTGATTACATTCAGTCCTATGCCGCCGATCTGAACCTTACCGATGCCACAGATATGGCCCTCGAAAACTACCTTAACTTTAATGCTGAATCCGATGATACAGAATAGCCGCCTGAGAATCTTCCTGATCATCATGGTGATTCTCACCCTGGTGAATCTCGCCGCTGTTATTACAGTGATGGTTAACATGAAGCAGGTCGCTCTAAGGCAACCGGCAGCTGATCAAACAGAGGAAGGCGTATTGCCGGGTGATCCCGGATTCAGGGGAACCGGGTTTCTGATGGATGAACTTGGATTCGACAGTCTGCAGCAGGAAGCGTTTCTGGATTCACGGCGAAGTTTCAGGTCGAAAGCACATCCGGTATTTGCCATGATCAGGCAACTCAACAACGAGGCATTGCAGGAACTTCTACAGGAATCACCCGATACCACAAGGCTGGGCAGGATTAATTCAGACATCGGTGCCTTACAAGCACGGGTGAGAAATCTGACAGTTCAGCACCTGATTGAGGTAAAATCCATTGCAAAGCCCGAACAGCAGGATAAACTGGTATTTTTCTACCGGGAACTCCTTTCACGCGACAGCGGTCCGGGAAACAAAGGGAAAGGACAACAACACCGGCACCGGAATGGCAGAAACTAATCTTAACTCCCAATAAATCAACTACTATGAAAAAGTTAACAGCAATTGCACCGGTCATTTTCTTTGGATTGATGATGATCGCATTTCTCAACAATCCTTTACTTGCTCAGGATCCGCCGCGCGGGCCCCAGGGTCCCGGTCAGCCTGGCAGAGGTCCGGGGATGGGATTTATCCCTGACCTTACTCCGGAACAAAGCAAGCAGATTGAACAACTCAGAACCAGGCATATCCGTAAAGTTGACCTGCTCAGGGCAGAAATCGGTGAAAAGGAAGCCAGAATGACCACCTTAAGGCTGGCCGATGAACCGGATGCCAAAGCGATCGACAAAACCATCGACGAAATATCAAAACTGCGTGGCGACATCATGAAGGAACGTGAAGCCCACCGTCGTGAAATCAGGGCTCTGCTGACCGATGCGCAGAAGGCTGTTTTCGACAGACGTGGCCCGCAGGGAAGATTCAATGATGGGAATGGTGACAGGAAAGGCAGGAGGGGTAAGGCCGGAAGGGGCTACAGGGATGGCAATGGCCCGCGCCCGGATTGCCCATACAATCGGTAAACTCCTGAATTTTAAGTGAGAAAGCAGGCATATGCCTGCTTTTTTTGTGGGTTCATTCATTATTGTCCGGTTAGAATAAAAGAAACCTTGACACCAAAACCCCAAGCCACCAACCTGTCTGCCTGAGCATACAGGCAGGAATCGCTATAAATCAGATAAATAAGTTGATGATTTCCTGCCTGACTAAGCCAAGCAGACAGGTTAGTGATTTCGTATTTTGCTGTCAAAAAAAGAAAGTAACATACCTGTTTTGAATAATGGCTATAATCCATTTTTATCAATCAGTTCAAAGCAAACAAATTATTATCCTAATGCTGATTAGTTTAAAATCAGTCACAATTATCCGGTTAAATTTTGGGCACCAGGAAGTATTAACGAAACTCTATGGTGTAACTTTTTTTACCTGTTGCAACTGATTGATTATATTTATTATACCTCCTTGATACTATTTTAAAGCTGCGGAGCAGCGTAAGGTTGATAGTAATGTCGATCTAACCTAAATTGCAAGCCCCAGCGGGGCGTAACGTTGTCTATTCCTACCCTGCCAATGGATTCAGGGGATTGTTGGAGCTTACCCCGGACAGTAGTGAAAATCAGAATTTACTTCGTAAAAAGCGGCTTTCATACCGGTTATTCAAGCCGGAAGGCATCGGCGCCATTTCTGCAGCCCACATGCATGGCTTCCTGGTTTTGCATGATGGCTCCCCCGAAGTAGTCCAGGTTAAAAACCTCCGGAGTCTCAAACCAGCTGTTCACATCCATCACAAGTGCCAGTTTGTTCTGAGCTTCTTTTGCTATATTAAAGGAAGTACCCGCCGGAGTAACAATGAATGAGTTGTCGATGAAGCCGGTTATGTCGTTTACATTCCCGGAGTTGTTTTCATAAATCTGTCCGATACCCAGATGGAAATTAAAAGGCGAACGGACGCCTTCGCTGTTGTTCCACCAGCCGTTCAGCATGAGGTAGTGATACCCGCCGCCAAGAACTTCCGGCCAGGCCATGTTGACTTCCGGAGGGTTTACGAACATAAATGATTGATTTTTTGCCGACGAAATTCCGAATGTAAACCGGATGCTGTCATACTGTCCCTCCGGAATATCGCTCTCTGTTTTCCAGCTCTGTGTTTCAGGATAATTTGTATCCACATAATGGATATCTTCCCATTCCGAAAAAGAGATGACCCTGCCATCGTGGTGAAAAAGCTTCAGATCGGAGATAAAGTACATGATTTCAGTTACTTCGTAAGGGTTTCCTGCGGCGTTTGTGTAGTTCATCGCGTTGAAAACCAGGGTAGAATTGCCAACCACATGCCTGAAATCTATTGTCAGACCTGTTTTGACCTGTTCTTCACCGTTTTCCCTGCAGCCGGTCATTGGCAGCAACGTCAGCAGAATCATTGAGGTGCTCAGCGTGAATGCAATTGTTTTTTTTCTCATCCGGATCCGCATCGGGTTAAATGGCAATCTTCAGGTTAACAAAGAATGATCTGCCTGGTTCATACAGCTTCGTGGTACTACCGGCCATCTTTCTGTTGAGGTGTTCGTAGTAGGCTTTGTTCAGCAGGTTGTTGCCACCGAAGGTGATAAAGACTGGTTTGATGGGCTGATACTCCACAGAGAAATTCAGCAAAGCAAAGCCGGGGGTGGCCTCTTCGTAGGATGCTTCCGAAATACGTTTCTGCGCGGAAACCAGCCTTACGGAAACGCCTGGTTTCAATTTGCCTGAGCGGAGGCTGTATGAGGCCCTGACCATGGCTTCAAAGGGAGGGATCTCCGCTATCGGATCATTCTTCAATACGATTGTACCCGTGGCCTGGCCGTTTTCAAGAAGTATTTTTTCTATTTCCGGGTAATAGGCAAGGGTAGTGCCTGCGGACGCTGAAGTGGTCAGTTTTTCAAAAAAAGTGCGTGTGTACTCAGCTTCAAACCCATAGAAAACAGCCCTGCTGAGGTTGTTGAACTGTTTCACGCCCGGAGCGCCGTTACTCAGCGGTCTGGCAACTGATGGCGGAAGGAGGGTTCCGGTGATGTAATTCCGGACATCTGACCTGAATAATGTGACGGCAGCCAGGCTGTTTTCATCGCGGTATTCAGCAATCAGATCTGCCTGGTAGTTGATTTCTGGTTTCAGGGCGGGATTGCCGAGGTAATCGTATTTATCATATCCGGTAGCAAGAAATTTGATATACCTTTCCTGAAGGTCAGGTGCCCGTGCACTTCTGGCAATGGCTGCCGTAACTTTTATTTTCTCAGAAATCCGGTAGGAACCGCTGGCAGTAGCCCCAAACAGGATGGCTGATACAGGCTGCACCTCGAACCAGGTTACATCACTTTTCACTATTTTCAGGGTATCGCCGGAATCGCTGAAATTGGCATCTGCCCTGAATCCGAGCTCATAACTGAAGCGATCGATGTTTTCACTCAGTCCTCCGTATATGCCGGTGTTGATGATCCAGGACTGCTTCCAGAGATTGAACGCCTTTTCAGAGATCATTTCCTGCCCTTCCATGTTCATAATCATTTTCATGTTACGGGTGCCATCCTTCTCTGTGTAACCGGCATCGATGCCTGCACTGATCAGTTTGTTTCCCCTCTTTAAGGTGGTGATCAGCCGCAGACCGGTGGCTTGTGTGTTTACTCTGGCAATGCCCTGCATCAACCCAGTGTAGGGTGGAACAACCTGCGAATACTGGGGTCTGAAGCTGTTGTCCATTTCATGGTAAACACGGGTATGGTAGGCAGATATCTTCAGCAGATTCTCCGGACTTTCAGGATCGGTCCTGGTATAAATCCCCGAGAAGATGTTTGTATTGTCGGCGATTTCATCCATGGCCAGTGCTGGAAAGAGCACATCCCGGCCGAAGGAACCGGTGTATTTCAGCATCAGGATCTGATTGCCGGCGATTTTGACCCCTGTTTCCGCTGAAATGCTTCTTTTGTGAAATTCTGAATTCCATTCGGTACCATTCCCATCAGAGTAATTGCCAAAATTTTTAAGTCCGGCACTGAGCTTCAGGTATGCTTTGCTGCCACTGCTTTTAACCGACAGAAACTGACTGAATCCGTTGCGGTTTGAATCAAACCCTGTGAGGGAAACTACCCTGGTTTCTTTCTTGCCGATTGATGGGGTTTCAAAAGTACTCACCCTGATGCTGGCGGCCGGTGACTGGCCATAGGCCAGCAGGTATGGCCCTTTTACAACTTCGAGCCTGCTGATGAATTCCGGATCAATATGCGAAAGCACCGGGTCCATGCGGTTCGGACAGCCGCCTTCGATGCGGAATCCTTCGTCGAGAAAGATATTGAGCTGGGAATACCTGAAGCCGCGGATCACCGGATCAATGGCGTAACCTCCTCTGCGGATGCCGCTTATGTTGGGCTGACCCCGAAGAAATTCACCGACATCACTGATCCCTGACCTGCTCAGCTTCTCTGAGGTTACCACTGCCCCGCGGATTAACCTGCCTGGCATGCTGTCGCGGATTTCGAGTATGGGAAGGCGAACAATGGAATCGTTCTGGTTCTGAGCAATCAGCGGACTGTAAAGCGAGGACAGCAATGCGGTAATAAAACTGAAGATCAGTTTTTTAAAAGTAGATGACATTTTTTAAACAGATTGATTGACAGAGGTTCCGGGTTACCCTTGTATCACTCGCCGGGTATGCTGGTAAGGCACAAAATTCCTGCCACATCCGTTCAATGATGGCAACAAACATCCGGATTGTGGTCAAGATCGTCTTTAAGCAGTAATTCGGCAGCTTTGCGGGCATCGCTTTCTCTGGTAACATATACTTTCTTACCGGCAGCCATCAGGTCGGTATAAAGGCGATGCCCCATTCCGCCGGCAATTACTGCTTCACAATCGCCGAGTACGCCCAGGATTCCGGCATGAGAGTGTGAATGATTTTCACTGTTTTGCCCATGCTGATGGTGGTGATCATGGTCGTGATGGTGTCCCAGTGCATGGCCGGTTACCTTGTTCTCGCGGTATTCTTCATTCAGGATCTGCTGATTGCCGGTTTCGAAAACGATAAACCCGCGGCTACGGCCGAAGTGTGCAGAAACTGTGGTGCCGTCGTTGCTTGGAAGTGCTATTTTCATGGCTGTTGAATTGGGTTAGCAATAAAATGATTGCTGCAAAGGTAAGATTAATTATGAACGCATGTTCATAATAAAATTAAATTTTCGGATTTCTTCCCGTGGTTTCAGCGAAGGTAGATGGCTCCACCCGAACTGTCAGCAGCAGCGCCGGTGACTTCAGCCAGACAGTTATTCCTGTTCAGGAACCTGAGGGTTCCAAGCAATGCGAAAATCAGAGCCTCTTTAAAGTCGATGGTCAGTTTATCTGGCAGGTGAAGTTTTGTTTTGGTGTATGCCTGAATACGGCTGATAAGGTAGGTGTTGTGGGCTCCTCCGCCCGTAACGATCGCAGTTCCTGAATTTGAATGTGGAATTGCTTTTGCAGTCTGCATGGCGATGTGTTCGGTGAAAGTGCACAGAAGGGTTACAGGATCTGCTCCGCTGGCTTCCAGCAGAGGGATAATCTGAGTTTCGGTCCATTCCCTTCCGAGTGACCTGGGACCGGTTTGCCTGTAGAAAGGAAGCATGTTCAGATTTTCAAGCAGGATGGGATGTATGGTACCACTTGCCGCAAGGTGTCCTGATTCATCCATCGCATAGCCGAGCTTCGCAGCCACCCTGTTGAGGATGATATTTGCCGGGCAGATGTCAAAGGCTTTTTGTCTGCCGTGGTCGGGAAATGAAATGTTGGCAAAACCTCCCAGATTGATACAGGCTGCATGACTTCCAAAGAGCAGGCGGTCACCCAGGGGTACCAGCGGAGCACCCTGTCCGCCAAGGGCAACATCAAGGCTTCTGAAATCGCAGATGGTAGTGATACCGGTGACGGCTGCGATGGCTGCCCCGCTGCCAATCTGTAAGGTAAAACGGTTCTCCGGCTGGTGAAAAACAGTATGCCCGTGACTCGCAATCAGTTGAGGTTTAAGCCCGTAGCCTTCTAGAAAACGCCTGCATTGTTCACCAATCCATTCGCCATACCTAACGTTGAGCAGGGAAATTTCAACGGCGCTGGCCTTGTGGATTCCCGATAAAATGTTTCTGAATTCAGAGGTATAAGGAATTGTAGCCGCTTTGTTGATTTCGTAGTCAGTGCCATCGTCGCTCAGACTGAAGGTACACAATGCCAGATCCAGTCCATCGAGCGACGTACCTGACATAATGCCCAGAGCCGTAATGGTTTGCTTCATCACTTTACAGGGCTGGGGTTATTGTTTCCAGTTTCATGCCCCGGGAGCCTTTGATCAGAATGGTGGCTCCTGTAATCATCTGCTTCTCAAGGTGTTCCATCAGAGCATTCACAGTATCAAAAGATGTGACTCCGGGAAAGTCCGCTGAAGCTGCTGCAAACAGCGGACCTGCTGTGAGTATGTGGCTGAAACCACCATCATTTGCGATCTGCAGGATGGCATGGTGTTCTTCGGCGGCAGCTTCTCCAAGTTCAAACATATCACCCAGAATCAGCATTTTATTACTTGCCTGCATGCTGTAAAAATTGAGAATGGCTGCCTTCATGCTGGAAGGATTGGCGTTGTAAGCATCGAGAATCAGGGTATTTCTTTCGGTTGAAATGACCTGGGAGCGGTTGAGTTTCGGCTCATAGCTGGCAACAGCGCCAACCGCTGCATCTGGTTCAACCCTGAAATGTCCGGCGATACACAGGGCAGCCATGGCATTGTCGAAATTGTAGGTTCCGGCCAGTCTGGTTTTCAGTTTTCGCTGATATGGATGGGTGACTTCAAATTCCAGCAATGATCCTGACTTATCAGGGTTTCCCTTAAAATCAGCATTGTCTGCTGCACCGTAAGTCACCCTGTCAAGATCAGCAGAAAGAGACATGAGCAGCGGATCGTTTGCATTGACAAACACTATTCCTCCGGATTTTCTGAAGTATTCATACAGTTCGTTTTTTGCCCTGATGACGCCTTCCGGTCCTCCGAATCCTTCGAGGTGGGCTTTACCGATGTTGGTAATCAGCCCGTGGGTCGGGCGGGCAATGCTGCATAAGTCGGCGATTTCACCGATGTGGTTGGCTCCCATTTCCACGACCGCAATTTCGGTTTCCGGTTTGATACTGAGCAAAGTGATGGGAACCCCGATGTGGTTGTTAAAGTTTCCGGTGGTGGCCTGGGTTTGGAAGCGAGCAGACAGGGCGGTGGCGATCAGCTCTTTTGATGTGGTCTTTCCGTTGGTCCCGGTTATGCCGATGATCGGGATTTTCAACTGATTGCGGTAAGCAGAAGCCAGTTGCTGAAGGGATTGAAGTACATTTTCAACCAGGAGGGTTTTCCCATTGGCATTGAGGTCAGGATCATCTATAACAGCAAAAGCAGCGCCGTTCTCAATCGCCTGCAGGGCATACTGATTGCCGTTGAAATTGTCCCCCCGGAGCGCAAAAAAGATACTTCCGGGATGAATTTTGCGCGAGTCGGTGCTGATATAGGGGTGCTGCCTGAAAATCTCCAGTAATTTACCGGTACTGATATAATCCATTTACAATCGGGTTAGTCGGTCAATGATTTACTGCCGAAATTAAACAAAAACGGGGTTTGGAATGACGGAATAAAAAAAAAGTCCACACCGGTGAAGTGTGGACTTAAGATTCCTTCAGTATTCTTTATTTTTTCTTACCATAAGCACCGCCAACCCGGCCCATGGCGCAGCGGAAACCAATAAAATTGGTTGCCTGGTTCTCGTCAAGGTAACGGCGGGTAGAAGGACTCAGGAAGTAAGCAGGGTCTTTCCATGAACCACCTTTATAAACCCTTGAATGATCGCTGATAAGAGAAGTCTTACCATACTCATACATCATGTTGGTTGTGTTGATGGTATCGGCCGGAGCAGTTGACCAGTCAGGGTTGATGGTTGACTGATAGTCACCGTCAAGATAGTTGACCTGGTTTGCGCTACGGTAATTGAAGCGGTCTTTGCTTTCTTCGGTAGTAACTTCGCGGTAGCGGATGCGGCCGAGGCTGTCTTTGGGAGCTAAAAATCCTTCGGCATCTGTTTCTTTGGTCTTGAAGATGTTTCCGCGGAATGGTGCATAATCGGCCATATCTTCGTAAGTGAGTGGACGATAGACATCCAGAACCCATTCAGCCACATTACCGGCCATATTATACAGACCGTAATCATTCGGCCAGTAGGAGGCAACTTCAGCAGGAAGGTCAGCACCGTCGTTGAGGCTGCCGGCAACTCCCATGTAGTCACCACGACCCCGTTTGAAGTTGGCAAGGAATTGTCCGTAAAACTTTTTCTCATCGGAGCGGACGATGGTTCCGTTCCAGGGATAAACCCGGCGTTCAACAACGCGCTCATATACGGTGGTTCCAACAAGTCCGAGGGCAGCAAATTCCCATTCGGCTTCGGTTGGCAGACGATACTTGGGAACCATGATTCCATCTTCGAGACGGGCACGGCGTTCACCGGTACCACTGGGGTTCAGGTCCTTAAGCGGTTTGTTGACCAGCCCTTCGTACTGACCTGCAAGGTAAGCTTCTGTATTGAAGTTATTTTCGTTACGCTGATCGGGATCGAAATCGAGGATGCCCTTGCGGATGAGGTTCATTTCATTGACCCTGTCAGTACGCCAGAGGCAGTAGTCGTTGGCCTGAACCCAGCTGACGCCTACGACAGGATAGTTGCGGTAAGCGGGATGTCTGAAATAGGTTTCTACGAGCGGCTCGTTGTAGGCCAGTTTTTCGCGCCAAACAAGGGTGTCGGGCAATGCTTTCCTGTAAACTTCAGGATAGTCGGTTCCGTAAACACGGCTCAGCCAGTACAGGTATTCAACATAATCAACATTGGCCACTTCGGTTTCATCAATGTAGAAGGTAGGTACGGTAACCCTGCGGGGGATGTTGTCCCAGTCGTACATGGGATTGTCGGTGGTACGTCCCATGGTAAAGGTTCCGCCTTCCACCATTCTGAGTCCGGGGCCTATGGGCTGCTCACCGTATTTGGTGTTTACCTGGTAACCTCCGTTTTTCGGATTATTGTATTCCCATCCTGTAGTTCTGGAAGCATCCTTGGAACAGGAAGAGGCAATAAGCAAGACTGAAGCAAAAAGTGTGAGTTTCTGATAGATGTTGCTGTAGCTGATCATTTCAGGTTAAATTATTTGTTGATGATTGATAACTAAAATCTGGGGCATTTTATTGCCTTCTGTTTGATAGTTTTTTGTCCGCAGTCGAATTGCCAGGCAAAAGAAACTTCGTGCGCACCACCGGTGGCATTGGTTAAGCCGGAAACAGTGTAGTCATAACTGTAACCGATTTTGAATTTTTCGTGCTGAAACCCGATCAGGGCAATTACAGCATCGGGATTTTCAAAATTGTGTCTGAACCAGGTACCCACAACAAAAGGATATATATTAAGGTACATCCCGAGGTTAAGCTGATGAAACTCACCCTGCTGCTGATACATGATGTTGGGGGAAATGCTGAGGTCTTCAATTTCTCCGGATTTGAGACCGTTTCTGATATCAATCAACGCACCTGCATGGGCGGTAATTTTCATTTCCAGATTGCTGCTGCCGTTGCTGTAGAATGAGTTGTCGGGTTGGGTGAGGTGGTTGACCGCTACACCTCCATACAGTCGTTCGTTGTAACCGAACAAAAGCCCGGCAGAAAAGTCGATCATCCCGATGTTCATCCTGTCGGGAGGGCTCTCCAGAGTTGGGGGCAGGTTGTTGTCGATTGCAGAAAGCAACTGATCTTCAAAAATAAGCTTGTTCCAGTTCAGCTTATTCTGGATATAAGTGCCCTGAAACCCGGCATTCATGGTAAGCGTTTTGGTAAGGTTTACCCTGAATGAATAAATGGCACTTGCCTGGGTATTGGTAAGCACACCATCGGCCAGATTTTCCGACATTACCAGAAACCCGATACCGCCTGAAATCGCATCAACGAACTGGTCGTAGGCCGCCGAGTAGGTAACGAAATTTGCACCCATCTGAGGCCACTGGTTGCGGTAATTAAGGGTTAAACGCGGACATACCTTGATGCCTGCGAGTGCAGGATTCAGGTATAGAGGATTGCCGTAATATTGTGAAAAGGAGGCATCCTGGGCTTTTGCCGGATTCAAGGCAAGAATTACCAGAAATATAAGGAGTAGCCTTAGTTTCATTTGCAGGGAAGTTTCAGCAGCCAATATTACGAAAATTTTTTAATATCATTCAACAGCCTTGAAAAATTGTTAACATTACCAGCGTAGCAAAACAATAACGGAATTGGTTTTCCGTTAGTATTTTCGCCGGCAATAATTTACAATATTCAGTGCAGGCGGCAAAGATACGTAAAAATGAACTTATTGGCTGCAAGTTCTGTTCAGTTTATCACTTTTATCTGATTTAGTAATACTGCCTGATCTCAGATTCTTTCAGGCAATGCTGGTTTTGTTAATCAACAGAATGTCTATGAAACTCTACATACACTCAATGGCTGTCATTGCTGTATTTCTGACAGTTTTGTTTTCAGCTTCCCCGGTAGTCGTTTTCAGCCAGGATACCATAGTCTGGAAGCAGCCTTACAAAGAGGTTGCTGCTGACGGTACTTTCAGGCTGTGGCTTGACTGTGATCAATGTTACCAGCAGGAAGCGGACGGACTTCCGGTATTCCGGACTTCTGTTGCTTCAGGGCAGACTGTTGGATCCGCTGTTATTGCGTCAGCAAAATTCAGGCTTCTCGCAGCAGATGAACTGGCAGCTCTCGGTGTTGCAGTTGGTTCATTAGCACCCGGAATGCCGGAAGTCAGGTTTCAGGACTATACTTATAACGGAGAAATCCTCACCCGGTTTGAATTTGTTCCGCTCAGGATAACGGCCGAAGGCAATGTTGAAAAGATTGTTTCCTATACCCTCGGCATTCACTTCAGTGATGGATCAGATGCGAAGAGTGTTGAAATTCAGGATGATGTTTCAACCTCCGTGTTGTCCACCGGTGACTGGTACAGAATTGCTGTGTCTTCAACCGGGGTTCATCAGCTCAGCTACAGCGATCTGGCCGCCATGGGTGTCCCGGTTGCGGGTCTGGCAACCGAAAAAATCAGAATTCATGGTTACGGTGGCGGAATGCTGCCTGAACGGGCAGGCTTGCCAAGGTATGATGACCTCCCTGAAATTGCAGTGAAAGCAGAAGATGGTGGTGATGGCATTATGAATGAAGGAGATTACCTGCTTTTCTACGCGAGGGGGCCGGTAAAATGGAGTTACAATGCCACCACCGGCCTATTTGAACATCAACCCCATCTGTATACCGATCAGACCTATTATTTTATTACTACCGGTGACCAGCCGGGTAAACGTATCCCGGAGTTTCCGCAGCCGCAATCAGATGCCACCGCCGTAATTACGGCCTATCATTGGTTTGATGCCTACCAGCCGAATGAGGTAAACCTGATCAAATCCGGGAAAGAGTGGTATGGAGATGTGTTCGACCTGGTCACTGAAAGAACTTATAAATTTACTGATTTCACACCGGAAGCGTCGGCTCCGCTTACCATTAAACTCAGTGCAGTGGCCCGTTCACTGCAGACCAGTAGTTTCACCCTGAAGGCGGCCGGTGAGCAGTTTAATCTGTTTATTTCACCGATTACGACAGATTTCAATACCAATTATGCCCGCATAAGTACAGAAACCTTCAATGTGAATCAGCCCGATGTGAATACCGGATTCAGTCTTAAGTATAACAAATCGCTGAACTCATCCACGGGCTGGCTGAATTATCTTGAGTTAAACGCCCTTTCAAGGCTGGAGTTCACCAATGGACAGAAGACATTCCGGAGGGCCGGACTGCAGGGTATTGTCGAATACCGTATCAGCAGCCCTGTAAATCAGGTGTTGATCTGGGATGTTACGGATCCGCTTAATCCCGGTAAACTGAATTACAGCGTTTCAGGAAATACGCTGATATTTAAAGCATTGGCTGATACTCTCAGAGAGTATATCCTGAGTGATTTCAACTCCTATCTGAAGCCGGTTTTTGTTGAAAAGGTGAGCAACCAGAACCTTCACTCCCTTTCAAGCTATTCGATGGTGATTGTTTCCCATCCTGATTTTTATGAAGAAGCCACCCGACTGGCTACGTTTCATGCGCAGCACAACAACCTGAGTGTACTGGTTGTGACACCGCAGCAGATATACAATGAGTTCTCCAGCGGAAGTCAGGACATCAGTGCGATCAGGGATTTTATGAAAATGCTCTGGAAGCGCAACAGTGGTTCAACAGGTCTGCGTTTTCTGCTACTGTTCGGGGATGCCTCCTACGATCCCAAAAACAGGCTTGCTAAGAACACAGCCTTCATTCCATCGTATTATTCCCCTGAATCACTGCACCCGGTCACTTCATATGTGAGTGACGACTTTTTTGGCAGCCTCGACGATAATGAAGGCGGGCTTTCAAGTGACGTTCCGGACATCGGAATCGGAAGACTTCCTGTACAGACTGCGGATGAAGCAAAAATGGCGGTTGACAAGATCATTCATTACGCCACATCTACTGACAAGGTCAACGGTGACTGGCGCAACGTGATTACGTTCGTTGCCGATGACGGTGACAACGGCGACGGGAATGTGCACATGCAGCAGGCGGATATGCTTGCGGGGATGATTGATACCACCTACCGGAGTTATAACCTCGACAAGATATACTTTGATGCTTATCCCCAGATTTCCACTCCTGGAGGCCAGCGTATCCCTGATGCCTCACTGGCCATTAACCAGCGGATGGACAAGGGGGCACTGATTGTAAATTATACCGGACACGGCGGTGAAGTAGGCTGGGCCCATGAGCGGGTGCTTGAAGTTGCCGATATCCGCAGCTGGACCAACTACAACCGTATGCCTGTGTTTATGACAGCCACTTGTGAATTCAGCCGTTTCGATGATCCTGGCCTTACCTCGGCAGGAGAACTCGTATTCCTCAACCCTGACGGAGGGGGAATCGCCTTGTTTACAACCTCCAGACCAACCTTCGGAACGCCCAATTTTACGTTATCGCAGAACTTCTATAACATAGCCTTCGATCGGGTTGGCGATGAAATGCCCTATCTTGGTGACATTATCCGGCTTTCAAAACTGGCCACCGGAGGTGACAACAACAGCAAGAAATTTGTGCTGCTGGGCGATCCGGCCATGAAAATGGCTTATCCACGCTACAATGTTGTCACAGAAAATGTGAATGGACGGGCAGCCACAGTTTCAGCCGACACCCTCAAAGCCCTGAGCGAAATCACCATCAGCGGGATCATTGCCGATGAATCAGGAAACCGGATGACAGGATTCAACGGAGAAATCACCCCCACCGTGTTCGACAAAGTGGTTCAGGTAACCACTTTTGCGACAGCCGGATCATCACCCTTTACTTTCGGTGTGAGAAGAAACATCATTTACAAAGGAAAAGTTAATGTCACCGATGGTGCTTTTTCCTTCACCTTTATCGTTCCCCGCGACATTGCCTACCAGTATGGTCAGGGCAAGATCAGCTACTATGCCACCGATGGGAATGAGGATGCTGCAGGCTATTTTGAGGAGATCGTGGTGGGAGGCTTCAGCGACCGCGATCTCAACGACCTCAATGGCCCGGAGATTGCCCTGTTTATGAATGACAGAAAGTTTAAAGACGGCGGCTTTACCGGGGAGAACCCGGTACTCATTGCCGATCTCAGGGATGTCAGTGGTATCAATACCATTGGCAGCGGCATCGGCCATGATATTGTGGCCATTCTTGATGATGAAACCGGCAATCCTTACATCCTCAACGATTTTTACGAATCTGACCTGAACACTTACATGAGTGGTGTTGTCTCATTTCCGTTCCACGGTCTTGAACCAGGCCCGCATACCGTCCGCCTGAAAGTGTGGGATGTCAACAACAATTCCAGCGAGGTGAGTATCAGCTTTATCGTGGCATCCACCGATGGAATTAGCCTGGGTAATTTCGAAGCCTGGCCCAACCCGATGCGCGATCAGGTAACATTTGCCATCGAACACAACCAGGCCGGAAAAGAGATGAACCTTACCCTTGACATTTTTTCTCTCTCCGGAAGCAGGGTTGCTTCATTAAACGAAAGTATCTTTGCAGAAGGCTACCGGACCACAGGATTTGACTGGGATGGCAGAGGCAGCGACGGACGCCGGCTTGCAGATGGTTTCTACATCGGCCGCATCAGGCTGAAAACCAGCGACGGACTCGTTGCTGATAAATCTGTCAAAATAGTCATTGCCCGTTAGTTATCTAATCATACCAAAACATAAATTACCATGAAGTTTAGAATATTGTTGCTGACAGTTATCGCATTTATCAGTGCAGATCTCACGCATGCTCAGCTGAATCAGCGCTTTTCGCTGCAGTGGGAAGCTCCCGCTATGCTGACCATGGGATATGATACCTCCGTAAAATCTCTTTATTTTAAAGATGCAAAATATCCCGGACTCCCGGAATCGGTATTGCCGGTTTTCAGCAAACGCATTGCTTTGCCGGATGGTGTTACTTCGGTAAGGGTAACCATGACTGATGCAGCATATACAGGGCTTAATCCTGAAGAAATTAAACTGCTTGCAACGGGTACACTGCCTGATGAGCCTCAGCCGGAAGCCACCCTGATGTTTGAAAAGCGCAAACCATTCGTACTGATCAGCCTTACACCTTTCCGGCGCAGCGGCCCGGATGGATTGCCGTCGAAACTGATATCCTTTTCGGTGAGGATAGATTATGAGAAAGCGGAACCAGCCCTGAAGGAAGCACGCACTTATGCATCAAATTCTGTGTTGGCCTCGGGCGACTGGTATAAAATAACCATTCAGGAGAACGGAATCTATAAGCTGACCTATAATGACATGAAAAGCCTTGGCATGAATATGTCAGGAATCAATCCTGCAAATATCCGGCTTTTTGGTAATGGAGGGCTGTTGCTGAATGAAGCAGCCGGAACCGATAGAATTGATGATCTGGCTGAAAACGCCATTCAGGTGGTTACAGCAACACCAGGGGTTTTTGCCCAGGGTGACTATATTTTGTTTTATGGCCAGGGGACCCGGACCTGGAACATGAATCCGTTTAACGGAAGGATGGAGCATGTGTCGCATTTCTACGATGATAAAGCCTGCTATTTCATCACCATCGGACAGGAACCGGGTAAACGGATCGGAGAGGACCAGGTACCCGCAGGTGAACCGACTTATTATTCGGTTTCCTACACGGCATATACAGTCCATGAAAAGGATAACCTGAACCTTATTAAAAGTGGAAGAAAATGGTTCGGTGAAAAACTGGATTATTACAACAGAACGGCAGATCTGGGGAGCTACCAGTTTCCGGACATGATCATGAATGAGCCGGTTGTCGTCAGGTACGGCTTTGCCGGAAGGGCCAGTGAACAACTTTCCTATAACATCCTGATTAACGATGAGGTCGTAGCAACCAACACCATGGCCAAGATCACCGGGTCGAACGACTATGCCAGGGAACTGACAACTTCGGCAACCTACACCTCAGCGTCTGACATTCTGAAGGTTCAGGTGAAGTTTAATCCACCCAACAATACAGCCCTCGGGTGGCTTGACTTCGTAGCCCTGAATGTGAGAAACAATCTTAAATTCAATGGGGGGCAGCTTTCATTCCGTGACCCGCGTTCTGTGGGTATTGATCAGGTTACCTCGTTTACCATGGATTACGCGCAGGACAATCTTCAGCTCTGGGATGTTACTGACTTCACCAATGTGAAATCGGTACCGGTTAACCGGATCGGGAATCAATACACTTTTAAAAGGGCAACTTCGAAACTTGTTGAGATGGTCGCTTTTGACGGTACCTTTTATATGACCCCTGCCCTCGGTGAAAAGGTGGTCAACCAGAATCTGCATGCTACCGGAAATTATGACATGATCATCATTACGCACCCCGACTTTGCTGCCCAGGCACAGCGGCTGGCCATGCTGCACAACGATAAGGGCGACATCACGGCAACGGTCATCTCTTTGCCGGAGATTTACAATGAGTTTTCATCAGGGGTTCAGGATATTACCGCCATCCGTGATTTCATGAAAATGCTTTACGACCGTGGAGCTGAGAGCAACCAGCCAGGCTATCTTCTCCTGTTTGGGAATGCTTCATACGATGTTAAGGACCGTGTGGCCGGAAACCGGTGCTTTATTCCTACTTTCCAGAGCACCAATTCAGTACGTCCTGTTTCTTCTTTCCTTACCGACGATTATTATGGGTTGCTTGACGAAGGGGAAGGTGCCAATGAGTCAACCGGACTGGTCGATGTGATCAGCGGCCGTTTGCCTGTCCGTACAACCGAACAGGCTGATATTGTGGTTGACCGGATTGAACATTATCTGAAGAATGGCTCAGAAACCCACGGAGACTGGAGAAATACCCTGATTTTTATTGCCGATGACCAGAACAAAAACACCCACCTCGACCAATCAGAGAACCTTGCGGAAATTCTGAAAACAGAGCATCTGGTGTATAACCTGGAGAAAATCTACTTCGATGCATTCAGGCAGGTTTCTACCCCCGGTGGCAGCCGTTATCCGGATGTTAACCGTGAAATTGTTACCAGGGTGGAGAAAGGTGCCCTGCTTACCAACTATGTGGGACATGGCGGCGAAGTTGGTTGGGCCGATGAAAGGGTTCTCGAAATTGCCGATATCCTGAGCTGGTCCAATTACAACCAGATGGGAATTTTCTTCACAGCAACCTGCGAATTTTCGCGCTTTGATGATCCCTCGCTGACTTCTGCCGGAGAACTGGTATTTCTGAATCCCAACGGGGGCGCCATGTCGATGATCACCACCACCCGTCTTGCATTTTCTTCGTATAACGAAGCACTCAACCTCAGCTTTATTGATACCGCTTTCAATTCAACCGCCGGGGTGTTCCCTACCCTGGGTGAGATCCTCAGATTTACGAAAAACGACAATCAGTTGTCGGGAAACAACCGCCACATGACCCTGTTCGGTGATCCGGCCCTGAGACTTCCCTACGCAAGACACGAAGTGGTGACAACTTCTGTTTCGGCCGATACCTTATTTGCCAACAGCATCGCCACCGTTGAAGGTGAGGTGCAGGATTACAGCGGACAGCTGCTCACCGGTTTCAACGGAATTCTGAGTGTTAAGGTATTCGACAAGCCTTCAAAAGTACGGACCCTCGGGCAGGATAACGATAGTTATATTGTGGATTTCACGGTGCAGAAAAGCATTCTTTACCAGGGCAAGGTTTCGGTCAATGGGGGAAAGTTCACCTTTACCTTCCCGGTTCCGCGCGATATTGATTATAGCTTCGGAAAAGGAAAGATCAGTTATTATGCGTCTGATGGAACAACAGATGCCCATGGATGTTACAATGAGCTCGTTATCGGCGGGGCTGTCAATCAGCCTGATCAGGATGTGACGGGCCCTGAAATAAGCCTCTTTGTAAACGATGTCAATTTTAAAGACGGAGATTATACCAACGAAAACCCCAAACTGATCGCACTTCTGCATGACGAAAGCGGAATCAATACCGCAGGTAACGGAATCGGGCATGATATAGTGGCAACCATCGACGGCGACAGCTACAATTCGGTATTGCTGAATGACTACTACGTTTCGGATCTCGACAGTTACAAAAGCGGTACTGTCAGGTATCAATACTTCAACCTGGCCGACGGAGAGCATACACTTACCCTCAAAGCCTGGGATGTTTACAACAACTCTTCCACAGCAACCATTGTGTTTAATGTAAAAAGAAACATTATCCTGTCGGTAAACGAGGTGATTGCCTATCCAAACCCTTCAGCCGGAAATGTCTGGTTCCGGTTTGGCCATAATCAGTTTGACGGTGTTTTTACAGCCAGTCTTGAAGTGTACTCTCTTGATGGCCGGTTAATCAGAACCATTGGTCCTGAGACCGTGGCTTCCGAAGGTTATGTTGCCGGTAACATTGCCTGGGATGGCTGTGTGGCGGGAGGTCAGCCAGCCAGGGGCGGGCTTTATCTGTGCCGTTTGAAAGTTACCGACCGAAACGGTAATACCACCAACAATACAGTTAAAGTTGTGCTGGCAAGGTAACATTCCGGCAGCAGGGCCTTGCCCGGGCTTGCAGGGGATTAGGCGTCTTTGCAGGTATAGTTTTATCAGAGATAACTGCGTATGATCTGGTGTCTGGGTGAAAGCTTATATGATATCGTTTTTCAGGGTGGGCAGCCTGTTTGGGCTGTACCGGGCGGGAGTATGCTCAATGCTGCCGTTTCGGCCGCCCGTTACGGAGAGCCGGTTACGCTCATCACAGAGCTGGGGAACGATGAAACCGGAAAACTGATTTCGGATTTTCTTCAGAAGAACGGAATAGATACTTCACGGATTCATTATTATACCGGAAACACAACCCTTGCCCTCGCTTTTCTCAATGAAAAAGGTGATGCGCAATATGAATTTTATGCTCACCTGCCCGAAGAAGCACCGGATTTCACTCTGCCTGATTTCAAACCCGGGGACATACTGCTGTTTGGCTCCTTTTATGCAGTAAACAAGCGAAACCGGAGAAACACCGACACACTGCTTCACCATGCCAGACAATCCGGTGTGTTTATTTACTATGATCCGAATGTCAGAAAGTCGCACCTGCCAGAACTTGAAACAACACTGACGTTTTATAAAAGCAATATTTCGAAATCCGATCTGGTGCGTGGCTCGGACGAAGACTTCAGCTATCTCGCCGGGGCTGAGAGCGGAGAAGCTGCCTTCAGGTTTGTTAAAGCCTGCGGATGCAACCAGCTGATTTATACGCGTAACAGTGCAGGGACTGACCTTTTTACCACTGGCTTTTCAAAGCACTTTGAAGCCCGGGAACTGAATATAGTCAGCACCATCGGAGCCGGTGACAGCTTTAACGCAGGGTTTGTTTCTGCTATTCACCAGCTGGGTAAAAATGAATTGGATGAAAATTTCTGGGACGTTGCTATCGGAAGGGCTGTTATCTTTGCATCAGAAGTTTGCTGTAGTCGCGAGAATTTTATCAGCAAACCGGCTAACAATCAACAGGCTTGATGATGAAGAGATTTTTTGCTTCTGCTTTGCTGAAAATGCTGGGATGGAAAATAACCGGTGAAATACCGCCGGAGATCAGAAAGTGTGTCGTTATGATGGCACCTCATACCTCAAACATCGATTTCTTTTATGGCTGGCTTGGTTACAGGTCGAAAGGTTACTTCTCCTATTTTATCATCAAAAAGGAGGCATTCAACCGCTTCACAGGGCCGGTTCTGAAAGCAATGGGCGGTATTCCGATCGACCGAAGCCGGAGCAGCAATCTGGTGCATCAGCTCACGGAAGAATTTCACCGCCGCGATGAGTTTATCCTGAACATTACCCCCGAAGGTACCCGAAAGCTTAACCGTCACTGGAAGAAGGGGTACTATTTTATTGCAAGCAATGCCGGGGTGCCCGTTATTCTGGGCTTTCTGGATTATAAAAACAAGGTTGGGGGATTCGGACCCATGTTTTATCCTTCCGGTGACTATAAAGCTGATTATGAGCTGATCAGGGATTTTTATAAAGACAAAACCGCCCGGCATCCGGAGTTCTTCGGGTTGTCAGAAGACTAGTGTCAAGTAAAAAGTAAAAAGTAAAAAGTAAAAAGTAGCGAACCTATTTAAGCGTTAAACCTTTCATTTAATTCTATGCGTCACTTTATGCTTGACATAACACTAGTTTCACAATGGATCTCAGCCGGTCTTCATTCCGGATTTTTTCCTGAGAATGATCGTCAGGTATAGGGCAGATATCAAAGCACCAGTACCGGCGATAATAAACATAGTTTTAGCTCCGAAAGCAAACCACACCAGTCCGGCCAGGGAACTTGAAATCAGGGTAACAATACTGGCCAGTGCATTGTATAACCCCAGCCCGGTGGCGGTTTCTTCCCTGCGGCAGTGGTTGGTAATGAGGGCCTTTGAAACGCCGTCGGTAGCGGCAGCATAGAGCCCGTACAAAGCAAACAAGACAATAAAATGAACGGAAACGGATGCCATTCCCATCCCGGTATAAACCACCGCGAAAACCAGTATGCCGGCTATCAGCGTTTTGTGCAGCCCCGCTTTATCGGCAATCACACCCATCGGGAAGGCTGTAAGGGCAAAAACCAGGTTGTAGAAAATGTAATAACCGATCATCCGGACATCATCCAACCCGCTTTCTTTGAGCCCGAGCAGCAGGAAAGCATCAGAGCTGTTGAAGAGGGCGAAGAATAACAGTCCGGCAATCAATAGTTTATAATCCTTCGAAGCCTTTGGAAAATACTTCAGGAACCCCAGAAAACCCGTTCTGGATTTTGCAGGCCGGTCAGGTCTTTGCTTGTCTTTCAGAAAAAAAGTTAGCAGCACCGAACCTACACCGGGAATTATGGCCAGCAGAAACAAGGTTTTGTAATCTTCCGGGTTAACCCACAGGTACAAAAGGGCAATAGACGGGCCTATGGCTGCGCCAAGGGTGTCGAAAGCCCTGTGAAAACCAAAGACTTTCCCCTTGTTTTCCGGAGAGGTCTCATCGCTCAGCAATGCATCACGGGCGCTCGATCGTATGCCTTTTCCCAGTCTGTCAGCTGTGCGGACGGCAAAAATCCACCACACCCAGGTAAAGGCAACCAGCAGGGGTTTTGCCAATGCACTCAGTAAATATCCGAACCGGATAAACGGAACCCTTCTGCCGGTCTGATCTGACAGATTGCCAAAATAGCCTTTGCTGATGCCTGCCGTTGCTTCAGCCAATCCTTCCAGCAGGCCAATGAGAACTACGGAGAAACCTACAGAGCTCAGAAATACCGGCATTACCGGATAAAGAAGTTCACTGCCGATGTCATTGAAAAAGCTTACCAGCGACACCAGCAGTATTGGCCTGGTAATGATGTTTCTGTATGAACGGATTCTTGCTTTTAACCCCATGGGCCGGTTGTTTGCTGCAAAGATGCAAAAGATTCGGGGCATTTACGCTTTGGTATCATAGGGAAAAATAACTGAATGACATTGATCGTTGCTGATTTCCTGTGATATACGGATTGTACAATTGCAGTCTGCCTTGAATGGAACAACTCATGAAGGTGGTTTCTTTCACTTGTTCAAGGCAGCCCGGCTGAAACACATCTGCTTCTGATTTGTTACTAACCCTGAAAATCTCTCAAACCATTGCAGCAATTTCCGGATTACTTTTTTACTCAATTGCAATAAAACTAATGAAATCCTGAAATCTTCCGGATTAGCAGTTTTCCGGTAGCAGGGTGTGTTTTGTAGTTTATTTAACAGAAGTTTAATAATTTGACATTGCCAAATTTGAGTATATTTGTTACTCGAATTTTTTTAAATAGTTGTCACTTAAATGGGACTGACGGGGCGAAGCTATAAAAGGAAGTCACCAAACAGGTTTGGATAAGGTACTTAAAATATGTTTTAATTATCAGATTGACAACGTTTTATATTGATTTCCTTTTTTTTGGTTATCAGATCAACCTGCGGTTTCTTGTTGGCAAAAATTCTTTCAGAAAGCACCTCCCATTCACCATTCCTGCACTTTACCCGAATTTGTTTTCTCCTTTTGTTTTTCATTATAACGTCATAGGCAGCGGTTTTCCTGATGCTTGATACACTGATTACATCCAAGACCAGAATCAAACTGCTGGTTAAGTTTTTTCTGAATGCTTCCACAAGGTCGTATCTGCGTGACCTTGAGGTTGAATTTGGCGAATCCACCAACGGTATCCGTATAGAGCTCAACCGCTTTGAGGAAGCCGGTATGCTGATCAGTCACTTCGAGCGGAATAAAAAGATATTTTCAGCCAATACGGGACATCCGCTTTTCAATGACATTCATCATTTATTGATGAAATACACCGGCATTGACGAAGTAGTACAAAGTGTTTTAACCGGGTTGGGCGGATTGGAGAAAGCCTGGCTGATCGGAAGCTTTGCGAAGGGTAAGGAGAGTGATAGTATAGAATTGCTGCTGGCCGGGAGTTCGATTAACATTGAATACCTGGTAAACCTGGTTGAAAAGGCGCAACGGATCATCAACAGAAGTATAAGCTATACCCTGCTGAAACCTCATGAACTTGAAGGGCTGGAGCAGAAGTTTCCGGAGCGTTTTTTATTATTTAGTTATCCATAAATTCAAGGATAATGAGTTATATGTCGACTGCATGTTGGTTAGTATGAAGATATGTTTGTAATTAAATCATCAACAAATATCGATAATAGAGTTCTAAGGTTTGTTATATCGACTTTTTGAATGAATTAGATTCACGAATAATATTTTGTTCTCGAAAAAAAATGCAATTTTCTTATAAAATTAGGGATAAAGTGTTAATTATTCATTTATAAAATAAATCTTTTCGATGTTGAGTTTAAGTGATAATATGCCTGTTTATATAGAAAAACAGATTTATTGTTAAAGAAATAAATAGCGTTAATGCTCGGATATTTAGATTGAGGATTTATTTTATGTTTAAACTGTAATAAGTTCGTAAAAACATGAGTATTAAGGATAGAACCCTAAATGGGATGTTGTGGAGTTTAATAGGTGAGTTTTTTGACAAGGGGATTGCTTTTGTTGTTGGTATAGTTTTAGCCAGGCTTTTAAGCCCTAGAGAATATGGTTTGGTTGCAATGGTGACGATTTTTAGTTCACTTACTATTCCATTTATTAATAGCGGATTTAGTCAAGCTCTAATGCGAAAGGAAAAATGCACCCAAATAGAGTTTTCCAGTGTTTTTTACTTCAATTTATTATCCGGTTTATTGTTCTATTTGATTCTTTTTTTTAGCGCTCCCTATATCAGTAGATATTTTAATGAACCTGAATTGACAAAAATTGCCAGAGTAATTGGCTTGATAATAATCATTGATGCAGTATCTATTATTCAGATAACCATTTTAAATAAAAATATAGATTTTAAACTCCAGGCTAAAATTATTTTTATTGCTTCCATTCTATCAAGCATTCTTGGGATTATTATGGCGTATTATGGTTTTGGTGTATGGAGCCTTGTCTATAAAATGATGTTATTTCAAATAATTAGATCATCTCTTTTATGGAGTTTAAACACATGGCGACCTTCAAAAGACTTTGATATTTCTTGCTTGAAAGAATTGTTTGGCTTTAGTTCGAAATTGTTAATTAGTGGTATAGTTGATAAGATTTATTATAATTTATATAATTTGGTAATTGCTAAATACTTTTCAGCGATTACTTTGGGCCTCTATTCTCGTGCGGATATGTTCAAAAGTATGATTTCTTCGAATTTAAGTGAAATAGTCGCCAGAGTGGCGTTCCCAATATTGGCTACTTTGAAATCTGAACCGGATAAATTAGAGAATGTGTATAAAAGAATTTTGTCAAGCACAATGTTAATTACGATGCTTTCACTTCTCTGTATGGCTGCAATTTCTGAATCTATGATTATTACTTTAATTGGGGAGAATTGGAGAGACTCGATTCTGTATCTTCAATTACTTTGCATAGTTGGCATTTTTTATCCTGGAATCGCAATAACTAGGAATTTGTTATATGTTTTTGGTTTGAGTGGTTTAGTGTTAAGACTTGAGATTATGTCAAAAATTCTTGCTGTGCCGACAGTGATTATTGGTATTATTTGGGGAATCAAGCTAATGATTATAGCGATGATTATTAGTGGGTTTATTGAATATTTTGTCAGAGCTTACTTCGCTGGCAAGTTAATTAACTATTCCATTTGGAAGCAATTGTTTGATTTATTGCCTTCTTTTTTCATATCTTTGACAATAGGAATAGTTATTTATGTGATAGGTTCTTTTTTAACAATGAGTCCAATTTTCACCTTCTTAATACAGATTGCTACTAGCGTTATCGTCGTTGTACTTGCTATGGAAATTATTAAATTAAAGGAGTATACATTTCTAAAGGATGCGGTGAAAGTTCAGATTCAAGGCTACTTCGGTCGTGTAAACGCCAATAAGTAATTATTTAATGAAATGGATCAAGATCGGAGAACTGATTATCTGTATTTATCTGAGTTAAGAAAAAAACTAAGATTATTTTTCATGTTTTTGGGATTTAGCCTAAATATCTTGTTCTTGGATAAAGCAATACTAGCTATGGATATGGTGGAAATCAATTGATTTTTCTATGTATGGAGGAAAAAAACCTATTTAGGCTTAGCGCGATTGTAGATATTTAAGAAATTGTGTTCAAACTGTTGTTGGTTGAAATATTTAATATTCTTCAGTGCCCCTGAGACATAGGTTATCTTACAAATTCATTTAGATTGGAGGGTTCAATAAAAAATTTTCATACATATTCTTAATTCATCAATTTGATTTAACAATCACTTATCCATATCCAGAGTTTATCGGACAAGTGACCGTATCCTATTTATTCTGAATCTCTGGACAATTGAGCCTATTTTCTTATACCTAATGTGTATCCGCAATTTAAAGAAACCTAAACACAATTGTTCAAGACGTTATTAACATTTACAATCTCTTTGAAAAAGATGGTTAAATAACTCTGTTAAGTTCAGTTTTTCAGTTAAATACATTGTTCAATTTAAAAGTGCGCAGCAAATGATAGTTTCTACATTAACGAACCCTTTGTGGTCAAAGTATCGAAAGGATACTGTTGAAATTTCTTTTATTGGCTATTTGTATTATGATAATATTCTTGTACTAACTGCTGAAGATCTTATGAATATCTTCATAAAAAAGCAAGTCCATACAAGTATTGACAGCGAATACCTGAGTACTCAGTTTCTGGTTTGTTGTAAAGGAAACTTTTCTTTTGTCATCGAGAGCAATTACTTTCATTTTGTAGCTTCTGATATAATTAGAAATTATCCATTATTTTTATATACAGGTAGAAATATAGTAATGTTATCGGATCACATCGGAGCCTTCCCAAACGATTATGAATTGAATTTGGAAGCAATTGATGAATTTTTTCATACAGGAATGGTTCTAGGTAATAAAACTGTATACAAGAAAATAAGAGCTATTCAAGCTGGTGAATTATTGACCGTCAACAATAAAATAATAACATCTGTGAGATATTTTAAATTTTTATATGATGTAAAGATTGTAAATTCTAAATCTGATAAACAGCTTGCGGAAGAACTAAATTGCATTCTTGAATCAATAATTGAAAGAATGGTTAGTAGTTGTTCAGGCGTTCACAATTGGGTGGTCCCGCTTAGTGGAGGACATGATTCTCGACTAATTCTTAACTACCTTTTTAAGTTAGGAGTTCCTAACGTTATTTGTTTTTCATATGGCACACCAAATAATATTCAATCGGAAATAAGTAAAAAGGTTGCACAAGCATTAAGTTATAAATGGTTTTTTGTCGAGTACAATGATGATGCATGGAAAGAGCTTCACCAGAATGGGCTCTTTGATAAATATATTCACTACTCTTTTAATGGGATAAGTACACCACATGTTCAAGATCTTCTTGCTATATACACGTTGAAAAAAAATGGTATTATTTCGGAGAAAGATATTGTAGTGCCAGGACATACGGGTTTAACTGAAGCTACTGTTTCGCGATTATTGCAAATAAATAATAAAAGAGATGCGATATCTTTTATATATGGAAAATATGCGAAACTATGGCAAAATAGCACAAATGAAACCAAAATTCAAATGCAGATATCAACCTTGCTTGAAGAAAACCAAATTCATTATGCGTTATTTCCAGAGTTTTTTAACTGGCAAGAGCGTCAAGCAAAGTTTATAAACAACAGTATTCGAGCATATGAATTCTTGAATATTGGCTGGAGATTGCCTTTTTGGGAACAGGATTTAGTGGATTTTTGGCAAAGCATTGATTTTAACAGACGGAATGAACGTAAGTTTTTGTTTTATGCAGCGAAACATTTTTTATTCGTGGAGCACCTTAGGAATGTGCCGATTTCGAATAAGTTTGATAAACCTAAGCATAGAAGGAATTATTTGAGACTTTTGATTCCAATGAGTGTCATAAGCTTTGTAAACTTTTTAATCAAAAGAAGGGCTGTCATTGCTGAAGGGACAAATTCTATCTTATCTGTGAAATCTGAAACAATAAAAGAAATTGTTGGTCCGTTAGAAGCATTTCCAAAATCTTTACGTAGGATTATTAAACCATATTTGAGTAGAAGGCCTTATCAAATAGATATTAACTCGCTAATAATCTTATATACGCTATCAAGAGAAGTATTCAATACTTCAAATACTAAAAACAAAGCGGATAAGTAATGACGATTTAGTGCATTCTCCTACTTTAATGTTAAATGCTTAATATAATATTTAATGTAATAATAGAAATCAATGTTATTCGGTTAAATTATAAGATACATTGATAGTGCTCAGAATCACACCGATTATTTTTAAATTTGTCCGGACAATAGTAGATTGAAATCTGAAGGAAAATTGTTATGAAAAGATTAAAGCAATATTTTGATATTTAAAAGGCCCAATTAATTAGAACTAGATTTAACAAAAAAAATGATTTACAATATATAATGTGAAAGAATGATTTTGAACTAAATTTGATGTTTCAACTGGGTTAACTTAAAAGTGGAAGAGCGTTATTTAAACCGTTGGTGTTTATTAATCTGGAAATTTTCAAAATGTTTATTATGCGAAAGTATAAAATTCTCATAGTCTCCCGAAGTTTTTATCCTGAAATCAGCCCCAGGGCATTCAGAACTACCGAACTGGTGAAAGAACTAGCCCGTCAGGGACATGATGTTACCTTATATACCATTAAGGATGATAAGCTACATCCTGAATTTGAACAAACACACAAGGTAGTCATAAAAAACCTTGGTGTAATCCGGTATAGGTTGTTTCTGACAAAAGCCAGAAACAGATTCCTGTCGGTGCTGGGCCGAATCATCAACAGGGTCTTGCTGATGCTTTTTGAGTACCCTGATATTGAACTTTACAGAATGGTGGTTCGCTCTTTGAAACATGAAAAGGGTTATGACCTGCTGATCTCTGTTGCAGTTCCGTTTCCTGTTCACTGGGGGGTGGCAAAGTGTGTTTCAGCCAACAGATCGCTTGCAGCAACCTGGGTTGCCGATTGTGGAGATCCCTATATGGGGAATACCAACGATTCTTTCCGTAAGTTATTTTATTTCAGCTATGTGGAAAAATGGTTCTGCAGAATCGCTGATTATATCACGATTCCGAAAATAGAAATGAAAGCAACTTATTATCCGGAATTCCATGATAAGATTCGTGAAATTCCGCAGGGATTCGATTTCGGGGAAATAAAGCTCAGTGAGAAGAAATTTGCTTCCGGCTACCCCTCGTTTGCATTTGCCGGAAGTTTTATAAAAGTAGTCAGAGACCCGGCAGCATTACTTGAATTTTTGTCGAAACTGAATCAGCCTTTCAGGTTTGTTGTTTATACCAGAGATGTGGAATATCTGGCTCCTTACCGGGATAAACTCGGGGACAAACTTGTGGTCAGAGATTATATTCCCAGGCTGGATCTGATTGCAGAACTGAGCGAGATGGATTTTCTTATCAACATTGCTTACGACCCGGTAAAACAATCACCGAGCAAGCTCATTGACTATGCACTGACAGCAAGGCCAATTCTGTCATTGGCATCCAATGAAGTTGATGAAACAGTGTTCAAAAACTTCCTTAAGGGAGATTACACCGGACAGTTTGTTGTCGGAAATATTCAGAAATATAATATTCAGAATGTTGCGCGTCAGTTTCTCGAACTGGCAAATTAGATCCATAAATGCAAAAAGTATCTTTGATGCTGAATCAGTCTAAAGCAGATACCAACCGTCAGAACCTGGGATATTTTCTCATGTTCCTGATCTGGCCGTTTGCCTCTTTTCTGGTTGCACTGAGTAACTTCAGTAACCGCGATTCACGTAGGGTCGTTCATCTGTTTCTGATTTTGTTCGGACTGACCTTTGTTGCCGCCAACAAGGACATGGATTCATACAGAATTGCCGAGAACTTCAGGTATATTGCCAGACTGCCGTTCTCAGATTTCTGGAAAATTGTCGGAGGTTTGTATGCTACAGATACCTCTGTGGATATTGTACTGCCCTTTCTCAATTTTATTGTTTCCAGGATAACCGATGACCCTGCACTGCTTTTCGGCGCATTTGCTGCTGTTTTTGGGTATTTTTATCTGGGGAGCATCAGGAAACTCAGTGCCCTTGAGGCCGGGAAGCCGAATGTCAATGCGCTGATCCACCTCTGGTTTTTCATATTTCTTGTTCCGGTCTTTTACATCAATGGTTTCAGATTTTACACAGCTACCTGGGTATTTTTCTATGGAACCTTTAACTACCTGCTTACGAAAGACCGTAAATTTATCTGGATTGCCCTGTCATCCATCCTGATTCATTACAGTTACCTTTCTGCTTCGGGAGTTTTACTGGCTTATGTTTTTCTTGGCAACAGGAACATGTTCTACATTCCCCTTCTGGTGGCTTCATTCATCATTCCGGAAGTGAGCAGTGGGTTTATTGAGAGTAACATCGGTTTGCTCGGACTGGGAATTCAGGACAGAACAGCCGGTTATCTAAGTGAAGGTTACAAGCAGGGCATTGCCATATCAGTAGAAGAGTCAAAATGGTTTATACAATGGAATACCAAAATTGTGGGATTCTACATCTATCTGGTTTTCATTGTTTCCCGGATTTTCTGGCGAAAATATTCGCGCGACAGTTTTATGGAGCGTCTTTTCTCATTTGGAATCTTATTTCTCTCATTCGCCAATTTCAGCAAAGTGATTCCCTCCGGAGGCCGCTTTACAACTGTGTTTTTCCTATTCGCAATTGCCTATATTTTTGTCCTCTACACCAGGAAGAAAAGCCGGGGGCTGAACCTGCTGACCATCATCGGCTTTTTCCCTATGTTGCTGATGACAGCCCTGGCCCTCAGGCAGGGTTTTGAGAACACCAACCTATGGTTGTTTGCACCGATGCCTTTCCCCTTTACTTCGGATGCCATCACCATTGCCGAACTTTTCTTTAAATAGCAGCAGTTTTGTCTTTCAAGTCCATTCTTTTCAGAAACCTGAGCAATATTCCCGGCTGGTCGACACGCAGGAAAATACTGGTGATCGAATCCGACGACTGGGGCAGTATCCGTATGCCTTCAGAGAAGGCCTATCATGCGCTGCTGGCAAAAGGCCTGCCGGTCTCCGAAGGCGATTCGGGTCCGTACAACCTTTACGATACCCTGGCCGATAAAGATGATTTATCAGCACTGTTTGAGGTTTTGCAATCTGTAAAGGATAAGAACAGGAATCCTGCTGTATTTACAGCCTTCAGTGTTACTGCGAATCCTGATTTTGAGAAAATAAAATCAGCAGATTTCAAAGCGTATTACTATGAGCTTTTCCCGGAAACCCTGAAGCGCTATTATGGCGATGATTCTGTGTTTCAATTGTGGAAAGAGGGGATCAGGCAGGGCGTATTCATCCCGCAGTTTCACGGCCGGGAGCACCTGAATGTGCCTGAATGGATGCGTGCCCTTCAGCGGGGCGACGAGGAAACACTGATTGCTTTTGATCAGGGCATGTGGGGCTTCCCCAACAAACCTTTCAACGGTTCTTTGGTCTCATACCAGGCTGCTTTTGATTTTTATGATCCGGCAGATATTGCACAGCATAAGGAAATTATCACGGATGGTCTGAAGCGCTTCAATGAATTGTTCGGCTATAAGTCAACCTTTTTTGTTCCTCCCAACGGGTTTCTGCACAACTCTCTGATAGTGCCCGTCGCTGAGAACGGGATAAAATATCTGTTTGCCTCCAGACTGCACTCTACACCGGCTGGCTATGGGAAATCCGACCGGTCTGTTCACTACCTCGGTCAGAAAAACAGGGCCGGACAGACCTACATAATCAGAAATTGTTTTTTCGAGCCTGCCATGAAAGGCAGGAACTGGGTTGATTCCTGCATGAACGACATTGAAATTGCCTTCCGGTGGAAGAAACCAGCCATCATCAGTGCCCACAGGGTAAACTTTATCGGAGCCATTCATAAATCAAATCGTGAGAACGGGCTTTCGCAGCTCAGGTCTCTGCTCAGTAAGGTTGTTGCCCGCTGGCCCGAAACAGAGTTTATGTCATCAGACAAACTGGGGGATCTTATAACCGGTAAATCGTGATGTATCGGAAATTCAGGTCTGAGGTAGCCCGCCACTACCGCAATATCCTTGGCTGGCGGACAAACCGGAAGATCATTGTTTTTGAGTCTGATGACTGGGGCAGCATACGGATGCCGTCAAAAGAAGTATATCAGGCCTGCCTCAAAGCCGGTTATCCTGTTGACCGCAATGTCTATGAAAAGCTTGATACCCTTGAAAGTAATCAGGACCTTGAGTTACTGTTTGAACTTCTTACCGGGTATAGAGACGGTGCCGGAAACCATCCCCTGATCACCGCCAACTGCCTGGTGGCCAATCCCGATTTTGATGCCATTGCAGCTTCCGGATATCAGGAATATCATTATGAATCAGTAAAAAAGACGTTTTTGCGTTATCCTGGCTGTGAAAGAGGATTTGATTTATGGATGGAAGGGCTGTCGTCGGGTGTTTTCAGGATGCAGTTTCATGGCAGAGAACACCTGAATGTTGAATTGTTCAGCAGTGCTCTGAAGAACAACGATGCCGATATCAGGTTTGCTATACAGCACAATATGCCGGGCATCATGAGCAAAGCAAACGGTGATACCGGTAACCACTATGTTGAGGCAACCAATTACAGGTCGCAAACCGGGAAAATGGAAGTTGGACGTATCATTGATGAAGGGTTGCGGAGTTTCGCTGCTTTGACCGGTTATGCTTCTGAATCCATCATTCCGACCAATTACATCTGGAGTCCCGATTTTAATGAAACGGTTTTTAAACACGGAGTCAGATATTTTCAAGGCTACAGGAAACTGAGCGAGCCCGGGCTAAACGGAAACCCGAAAGTCGTTCACACCCATTTTCTTGGGAAAAAAAACAAGCTGGGCCAGCTATTTCTTGTCAGAAACGGAAACTTTGAACCCGCTTTACTCAGAGGGAATTCTGCAGTGGAAGGGTGCCTTCGCGACATTGCAGCCTCCTTCAGGATGATGAAACCAGCAATTATCAGCACTCATCGCATCAATTTTGTGGGTGGACTTGAAATCAGCAACCGTGATCATACACTGAGACAGCTGAAGCGCCTTTTGGATACCATTGTTACCCTGTGGCCTGAGGTAGAGTTTATGTCATCTGATGGCCTGGGAAATGTAATTGCAAAAGATAAAAGCTAAACGGATGGTTAAAAAGATATTGCTGAATAAAAATCTTTCCTTTAAAAGCTGGATCAGGAATTTCCTTAAAGGTTTTAAGTAACTCTTTTATTGAGTCTATGTATTCAAAGATTCTTTTTAATCCGAAGTTACCAGTCAGGCACCGGCTCAGGAATCTGGTCGCCTATTTTTTTGTTAAACGGGGTGCCAGGCTTGCCTGGAAAGACATGTTCGGGCGGTTTTACCGCACAAGTCCCGAAAACTTCAGGCCTGCCGCTCCGGATATGGAGAAAAAACATGCCGCTTACTGGAGCTGCTTCTCCCGGAAGGTAAATCTCTCAACATACCGGGTGTGCAGGAATATTTCGGGTGTTGATGATATGCGTTATATTCCCGAAGAGATTTACATTGCAGATATTGAGTCAACACTTAACCGCGATGTTACCATCGATTATCTGTCGAATAAAAGCATTGCCAATCATTGGTTCCCTGAAGGGATTTTTCCGAAGGATTACTTTCACAATATTGATGGCGAATACCTGGATGCTTCCCTGAACCCGATATCTTATGCAGAAATGGAGTCGATTTCCGGGTCTTTAAACTACCCGGTGGTAATCAAGCCCAACAGGGATTCTTATGGGGGTAAGGATGTTTTCTTCCCACGTGATCCGGAGGAACTTCTGGGACACGCAAAATCCATGAAAAATTTCGTGGTGCAGGAGAGAATCCGGCAACATGAATTTTTTGACAAATACAACAGGCATGGCCTCAATACCCTGCGGGTGGTGTTGTACCGTTCTGTCAAAGACAACCTCTTGCACGTTATCAATATTTCAATGAGAATGGGGATAGGAGGGGGGCTTGATAACCTCTCTTCCGGAGGGATTCTTACTTTTATCCGCAAAGACGGCACCATGAACGGGTTTGCCCTGAATAAATTCGGGTTGAAATACACGGAACACCCTGATTCACACCTGAAATTCACAGAAAAGATTCCGGATATTGACAAATTAATTGAATTGGCCAAAAGGGTCACCCACAAAATCTTCTATGCCCGCATTGTGAGCCTGGATGCCTGTTATGACGCTAACAGCACATGGAGACTCGTCGAAGCAAATGTTCTGGGGCAGCATACCATTAAATTTGCCCAGAACGCCGGACAGCCCTTCTTTGGTGAATTTACCGATGAAGTGGTAGAGTATTGTGAAAAAAACCATTGGGCGCTTACCTATAACCCAGGAAGATAAAATTTCCGGTTGAAACTATTTTCTGAAATCCTATTATGAAGATTGCAATTCACCATTCCGAAGTTTCATTCAGTCCTCACTGGATTGAATATTGCAGGCTGAACGGGATCGACCATAAGATTGTTGATTGTTACAAATCCGATATTGTATCTCAGCTCAGCGACTGTGATGCCCTGATGTGGCACCACCATCACATGTTTTCGAAGGATATCCTCTTTGCGAAGCAGTTGCTCTATGCACTGGAAATGTCGGGCAAGGTTGTATTTCCTGATTTCAGGAGCGGATGGCACTTTGATGATAAGGTGGGACAGAAGTACCTGTTTGAAGCCATAGGGGCGCCGCTGATCCCCTCGTATGTCTTTTATTCGGAGGCTGATGCACTTGCCTGGGCCGCCAAAACGGAGTTCCCGAAGGTGTTTAAGCTCAGGGGCGGGTCGTCAGGGTCGAATGTCAGACTGGCTGCCGACTACCACCAGGCCAGGAAACTCATCAAACGAATGTTTGGCCGGGGATTCAGCAATTACAACGCTGCAGGAATTCTGAAAGACAGGTACCTGCACTACAAAAAGGGGAAGGAAACCCTGTCCGGATTAATCAAAGGCTTCGGACAGCTCTTTATAAAGACACCTTTCGCCCGCGTAGCCGGACACGAACGAGGCTATGCCTATTTTCAGGATTTTATTCCCGGCAATACCCACGACATCCGGATTACTTATGTTGCAGGTAAGATATTTGCACTCCGCCGCAGGGTAAGAAAAGGCGATTTCAGGGCTTCAGGAGGCGGATTGCAGGAACATGACATCTCTAAAATTCCGCTGGAAGCAGTAAGGATCGGGTTTGAGGTAGCCGAAAAACTCAATGCCCAGAATGCCGCTTATGATTTCGTGATTTCAGAAAAAGGCCCGGTAATCGTTGAGGTAAGCTATGGTTTTGGCTACGATCCCCAACAGTTCGACTTCGGATACTGGGACAGGAATTTGGAGTGGCACGAAGGGAAGTTTAATCCTTACGGATGGATGGTGGATCTTGTTGTTGAACAGGTGAAAAATAAAGCGTGAAGAAAAAAAGACTCTGTCTGCTTATCTCAACCATGGGCCCGGGCGGTATGCAGAAGGCCATGAGTGTACTGGCCGATTATTTTGCTGATCGTGAGGATGTTGAAACCCATCTGGTTTTATATGGCATCTCCCATGAAGTGTTCTTCAGGCTCCCGGAGAATGTCATCCTGCACACCCCTGATTTCGTATTCAACAACAATCGCCGGTTTATCAGCACCATCAAAACTTTGCTCTTTCTGCGCCGCAGGATCAGGGAACTTGCCCCTTCATCGGTACTCAGCTACGGGGAATACTGGAACAGTTTTGTGCTCATCGCCCTGTTCGGGTTAAAGTTTCCTGTGTTTGTATCCGACCGCTGCCAGCCCGATAAAAGCCTGGGAAAACTGCACGATTTCCTTCGAAAAATATTGTATCCCAGGGCTGCCGGGATTATAACCCAAACCGGAAAGGCAAAGGATATCTACAGCAGGCTGGTGGCTAACTCCAACATTGCAGTAATCGGAAACCCCATTCAGCCCCTGCCCTTTGTGAAGGATTTTCATGAAAGGGAGAAGGTCGTCCTCAGTGTTGGCCGGCTGATTGCTTCGAAACACCACGACATGCTGATCGATATTTTTCTAAGCATCAGTCAGCCCGGCTGGAAGCTGGTAATTGTCGGCGGGGATATTTCATACTCAAACAGGCAGAAGGAATTGCAGCAGAAGATAGATGCACTCGATGCCGGTGACCGGGTTGTTCTGGCCGGAAATGTAAGCAATGTAGGGGATTATTACCTGAACAGCCGGATTTTTGCCTTTACATCAAGTTCTGAAGGTTTCCCTAACGTAATCGGTGAGGCCATGGCAGCCGGGCTGCCTGTGGTGGCCTTCGATTGTATCGCGGGTCCTTCCGATATGATTGAGGACGGAAAAAATGGGTTTCTGGTTCCTCTGTTTGACCAGGAGGTTTTTGCAGAAAAGCTATCAGCAGTCATGTCTGATGAAAGCCTGCAGCTCAGTATGGGTAAAGCATCAGAAGAACTCATCCGGAAGTTTGTTCCCGATCAGATAGGCCTGAAGTACCACAGGGTATTGTTCAGCTAGGATTCAGACAAAACCATATCAAACTGACGATGAACCGGACTGTAAAATGCGATCTGTACAGGTACCTCAATCAGGAGTATAGTTTTACAGTATTTCTGCGGGGGCTCAGAATTCCGGGTTTTCGTTATACCTATTTCCTGCGGATGGCCTCAAGGAAGAAAAAAGGATCATTTTCATGGATATTTCTTCGCCTTCTGCTGAGGCGGTATTCCTACAGGTTTGGCTTTCAGATACCTTACAATGCCCGAATTGGAGAGGGATTTTATATCGGACATTCAGGTACAGTCATTGTCAACGAGCAGGCCGTGATTGGCAAAAACTGCAATATCTCACCCGGAGTTACCATTGGCCAGACAAACCGGGGGGCCAAAGCCGGTACACCTGTAATCGGTGATTGCGTGTGGATGGGTACCAACTCAGTCATCGTTGGCGGTATTACCATTGGTACGGATGTGATGATTGCTCCCGGTGCTTTTGTGAATTTTGATGTGCCCGATCACTCGATTGTCATCGGGAATCCCGGTAAGATTATCAGTCGTGCCCGGGCTACAGAAGGATACATTGAGTTTGTCAGACCTGAGTAAGTCAACTTTGTGATCAGCTGAATCTGTTGACGGAAATTACATCCCAAGCCCGGTGATCCATACATCCCGACCATATCTGAGCATAATCATCCCTGTTTTCAACAGCGAGCTTCACCTGAACCGGTGCATCGACAGCCTGCTTGAAACGTCATTTCAGAACATCGAAATTCTGCTCATCAACGATGGAAGTTCCGACGGAAGTGGAAGCATCTGCAATACATACGCTCAACGAGATTCCAGGATCAAGGCTTTTCATCAACACAATGCCGGAGTGGCGGCTGCCCGAAACAGGGGAGTGCGGGAATCTTCAGGAGAATGGATATACTTTGTTGATTCGGATGACTGGGTCGATAAGGACAGCCTTACTGATCTGATTCAAACAGTTAAAAAATACCCTGAGGCAGAGGTTGTGCGATGTTTTCCCAGGGAGATCAGGGAAAGTGTTCCTTCCCTGAATGCGAAGATGCCTGTTAAGGAGAAGTTGTATGAACGGGATGATTTTCTGATAGAGGACCTGTTGGGTGGATATGTTCATTCACTGCTTGTTTCAAAAGCCTTGCTTGATGCGCATGATCTCAGATTCGATCAAAGTCTGGCATTTGGCGAAGACATTGAATTCACTTTCCGCTGCGTTCTTAATTCGCGTAAGGTTCTGGTTTACCATAAGGCATTCTATAACTATGTGCTGAACGATGTTTCCTATTCTCACAGTATGCCTTTGTCGAAGATCGCTTACCTGCTGAAAACAGCCACCGTGATGAATCATTACGCAGGAGGCTTTTCAGGGGAAGCAGTCAGGCTACGGTCGCAGAAACTGCTGAACACTGGATTGTATTCTTTTTTTATCAACATTTCTAACCATCAGCCAATGTCTGAAATCAGCAACCGGGAGGTGAAGCGTCAGCTTTGGGATTTTTTAAAGCAGAATAACCTTAATCTTTTGAAAATTAACTTCCTGAATGCTGTTTTAACGATGATTTCACTCCTGAATGTTAAACTGGTTATTTATTCCTATAAAATGCTGACTGCGGTTAAGCGTTAGCCGGTTAAAGCATGCCTTAGTGAAATGGAAGTATATCAGGGTTTTAAAGATTACAGGCACGGATATGAAAAAAAAGTATATAGATGTACGGTGACCTGAAAGCCAGGCTAAGGCGCAACCTGCTCAACATGCCTGGCTGGAGAAGCAGGCGCAGGATTTTGGTGATTGAATCCGATGATTGGGGCTCAGTTCGCATGGCCTCGCGGGAAGCTTACAGCTATTTTCTGAAATCCGGGTATCCTGTTGACAAGGATCCTTATAACCGGTACGACGCTCTTGAATCAAACGAGGACCTTGAGATGCTTTTCTCAGTATTGTCATCGGTTCACGACAAAAACGGGAATCCGGCCGTTTTTACAGCCAACAGTCTGGTGGCCAATCCTGATTATCAGAGGATTGAAGAAAGCGGCTTCCGGCAATACCATTATGAATTTTTCACCGGAACCCTGAACCGATACCCCAATCACCACCGGGTAATGGATCTGTATCGTGAAGGGATCTGCAGCAGGCTTATCAAACCACAGTTTCACGGCAGGGAGCATCTGAATGTTCCCTTGTGGATGGATGCTCTGGGCAGACAAGACAAGGTGGTGCTTGAGGCTTTCAGGTTCGGGATGCACAGCGTTCATGCCGAGGAGAATCCGGTTTATTTCAACGAATATACCGATGCGCTTGCCTGCCATACTCCTGATCAGCTTGAATTGTTGCCGGCTGTGCTGACCGATGGAATAAAAATCTTCGAAAAGATATGGGGTTATAAGCCGGCTTCCTTTATGGCCCCCTGCTTTATCTGGAATTCACAGCTGGAAAAACCACTGGCTGATGCAGGTGTCCGTTACCTGCAAGGCATGGTGAACCAGTTTCAGCCGATATTCGGACAGCCCTACAGGTATAAACTAAAATATCATTATCTGGGCCAGAAAAACAAGTTTGGTCAGCGGTACCTGATCCGCAATGTTTTTTTTGAACCCAGCCATTTTCCCGATGCCGACAATGTGGGAAAAAGCCTTAAACGCATTGAAGTAGCCTTTGCCTGGGGAAAACCGGCCATCCTCAGTTCTCACAGGCTCAATTACATGGGAACGCTGGATCCCGCCAACCGCGACAGGGGCCTGAAGCAGCTTAGCCAATTGCTGAAAGCGGTGGTAAAAAAATGGCCTGATGTTGAATTCCTATCCTCCGACCAGCTCGGCGACCTTATCAATGGCGGGAAAGGCAACTAAAGCATGTCAACAGGAGACCGGAAGAAAATACTGATTGTAATTCCTTCGCTCGAAGAAGGGGGGGCTGAAAGGGTGCTGGTAAATCTGCTCAGGAGGCTCGATTACAGCCGTTTTGAAGTTGACCTCTGCGTGGTTGAGAACCGGGGAATCTACTTTAATGATATTCCGGAGCAGGTTAAGGTAATCACCATCTTTGATAGTTCCCTGCTCTGCAGAATTTTTTCAAACGTTCATATAAGGTTTAATATCAATTATTTATATAAGCTGATTGTTAACCGGAAAATTCAAAAGCATTACAATACGGGCATTTCTTTCCTCGACAGCTCATTTACTGATATTCTTTTTTTTCTGGGAAATAAAACAGAAAAAAAGATTGCCTGGGTGCATTCAAGTTATCAGACTTATCGTAACTTTAAGAAGTTTTTTACGGATAGATATACTAAGAGGGTTATTAATTTCAGGTACAGATTACTGGATCACATTGTCTTTGTTTCAGAGGATTCCAGATCAGAATTCCGTCAGATTTTCGGGGAATTCAGGTCAATGAAGGTCATCTACAACATGATCGATGCAGCGGACGTTCTGAGTAAAGCAGATGAAGCGATTGACGAAAAGTTTGATTATGAATTGATTAACATTGTTGCGTTGGGAGTTCTTTTACCGGTTAAAGCTTATGATAAACTGATTGAAGCTGCTGCTTTACTTAAAAAGGATGGCCTTGGTTTCAAAATCAGAATATTGGGTAACGGCTATCTTGAGCCACAGCTCAGGCAGTTGATTGAAAGGCTGGATGTTGCAGATGTTGTTGAGCTTAAAGGTTTCAGGTCAAATCCATACCCATTCCTGAAATCATCGCAGGTGTTCGTCATGACTTCAGTTTCAGAAGGACTGCCAACAGCCTTGTGTGAAGCCATGGTACTCGGACTCCCCGCGGTGGTGACTGATAGCAGCGGATGCAGGGAACTGGTTGGATACGGTGAGTTCGGGATAATGACAGAACAAACAACCGAAGGCATTTATTCCGGATTAAAAGCATTGATTTCAAGTAAGGAAAGCAGAGAATATTTCAGTAAAAAATCATTGCAAAGGGCAGAGATCTTTAACGACACAAAGGTGCTGGCCCAGGTAACCGGCCTGATCAGTGAATAGTTCACCGGTTTCTGACATTATTTTAACGAGATATCAGCCATAGGCTATATATGAGAGTACAACAGATTAACACAACACTGAATTCTTCAGCTCCGGGTAAAATAGCCGAGGAGATAGGCAAAGTGCTTCAGGCGCATGGCCATGAAAGCTACATTGGCTATGGGAGAAGATCCAGGCCGAGCGCTTCACACAGCGTGAAGATCGGTAATTTTGTGGATCAGTCTTTCCATGGAGTCATTACACGCCTGTTCGACCTGCATGGTTTTGGTTCGGTGGGAGCTACAAGGAAATTTGTAAAAAAGGTCCGGGAGATCAATCCCGACATCATACATCTCCACAATATTCACGGGTATTTCATCAATCTTGAGATTCTGTTTGAATACCTGAAAGAAACAGGAAAGCCTGTGGTGTGGACCCTGCACGATTGCTGGCCTTTTACCGGCCACTGCAGTCATTTCGACTTTGTGGACTGTCAGAAATGGAGAACCCAATGCTTTGAATGCCCCAACAAGCAGGTTTATCCAAGAAGTCTTTTGCTGGATAATTCAAGGAGCAACTATCTGAGGAAGCGCGAAGCCTTTTCAGGGCTTAAATCACTTACCATTGTAACACCTTCTGACTGGCTGAAGGCTCATGTGGAGAACTCTTTCCTGAAGGAATACCGCACCATTACCATCAACAACGGGATTGACCTGAATGTATTCAGAACTGAAACCGGCACAACTCCATTAACGGAGAAACTGAAGTCGGACGGGCGCAAAATGGTACTCGGAGTTGCCAATCTCTGGGGCAAACACAAGGGACTTGCCGACTTTGTGCGGCTGAGTGCTGATTTGCCGGAAAATTATCACATCGTTCTGGTTGGACTGAACAAGGTTCAGCAGAAAAACCTTCCGCGAAATATCACCGGGATCAGCCGTACCGAAAGTGTTCAGGAACTGGCTGCTTTGTACGCGGCAGCCGATGTTTTTGTAAATCCGACCTATGTGGATAATTTCCCTACCACCAACATCGAAGCACTTGCCTGCGGAACCCCGGTAATTACTTACGACACCGGTGGAAGCCCTGAGGCAATCAGTGAAACCACCGGGCACATTGTGCGTAAGGGTGATATTCCGGGCCTGATGGCATCTGTCAGGTTGTTCTGTGAAAACGGGAAAAACCATTATTCGGCTGCCTGCCGGAACAGGGCAGAAGCCCTTTATGACAAGAATGAGCGTTTCAACGATTATATTAATCTTTTCAGGAGTCTGCTCCAGAATAAATAGCGGTTCGGATTTACCCAGTTCTGAAAAATTCCGGGATGTATTATTTCAGAAGGGGTCAATTTTTCACTCAGGGGAATTACCGGGATAAAGTTCATTCCCCTTTTTAAACGACTGTAATTATGATTGTTCAACAAATCAATACGACGCTGAATACTGCAGCGCCCGGAAGAATTGCCGAAGAGATCGGCAAAGTTCTGCTGGCTCACGGGCATTCAAGTTATATCGGGTTTGGCAGAAGCGAACGCCCAAGCGAATCGAAGCTGATCAAGATTGGCAACAACCTGGATCAGGCATTGCATGGCGCCAAAACCCGTTTGTTCGATAAACATGGATTCGGTTCGCACCATGCAACTGCAAGGTTTGTGAAACAAATTGACAACATTAATCCGGATATCATTCATTTACACAACATTCATGGTTATTACCTCAATGTTGAAGTCTTGTTCAGGTACCTGAAACAAGCCGGAAAACCCGTTGTATGGACATTGCATGATTGCTGGCCTTTTACAGGTCATTGCAGTTATTTCGACTTTGTTAACTGCTTCCGTTGGGAAACAGAATGTCACCATTGTCCTAACAGGCACGCCTATCCCAAAAGCTGGCTTGCCGATAATTCAAGGCAGAATTTTTACAGGAAAAAAGAACTGTTTACCGGTGTTGAGGACATGGTGTTTATTTCACCTTCCGAATGGCTGGCACAACTTCTCAAACGCTCTTTTCTGAGAGATTATCCGGTTCATGTGATCCGCAACGGTATCGACCTTCATTCATTCAGGCCCATGGATAACTCGTCAGAATTGCGGCAAAAATATCAGTTGGGTGATAAGAAAATTCTTTTGGGTGTTGCCAGTATCTGGGACCGGCGGAAAGGTTTTAACGATTTCATCAAACTAAGTAAGAAACTCAGCGAAAATGAACTGATTGTCCTCATAGGCCTCAATCATAAGCAGGCGCATGATTTGCCAGCCAATATCAGGGGAATTGCGCGTACCGAAAACCTCAGCGAGCTGACCGGGTTTTATTCCCTCGCCGAGGTGTTTGTAAATCCTACCTATGTCGATAATTTTCCAACCACCAATCTCGAAGCCCTGGCTTGCGGCACACCTGTAGTTACCTACAACACCGGTGGTAGTCCCGAAGCCATTGATGATCAAACGGGTTTGTGTGTTCCAAAAGGAGAGACACATCAATTGCACAACGCAATCGGTAAAGTGATGGCTGTGGGTAAAGAGCACTTCAGACCGCTTTGCAGAGCCCGGGCTGAGGATATGTACAACAAGGAAAACAGGTATATGGATTACCTGGGTTTATACAATAAATTATTGAAAATTAGTTAATTATATTTTTTCTGATATCTAACCACCGGTTAATCGTGAGCCTCAGGAATTTTGTGGTCAGTAACCTTGTAAACATCCCGGGATGGAGAAGCAGACGCAAACTGGTGGTGATTGAATCTGACGACTGGGGTAGCATCAGAATGCCCTCCAAAGAAGTGTATCATTTTCTAGAGAACAAAGGGTATAAAGTCAGCGCTGATCCTTTTATGAGGTTTGATTCACTGGCTGCTGAATCAGACCTTTCTGCACTGTTTGAAGTTCTGCACTCGGTTAGCGACAGCAAAGGAAACCCGGCCGTTATCACTGCCAATACCATTGTTGCCAATCCCGATTTTCGCAGAATCAGGGAATCTGATTTCAGGCAGTTTTATTATGAAGATTTCAGAACAACCCTTGAGCGTTATCCCGGGCACTCCGGGTCATTCGGTCTTTGGAAACAAGGGATGGATTCTGGTGTGTTTCATCCGCAGTTTCACGGACGCGAACACCTTAATGTCGGAAGATGGATGAAGGCACTTCAGCAGAATGATCCTTTGGTAAGGCAGGCATTTGATCTGGGAATGATAAGCATCAGTTCGGAACCTTCACCCATGCTGTTTGGATACATGGAATCGCTCGATTACCATGATGAAGAAGAAAAGACTGCCAAAGCAGAAATCCTGTCAGAAGGGATGCAGCTGTTTGAACAGATATTCGGATACCGCAGTGCATCGTTCATTGCAAACTGTTTTGTATGGACAAAGCAGAACGAGGAATTGCTGCAGAAAAGCGGTGTTAAATACCTTCAGGGCATAGTCCAACAACTCAGCCCGGAGATTGATTCAGGCAAACACCGGTTCAGAAAAATATACCATTATACCGGTCAAACCAACAAGACCGGCCAAACCTACCTGACCCGAAATGCCTATTTTGAACCCTGCCTGTATCCGGGTAAAGATCCGGTTGACGCTTGCCTTAACAGGGTAAGCACTGCTTTCAGGTATGGCAAACCAGCCATCATCAGTGCCCACAGGCTGAATTTTATCGGTTTTATCGATCCGTTAAACAGAGAGACCAACTTAAAACAGTTTAAATTGTTATTAGAAACAATGCTGAAACAATGGCCCGAAATCGAGTTCATTACTTCAGATCAGCTGGGCGACCTGATCAATCAGCCGGCAGCCTGAAATAAATCATTGTTGTAAGCCATCGTTGTAAAATATCACCCGGTCCTAATCATTACATCCAATGCATATCCCGTTCAGAAATGCCCGAATCAAACCCATCGTGGTCGGAGCGTTGAAGTATTCCGGATTTCTTACCCGGCACCTGCCTGTGGCGGCGGGAGCGACCGGTAATGCACGTTATTGTTATGCTGTCTGGATGAGGCATTTTGTCGGACTGCTTGGCTACAACAAAGGTAAAATCCCGGGTGAAGTACTTGAGCTGGGCCCGGGTGATTCACTGGGTGCCGGAATAGCTGCCCTTCTCAGCGGTGCAGAACAATACTGGGCTCTCGAAGTTATTAAGTACTGGGACGTTCCGAGAAATCTCAGAATTCTGGATGAGCTGGTCGTCTTGTTCAGGAATAAAACGCCGATACCCGACAACAACGAATTCCCGTTGCTGCGGCCATCGCTTGAGGATTATCGTTTCCCTTCAGAAATTCTCACCGACAGGATTCTTGAAGAATCACTCCGCAAAGACCGGTTGGATCAGATCAGGCATGAAATTTCAGTTCCGGATGATCCCGGAAATCATTTTATTAAATTCAGGGTACCCTGGTACCAGACTGACATTATCAGGCCAGAGTCCGCTGACTTTATCTTTTCTCAGGCCGTGTTGCAACACATCGACTATATTAACCATGCTTTTGTAGCCATGCATACCTGGCTGGCCCCACAGGGTTTTATGTCGCATGTAACCGACTACAGCAGCCTGGGGTTTACCAGGTATTGGAACGGGCATTGGACGATGACTGATCTGGAATGGAAGATCATGAAGGGAGGGCGTAAATTCCTGACCAACCGCCTCACCCATAGTGCTTATGTTAAGCTGCACAAAGAATTTAAACTCAGGATTCTTGAAGTGAAAACCGTTACGAAACCGAATGAAATTCCGGAAAATCAACTGGTGAAGAATTTCAGAAACCTGCCCGAAGAAGATCTTACCACCTTCTGTTCCTGGATAATTTCTGTTAAGGAATAAGAATCATTCCGGTAGATTTTTCAGGGTGCTTTATGAGCCGTTCCTGCACCCCCGCAGAATCAGAGAATACTTCTGTTATTTCTGAAATTTTCTGAAAACATCCGGAGAAGAGTATTATAAATCGCAGGCAGGTATTCAATAATTATTTATACCCTGTCAAAACTAAAAACAAGGACAATGTTCAAGAACAAGACTTTACTTATTACCGGCGGAACCGGTTCTTTTGGCAATGCAGTACTCAACAGGTTTCTTGATACTGAAATCAGTGAAATCAGGATCTTCAGCCGGGATGAGAAGAAGCAGGATGATATGCGGCATCAGCTGAACAATCCCAAAGTGAAGTTTTACATCGGTGATGTGCGAGACAAGCACAGCGTGGATATTGCCGTGAATGGTGTGGATTATATCTTTCACGCTGCAGCCCTCAAGCAGGTGCCTTCCTGTGAGTTTTTTCCGATGGAGGCCGTAAAGACCAATGTAATCGGAGCAGGCAATGTGCTGGATTCCGCCGTAGAACACAAGGTGAAGCGCGTTATCCTGCTGAGTACCGATAAAGCAGTTTACCCGATCAATGCCATGGGCCTCAGCAAGGCGATGATGGAAAAGGTAATGGTAGCCAAAGCCCGCAGCCTCGACAGCAGATCAGAAACCGTGATCTGTGGTACACGATATGGTAACGTAATGGCATCAAGGGGATCAGTAATTCCGCTTTTTATCGATCAGATAAAGGCTGGTAAAGACCTTACGGTCACCGATCCCAATATGACCCGCTTTATGATGACCCTCGAAGATGCGGTCGATCTCGTGCTGTTTGCTTATGAAAACGGCAACAACGGCGATATTTTTGTCCAGAAATCACCGGCATCCACCATTCACGATCTGGCTGTTGCACTCATCGAACTCTATAATTCAAAAAGTAAAGTGAAAGTCATTGGCACCCGTCATGGCGAAAAACTGTACGAAACGCTGGTAAACCGGGAGGAAATGGCCAAAGCCATGGATATGGGAAATTATTTCAGGGTGCAGGCCGATAACCGCGGGCTGAACTACGAGAGCTATTTCTCCGAAGGGCAGGAAAAACTCTCCCTGATTGAGGACTATCACTCACACAACACTGAGCGCCTCGACGTTGAAGGTACCAAGAAACTGCTGCTGAAACTGGCCATGATCAGACAGGACCTCGGATTGATGGGCTAAACTGTTGCCTGAAAAATCTGAACCAGGAATTTCATTAACTCATAACTGAAGAATGACGAAAGTAGGAATTACCGGACAGGCCGGATTCGTGGGCTCCCACCTGTTCAACTACCTCGGGTTACAGGAAGGGATAGAATGTATCCCCTTTACCGATGATATTTTCGATGATGCCGGTCAACTGAGCGCCTTTGTTTCAGGTTGTGATGTAATCGTCCACCTGGCCGCCATGAACCGGCATCCCGACCCGGAGGTTATCTACAATACAAACACCGGTCTGGTCAGAAAGCTGATTACAGCACTGGAAGATTCAGGGAGCAAAGCCCATGTAATCTTTTCCTCATCCACGCAGGAAGAACTCGATAACCTCTACGGAAAGTCAAAAAAGGAAGGCCGGGAAATGCTTCAGTCATGGGCGGGAAGGAGTGGAGGAAGGTTCACAGGGCTGATTATCCCCAATGTCTTCGGCCCTTTCGGGAAACCATTCTACAACTCATTCGTGGCCACATTCTGCCACCTGCTGACCCACGATGGTGAACCCGAGATACACGTCGACAGTGAAGTCAGGCTCATATATGTGAATGAGCTGATCGCTGCGATTTATAAAGTTGTGCGTGGCGATGAGACACCTTCTCCATGGGTGATTCCGCACACCTCGCAGCATAAAGTAACCTATATACGCGACCTGTTGCTTAACTACAGGGATCTCTATTTAGCCGGAGGAATCATTCCTGAACTGAATTCACCCTTTGAGATCAACCTGTTCAACACATTCAGAAGTTACATTGACCCGGCTCAGCGGTTCCCGGTAAAGTTAATCCAGCATACCGACAACCGCGGTACCTTTGTCGAAACCATCCGTTTGGGCACCGGAGGTCAGGTTTCTTTCTCTACCACAAAGCCCGGCATTACCAGGGGAAACCATTTTCACACAAGAAAAATAGAAAGATTCGCAGTTATCCGTGGAAAAGCCAGCATCGAACTCCGCCAGATCGGTACCAGCCAGGTGCACCGTTTTTACCTCGACGGAAATGAACCTTCCTACGTGGATATGCCGGTGTGGGTAACGCACAACATTACCAATGTTGGCGATGAAGAACTGTTTACCATCTTTTGGATCAACGAATGGTTTAATCCCGATGACCCGGATACCTTTTTCGAAACCGTCTGAACTGTAAACCCGATCCGAAGATTTAATACATTGGAAATGAAAGGGATAAAGAGGAAACTGTTTTTCAGGAACATCAAAATTCTGGAAGTGGGGGAGGATACCCTGATCGGGGCCAGGGGCTACCGCTTGTTCAGATACACCAGCAGTTCCGGTAAATGGACTTATATTGGCAAAGTCGCCGATACCAAGTTTGCTCTGGCGTCACGGTTCCGCCTTATCAGCAGGTTACTGAGAACAGAAATTCATTTTTTCAGCACCCTCACAGGAGGTGCCCAGGTATGTGTAGCCAAAAACGGAATTTTTAAACTCAACAAAACAAGCCGCCGGTTCGAGAAATGTTTCAACATCACCCGTGGCAGCCGACCCCTCAACCTTTGCGAGGATACAGACGGGAACCTCTATTTCGGAGAATACTTCCACAATGCCGAGAGGGAACCGGTTCATGTCTACAGGTCGGCCGATCAGGGCGATACCTGGTCGATTGTCTATAGCTTCCCGGCCGGCAGCATTCGCCATATTCACGGAATTCATGCAGATCCTTATACTGGAGCCTTGTGGGTAACTACCGGCGATCTCGAAGGGGAATGTATCATCGGATATACCACCGACCAGTTCGCGACCTTCAACACGGTTTTCAGGGGAGGACAGGAATACAGGGCCTGCAACCTGTTGTTCTTCAAAGATAAGGTAGTCTATGGCACCGATTCAGAAACTGCACTCAATTTTATTAAGCAGTTCGACAGAAATACGATGAAGGTGACAGATATTGCTCCGATTCAGGGATCGGTTATCAGTGCGGTGAAAGCCGGGGATAAGTGTTTCCTGAGTACAACAGTTGAGCCTTCGGAAGTCAACCTCGACCAGAACGCTTATCTCTGGATGTATAACAATGTAAACGGGGAAGCATCGGTGATTGCCAGCTACCCTAAAGACAGGCTCGATCACATTTACTTCCAGTTTGGCCTTTGCCGGCTGCCTGAATACAAAACGGGCAACTGCAACCATATATATTTTTCGGGGGCCGCATTGCGCGGGATTGATGGACACAGCGTCGGACTTTACATTGGTGACATGAATCAGGGTTCCTGATGGTTTCAGGGTCGGTTTACCGGTGTCAGATGTTGATGTTTCCGGTATGTTAAGAAGGTTGTAAACTGAAATAAGGTTGAAATTCACCTTGAAAATGAGGTTATTAATAAATATCTGATGAAAAAACTTAAAGTATTGACAGTGGTGGGCACTCGCCCCGAAATCATCAGGCTGGCCTGTGTGCTTCAGAAACTCGATCAGAGTGAAGCCATTGAGCATGTGCTGGTACACACCGGTCAGAATTACGACTATGAACTGAATGAAGTGTTCTTTAAGGATCTTGGCCTGCGCAAACCGGATTATTTTCTTGAAGCCGCCGGAAAAAATGCCGCCGAAACCATCGGCCTCATTCTCATAAAAATAGATCCGGTGCTCGAAGAAGTGAAACCCGATGCATTTCTGGTTCTTGGCGACACCAACAGCTGCCTGTGTGCCATTCCGGCGAAAAAACGTCACATTCCTATATTCCACATGGAAGCCGGAAACCGTTGCTTTGATCAGCGGGTGCCCGAGGAAACCAACCGCAGAATCGTTGATCACATAAGCGATATAAATCTGACATACAGTGATATAGCTCGTGAGTATCTGCTGCGTGAAGGCCTTCCTGCCGACCGGGTCATCAAAACCGGCAGTCCCATGTTTGAAGTGCTTTCGCAATACCTGCCAAAGGTGAAGAATTCCGGCATCCTGAATCAGCTTGGACTCGAAAAGGATGGATACTTCGTGGTCTCTGCCCACCGGGAGGAAAACATCTCGTCACAGAAAAATTTCTTTAACCTGGTTCAAATTCTTAATAATCTGGCAGATACCTACAAACTGCCGGTAATTGTCACCACCCATCCGAGAACACGGAAGATGATTGAGACACACAATGTTCAGTTCAATGATCTTGTGAAATTGATGAAGCCCTTTGGTCTGACAGACTATATCAGTCTGCAGATGAATGCAAAAGCGGTTTTGTCAGACAGCGGAACCATCAGCGAGGAGTCGTCAATTCTCAACTTCAGAGCTTTGAATATCCGTGAAGCTCACGAGCGGCCCGAGGCAATGGAAGAAGCTTCGGTTATGATGGTCGGGCTTAACCCTGAGCGGGTTATGCAGGGGCTGATTCAGCTTCAGGTGCAGCAAACCGGGGAGAGGAACTTCAGAAAGGTTGCCGATTACAGCATGCCGAATGTTTCGGATAAGGTTGTACGCATTATCCTATCGTATACCGACTATGTCAAGCGCGTTGTCTGGAGTGAAGCAATCTAATCGCCGGGAGCCTGCCATATGAAGGTGCTTTTTCTGATGTTTAATTACGATGATGCCAATGTGTCTGACAGCATGTACAACAGCCTGGTGGCTGAATTTATTGCCAATGGCCATGAAGTGTCGGTGGTGGCATTTGAAAAAAGCAAGCGGGAGACAGGTATTTACCGCGAAGGGAATGCAGAAGTGCTGAGGGTTAAAACCATGCCCCTGATGAATGTAGGGCCGGTAGCCAAGGGGATCGCCAACCTGCTGATGCCCTTTCAATACCGCAGGGCTTTGCGGAATTTCTATTCCGGCAGAAAGTTTGACCTGATCATCACGCCAACCCCACCGATCACCCTCACCGGTATAGCACGTTCGCTTAAAAGACAGAACAATGCGAGGGTATATCTGATTCTAAGGGATATATTCCCTCAGAATGCAGTAGATGTGGGATTTATGAGCAAGCGCAATCCGCTGTACCTGTATTTCAGAAGGCAGGAGAAGGCCCTTTACCGCCTTTCGGATGCCATTGGAGCAATGACCAGAGGAAACGTGGAATATATCCTCCGGCACAATCCTGAAGTGAAGCCAGAAAAACTCCATATCCTTCCCAACTGGAACAAGGCAACAGATATTCCTGACCTGAGGGGATCAGATATCAGGGAAAAATATGGTCTGGCCGGGAAGTTTGTTGTACTTTTCGGTGGAACCCTCGGCATTTCGCAAAAGGTGGATAACGTGATCGATCTGGCGAAACTCAATGCCGGCAAGAAAGACCTGACCTTCCTCGTGGTCGGAAAAGGCACACACAAGAAATATCTCGAAAACAGGATTAAGGAAGAAGATCTATCTAATATCCTGGTTTTCGATTACCTGCCCAGGGCCGATTACGAAAAACTGGCCATGGTGGCCGATGTTGGCCTGATTTCGCTGAACGAAAAATTCACCATTCCCAATACGCCCTCCCGCACCCTGGCTTATTACAACCTGAAAAAACCGGTCTTCGCCATTGTTGATCCGCATACGGATTATGGCGATATGCTGGCCACCGACCAGACAGGTTTCTGCTGCGTTTACGGTGATCACGAAAGTTATCGCAAACACTTTGACGCTCTCTATTACGATAAGGATTTAAGGGAGAAAATGGGCGAAAACGGATACAAAGCACTGATTTCAAAATATACTCCCCGGAGAACTTATGAAATTGTCCTGCAGCATTGTGGTCTGTAAGGAATCCGGGAAGGTTTAACAACCCAATAAACAACAGATGAAACGGATACTTTACTTTGGTTATTACCTGAAACAAACCGACCGTGAAAAGTTTTTCAGGTTTCTCGATTTCGCTGCACGTGAATCGGGGAAAAGCAAATTCCTGCTGCTGACGGATCTTTTTTTGTCTTCATTCAGGTACAATATTTCCCTGCTCGATTATTTCTATTTCCGGTTTTACAATAAACCGGCCAGCGAAAGGAAATTGTGGGCCGGCAGTGGCTATATGTATGAGTATCATCTCATCATGAATCCCAAAAACAGCCGGGATATTCTCGAAAACAAAATTAAGTTTCTGGATAAGTACCACGAGTTCGTTAAAAGGTGCCATTATACTCTTCCCGAGCTCAAGGGCAATAAATCACTCGCCAGGGAACTCCTTTCCAATGCTTCCGGAAAAATCGTGCTGAAGCTCTCTACAGGACAGGTAGGGGCAGAAGTCAAGGTATACAACAGCGATCAGTTTACTCCTGAAACACTGGTTACTGAAATGGAACGCCTCGGATTTGATCTGGCAGAAGAGTATGTGATTCAGCACCGTTCGCTCATGGAAATGTCCCCGACAGGTTTGAACACCCTCCGGGTCTTTACCCAGCTTGAAGGCGATGAAGTGATCTTTCTCGGGGCAAGGCTCCGGGTATCCGTTAACTCTCCTGTCGACAATATGGGGGCCGGAAACCTGGCTGCCTCTGTGAACCTGGAAACCGGGGTGGTTGATGGCCCGGGGGTATACAGCGATATCACCAAAACCGATGAAAGTATTCATCCGGTTACCGGTATCAGTATTGTTGGTTTTCAGATACCTTTCTGGCCTGAGATCACCGATTTTGTTATTCATGCGGCGAAACATCATCCTGCGAACAAATCAATCGGCTGGGATATCGCCATCACTCCTTCGGGGCCCGAACTTATTGAGGGCAACCATAACTGGTGCAAGCTATTGTGGCAGTTGCCGGTGAAACAAGGTCTCAGGCCAATGATCAGTAAATATCACTAACCGCAAAAAACAGGAAATTTGGTCAGGATTCTGCTTTTTATCAAACACAGGCTCGGCTTTGTCTGGAACATGATTGAGTACCTCAATGGTCTTGTTTTCGGACTCTTTTACGGGAAAAAGATCAGCAACAGCCTCAGCAGGCTCTTCGGGGAATCGAACAATGGCAGTTTTGAATACCGCAAAATCAATAGTGCCGACATCCCGGCTCTGGAGACTTTCTTTTCAGCCCAGCAGTCAGAACAGTTCAGTTTTTTCAGGCCTCACAGGTTCGATCTGAAATCGTTGATGCGGCTGAACCGTAACCCTTCATTCCTGATGATGGGGGTGTTTAAGGGAAATCAGATAGTCGGATATTTTTTTCTGAGATTTTTCGTCAACAAAAAATGCTTCATTGGCCGGATTGTCGATGGAAACCACCAGCGCCAGGGTATTGCCAGAAGTATGAACCACATCATGTACCAGACAGCCTGGCAAAACGGATTCAGATGTCTGTCAACCATCTCGAAACAGAACAGCTCAATCTACAACTTTCATCAGACCGATAAAAATTTTGTTGTACTGAAGGAACTCCCGAATGATTACCTGCTGGTCGAAATCAAAAATCCGGGTTAAAAGATATCTGCGCAGATTTCTGAATGGTTTCAGTTGTTCTCCGGCGTTTTGAATTACAGAATTTGCGGCAAAAGAGTGTTTGACCTGTTTGTGTCGGGTGTACTGCTGGTCTTGCTCTTGCTGCCGGCAATAGTCTTCGCTGCTTTCGTCTGGCTTACCGGCAACGGGCCGGTTTTCTTTACCCAGACGCGGATTGGGAAAAATGCAAAGCCTTTCCGGATCATTAAATTCAGGTCGATGAATCCTTCGGTAAATGGCAGTGTGGTTTCGGTCAGTGGCGATCCACGGATCACCCCACTCGGACGATTCCTCAGAAGAACCAAAATTGACGAACTTCCCGGACTGTTCAATGTGCTTAAAGGTGAAATGAGTCTGGTGGGCCCCCGCCCTGATGTTCCCGGATTTGCGGATAGGCTCACCGGAGAGAACAGGGAAATTCTCACACTCAGGCCCGGCATGACAGGCGCGGCAAGTCTGAAATATATCAACGAAGAGCGGCTGCTTGCCGGAGTTTCAAACCCTGAACAATATAACAGAGCCATCCTTTATCCCGATAAGGTCCGCATTGAGCTGGGCTATCACAGAAACCTGAGCTTCCTACTCGATCTGAAGATACTGGTTTATACACTCATTGGAAGGAAACCGGATTTCTTCTGGATGAATCATGAATTCAATTCTCAGGAAGGTCGGGAAACAACATCCTGAAAAATATTTATCCCGGTAAAACTTTATAAATCTGAGCACTAAGACAAGACCAGGAAAAAGAAGGCGGAAAGTTATTTACCTTTTTATGCTTTCCGTTGTTGTTGTGTCAGTTTTGCTGGTTATGCGGTTCGCCGGGACCTGGCTGGTCAGAAATGACGGTCCCCGGAAAGCAGATGTAATGGTAATGCTGATGGGCAGCATCCCCGACCGGGTGCTTGAAACATCTGACCTGTACAGGGCCGGCTATGCGAAAAAAATCATCCTGGTGGAAGAGAATATGGGATCATACAGGAAACTGGAAGAAAGGGGGGCGGAAATTCTGTCAAATACTACACAGTGTTTCAATGCGCTGATCAGGCTGGGCGTTAAATCCACTGACATCACCATCTTACCGGGTGATGCTGAGAGCACACTGGCTGAAGCAATGATTGTAAGAAATTTTCTGAAAGGTCAGCCGGAAGCTGATCGGCTGATCCTGGTTACTTCACCCGGGCATACCCGGCGCTCATGGATTATTTTCAGCCAGGCCTTCAGGAAATCAGGGATGAAAACCAGTATTATCGCAGTGCCCAGCAAATACAATGCCTTTAGCGGTCATGGATGGTGGAAGCACAAAGAAACAATCCAGACCGTATTGCAGGAATATATAAAACTGTTCAGTTTCTTTGTATTTGAAAGAAGCAGGCTCGACGCCGCCTGATTTTACAGCGGACCTGTTGCGGTTGAATCAGAACATGCAGAACCATTACTTTTAATCCGGATCATCAATTTAATCATAATCAATGTCAACACAAAAAATCTGGCTTTCGTCGCCACATACCAGCGGCAGGGAACTTAAATACCTGCACGAAGCACTCGACTCAAATCTGATAGCTCCTTTAGGACCCAATGTAACGCAGTTTGAAAATGAAATGGCTGCTTTTACGGGTGTAAAGCACGCTTCTGCCTTAAGTTCCGGAACAGCAGCAATCCACCTTGCGCTGATAATGCTGGGCGTTAAATCCGGTGATGAAGTGATCGCTTCATCGTTTACTTTTTCGGCAACAGTAAATCCGATCAGATACCTCGATGCTACCCCGGTATTGGTCGACAGTGAAGCGGACACCTGGAACATGTGCCCTGTGGAACTTGAAAAAGCTGTGAAAGACCGGATCTCAAAAGGAAAAACGCCCAAAGCCATTGTTGTTGTTCATCTTTACGGAATGCCGGCCAATATGGATGCAATCCTGGATGTTGCTGCCCGCTACAATATTCCTGTGATAGAGGATGCAGCAGAAGCACTCGGCAGCGAATACAAGGGCAAACGTATGGGCTCGTTCGGGCTCATGGGCATTCTTTCATTCAATGGAAATAAAATCATTACAACCTCCGGTGGTGGGGCATTGCTTTCGGATAACGATGAGTTTATCAGCCGCTCAAGGTTCCTTGCTACCCAGGCCCGCGATGCTGCCCCGCATTATCAGCATTCAGTGATAGGCTACAATTACCGCATGAGCAATGTGGTTGCTGCCATCGGCCGCGGCCAGGCAGAAGTGCTGTTGGAAAGGATTCAGAAACGCAGGGAAAATTTCTTCTTCTATCTTGAACACCTGTCAGGATTACCTGGCGTCAGCTTTCAGATTGAACCGGATGAATCCTATTTTTCAAACCACTGGCTCACTACCATGGTAATCGACCCGGCCCTCAGTGGTGGCAAAACCCGCGAAGGGCTTCGTATTGCGCTCGAAGCCTTAAACATTGAAACAAGGCCATTATGGAAACCCATGCACCTGCAGCCTGTATTCAGCGAGTGCCCGGCCTATGTAAACGGGGTTTCCGACAGGCTGTTCGAAAACGGAATCTGTTTGCCTTCGAGTTCAAACATAACCGATGAAGAGCGTGATTTTGTGGTTGCTTCTGTTAAGCAGTTTTTCTCAAAATAAAGGATATGATCAACGTAGAGACTTTTATTTCAAAGCATATTACTTTCCGCCAGGAGAGCTTTTTTCTGAAGGATATTGCCGACAATCACGAAAAACTCTTTAAAAGCATCAGCAACAAATCGGTGCTGGTTATCGGGGGAGGTGGAACCATCGGTTCGTCCTATATCCGTGAACTGTTGAAGTTTGAACCGGCCAGCCTGGTTGTGGCTGATATCAGTGAAAACTACCTTACGGAACTCACCCGCGACCTCCGCAGCCGTTATAAACTGAAGGTGCCGGAAAAATACGTTACCTACCCGGTAAACTTCGGGGAGCCGGTTTTCGACAGGGTGCTGGAAAAATATGGCCCGTTCGACATCGTGGCCAATTTCGCAGCTCACAAGCACGTGAGGAGCGAAAAAGACCATTATTCCGTGACTGCGTTGCTCGAGAACAACATCCTGAAAGCAGAGAAGCTGCTGGGTAAGCTGGCAGCCGCACCTCCTGAGCATTTCTTCTGTGTATCAACCGACAAAGCGGCCAATCCTGTCAACATTATGGGGGCCAGTAAAAAGATCATGGAAGAGGTAATTATGGCTTATTCCAGCCTGTTTCCCATCACAACGGCCCGCTTTGCCAATGTGGCTTTTTCAAACGGGAGTCTGTTGGCAGGCTATCTGGAGCGCCTGATGAAAGGCCAGCCCTTTTCCTGCCCTTCCGACATACGGCGGTTTTTCGTTTCACCTCAGGAGTCTGGGCAGATTTGCCTGATGGCTTGCATGCTGGGTGAATCGGGCGACATATTTTTTCCGAAACTTGAAGAAGAGCAGATGATGAACTTTAAAGACATCACTGTTTCATTTCTTAATGAGCTTGGATACGAACCTCTGATCTGTGCTTCGGAAGAGGAAGCCCGTTATGAGGCGACCAGACTTACTCCGGGTTCAAAAACATACCCGGTGTACTTCTTTGTATCGGAGACTTCAGGTGAGAAAACTTTTGAAGAGTTTTATACCGAAGGGGAACAGCTTGATCTGGAGTCTTTTAAAGCCCTGGGTGTGATCAAAAATGCACCGAAGAAGTCGTTCAGTGAAATTGAACTTATGATAGGTGAGCTCAATCGGGTTCTGAAAGATCCGGGAGTGCTGAAATCTGATATCGTGAAAGTTATGAGTGATTTCCTTCCCAGTTTCCATCATATTGAAACCGGGAAAAACCTTGACCAAAAAATGTAAATCATGTACAATGTCATCAAACGAGCCGGGGATATCGTGTTTGCCATCACTGGCATCCTGATTTTCATGCCATTCTTCATTCCGCTATCGATCGCACTCTTGCTGACCGGTGAGGGCTATGTCTTTTATCTTCAGGAACGCAGGGGATACAAGAATAAAATGTTCCGGATATGGAAATTTGCTACCATGCTCAAAGCCAGCCCCGGACTGGGGACCGGCAGTATCACCGTCAGAAACGACTGGCGGCTGACACCCATGGGTAAATACCTTCGGGGGTCAAAGGTCAATGAAATACCGCAGCTGATCAATATCCTGCTCGGAGATATGTCAGTAGTGGGCCCCCGCCCTCTGATGGAAGCCGATTTTGTAAAGTTTTCCGATGAAGTGAAAGCCAGTTTCTACGATTGCAAGCCTGGCCTGACAGGCATAGCTTCCATAGTGTTCCGCGATGAAGAGAAGCTGCATTCCGAATCAGGGATGGATCCTCATGAATTCGACCGTTTGTACCTTTCCCCGTTCAAAGGGGCACTCGAAAAATGGTACCGCGATCATTGCAGTTTCTATACTGATGTCATGATCATTTTTCTGACGGCCGCAGTTATTTTTATGCCCAAAAACCAATGGGCCTATCGTTTGTTTAAAGATCTGCCGCCAAAGCCGGCTTTCTTCGGTTAATCATAATATCCCTTTCGTTAATCTGCAGCTAAATTAAATTCCCATGGGTGTCAATTGGTCAATGATTTACCGCAAATCCGGTCCGCTGGGCTGGTATGCCGTGCATACGCCGTTTGGAAAGCGATTTATGATGATGGTAAATATGGATGACATACTTGTTTCGCTTCCCTTTTTCTCGTACGGTGCCCTTTCCAGAAACGAGCCTGAGACGGTTGACAGCAAAGTTGAATTTACCTTCGATGGTAAGCAACTTACCTGCAATGATCCGAAGGTGAAGTGGCATGTGAGGATGTTAAGGCCTGTTTCTGAGCATTTTCATACAGTAAAAGTGGTTTCATGGCTTCGTCTGGCCGAAACCCCGCAGGCGCAGTTAAGCCGGTTTACATCCAATGTAAGAAGAAAGATCAACAAAGCCATTTCAAACGAGATCACCCTTGAGACAGGTGGCCTTGAACTGGTTGGGCAGTTTTATGGAGTTTTTGCGCACAACATGCACAGGCTTGGCGCGCCCTCCATGTCCAAAAGTTTTTATTCGGGCATTGTCGAGGCATTTGGCAGGGATGCCACTGTGCTGATCGCAAAGCATCACGGCAAAGCTATCGGTGGGGCCATCTGGCTTAAACGCGGCGACTACGGTGAAGCATGCTGGTTTTCAACGCTGGAAGATTACAACAGTTTTTATACTTCTTATTTCCTCTGGTGGTCGTGCATTAAACATTCGATTGAACGTAACTGCAAGGTATTCAGCTTCGGCCGCAGTACCCGTGATTCGGGACCGCACCTTTACAAACAGCAATGGGGCGCACGGAACTCAACCCTTTACTGGAGTTTCTCGTATCCTCCGCGAAACGACCAGTTTAAAGTTGGCCCCTTCAGAATTAACATGCCCGACAGAACGATACTGAGCTTCCTGTGGAAAATCTCTCCCTGTTTTATCATCAGGTGGCTTGGCCCGATGGTTGCCGGTAAATTTTATTGATCCTTGTTTTTATCCTTAGCAGAGTCTGATCCCTCAACCGGGCAGCCTGGTCGTTGAACCTTCTTATTGAGCAACATGTTAAAATCGTATTATTTAAAGGCTGAAGAGTTTATCAGGCGGCATAAACTGCAGGCATTCGTCGATGTAGCGATTTTTGCGATCATCACCTATGTATTTCATCGCTTGTGGTGGAACTTCTATATCTGGCTCGAATCCTTTGATTTTATCATCGGATCAGCCGACTGGCTTGCCCGCCAGGTTTATCTGTCTTCACTCTGGTTCAACCAGCACATACTGGGTCTGGTCATTACCACCACAGAGCCCAACACCATGTGGTTCAGCAATGGAAGCTATGTTACCATCGATGAAGGCTGCTCCGGATTAAAACAGTTTTACCAGGTACTGGTGCTTTTTATCCTCTTCCCGGGACCGTGGAAACATAAATTGTGGTACATCCCTTTCGGATTTCTGGTTATGTTTCTGGCAAATATTTTCAGAATTATCGTGTTATCTCTCATAGCACTATGGATACCCCAACACTGGGATTTCGCCCATGAGTGGATTCTGAGGCCTTTCTTTTATGTGATAATCTTCGCCTTGTGGGTTTTGTGGGTCGAAAAATTCAGAAGAGCCAAAAAAACAGTATCGGTTCGCTAAGGCTGACCTGATCCGGGAAAATTAACCTGATAAAGTGCTGAGTTTTGAATATCCTGACTTTTGATATTGAAGAGTGGTATCACCTGCTCGAACTCCGTTCAACCAGCAGGCCGGAGCAATGGGTGAAATTTGAACCCCGGCTTGAAGCCAATACCGACAGGATTTTGTCGCTGCTTGATGAAACGGGCGTGAAAGCCACTTTTTTCGCCATGGGGTGGGTAGCCACCCAGTCACCTGGTGTTATCCGCAAGATCGCTGCCTGTGGCCATGAAGTCGGAATTCATTCGTGGGATCATGCTTTGGTATCGAAACAAACAAGGGAGGAATTCAGGGAAGACATCAGACGGGCATCGCACAGCATAGCTGACATAACAGGAGTCAGTTCGAGAATGTACAGGGCACCGGGATTCTCCATTGTGAAAAAAAACCTCTGGGCCCTCGAGGAACTTGCTGAACAGGGCTTTATTGCCGACGCCTCCATTTTTCCGGCATCCAGATCTCATGGCGGGTTCCCCGATTTCCCGGTTGATAAACCCTGTATCGTTGAATCAGGTGGAACCACAATTTATGAGTTTCCTCTGAATACAACCAGGTATTTCGGCTATAAAACAGTTTTCTCGGGCGGCGGTTACTTCAGACTCATGCCATACAGTGCCATCAAACGGCTTACCAGGCGGAGTGATTACGTGATGTCCTATTTCCATCCCCGTGATTTCGATCCCGGACAAAAGTATCTGCCGGGCCTTACCCCGTTGAGATTGTTCAAATCTTACTACGGGTTAAATAACAGTATTGATAAACTGAAACGCTGGCTCACCGATTTTGAATTTATCGATATCGATGAAGCCATCCGGAGAACAGACTGGAGCAAGGCTGAAATTATCAGAATCTGATCCTCCGCAATGCAGAATTATTTAGTCTGAATTTTGATTATCCGGGTTGTTTGTGACTTAATTGATTGATTATGAGTGTTGTGTTGTTTTTCTTTCAAATCTTAAATTTTCACTGCTTTGAAACAGGGGGTTACTTTTGGTTATTTCGTTGATTTATCTAAGAATCAAGCTTGTAGCTTTTTTCTGAACTAACTCATCTAAAATCGATTACTGTCACTGATTGTTTTAATGCCGGCCTGCTAATTTTCTGGACTATGCCTGAGTACCTGCAAATTATATATCATCCTGTTTTTCGGACAGTTTCTGCTTTTCTTGTTGCATTTCTTGTTGGCTACTACTCAATCCCGGTCATCATCAATGTAGCAAGAAGCAAAAATCTGGTTGACGAACCCAATCACCGTACATCTCACAAAGGCAAGGTGCCTACTTTGGGCGGTATTGCAATCTTTATGGGATTTTCAATTGCCATCCTGACTTTTAATACCGGTTTGGATTCTGTTCTTTCAGCCTACCTGATTGCCGGAGCAGTGATCATATTTTTTCTCGGGCTTAAAGATGACCTTCTGGAGCTTTCACCCCTGGCAAAAATCTATGGACAGATCATCGCAGCCCTCATTGTAATTGTTCCGGGTGGTATCAGGCTTACCGATCTGCATGGATTTCTGGGCTTTAACCAGATACCCTACCTCTGGAGTATTGCCATCACGGTTTTTGTTTTCGTTGTTATCGTCAATTCTTTCAATCTTGTGGATGGGATTGACGGCCTGGCCGGCGGACTTGCTGTTGTGGCCAGTGTTTTTCTTGGTGAATGGTTCTTCAAAGCCGGTCAAACAGGTCTGGTAATCATAGCCATCAGCCTGATTGGCGTGCTTTTCGCATTTCTCAGGTACAACCTGCTCGATTCAAAATATAAGATCTTTATGGGGGATACCGGGTCTCTGTTGCTTGGATTTATTCTGTCTGTAATGGTAATCAAATTCAACGAATTCAATGTTGAAGGCCATCCGCTCAGGAGTCTTGAGTCAGCACCCTCCCTTTCTTTTGCTATTCTGATGATTCCCCTTTTCGATACCCTTCGCCTGTTTGTGGTAAGGCTCTACCGTAAATGTACCCCATTTGCCCCTGACCGGGCACATATGCATCACATCCTGCTTAAACTCGGATTCAGTCACCTCAATGCCACCTATACGCTGCTGATAGCAAATATTGCCTTTGTTATGGTAGCCTGGCAATTTCAGTACCTGGGAACGACAAGGCTGTTTGGCATGCTCTTGCTGCTGGGGACTATTTTCACCATCATCCCCTTTACAATCAATGCAATTAAGAAAAAACAGCGGCATGATCTGGGCAAAACGATGCTGCACCATGGGAAATAACAGAGTTTAACAGTATACCTGGATTTCCGGGTTACGGTAACTGCATTCAAAACCTGAGATATGACAAAAGGTCTCAGGTTTTTTATTTGTCTTGACCGACTGCTCCAGAACACGATGGTCAGCTTCCTTTCGGTATGGCTGGTTCTGGTAGCCTTTTTCAGGAAAATTTTCCGCAGTCATTTAAATGACCTGTTTTTCGCTATGACCCTGATGAATTGAACTTGTCAACAAATTTTATTAAGCATTCATTCATTCGGAATAACTTTTTACTTTTATCCGGATTTTCTGTATATATGAAATTTCTGACTAAAAATCTGCTGCCTTACCTGCTGCTGTTCGTTATCCTGTTTTCCTGTTTTCAGGTTATCCTATATACTTACCAGCCTGATTCAGCAAGGCTCTTCGATGCTGGTCTGGTTTTGGTTGCATTCACTTTTTGTGCTTCAATATTTGTCAACTCGCTTCTGTTCAGGTATTTATATTTTGAAAGGTCGAAGCGGTTGTATTATTTTCTGGCAGCATCCCTGGCAGGCCTGGTATTTACCTTTCTGGTCTCCCTCGTTGTGGTTGCGTTCCGTGAAAATGAAACAGGAGGGTCATTTTGGTTGAGAAATGCGCTGGCTGTATACTTCATCATGTTTTGCGGACTTGCTTTTAATTATGTTGTCAAATCACTCATGAATAATGGTCATTATTTTGAAAATCAGGCTATTGTTAAGCAAATGGAGGTTGATCACCTGAAAAATCAGCTGAATCCGCACTTCCTTTTCAACAGCCTCAACAATGTTGCTGCGACCATACAGGTGGATACAGAACTGGCGTTAAACTATGTTTACACCCTGTCTTCACTGCTCCGGTATCAGATCGAGAGTTCGGGAAAGGAATCTGTGACCCTGGCAGAAGAAAACCTGTTTCTTGAGAGTTTTCTTGGCATTGAGGAGCTCCGGCTGGGCGAGCGTTGCAACTTGATCTTCGAATCAGAAATCGAAAATCCGATTCAAAAATTACCACCCCTGCTTTTGCATCCGTTTGTTGAGGATGTTATCAGAAAAAGCTGCAGTTCGGGGAACCCCGGGAAGGTTAAAATTACCCTTCTGGAGCGAAATCACCGTTTGGTTCTGGTAACCCTGTCTTCCGGTGTACCCGGGATTGACGCTCCCGCTGAGGACCACCTTGTGAATGCAACCAAACGATTAAAAATATTCTATCCGTCCGCATTCAGTATTGAAACCGGAATGACCGGGAATATGTATCAGACTAAGCTGACCATTGAACTGGGGAATTATAAACGAATTAATTTACAGTATGTTTGAAAACAACGAACCAAAACCGAAAAAGGTGAATTGCCTGGTTGTTGATGATGAACAGCCTGCTCAGTGGGTATTGAGCGACTTTATTAATCAGACTGCATCCTTACAGCTGGTAGCCTGTGCTTACGATGGGAAAGAGGCATTCCGCCTGTTACAGGAAAATGATATCGACCTGTTGTTTCTGGATATCAATCTGCCTGGTATGGGCGGGCTTGAAGTACTGAATTCTATAGTGAAACAACCAATGGTGATTTTCACTACTGCTTTTTCATCTTATGCCCTGGATAGTTTTCAGTACAATGTGGTTGATTATCTGGTTAAACCGATCAGCCGTGAGCTTTTCGACCGGGCTGTAAACAGGGCACTTGAGCGATTTGGCTCTTCCGGCATTTTAACTTCCGGTGCCGAAACCGACAGGCTGAATCTGATTGAAATAAATACCGGCGGGGATTTTGAAACCATTGAAGCCGGCAAAATCAGGTATATTCAGAGCTACGGAAATTATGTTAAAGTATTTACCACCGACCGCATGATTCTGGGGACGTCCACTACCCACAAAATGCTGAGCGTTTTGCCCAAATCTCTTTTTATCAGAATTCACAAATCGTTTATCGTGAACAGGGAATACATTACCAGCTCCAGCAGTTCTGCAGTAGTGGTGGGTGATGAAAAACTGCCCGTGGGTATCTCATACCGGCAATCGGTGGTAAGCAGGCTTGGGGGTAATCCGTGATACCGGACTGACGCAGATTGCTTCAAATGCATGTTCTCTGTTTTCTGAATCCACGATGTACGGTAAGTCTTCAGAATTATTCAGGAGTAAGCGGAGGTAATCTATACTTTTCAGGATAAAAGCATTTCAGAATCTGATTCTGGCTGTGGCATCTGACAGGTTTATTATTGCAGGCAATCCATTTGCCCGAATTCTGATGATCTTTCTTGTAAGCTGGTTATTTTGCATATATTTGCATTGCATATTCTTTACCCGGAAAAGATTGATGGGTCTTTGATCAATTGTCCATAATTCAGGTTGTTTTAAACCTGTTGATCGCGACCGGGATTGCCATTTCAGTCAGTTCAGCTGATTAAAGAGTTCAGGGTTTAATGGGGCATTGGGTTGCTCCGGATATTTCAACAACATACACTTATTCATGAATAATCTTGATATGGTAAGAAATCTGGGTCTGCAGCCATCGGTGTTTAATCAGTTTATTTCTGAAATCCGTGATGCTTCTGTTCAACAAGACAGCATGAGGTTCCGGTTCAATATGGAACGTCTGGGAAGTCTTTTTGCCTACGAAATCAGCCGGCATCTGGAATATGAAACAAAGGAGGTAACAACCCCTCTTGGTGTCGCGGAAGTGCCGGTACTTAAATCATATCCTGTACTTGCAACCATTCTCCGGGCAGGCCTGCCGTTGCACAGGGGGATGCTTGATGTGTTTGATAAATCTGAAAATGCCTTTATCTCAGCTTATCGCAAGCACAGTAAGGACGGAAATTTTAACATTCAGGTAGAGTATGTTTCAGGCCCGGACATCACCAACCGCACCGTGATTTTGTCAGATCCCATGCTTGCCACAGGCGCTTCACTGGCGTTAAGTTATAAAGCACTGATTGGGAAAGGAAAACCTTCGCATACCCACATTGTGACCCTGATCGCCAGTACCCAGGGCGTTGAATACCTGAAGAGAACCCTCCCTTTTGACGATGTTACCTTGTGGGTTGGTGCAGTTGACGATGAACTGACCGCTCAGGCCTATATCGTTCCAGGGCTTGGCGATGCCGGCGATCTGGCTTATGGAACCAAGATTTAACCGCATTGCATTGAATGCTGAGCGGCTGTTTCTGCCAAGACAGGTTAACACAGACCCTCGGATTTCCATTCACAGAAATTATTGATACCGGATCTCTCCGGTGGCTTCAGATATAGCGGTTGCTTACCGTTGTAGGGGCTGCATCTGGTCTTGCGAAAATTCATTCCTGAATTCTCGGGTTACCGGCAATATTTGTCGGTATTGAGTACCGGTCAAATTCCGGAAGCCCGTAAGGGGTATGTTGAAAAATCGTAAGTTTGTAAAAAAAACACCCATGACTGGTCTTGTAAAAGAGAATATCCGTATTTCTCTTGATTCAATACGATCCCATCTGCTCAGAAGTATCCTTACCGTGCTTATCATTGCTTTCGGTATTATGGCATTGGTTGGCATACTAACCTCTATCGATGCGATCAGGTATTACCTGACGGAGAATTTTCAGATGATGGGGGCCAACACTTTTACCATCAGAAACAGGACCATGAGGGTGCAGATGGGCAATAAAACCTCTTTGCCTAAGAATTTCAGGGCAATTACCTGGGATGAAGCAATGGAATTTCGTGGAAGTTATACATTCCCCGCCTATACCTCGGTGTTTACCTTCGCAACACATACGGCAACACTAAAATACGGTTCTGAGAAAACCAACCCCAATGTTCCGGTTGTTGGTGCTGATGAGAATTATGTGATCACATCGGGAAACGAAATAGAGTCAGGCCGCAATATTTCACCGGCAGAGGTGTATTCCGGATCTCATGTAGTGGTTCTTGGAGCTGATCTGGTAAACAAACTTTTCGGAGAAGGTGGCAACCCCGTCGACCGGATTGTCAGCATTGGATCAGGTAAATACCGTGTAATCGGTGTGCTCAAAGCCAAGGGCTCAAGCCTTGGGTTTAATCCCGATAATATCTGTATTCTTCCCATTACCAATGTTAAACAGGCCTTCTCCCGGCCCGGGATGTCGTTTTCAATTAATGTTATGGCTGCCGACCCGACCACCCTGGATGCCGCGATCGGCGAAGCCACAGGCTTGTTCAGGGTGATCAGAAAAATCAGACCTGAGGAAGAAGATAGTTTTGATCTGGCAAAAAGCGACAACCTCTCAGAAATGCTTTTTGATAACCTCAAATACCTTCGTCTTGCAGCAACCATCATCGGAGTGATAACGCTCATCGGTGCCGCCATTGGTCTTATGAACATCATGCTGGTTTCAGTAACAGAAAGAACCCGCGAGATCGGAGTGCGCATGGCCTTGGGAGCCAACAGAAGAATCATCCGGAATCAGTTTCTTACCGAGGCTGTGGTGATCGGACAGATCGGAGGCATCGTCGGTATCATTTTCGGTATTTCGATCGGGAATGTGCTCTCCTTTATTATCGGTTCCGGATTTATTATTCCCTGGGCATGGATCTTTCTCGGGGTATTTCTTTGTTTCGGAGTGGCGGTTCTTTCCGGAATTATCCCTGCCACCAGGGCTGCCAAACTCGATCCTGTAGATTCCCTCAGGTATGAATAGTGCTGGTCAACGTTGATTCTCATGCTGACTTTTCATGTGAATAAGAAACCTGTTCTAACGAAAAAGTAATTGACCTGACGATGAAGCCTGAAATTCTGATTTACAGCCCGAAAATAACAAACAGACTGCGTTATATCACTCAGCTTGTTCTGGGTGATCTGTTGGGCCTGAGAATCAGTATTACCAGTGATGTACAGGAATATCAGGCCTTTGACGGCGCAAGAATCTGCTATCACAATCAGCAGCTTGCAGAAGGCAGCGAACTGATCATTGTTCCCTGTGGCTTGCTGGTAGAAAAGGGAATCAACAGCCACCAACTGAAATTTATTGATTTTGAAGGATCTAAGGCATTCTTTCCGGTGTACAGCCGGTTATCGCCCTTGCCTTTTGATTTGTTTGCTGCTGCTTTTTATATGGTCAGCCGTTATGAGGAGTATCTTCCGTATATCCGCGACGAACACGGGCGCATTGCACCTTCATCCTGTATCGCTTACCAGCAGGGGTTTTTAAAGGTAGCTGTTGTAAACAGGTGGGCAGTCTCGCTGAAAAATTTACTGGCTGGAATTTACCCTGACCTGAAATTCAGATCGGCAGCATTCAGTTTTGAGCCTTCCATTGACATCGACGCTGCCTGGGCCTATCGTAACAAAGGGCTGATCCGAACATTGGGGGGGTATTTTAAAGACCTGATAAATGCAGATTTCTCCGAAATGAAGATGCGATCGAAGGTCCTGCTGGGGATGGAGAAAGATCCGTTTGATACGTTTGGGCTCATGCATGAAATTCATCAGCAGTATAATCTCAAACCCCGGTTCTTTATCCTTTTTGCTGACTATGGCCTCAACGATAAGAATATCCCGGTAAACAACGACAGGTTTCAGATTCTCATCAAATCGCTGGCCGACTACGCACATGTTGGAATACATCCTTCGTATGCCTCCAACAAAGCCCCTGCTTTACTGGCTAAGGAGATTGCTGGACTGGGGCAGGTGGTTAAAGCTGAAATCACTGAAAGCCGTCAGCATTTCCTGATGCTTTCCTTTCCTGAAACATACAGAAATCTGATAAACCTGGATATCACCGATGATTACACCATGGGATTTGCCGGTCAGCCGGGTTTCAGGGCAGGGATCTGTTCGCCGTTCAGGTGGTATGATCTGGATTCTGAAACCATCACCGATCTGACCCTGCATCCTTTTGCGCTCATGGAAGGTACTCTGCGGGACTATCTTAAAATTGAAGCCATTCAGGCTATGGAGTACATTAAACCATTGATCGATGAAGTTAAATCCGTTTCAGGCACTTTTATCAGTCTGTGGCACAATGAGTCGTTTTCAGAGCAGAAACGTTGGGTTGGATGGGTAGAGGTGTATCGGGCCATGCTCGGATATGCGCTCCGGTCATAAACCTTTGTGATTTATCAATAGTGTCCGGGGAAAAAACTGGTTTCCTTTGAACTTATTGATAGTACCGGATTACAGCCAATATTCAATTCAGGTACCTTACTTTCTTTTTTTTTGACACCAACACACAAAGCCACCAGCTTATTTATCTGATATAGAGCAATATATGTGCAGAGGAAGTTATCGGGATGGGGTTTCGGTGTCAAGGTTTCTCTAATTTAACCGGCCAATAATGATAATATACTGGTTTTGATGCAGATTTCAGACGTATTGCAGGGTATACTTTTTAATTATTAGGTCAATGATATAAAATGATATTAATATAGAATGGTATAGAAAAGTAAATCAACGATTTAATGGCATTATGTTTGATAAACATATTTATTCATTGTTGATTCATTTTAACATAATGGTACAGATAGGGATGATATATGTAGAAAAAATAATTATATATTCATTTTTTTTCACGTATCTTTGCGGAAGGTAGTTTAACTTTTACTTCGAAGAATCTGAGTTGTTGAGCTAATCAGGATAATATGAGAAAAAGGTACCAGATTTATATCACAGGAAATGTTCAAAGGGTAGGGTTCCGGAATCAGGCTTCTGAGATTGCGAATAATGCAGGTGTAACCGGTAAAGCGATGTACATTGATCATGCGGTAATGATCGAGGCGGAAGGTGAATTGGATAAATTGCTCGAATTTGTGAGCTGGTGCAGACGGGGCCCTGAATCCTGCACTATTGAAAGTTTTGAGGTTACAGAGATGCCCCTTGAGCACTCCGTGGAATTTAGTGTTGTACATGGCATCGTTTCTTCCGGTACGCTTACCGAAATGTTTTCTCTCCGTAATTAAACCATTTGTATTTCAATAAGATAATCGCTCTGATGCACTTTTAGGGTAGGTTCCTCAACCGGTTTTAACACCTTGTTTTAATAAACCATGGTCTGTCTGTCTGGTTCTTGTGTTGCAACTCTATATCTTTGTAATTGAAATTTATGTTTACAATGGATCTAAAAGATACCTCTCAGAACAACCCTGAAACACCGACTCCCCGCTGGTTTGCCTGTTATACCAAACCCAGGGCCGAGAAGACTGTCAACGAGCGGTTAAAGCAATCTGAAATCGAGTGCTATCTTCCTTTGCAAAGAACACGGCGTAAGTGGAGCGACCGGATGAAATGGGTTGATGAACCCCTTATCAAATCCTACATTTTTGTGCGGATTGATCCTTCCACTTACAACAAGGTACTTCAGACTGAGGGGATTCTGCGCTTTATCACTTTCGAACGACGCGCGGTTCCCATCCCTGATTCTCAGATTGAGGTAGTGAAGCTGTTGCTTGGGCAGGGGGTCGAACTTGAGGTAACCCACGACAGAATTCTGCCCGGACAGTCCATTGAAGTTCACGCCGGTCCACTGATAGGCTTGCAGGGTGAACTGGTTGAATATCGCGGAAATAAAAAAGTCCTGGTACGATTGGGTGAAATCGGCCAGGGGATCCTGGTCACCATAGGCCCGGAGTTTCTTACAAAAATCTGAGCACTCCCGGTATTCAGATCAATCTCTCTTATTCTTCATTCTTTGCAGCAATGGAAGAACCCGTCTGTTGCTTTGTTGATTCTGCTGGTTTTTTTTATTAACTTTGATTTTTATAACAAACTAAAAATCAAAACAGAATGGACGCAGAAAAAATAATGACGGTGGTTGTTCAGGCAATGAATGAACCGGCATTCCGTGATACGCTCAGAACAGATTTTTTGGGAGAACTCAACCGCCAGGGGATTCACGATCAGGAAGAGATCAGGTTGCTTGACGTTCTGCTTACCAGAATAATTGCCTACGACACTCATGTGAGCCAGATTAAAGATCTTCAGGAGTCGGTTGCCAAACTTCAGTTCAGCCCTTTGACATCGCAAAAATACCGCGACCAGCTTGAGCATTTTGCCGTGAATCAGCTTCGATCAACTGAACTTACATCCGACAGTTTTAAAAATGGCCTGATCAATTCACTCGACCAGATAAAACGAGGCTTTAATACTGCCATGGTCATGTATACCGTGGCGTTTTATGTCGGCATTCTGCTCATCCTGGCTGCCCTCGTTTTCGCCTGGTTCAAAGGAGAATCTTTGTTGCCGGTTGCCTTTGCAGGGCTGGGTGTCGCTGACCTTATTGCCTATTTCATTACAAAACCCCCGCTCGATCTCCAGAAAAGCAGGGCTAACCTCGCTCAGCTCCAGACAGCCTATTACAATTGGTTTATCGATCTTTTTAACTGGAATTCCATCATCAACTCCGGTGAAGAAATGATCCACCTTTACAAAAAAGTCTCTGATATGATGATGCGCAACACAGAGCGAACAATGAAAATGATTGAAGATTACTGTGAAATCGCTTCTTCTGACAATGCTGCAGCCAAGAATCCCGGGTTGAATCCCAAAAACCAGGAGCCCGGTGAGAGCGGCCAGGCAGGCTGAATCTGCAGGGTCCCAGTGTCACTAATGAGCTCAGGCTCTGCCTGCCAGGATCGTTCAGTTGATCAGAAGGGTAGAATAGGTGGCTGTGTTGCCGCATTGATCTTCAACCATCACCTTCATGGAGTTTTCTCCTGCCAGCAGTAAATGGTCAAAGACATAGGTCAAGCGGTTGCTTTTTGCATCATATTCCAGCACAATCCACTGGTTGTTGAGAGTTGCACTGTAATCCCTGATGCCTGACAGATCATCGCGGATGGTGAAACTGATCATGTGGCTGTCGCTCACCGGTATCCTGTCGCCACCTTCCTCCGGGATTATTTCCGGTGCCGTAGTATCAGCCATCAGGGCATACTCGCCGAATTCCCTGACCAAAGCTTTCAGACTACCGTTATTGTTTTGCCCGCCGGCGAATACTGGCTTTCTACCTTTCTGAAGACGTGCAAGCAGCAGCTTTGGGCCGTGAATTCTATACTTCGGATCAACGGTTACTTCAATCACAGCATAATCATGAAGGGGTGTCAATGGATTATGTACAGCGTATACCGGAGAAAGCGTGGTGCTTTTTTTATCAGATACAGAAAAGCTGAATTCAAAATCATCGTAAATACACTTGCCGGGAACTGTTAGTCTGAAACCGTCTTTTTCAAAAACATTGTCCTTCTCGTGGCTGAAAACAGGGTGTGCCGGCTTCGGCCGGGCGACTGAACTGACAGGCCTGGCGCCCTTAATTTCAAATCTGATAACGGATTCGTTCAGGTACGAATCTTTTACAACCAGTTTGAATGAGCTGACTGAATCCGGTTGCACATAAAAGATACCCTTTGAAACTGCCGTTGTATATAGACTGAGCCTGTTGTTGGGATCCACCCTGGTGCGCATGGTTCTTTCTCCTGAAGTTTTATAGGCAGCGTAATCGATAAAACTGTTGATGTAACGGGTTTCACTGAAGGCAAATGAGGTTGCTTTCCATTGGAAGACAAGAGCCGAATCAAGATACACTTCAAACTGGCTGACACCGTTTTTGTGAACTTTATCGTTCTGGTAATCGTAGACCAAAAGGCCCAGTGAAAACTTTCCCGCAATTTCAATGGGATCATTCTTCTTTAGCCTGTACACCGGACCCCATCCGGCAATGTCGGGCCGGTAAGGAAGGCGATGACCACTGATGGTTGCACTGCTATCCTCCGGAAATATTCTCAGACTTTCGATAACCGGTCTTACATAATCATTTACCGGTAAACCGAACAACAGCGGATCGATGGGTTTTTCTGTTTTGGTATCCCTTATTTCAAAATGCAGATGCGGACCTTCAGACGATCCGGAATTTCCTGAAAAAGCAAGGGTATCACCTTTTTCTACTGCGAGTAACCCTTTTTCCGGGAAGAAGTCTGCTTCTGATTTTTGAAGACGGTATTGCTCAGACTTAACCCATTGTTCTATTTCCGGGTTGAACTTCTGAAGGTGAGCGTAAACAGTGGTGTATCCGTTCGGGTGGTCTATGTAGATGGCTTTTCCGTATCCTGCGGAAGAAACTTTAATCCGCGAGATGAAGCCATTGGCGCTTGCAAAAACCGGAAGGCCTTCTTCTCCGCCTGTTTTGATGTCGATACCTGAATGAAAGTGGTTAGCCCTCAGCTCGGCAAAACTACCGGAAAGGCTGATGGAGATATTCACGGGTGATATAAAATAATCAACGGGATAGCTTTGCTGTCCGAAAAGTGACAGATCCGCAGAAATAAGCAGTAGAAGTAAAAACAGCTGTGGTAGCCTCATTTTAACAAGGGTAGTTTGATTATCCAAAGGTAGCTTTTATCTGATTCTGAAGATTGATCAGAACCTGATTCCTTGCCGGATGCAAACCCGGAAGTATTTTTTTTGCTGACTTCTTCATACAACAAACCATTGATTTGATTGTTATTAATCTGATTTGATTGTCATCACAGCGATTACCTTTCCGGTTTATGCTGATTAATAAATAACTTGGTTTACCTGTTTTGCTCCAGAAATGATGATTGCTGAAGGTATTTTACTCAAACAAATTACGATTCTTTTGTTGAGTGCTGTGAAGCTGATGGTGGCGATACCCTTGTCTACGCTGCTGGGTTACAGCTACCTGCAAACATTTTTGAATACGGCCACCGGAGGAATCCTCGGGGTTTTGTTTTTTTTCTTTCTCAGTAAGAATCTTCTGAAGGCATATGAGGCTCTGAGACCGTTCCTGGTCAGGCAGGTGTTGTACTTACGACAGTATTCAGGTCAACGACTGATTGTCAGTAGTAAAGTGAGGCAACATCGGAAATTTACAAAGCGCAACAGGCTGATTGTCAAAATCAGGAGAAAATACGGGATGCCGGGAATTATCATTCTTACACCCATCATCCTTTCAATACCCCTTGGGACCTTCCTTGCGATAAAATACTATTCATCGCGGAAAAATCTGCTTGCATGGCTGAGCCTTTCTGTGATTCTTTGGTCTGCAGTGATTTCTTCATTTATTGAGCTGTTCTGATCATTTGTTTGGGGTGATTTCAGAACATCTTCAGCAGATTTGCGTTAATATTTAAATGAATCCGGATGACAAACAATAATCTTTGTATTTTTATGTTATTATTCGGCCGGCTAAGTTTTACGGCTTTGAAGCAATAATGTTGTATGTTATCCGTTTTTATTGCAAAATAGAAGTAAAAGATCAATAACTTTGCACGTTTTAATTAACTTTCGATTTATGCGGATGAATTCCCTGATCCGGATTGCTTTGATTTCCGGGCTTGTTGCCATTTCAGTGAAAAGCTTTTCACAGAGTACCACTTACATCGGTCAAGACATCAACACCATCACTACTGCAGTGCCATTTCTGCAGATAGGGCCGGATGCCCGTTCAGGCGGGATGGGTGAAGTAGGGGTATCATCAGCGCCTGATGCCAATTCCCTGCACTGGAACCCTGCCAAATACACCTACATTGAAGGAGATATGGGTTTCTCCCTTTCTTATAGCCCATGGTTAAGAGCGCTGGTAAGCGACATCAATCTGGCCTATCTTACCGGATATAAAAAACTCAAAAACGACCAGGTTGTTTCAGGCTCCCTGCTCTTCTTTTCACTGGGTGATATTGCATTTACCGATATCGTCGGAGATCCGATCGGTAATTACAGGCCGAATGAGTTTGCCTTAAGTGCTGCCTATTCAAGGAAACTGACCAAAAATATTTCAGGTGCTATTTCAGCCCGTTACATTCATTCCAATCTTACACAGGGAATTTCCTCGGGTGACGGAGCTTCTACAAAACCCGGCAACACCATAGCCTCCGACATCGCCATTTATTCACAGCGGGATATTACCTTAAAGAATATGGAAGGATATTTCGCCTGGGGAATCAACATCAGCAACATCGGTGCGAAGATTTCCTATTCTGACGACAATACCGAAAGAGACTTTATTCCGACCAACCTGAGGCTAGGTCCCTCACTCACCCTGGATGTAGACGATTTTAACAGAATCACCTTCATGGTGGATTTCAACAAATTACTCATTCCTACTCCTCCGATTTATGCTGTTGATGAAAACGGTGAAAACATCGTGGACGACAATGGAAATCTGGTCATAGCAAAAGGGAAAGACAATGATGTTTCTGTTCCGGTAGGTATGTTCCAGTCATTCTTTGATGCCCCGGGCGGCTTCAGTGAAGAAATGAGGGAAGTTGCCATTGGTGCTGGGGTTGAATACTGGTACGACAAGCAATTCGCCATCAGGGGAGGCTATTTCTATGAAGACAGGACCAAGGGTAACCGTAAGTTTTTTACACTCGGGGCTGGTTTGAGATACAATGTCTTCGGACTTGATTTTTCATACCTCATTCCTACTGACAGCAACAACAATCCGCTGGCCAATACCCTGAGGTTCACCCTGCATTTTGATTTTGATGCATTCCAGAAGCAATCGAATCAATAGGTGAAGACGATTTATTTATTCAGGAGCCAGCAGGCTCCTTTTTTTTTACCTTATGCTTAAGACCAGTTTCTTTAACTGCTTGTATCCGGTGCTGATCAGTTTTGCCGGATAAGGCAGCCGGTTTATCCGAAGCCCGGGATAATTGACCCTTACAGATCCGAAACTTTTATAGAATCTTGCAAGATTGGGGTCATTAGAGCCTTCAAAATCAAGCGTGAGATGATTCCCTGCAAGGTCCTGAATAAAATGGTCAATCAAAAGAAACATGGCAGAGTTCTGTCTGGCGGTTTCATTGGTTGCGGAAAAAAGGAAAATGGCCTTGCGGTGACTGAAAACGACAATGGCTCCGGCGCAAAGGGTGTTTTCTGCGGTAAAGGCACCATAGCAGATTGCTTTGTTGTTGATGATGCATTCATAAGCCAGTCTGATAAATCTCTTGTAGTCTTTCTCCCTGAGCTGAGTGATCTCCCTGCCTTTGTTTTTTCTGAACATATCAACGATGTCCTCAGGTTTTATGCTGGAGGATATGCTGACATTGTGGTTAACTGCCCTTCCAATATTTCTTACGGTGTTCTGAGAGTAGTTCTTCCTGATAGAATTGTAAGGTTCAATCAGATCCAGCTCGTGGTTCAGATTTTCAACAACCTGCCATTTCCTGGCGTCAGGTTTGTTGAATGCATTCAGGTTGATTTCAGCCAGCAGATATTTCCCGGGTATGGCTTCCAGAAAGGCATTCACTATCTCAGGAGTAATATGCATGACTGAATATACCCCGAGTTGTTGGGTAAAGAACGGCTGATACAGGTACCAGATGCCAAATTTCTTGCGCTGGGTAAGTGGGAAAACGGTTTTATATCCTTCGTCAACAAGGGCATCCCAGTTTTCGCAGACAATGTCGAGGTACCATGAATAGGCATAGATATTACCATTCACAGCCTTTTCAATGCAATGATCCCAGGCGGCCCTGTCAATATCGGCGTGTTTTACCAGTTTTATTTTCATGCGCTCAGCCGGTTGTTTCAAGGCGATAGAGGAGTGTAACAGCCCAGGCCTGAATGCCTTCTTCACGCCCGGTGAATCCGAGGTGTTCGGTAGTTGTTGCTTTTACAGATACAGTGCCGGAGCCGGTTGCTGAATCTATATTGTTCTGCATGTCGGGTATATATTGCGAAATCCGGGGCTTCTGAAGGGCAATGGTACAGTCAATATTGCCGATTTGCCAGCCTTCAGCCCTGACCAGTTCAACCGTTTTTCTCAGCAGTATCATGCTGTCAATGCCTTTCAGGGCCGGATCGCTGTCGGGGAAATGATACCCGATATCTCTCAGACCCGCCGCACCCAGCAGCGAATCGCAAATGGCATGCAGCAGAACATCGGCATCTGAGTGGCCTGAAGCCCCCTTGTAATGAATCACCCTGATACCTCCGATCATCAGCGGCAGTCCCTCCTTAAGCTGATGTACATCATAACCGAATCCAACCCTGAATGGAACCATATTTGCCGGATTTATTTTCCAATAACCTGTTACAAATTGTAAAACTAACCAAATCTCACGACAATGAAACAACTGCGCTTTAAAAATCGGGATAAGGATGATAAAGGGTAGTTATGTAAAATGGGTAAAAATAAAAAAAGCCACCGAAGGTGACTTTTCTTTGTGGGAGCAACAGGGTTCGAACCTGTGACCCCCTGCTTGTAAGGCAGGTGCTCTGAACCAGCTGAGCTATGCTCCCTAATGAGGGTGCAAAGATAAACACTAATTTTAATTCTGCAATAGTTTGAATTTTTTTTTCATCACAGTGCGGAATTATTTCATTATCGATTACAGAATGCATGATTGACGGCAGATTCAGAAGATAACAAAGGCTTGCAACAAATACCGGAATTTCCCTCCAGGCGATGTGTTTGGCAAGGGGGGCAGAACTGCCTGGTTCAAGGAGGCAAATATCTGGAATTGACCGTTTAAAGGTTTTTATCAATCTTGTTTCACAGAGTCAGTTTTTCTGATCCCGATGCTTTGTACCGATGATCATCCCCTGTTTTTTTATTCGCCGGTTCTGCGTTCCCTGATAAAAACCCCCTGAAATGGACAATTTTATCTGAATAACGTTAGTTTGCATTAAATTTGCATGTTATTGTCAGGTATGCTGAGGTCTTTTCAGAGATTATTTCTCCCGATTGTTTTATTTAGCCTGGTATTGATTTTTACCGGAGGATGTAAAGCCACCCGCAAGGTTCAGAAGCGGGGGGGGTATCTTTTTACCGGTTACTCCATAAAGACTGACCGTAAAGGGATTTCAGAGTATGACCTTTCCAATTTTGCCCAGCCCAAGCCCAATACAACCTTTCTGGGGCTGAGGCACAGGGTGTGGATTTATGATGCTTTCACAGGAAAGAAAGACACCCGGTTCAGGAAGTGGGTCAGGAGCCGTTTGGGTTCAGCTCCTGTTCTGCTTGATACCGCGATGGTTGATAATTCGATGATCCCTATGAAGGTTTATCTGAACAACAAAGGATATTTCGGTGCAACTGTAAGCCGGAGTATAAAATATAAACGGGCCAGGGCCTCGGTTGTCTTCTCAGTTTCTGCCCCAGAACCCTATGTCTTTGGTTCAGTAAGCTATCAGGTTAAAGACGACAGCCTGAGGTTTTTTGTGAATCAGATCAAACCACAGAGTTTGCTGATAACAGGAAAGCAATACGACGCCTATCTGATAAGAGACGAACGCGAACGCCTTACCCGCGAGCTTAAAGACCTCGGATATTATTCCTTTATCAGGGAATATATTTTCTTTGAAGTGGATACCAGTTTGCAAACACGGCAGGCAGATGTCAGAATTATTATTAAAAACAGAAAGGCTGAAGACGTTTCACCGGTTCCGGGTGCACCGGATTCGTTGAATGAAAGCAGGCATCAGCGATATTTCCTCAACAAGGTATATGTTACTTCGATCGACAGGAAACTATCGGCTGATACTACCCTGGTTTACGATACCATTGCTTTTTACCGCACACCGGATACTACCGGGAAGCAGAAGCCTGATTTTTATCATGTGTTCAAACTTGAACCAAGGCTGAGGCCGGAGGCCCTTGCCCGAAATATTTTCCTGGTTCCGGGGCTGGCTGTCACCCAGACAAGCGTTAACCTTACCTACAACCGGCTACAGAACCTCGCTCTGAGCAGGTTTGTATCGGTGAATATCTCTCCCTCACCCGAAAACCGGAATATTGCCCCTGGCGGGCTTTCCATGCTTGATTGCGATATCCGGGTAGTGCGATCACCGGTGAATATGTTTACCATTGAAGCAGAAGGTACCAACTCAGGTGGATACATTGGCCTGGGCTCGAGTTTCAATTACCAGAACAGGAACATCTTCAGAGGCGCAGAAACACTCAGACTAAAGCTTTACGGAGCTTTCGAGATTCAACCTTCGCTGGGGGTCTCAGAATCTGAAAAGTCGGTACTGTTCAATTCACTGGAAGCAGGGGTGCAGTCAGGGCTTGATTTTCCGGCAATTATCAGTCCTTTCAGGATCAACAGCACCAGGCTGGATTTCAGATCCAAAACATCCCTGGGCCTGGGATTTAATTACCAGCGCAGAACGTATTACCTGAAATATGTAACCGCATTTTCACTGGGCTATGAATGGAATTCCAGTACCACCAGCAAGCATCGTTTTTCCCCGGTAGACCTCAGCTCTATCAGTATAACCCGTGACAGCATATTCACTGCTTATCTGAATGATCTGCGCGATCCGCGTTTTCTGAATCAGTACACCGATCACCTGATTATGGCGATGAAGTATTCCTATATCTATAATAATCAGGACCTGAAATCACAGAAAAACTACTTCTATTTCAGGGCAGATCTTGAATCAGCCGGCAATGCCCTGCGCGCATACAGCGCCATGGCGGGGGCGGAAAAGAACCCTGACAAAAGTTTCAATGTGCTTGGCCTGCGTTATGCCCAGTATCTGAGGGGTGATTTTGATTTCCGTTATTTCAGGCCTTTGTCGGAAACCCGGAAGATGGTGTACCGGGCATCCTTTGGTATCGGTGTCCCTTATGGCAACTCAGTATCGTTGCCATTTGAGAAAGGATTTTTTGCTGGGGGGGCCAACGGAATGCGCGGATGGCCTGTCCGGTCATTGGGACCCGGAGGATACCGGTCAACCGACAGTACATCGTTTGAGAACATCGGAGATATGTCGGTAGAACTGAATCTTGAATATCGTTTCCCTATGTACAGCTTTATTCATGGGGCGCTTTTCTCCGATATCGGTAACATATGGCTGTTAAAAAAGAATGAAGACTTCCCTGACGGAGAGATTAAACTCAGTAATTTTTTGAGCTCTCTGGCAGTGGATGCCGGCATGGGATTCAGGTTTGATTTCAGCTTCTTTATTTTCAGAATTGATGGCGGTTTGCCCGTTTATGATCCCGGTCAGCTGGAATCCAGCCGGTGGGTAAGGTTTTCGAAATTTCAACTAAGGGATATCAACTGGAATTTTGGTATCGGGTACCCGTTCTGAAATGCTTTTGCAGGTATTGCTGGCCTGATGAAGGTGCATTGTTGTTGTTTTTTCAGGCAAATGATTGTTAAAAGGGGAGGCTTGATCTTCCTTGAACATAAAAAGGAATATACTCTATGATTGAATTGAATAACCGTGAAATCGCCGGGAAGATTCTTGTTGAACTCGGGCATGAGCCTACGGATGGTCAGCAGCAATTGACCGATATGCTGGCTGACTTTGTGGCGCAACCGGTTTCGCCAAAACAAAGGCAGGCTTTCCTGATTAAAGGGTATGCCGGAACCGGAAAAACCACCCTGGTGAGTGCATTGGTGAGGGTTCTGCCCCTGGTGGGTATGCAATCTGTGTTGCTGGCGCCCACCGGAAGAGCCGCCAAGGTTTTGTCGGGATATTCACGGAAACAGGCTTTAACCATTCACCGGAAAATATACAAGGCAGTGACACGTGCCGATGGACGGCTGACCATGGGGCCCGGACAGAATCCGCACAAGTACACCTTGTTTATCGTGGATGAAGCTTCCATGATACCCGGTTCTGATTCCGCCGCTGATCAGGGAATCTACCAGCACAGAGATCTGCTTGATGATCTGATAAACTATGTGTTCAGCAGTGAAGGTTGTAAACTGTTGCTGATCGGTGATACCGCGCAGCTACCGCCTGTCGGGACAGACCAGAGCCCGGCCCTCTCTCCGGAAACCCTTGAACGTTCTTATCACCTTGATATCCGTTCTTACGAACTCAGCGATGTGGTAAGGCAGTCCTTAGACAGCGGCATTCTGAGCAACGCCACCCGGCTGAGAAAACAATCGGCTGAAGCCAGCCCGGTGCTTCCTTTTTTTAATCTGGGTCAGTTCAGCGACATCAGAAGGATCGACGGGGCTGCGTTTGAAGATGCGCTCAATTCGTGTTATTCGCGCTTCGGATATGAGAATACTGTCATCATCACCCGCTCCAACAAACGGGCAAATCTCTTCAACAATGAGGTCAGGGCAAGGCTGTTGTTTCGCGAAACGGAACTCTCAGCCGGTGATATGATCATGATTACCCGCAACAATTACTTCTGGCTGCCGTTGGGTTCAAAGGCCGGATTTATTGCCAACGGTGATATGGCTGAAGTAAGGAGAATTATCAAAACCGGCGAAATGTATGGATACAGGTTTGCCGATGTAAGTGTTCAGCTCGCTGATTATCCCGATCAGGAGGTCATAGAAATAAAGCTGCTGCTTGATTCCATGGTCATTGAATCACCCTCACTCCCTCAGGCTGAACACCAGAAACTCTTTGACGAGATTCTGCTTGATTATACTGAAATAAAGTCTCCGGTTGAGCGATCGAAGCTGGTTAAAAACAGCCCGTATTACAATGCGGTACAGGCCAAGTTTGCCTATGCGCTCACCTGCCATAAAACCCAGGGCGGGCAGTGGGATGCGGTTTTTATCGACCATGGATATCTTACGTCGGAAATGATCGATGTTGGTTTTGTACGTTGGCTGTATACCGCACTTACCCGGGCATCCAGTGAGGTTTACCTGGTGAATTTCAACGATGAGTTTTTTGAATAGGAACACGATTTTAAAAAGGATGCTGTATGCGGGTTGCCTGCAGTATATTTGCTAAAATTCTGCAATGATGGAGAAAATAACAGGCAGGCAGCTGGATGAGCTGTTTGATCAGTTTGCCGGAAAAAAGGTGATGATCATCGGGGATGTGATGATTGACGCTTACCTCTGGGGAAAAGTTGACCGTATTTCGCCCGAAGCTCCGGTGCCTGTGGTGTCGGTTAAAAGGCGGGAGAACCTGCTGGGAGGAGCTGCCAACGTAGCCCTCAACATCAGGGCCCTTCAGGCTGTGCCACTGCTGTGCTCGGTAATCGGAAATGATGTCAGGGGTGATGAATTTCTTGACCTGCTCAAACAGGACGGGATCGCCCGGGATGGGATTGTCAGATGCCCTGACAGGGTCACTACCACAAAATTCAGGATTATCGGCAACAATGCCCAGATGCTCAGGGTTGACGAAGAAATGGATACGGATCTTTCTGCTGAAGATGAACGTCTGTTGCTTGGAGTTATGGATGGCTTGCTGAAGGCCGGAGAGGTGAGCGTAATCGTGATGCAGGATTACAACAAGGGAGTGCTTACCCGGACACTCATAGAAAAGGTGCTGAAAAGTGCGGCTGAACTTGGCATTCCGGTCGTCATTGATCCGAAACATAAGAACTTTGATGCCTATCAGGGCGTCAGCCTCTTCAAGCCCAACCTGAAAGAACTGAAAGAAGGCCTCAATATCGATGCTGAAATCAATTCAACAGAACAGATCAGGCAGGCAGTGGCCGACTGGCAGTCGAAGCAGTCGATCGAAACCATGATGGTTACACTTTCTGAGGCGGGCCTCTTCATCAGGGATACTGCAGAAGGACAGGTCAAAGAGTTCCTCCTTCCGGCTCACCTGCGGAAAATTGCCGACGTTTCTGGTGCCGGTGATACGGTAATCAGTGTAGCGTCACTCTGTAAGGCTTTAAAACTATCGGCCTATTTAACGGCTGCCCTGTCGAACATCGCCGGCGGACTGGTATGTGAGTATGTCGGAGTGGTGCCGGTTAACCGCGACCGGCTGCTGAATGAAGCCAGGCTGTTGCTCACGCTTGAATAAGCCTTTCCTTTGAAGTGAATATGAAGTATATTTGCCGCCGCGCATTCCGACAAAATAAAAAGTTACTTCTGCCGTTTGATGATAAAATTATTTGATGTGAAGCCTGTAATCCTTAAGCTTTTAATACTGTTAACCCTGGCTTTTTCTGTATCCCCTAAGGCGGAAGCCCAACGGCTCAAAGTCAGGAATCTCGGCAACTACGATCTCGCTCCATATCATTTTGGCTTTATTCTCGGCATGAATGAAATGCTGTTTTCTATCAAAACCAGGCCCGGTTTTCAGGATGTAAGCTATTATGCACTTCAAACCCCTGATCTGTATGCCGATTCCTCAAAGCTTTATGGTCTTGAGCACAAACCTTCCTTTGGCTTTACCATCGGTATTGTTTCTAACCTGAGGATAAACGACCTGATGGACCTCAGGTTTGTACCGTCGCTTTCCTTTGGCGAACGCGACCTGCAGTATTCTGTGCTGATTCATTTCGACAATGAGGAAAAGCTCACCCTGATCAACAAGAAACTTCAATCCACTTTTGTTGAACTGCCGCTTCATCTGAAATACAAAGGAAGCAGACTGAACAACATACGGCCCTATTGGCTTATTGGTGGGAAATACTCCATCGACCTCGCCAGTGATTCGAAGAAAAAGGATGAAACCAACAACATCTATGTTGCCCTTAACCGCAATGATGTTTATGCCGAGATGGGCGCCGGTATGGACTTCTACACAACCTTTTTCAAGTTTGGCATTGAGTTGAAGATGTCGTACGGGCTTATGGATATCCTCAAGCGCCAGGGCAACATTTATACGCTGCCCGTCGAAAAACTGAGTTCAAAGCTCTTCCTGCTTTCCTTTACCTTTGAGTAATACTAAACCTTATTCTGTTTTTTTTGTTTTCCCCGGTAGACAGATGCATTACATTGTGTCTGAAATGCCGGTTTTCAGTTACGTAAATGCCTGAAGAGTGCGTAGGGAAATAGAGTTAAAGCTTACTCCATCAGAAGCCTTTGATCCGCAGCGGTGGAAGCACGCGGTATCGGCCCGCCTCGGGATACCCGAAGGCCGTATATACCATATAAGACCTTTAAAACGCTCTATCGATGCCCGGCACAAGGTGTTTTACCGCTTAAAAGTTGAAGTTTTCATCGGGGAACACCTTCCGCTTTCCGAAAAGATCAGCATTCCCTCTTACCCGGATGTCAGCCGCAAAATACCAGTGGTGATTGTCGGCGCCGGCCCTGCCGGATTGTTTGCAGCACTCACCTTGATCAGGCATGGATTTAAACCGGTGATTTTTGAACGCGGAAAGGATGTTAAGGCCCGCAAGTATGATATCTCATTACTCAACAGGGGCGAAAAGCTGAACACTGAATCAAACTACTGCTTTGGTGAAGGAGGTGCCGGCACCTATTCCGACGGGAAATTGTATACCCGATCGACCAAGCGTGGCAATGTTCCGGAGATTCTTCATACCCTGGTTGCCCATGGCGCAACAGAAGATATCCTGATTGATGCCCATCCGCACATCGGCACCGATAAACTACCCGGTATCATTGCCTCCATCCGCAGATCCATCCTGGATGCCGGCGGAGAGGTGCACTTTAACAAACGGGTGAGTGGCCTGCTTGTTAAAAACGGCAAAATGAAGGGGGTCGTGCTCGATTCTGAAGAAGAGTACCCGTCGGGGTCAGTCATACTGGCGACCGGGCATTCAGCCCGCGATATCTACAGGATGCTGGATCAGCAGGGGCTGCAGCTTGAAGCCAAACCATTTGCCCTCGGTATCCGGATTGAGCACCCCCAGCAACTGATCGATTCAATTCAGTACCATATGCCCGACAGGGGCCCTCATCTGCCGGCAGCAGCCTACAACCTGGTTACCCAGGTGGAAGGCCGGGGTGTCTTTTCTTTTTGTATGTGCCCTGGCGGAATCATTGTCCCATCCTCAACCGGCAGCAATGAACTGGTCGTAAACGGGATGTCGAACTCGAAAAGAAACTCACCCTATGCCAATTCCGGGATAGCTGTAGCGGTTGAACCGGCCGACTGGCAAGTGTACAACGATGAAGGCCCTTTCGCTGCCCTGCGGTTGCAGGAAACTATCGAAGCAGCGGCATGGTCGGCAGCCGGCCGCACATTGAAAGCCCCGGCCCAGCGGATGACGGATTTTGTGAAGGGAAAACCTTCTGCTACCCTGCCGGAGTGTTCTTACAATCCGGGCCTGGTCAGTACCTCCTTGTCAGCAGTGTTGCCTGATTTTATTGCTTCCAGGCTCTCAAAAGCTTTTGTGGATTTCGATGCAAAAATGAAAGGATACCTGAGCAACGAGGCTGTGCTTGTCGGTGTTGAATCAAGGACATCCTCTCCGGTTAGGATTCCAAGAAATGAGCTCACCCTGCAGCATCCTCAGGTTTCAGGCCTTTACCCCTGCGGTGAAGGCGCAGGCTATGCAGGCGGGATCATCTCTTCGGCAATCGATGGCGTAAGATGTGCACTGGCTGTTGCAGGCAAGCCGCAATAGCAGACAGATTCTCAGATATTTTACGCACTGGAGAGCCATCTTACCCTTTCCGCCTGACATAAAATTCATTATGTTTGCCGTATCTATCCATTTACATCCACCCTTATGAATGCTAACCTGAACAATTCAGACCTCTTCGGTAGCCTAAGGAAGAAGGCTTTGCTTAAACAGGATATTTACAGAAAAACCCTGTCAACCTTCAGAATGTTTAAAAGCATAATGCAGGAAATGATTGCGGAGTATCAGGAGAAATATAACGGTCAGGGCGATCTGGTTCCATTTGAATTCCGCGATAGGGGCGAATTTGAAATAGAACTGAAGTTCGGCGGGGATGTACTTATTTTCATGATGCATACCAATATTTTTGAGTTTTCACGGTTGCATGAGGTGATGAAAACCACCTACATCTCAGAGGATAGCGACAGGTCGTATTGCGGCGTCATCAACATCTACAATTTCCTGGCTGATTCTTTTAAGTACAACCGCATGAACGATATGGGCTACCTCATCGGCAGGGTATTTATCAACAAGGACCTGCATTATTTCATCGAGGGCAAGCGTGAACTCGGAATGCTGTACTACAATTTTGCAACCTCTGAAATTACCCGGGAATCGGCCCGCGAACTGATTGCTTCATCCATCCTTTATACCATAAATTTTGATCTTTTAACACCACCTTACGAGGAGGTGAAACAGGTTACGGTTTTCGATATGCAATCCTCTATCGAGAACCAGCGCATACCAACCGGCAAGCGTTTGGGCTTCAGATTTCAGGCGGATCATGAAGATTTTCCGGGAAAATGATGGCTAATTTTCTTTGTATAAATGCTAAATTACTGATAGATAGATAATTGGGCAATTATGAAGTTCTGTTGAAATTTTTCATTTTTTTTTCGGGAGGATTTGGAGTATTCGAAAATAGTTGTATTTTTGCAGTCCGAATTCAACTAACCGAATGGTCCGTTCGTCTAACGGTTAGGACGCCAGGTTTTCATCCTGGTAATAGGGGTTCGATTCCCCTACGGACTACCAACTAAGTTTATTACAATGGCCAATCACAAATCATCACTCAAAAGAATCAGGGCAAACGAAACACGTCGTATCCGTAACCGTTATTATGGTAAAACCATGCGTAACGCTGTACGTAAGTTCAGGTCACTTGAAAACAAAGCCGAAGCCGCCGAGAAGCTGCCAAAGCTCATTTCGATGATTGATAAGCTTGCCAAAAAAACCATCATTCACAAAAACAAAGCAGGTAACCTCAAATCAAAGCTTACCAGGCTGGTGAACAAGATGGCTTAATTCATACCGGATGATTTTTATACCCCCGTGCTTTCGTGCGGGGGTTTTTATTTTTATTGCAATGCCGTATCTTAGCTGAAATATATGGATGCTATGATGGATGACAGCCCGAACCATCTGCCCATCAGCCAGTGGGCCGAAAGCGATAAACCCCGCGAAAAACTGATCCGTAACGGACGCAGTGTCCTGAGCGATGCTGAATTGATTGCCATATTGCTGGGGTCAGGAACAAAGGAGAAGTCTGCGGTTGAACTGTCGAGGTTTCTGCTGCTCAGGTGCAACAACGACCTGATTGCACTCTCGAGGCTAAGTATTGAGGAACTCACAAAGATCAAAGGCATTGGTGAAGCAAAAGCTGTGAGTATCGTGGCAGCACTCGAACTGGGCCGGAGAAGACGGCAGGCTGAAGTGCCGGAGAAAAAAGTGATTTCATCAAGCAGGGATGCTTTTGAATTGTTCTATCCTTACCTTGCCGACGCCCTTTATGAGGAATTCTGGGTGATGTTTCTCAACAGAGCCAATGCCCGTATGCACATCGGCAGCATCAGTGAAGGTGGTCTCTCCGGAACTGTGGCCGATCCCAAAAAGATATTTAAGCTTGCCCTGGAGCACAATGCAGCCTCGGTAATCCTCTGCCACAATCATCCATCAGGGAACCTGAAACCCAGCGAAGCCGATATCCGCTTAACCCGAAAACTCAAAGAAGCCGGATCAATGCTGGATATGCCGGTGCTGGATCATCTGATTATCGGTGACGAAAAATACTTTAGCTTTGCAGACGAAGGTCTGCTATAACTGAAATCACAAATACTGAATGATAAAAATTGTTACCATTATCGGGGCGCGGCCTCAGATTATCAAGGCAGCCGCTCTCAGCCGCTCCATCAGAAACTCGTTTGCCGGTCAGATCAGTGAGGTGATTGTTCATACAGGCCAGCATTATGACTCGAATATGTCGCAGGTGTTTTTCGATGAACTCGGGATACCGGCTCCTGATTACAACCTGGGTGTCGGAAGTGGCTCACACGGGAGGCAAACAGCCTTGATGATAACGGGCATTGAAGAAATACTGCTGAAAGAAAAACCCCGCTTCCTTGTATTGTACGGCGATACCAACTCCACCCTGGCCGGCGCCATTGCAGCGGCCAAGCTCAGGATTCCCATTGTTCATATCGAAGCCGGCCTGCGGTCGTTCAACAAATCGATGCCTGAAGAAATCAACCGCATCATGTGCGACCATGCTTCAACCCTGTTGTTTTCGCCAACCACAACGGGATTTGACAATCTCCAGAGGGAAGGATTTAATGATAAGAATCAGCAGCCATATACCAGCGATAACCCGGGCATCTTTCATTGCGGGGATATCATGTTCGATAACAGTCTCTATTTTGCTGAAATAGCGGAGCAAAAATCCACGGTTTTGAAAGAATGGAACCTGACCAGGAATAACTACCTCCTGGCCACCATCCACCGCGACAACAACACCGACATCCCGGAAAGGCTTTCCCGGATTTTCAATGCGCTGCACACCATCAGCACAACGCATAACCTGAGCATCGCATTGCCACTGCATCCCCGCACAGCTGGCCTGCTGAAACAGAATCTGAACCCTGCGTTGTATGAGCAGGTAACCTCCGGTTCTCTGATCCGGATCATGCCTCCGGTTTCCTTTCTCGATATGATCGCCCTGGAGAAAAATGCCAGGATGGTTATAACCGATTCGGGCGGGGTTCAGAAAGAAGCCTATTTCTTTGGTAAGCCGTGCGTTATCGTACGCCCTGAAACAGAGTGGGTTGAGATCGTTAAAGCAGGTGCCGGAATCATTGCCGATGCCGATTATGACAGGATTGTTGAAGGGGCCGGTCGGTTTATAGAACATCCGCCGGCAGATTATCCTGAGGTGTTTGGTGACGGCAGGGCGGCTGATTTTATGTGCAGAACCATGATTGCCTGCCAGACCGGTGTTTCCTGAGAATTATATATGCAGGTTGCTGATTCACAGTCGTATAGTAAGGGATAGAAACAGAAAAGATATCTGAAGAACTTCCTTTAACTTCCTTCGTTTGTGCATACAGCCTGCCTGTTTGGGTCAGGCTGACAAGGCAGGATACCACAGTGACATACACCCTTTCACTGAATGACCCTGATTCCTGATTCTGTTATGCTGCGGAAAGCTTCTCCTGTAATGGTTTGCATAATTGCTGCTTTTGTCTGTTCAGAATATTTGGCTAATGTTATAGTCTTGAATAACAATGTGATATGCATAGGGTTGCGGATATAAAAATTTGCGTGAATGCTTAAGATTATTTCGAAAAAAGTTATACCTTTGCAGTCCGTTTAAAAATTCGTACTGAATTAATAATCAAACCTTAAAACAGATGTTGAAAAACTATGAAACCGTTTTCATTATGACTCCCGTTTTGTCTGATGAACAGATGAAGGAAGCGGTTGGAAAATTTCAGAAATTGCTGAAAGAAAAGGGGGCTGAGATAGTCCACGAAGATCACTGGGGCTTGCGTAAGTTTGCCTATCCCATTCAGAAAAAAACCTCAGGATTTTACCACCTGATTGAGTTTAAAGCTGAAGGAAAGGTAATCAATGATCTTGAAGTGGCATTCAAACGTGACGAGCGGATTCTCCGTTTCCTCACCGTGGCACTGGACAAGCATGCCGTTGCTTACAACGAGAAGAAACGCGTTAACAAAGCAGCTGCAGTTGCTGCTGAACCAGTTACCGAAGCCTGAAAGGTCTAATTTTAATTCAATCAACAATGGCAAATCAACCAAATTCAGAAATAAAATACTTAACCCCGATTGCTGTCGACGTTAAGAAAAAGAAATACTGCCGTTTCAAGAAGAGCGGTATCAAGTATATCGATTACAAGGATGCTGACTTCCTGATGAAGTTTGTGAACGAGCAGGGTAAAATTCTTCCCCGCCGTATCACCGGTACATCAACCAAATACCAGCGCAAGGTTGCGCAGGCGGTAAAAAGGGCCCGTCATATTGCCCTGATGCCTTATGTGGCTGACTTGTTAAAATAAGGAGGATCAGATCATGGAAGTAATTCTCAAAAAAGATGTTCCCAACCTGGGTTATGCTACCGACATTGTGAAGGTACGCGATGGTTACGGCCGCAACTATTTGATTCCCCAGGGAATTGCAATTCTTGCCACAGAAGCCAACAAGAAGATGAACGCTGAAACCCTGAAGCAGAAAGCCTACAAGGAAGATAAGATCCGTGGTGAAGCTGAAGCTCTGGTTAAAAAGCTTGAAGATATCACCGTGAAGATCGGTGCCAAGGTTGCTTCAACCGGTAAGATCTTCGGTTCAGTGAACTCTCTTCAGATTGCCGAGGCCATCAAGGAACAATTCGGTTATGAAGTTGACCGCAAGAAAATCCATCTCGATGGTGATTCAGTAAAAGAAGTCGGAGAATACCAGGCTAAGGTTATGCTTCACAAAGGCGTGAGCGTTTCAATCAGGTTTGAAGTTTTTGCTGAATAAGCCTACCGTTCTTCAGAATATTGCATAATTTTAATCCCGGTTTCATACCGGGATTTTTTTATTCAACATGCTTTCAAAAGCCAGAATTAAATTTCTTAACGCGCTTCGTCTGCCTAAATACAGGCAGGAAGAGGGACTGTTTATTGCTGAAGGGGTGAAACTCATCAATGAAGCACTGAAAAGTTCTTTTGATGTACTGGAAATTTTCGCAACCCGTGAATGGATTGAAGCGGGCTACATTCCTGCCAGCAGATACCTTGTTGATGTTACCGAAATCTCGGAAGAGGAACTGGGCAAAATCACCGCCCTCAGTACCCCCAATCAGGTGCTTGCAGTCATCAGACAACCTCTCAGTCAGCAAGCCCCGCCAGCAAAAGGTGAATGGGTGATCGCTCTGGATCAGATCCGTGATCCGGGTAACCTCGGTACCATGATCAGAACTGCTGACTGGTTTGGCATTCACAGGATCGTGGCCTCGAGGGGCAGCGTCGAAGTGTGGAATCCCAAGGTTGTTCAGGCCAGTATGGGCTCTGTCTTCAGAATGCCTGTTCATACAGTGAACCTGCCGGAATACCTGGCTGAAAACGAAAAATATGTGCCGGTTTACGGAACCCTTCTCGAAGGAGAAATGGCCGGTACCATCCCATTGGGTAAGCAAGGTATCGTGATTATCGGAAATGAGTCGCATGGAATTTCACCGGAAGTAATGCCATTCATCACCAGACGCATTACAATTCCTGCTGCCGGGCAGGGGAGGGGCGACAAAGCCGAATCCCTGAATGCCTCCATTGCAATGTCCATTCTCTGCTATGAAATCAGAAGGCAAAATCCGTTGAATACTGACTGATTTTTAAAAGTGAATGCAACAATGATCTTCATTGGTTTGTTTATTGAATTGAATCTGAATCAACACCGGCCGTTATGCTGAGCAATTCCGGCCGACCGGCTAAAATCAAACTGTATGTTACTGAAAGTAATCCTGATTGCTACCATCCTGATCGCCCTTGCCTTCTCGGGGATCGCAATAAAAATGTTTTTTAAGAAAGGGGCTGAGTTCCGTAAATCGTGCTCCAGTGTTGATCCCACAACAGGGAAAAGGTTGGGTTGCACTTGTAGTGGTGAAGGAGAATCTTCAGGCACCTGCGAGAACAGGACAGCCTGATTTCAGGGCTGTTATTGTCCCGGTGCAGCTTCAACCTCTTCCTTGTCGATAAGCTCAAGGATGCCGGGGCTTGCCCAGGTTTTCAGGGCTCCCGAAGTGTCGGAATAGATCAGGTAAGCATCTATTCCCGGGTTACGGCTTATAAATTCCTGTGTCTTTTCGAGACCCATCACCATAAAGGCTGTTGCATAGGCATCAGCGGTCATGCAATCATTGGCAAGTACCGATACGCTCAATACAGTATGTTTCACCGGAAAGCCTGTTTTGGGGTCCAGGGTGTGTGAATACCTGATCCCGTCCTTAATAAAAAATCTTCTGTAGTTGCCTGACGTTGCCAGCGCTTTGTCGGTCAGGTTTACCACGGCATTCAGCACCCGGGGATCATCGGCATCTTTGGTTGGTTTCTCTATGCCGACTTTCCAGGGTTTGTTTCCCGCTTTCTTTCCTTTAGCCAATACTTCGCCGCCTACGTCAACAAGGTAATTTTCAATGCCCCTTGCTTCCAGCATTTCCCCTATCAGGTCAGCCGAGTAGCCTTGCGCGATAGCATTGAAATCAACTTTAATTTCCGGGTATTTCTTAACCAGCCGGCCATTTATCAGACTTACATTTCTGTAGTTTACATAGGGGAGCAGGCTGTCTACCTGTTTCTGACCAACTTTCATGGGATCGGTAAAACCGAAGCCCCAGGCATTCACCAGGGGCATGATGGTGATATCAAAGGCGCCATCCGTTTTTTCTGACACTTCCATTGCCTTGTTGAATACATTTGTAAATGCTTCATCAGCAATCACGGTGCTGTCGTTGTTGTTGAACCTCGAAATCACTGACTCATTGAGATACACAGAAGCGGAAAGGTCAAATGCTTTAAAGAAACTGTCAATGGATGCCTGATGGTTGGTGCCGTTTTTATCGTAATAGGTTACCGCATAATAAGTTCCCTGCGCGAGGCCTTCCAGTTTCACTTCTTTTCCCGGATTCAGGCTGGTGCAGGCCGCGAAAATCATCGCAGTGAACAGCAGACAGTTGTAGGTTATTTTCATCTCGGTTTTGTGATTTTTTGTCCTTGCAAACCTAATTGAATTAATGGCACACCACACCCTGAAAACGCATTTTTTACACTACAGTCCGGAAAAAAAAACCACATTCTGCTGAATCCTATGGCAGGGTGGGAAAAAGCAACGTTACGCCCCGCTGGGGCTTACAATTTTTGTTAGGTCGATTTTACTATCAACCTTACGCTGCTCTGCAGCTTTTTAAATGATATTAATATGGCAAAATACACACAATCAATTTGTTAAAAAAATTCTTAGAAGGTTGCACCAAATTGCTTTATTCTAAATTACTGTTGCCAAAGATTTAAACGGACAATAGTGATTTCTTACTTTAAATTAACTTAACCGTTTAAGTTTACCAGGATTTTATGCGGCACTGCATAAAAAACGCTCCGGTTCAGCCGGAGCGTTTTCTGAGAAAGGAAAAATCATTATCCCCCAAAGTCATCAAAAGCGATGTTTTCTTTTGGTACACCCAGGTTGTCGAGCATTTTAAACACTGCCGAATTCATCATGGGAGGTCCGCAGAGATAGAATTCAATCTCCTCGGGTTCAGGATGCTTGCTCAGATAATTGTCGAGTACAACCTGGTGAATAAATCCGGTGTAGCCGGTCCAGTTGTCTTCGGGCATTGGCTCAGAAAGCGCCAGGTTAAACTTGAAATTGGGGAAATTCTTTTCAATGGCATGAAATTCATCATCATAGAACACCTCACGCAACGACCGTGCTCCATACCAGTACGTAACTTTACGGTTGGTTTTCTCTGTGTGGAACATGTGGAAAATCTGCGATCTCAGCGGGGCCATCCCGGCACCTCCGCCGATGTACAACATCTCCTTGTTGGTGTGCTTGATGTGGAATTCCCCGTAGGGGCCCGATACCATCACCTTGTCGCCGGGTTTGCGCGAGAAAATGTAAGATGAACAGATGCCGGGATTCACATTCATAAACTGATTTTTAGCTCTGTCCCAGGGTGGGGTGGCAATACGGATGTTGAGCATCACGATGTTGCCTTCTGCAGGGTGGTTGGCCATCGAGTAGGCCCTGTAGATGGGTTCCGGATTTTTCATCTTCAAATCCCATATCTTCAGTTTATCCCAGTCTTCGCGGAATTTATCTTCCACAACGATGTTTTTGAAATCAACCTCGCATTTGGGAACATCAATCTGAATGTATCCGCCAGACTGGAAATCGAGGGTCTCACCTTCAGGCAGTCTGACAACAAATTCTTTGATAAAGGTGGCTACATTGCGGTTGCTGACAACCTCGCACTCCCATTTTTTAATGCCGAAAACTTCCTTGGGAATCTCAATTTTCATGTTTTCCCTGACTTTAACCTGACAGCCTAAGCGCCAGTTATCCAGCTGTTGTTTCCGGGTGAAAAAACCGGTCTCTGTTGGCAGGATGGATCCGCCTCCTTCAATGACCTGGCATTTGCACATGCCGCAGGTTCCACCCCCACCGCAGGCAGAAGGAAGGAACAATTTTTCATTAGAGAGGGTTGAAAGCAGGGATGAACCACCGTTCACGGTAATGTCTTTTTCTCCGTTGATGTTTATGGTAACAGGGCCAGATGGTGCCAGTTTGGCTTTTGCAACCAGCAGCATAATGATCAGGGCGATGGTAACAATCAGAAAAATGGTGGTTCCGGCAACCAGCGGGCCGGAGAGTGTTCCCAGGAATAATATTGTTGATGTGATCATGGTTTGGAAGAGACTTTAGATTTTGATACCCATAAAACTCATGAAAGCAATAGCCATCAATCCGGTAATGATGAATGTGATGCCCAATCCCCTTAATGGTTTAGGAATATGTGAATAGGTTATTTTCTCACGTATGGCAGCGAGCGATGCAATGGCCAGGAACCATCCGATACCTGAGCCGCCGGCATAAACCGTTACTTCTGCAATACTATGATAATCCCTTTCCTGAACAAAAAGTGCAACACCAAGGATCGCACAGTTTACCGCTATGAGGGGGAGAAATATTCCGAGTGCATTGTACAGTGATGGTGAGAATTTCTCAACGGCCATTTCTACCAACTGAACAATGGCTGCAATAACAGCGATAAAAATCATGAAACTGAGATAACTCAGGTCGAGGTCTGCAAGATCGGGGCTTAGCCAGGCAAGTGCGCCCGGTTTCAGCAGGTAGGTGTCGACCAGCCAGTTAACAGGGGCTGTTACCAGCAACACAAAAGTAACAGCAATCCCTAAGCCGACAGAAGTTTTAACTGTTTTTGATACTGCCAGGTAAGAACACATGCCAAGGAAATATGCAAAAATCATATTGTCGATGAAGATGCTTCTTACAAACAGATTAAAAAGGTTTTCCATAACTGTACGTTTTCGTATTTATAAATTGCTGTTTATTTTTCCTGCAGTTCTGTTGACCGGCTTCGTTGTATCCAGATAATGATCCCTATGGTAATGAGCGCCATAGGAGGGAGGATCATCAGGCCATTGTCAACGTATCCTATTTTATAGAAGAAGTCCGGAATGATTTTCATGCCCAGAACTTTGCCTGAACCAAGCAATTCTCTGAAGAATGCTACAATTACAAGGATCAGGCCATATCCCAGTCCATTGCCTATCCCGTCGACAAACGATGGCCACGGTTTATTCCCCATGGCAAAGGCTTCCAGGCGACCCATCAGGATGCAGTTGGTAATGATCAGCCCGACAAAAACCGAGAGTTTCTTGCTGACATCGTAGACATAGGCTTTCAGCACCTGATCAACGATGATTACAAGGGTGGCAACCACCACCAATTGAACAATAATCCTGATCCGGGAAGGAATGGTGTTACGAAGGGCAGAAATAATAAGATTTGAAAAGGCCGTAACAATGGTTACCGACAAAGCCATTACGATGGCCGGCTTAAGCTGCACGGTTACTGCAAGGGCAGAACAGATGCCCAATACCTGAACAGTGATGGGATTTTCAAGATTGAATGGATTCTTCAGAAGCTTCAGCACCTTGGCTGAGAACATGGGTTCCCGTTCTTGAGGTTGGGTATTTTCGCTCATTGTTTTTTGGTTTTATTGATGAAAGCCTGGTAACTGCTCAGGTTGTCAAAAATCATCTTTTCAACACCTTTGCTGGTGATGGTTCCTCCCGAAATTGCATCCACACCATGGGGATCATCATCCGGCGCACCGCCTTTGACTATCTGTATTGAAGTAAATTTTCCGTCCTTGTCATAAATGGTTTTTCCCTTGAACGGATCCATGAACCATGCCTGGTTGATTTCTGCACCCAGTCCGGGGGTTTCACCCTTGTGGTCGAACATCGTACCCAGCACAGTATTGAAATCGGTTTTAAAGGAAATATATCCCCAGACCGGTCCCCACAGCCCTTTGCCTCTTAAAGGAACCACATAGGCTGTATCTCCGTTGTCAAGGGTGGCAAAAAATACCGGAAGAATCTGCTGCTCAGGTTTCTTCTTCAGCTCATTGGCCAGATCCACCGCAAACACTTTGTCAGCATTGGTTTCAACGACATCTCCATTGATGTTGATGCCTATCGCAGAGGTAATGTATTTATGATAAACTTCAATTACTTCTTTTTTGGGTACTTCAGCAATGGGCACATTCACCGAAGTAAGGATGTTCTGCATTTTCTCAATGCGGATATTGTCTTCCTGGGCAGGCTTCAGCTGAACCGCCACAACACTGAGTGAGACAGCAACCACTACGACCATGATGATGGCGTAGATGAAAATGTATTTGTTACTATGTTCCATGACGATATTGCCGATTAAGATTTAACAACAGTAACCGCTCTCTTGATGCGTTTGCGGATGTTGGCTTCAACCACATAGTGATCGATGAGTGGTGCAAAGGCGTTCATAAGCAGAATTGCAAGCATGGTACCCTCCGGATAGGCTGGATTGAAGACCCTGATCATGATTGCAAAGAAACCAGCAAGGAAGCCATAGATCCATTTACCCTTGTCGGTCTGGGCTGCAGTAACCGGATCAGTTGCCATAAAGACCATTCCGAACAGGAAGCTTCCCATCATAATCTGGGTGAGCGGACTCAGTGTCATGTATTCGTTGGCTGCAAAAGCATTAAAGATAAGGGTCATGGTTATACCACCCAGAAGCCCTGAAAGCATAATCCTCCAGCTGCCGATACCGGTAACAATAAGGATCAGCGCTCCGAGAAGAATGGCGATTTTGGATGTTTCTCCGATAGAACCTGGAATAAAACCAAAAAACAGGTCGTACATCGATGGTATTTTGTCCATTGCACCGGCTGCGGCATTGCCAAGAGGGGTGGCTCCTGAAAAACCGTCAACAACCCCTTCACCGGTACTCAGACCACCGGTCCAGATGGTATCTCCCGTTATTTTCGCAGGATAGGCGAAAAAGATAAATGCCCTGGCCAGCAATGCAGGATTGAATACGTTCATTCCGGTTCCGCCGAAAGCTTCCTTACCGATAACAACCGCAAATATGCTGGCAACAGCAACCATCCATAACGGAACATCCACCGGCATTACCAGCGGAATCAGCATGCCGGAAACAAGGTAACCCTCATTCACTTCATGGCCACGGTACTGGGCAAAAATAAACTCAACCCCCAATCCGGCAGCATAGGAAACCACAATGATCGGAAGTACCTTCATAAGCCCGTACCCAACAATCGGTAAAAACCCGGGATCCTGCCCCAGTGATAAATAATGCTGATATCCGGTGTTCCAGATCCCGAACAGCAAAGCCGGAATCATGGCAATGATCACCGCCGACATCGTACGTTTCAGGTCAATGGAGTCCCTGATGTGGCTTCCGGTCCTGGTGGTTTTGTCCGGAACGAACAGAAAGGTCTCAAAGGCATCAAAGGTTGAATGCAACTTTTCGAATTTCCCGCCTTTCTGGAAATTTGGTTTTATCTTATCTAACTGTTTTCTGAGCGCTTTCATTCATTGCTTTATTTAAAGGAAGTATCTATTGCAGGTCTGTTGGCCTTCATCAGCTCATTTCTTTTCTCAGAGTCTCCAGTCCCTGACGCACAATGGCCTGAATCTCAGTTTTTGATGTGTCGATGAATTCACACAATGCCAGATCTTCGGGCTCAACTTCATACATGCCAAGGTTCTCCATAAGTTCGATGTTCTCCGAAAGAGCTGCTTTGATCAGTTGCATGGGATAAATGTCCATCGGCAGCACTTTTTCAAATTGCCCGGTCATAACAAGTGCCCTTTCACCTCCATGCAGGTTGGTATCAACCGTGTATTTCCGTTTCGGCGAAAGCCAGGAGAAATAAGTTCTTGAAAAACTTAATTTATTGAAACCGGGTAGTGCCCAGCCAAAGAATTCATGGTAGTTGCCTTCCGGAATCACGGTAATCAATGAGTCGTAGAACCCGATAAAGTTATCCCGCCTGATCTGGGTTCCGGTGAGCACATTGCCTGAGATATACCGCAGGTCGCCCTCTTTTACATTGTTTTCGACCATCTTGCTGATGCATGCCCCACGGCGGGTTTTCAGATAGCCGGTTTTCAGTACCTCTGATCCGGCCAGCGCAACCACGATCTCAGCATTGTAAATGCCTTCGGTAAACAGACTGCCGATGGCAATCACGTCCTGAACGCCTGCAAACCAAACCACCTCACCCTTGTTGATGGGGTCAATATGATGTATCTGAATGCCGACATTGCCTGCCGGATGCGGCCCTTTAAAGGTAGTCAGCTCCACATTGCGGCAATTCAGGAACTCTCCGGCCGAGGTTCTGTTGCTGATGTTCAGGTGAACCTTCCCTGCTGTAAGTTTGGCCAACGCGTTGATCCCTGCCTGAAACTGTTCCCCTTTGCCTTTCACGATGTAATCGTAATCGGGTGCCAGGGGCGCGGTGTCGAAAGCCGAAATGTGAATGGCCTTCGGTGTCTGATCCGGATTGGCGATGATGCCATAGGGCCGCTGCCTGATCATCGACCACAATCCGCTCTTCAGCAGCTTCTCTGTAATCTCCGGTTTCGAAAGTGCCGAAGGATCAGCCTTGCCGAATTGTTCAGACTCATTTTTTCCGTCGGGTTCAATGCGTACTTCGAGCAACACCCGCTTGTCACCGCGCTTGATCTCGGAAACCGTTCCGCTTACCGGTGATACAAAACAGATGTTTTCACGGTATTTATCAATGAAGAGCGGGGTGCCGGCCTTTACCGGTGCTCCTTCTGCAACCAGCATCCGTGGGAAAACGCCGATAAAATCGGTGGGCTTGATGGCATAATGCAGGGCAACAGCTTCTTTCAGACTCTTGTCAGCCTCACCGGTTATGCTGATGTTCAGTCCTCTGTTCAGGTTAATTGTTTTGGGCATATCTGCTTGAATTTCTTGGCATATAAACGTTTGAAGAACCTAAATGCATCCCTTCCAATGGCAATTGTATCCGCGGGAACAGGCTTCTTCAGAAGAAGTTGCAAAGTTAACAATTTCATGTTGAACTTTTCATCAGCCGAAAAGATGATGTATGTCATGTTTGCGGACCTCTGAAGGCATCTGTCTCACCGTTCAGCCTCACAATAATCCGGCAGTCCGGCCCGTTCAACAACCTGCGGAACCCGTACATCCCGGTTAGCCCGTCCTTTTTCGCACGAAACATACCGCGATTGGTCCGGCAAGCAGTTCAATTGTTAACTTTGTCAAAAATCAAAGCCTTTAACACCCTATGTCCTTTATTGTTCATCGATTCACAATGAAATTGTTTGTTTTATTGTTCGCGCTGCTGCCGTGGCTGCAAACTGCTGCCCAGGAAGTGCAGGTGCCTGGTCAGGATCCGGCCTCCGGCGTTTCGAAAAAGAAAAAAAAGGAAAAGCAGGCCGAGTCTTATTTCGCGCCGGAGTTCCTTCGCTATACCGATTTCGTGTACAGGGAGTCCATCGCCACGGTGCTCTTTCACCGCGAAGGCTGGGAGCTCACCCCGCCCATCATGACCCTGGGCACCGATGAACGCCTGCGGCTGACCTTCGATGACCTCGACGGGGATTATGCCCTGTGGCAGTACACGGTGATCCACTGCGATGCCATGTGGAACCCCACCGACCTCTGGCAGAATGAATACATGACGGGGTTTACCGATGATTATATCCGCGACTACCGCTTCTCTTTCAACACCCTGCAGCGCTACGTGAACTATACCGTTACCATCCCCAACGACAACATCCGCTTTACCCTCTCCGGCAACTATATCTTGAAGGTATATCCCGACGGGCAACCCGACAACCCCATCCTTACCCGCCGCTTTATGGTGGTTGAACCGGGCGTTACGGTGAAGGGGCTGGTGAAGGCCGCCAGCGATGTCAGCAGGCGCTTTACCCACCAGGAAGTGCAGTTTTCTGTTTACACGGGAAATTACACCATCAGTGAGCCGCTGCGCGACCTGAAGGTGGTGGTGCTGCAGAACACACGCTGGGACAATGCCCTGTGGGACCTCAAACCCATGATGCTCCGCGGGGAGGAGCTCGACTACCGCTACACCGACGGCTCCAACACCTTTGAAGCCGGCAACGAGTTCCGCTATTTCGACATCAAGAGCCTGCGCTACCACTCCGAACGCATCCGCTCCATCGAAAACCGCAGCGACGGCTACCATGTGGATCTGCTCCCCGACAAGAACAGGGCCACCACCCCCTACATCACCTACAGCGACCTCAACGGGCAGCGCCTGGTCAAAACCGACGATGCCGACGATGCCGGCATTGAAGGCGAGTATGTGTGGGTTGACTTTTTTCTTCCCTACCCCGAACCCGTGACCGGTGGGGGCATCTACCTGATGGGGGCACTCACCGGCTGGCAGTTTCTGGCCCCCGGCAACAGCCCCCCAACAGCCACCGGCTATGGCCGCATGGAATACAACTATGCCCGCCAGGGCTACCAGGCCAGGCTCTACCTCAAGCAGGGGTATTACGACTACCTCTATGCCTACCTGCCCGATGGCGCCACCCGGGCCGAAACCGCCCTTATCGAAGGCAACCGCTACGAAACCCGCAACGCCTACACCGTGCTGGTTTACCACCGCGAACCCGGCACCCGCTACGACAAGCTGATTGCCGCGGAGGTGATTGCCAACTGATTGCGTGTTTCATCTGTTAAAGGAAGGGGCTTATTGCAGGATGCCGGGTTCACGATCTGTCTGCCGGGGAAGGCGCTTAATATAACCTTCATTTTATATGCTTTTTAAAGTGTGTTTGTGGTCTTGGAAGAAGGGCAGGGGGACAATAAAAGGGTACTCTGATCGGTGAAGGATAATTTTTTTTTAGAAGCAACTGTTGAAGAAAAAAAAGTTGTAATTTTTCGGTTGTATTGGCAATAACGGTTTGGGTGAAATTTAGCATGGAGAGAACGATTATAAACATTTATAAGCGTTTAAAAGTAGAAGTTGTTGTTTATATAAACGAGTTGTGCAACATTTTAAACCCACAAAATCTTAAAATCGACTTAGACGAATTATTAAAACAATTGGAAAGAGGAGTCTTTAGAACATCTTTGGAGCTACTAAGAGAAATGTGCCCGAACTAATTCTTGACTTTGAATACTTTAAAGCCGTTAAAAAATGAGATTGGACTCACCATTAATAATTCTAATTGCAATTGGACTCATTCTGCTTGCTTGGCGACAATTGGCAATAAAATCATTTTTCCCAAACAAGACAAGGCTCGTCAAACTCTTAGAGAAGTCTGAAAAAATGGTTTCGAAATACGAAGGTGGTTACTCAGGAGAGTATTTGTCGGCTCAAGAATTTCATAAAGACTTAAAATCTTCCATAGTTAACTATAAAAATGGAGACGATTCCAAACTTGACCTGTTTTACATTTGGTTCGCTCCAACCTGTCATTGGGACGATTTTGTAGGTAAGGAAGGAGAAAATCTTGCGAATGAAATATTTGAAATAGTCGGAAGATTGAAAAAGAAATAAAAAACGTTGCACAACAAACGCTATAGCAAATGCGGGGTTTGCGTGTTCGTTGAAACATTTGAAATCTTTATATACATTTGTGTTGGCTGACAGTTGAGCAACAATTTAATCCCGCACTTGCCATAGCGTCGGCCGTTGGCAACAAGCCTACAAACAGACCAATAAAGCAAACGTATCGAATTAAAATATAATGAAATCTTTATCCGAAATATTAAATCAACAAGAGTATTGTTCAGATAATGATGAAATGATTAAATCATTATTTAAGAAAGAGTACATTAAGAAAAAAGCCACAATTTTTAGAAGTGGCGATTATAATACAAAACACTATGTAATTAGCTCTGGTTTATTGAGAATGTATGTTATTAATACATCTGGTAAAGAATTTAATGTGCTATTTGCAAAAGAGAATCAACTTATTGGCGATTTAGGCTCCCCATTACCAACAAAGTTTTATTTAGATGCAATAGAAGAATCTATTGTATATTCTATAGAATCTTCAAATCTGGAAAAACTTACCGGTCTACTTAATAGTAATTCGGAAAAAACGGTTTTCTCCCAATTAACACGTTCATATATCTTTTTACAAAACAGACTTATTTCAATATTGACTCAAACGGCGGAGGAGAACTTCATAAGTTTTCAAGAACTAAATCCCGATTTAATACAACGATTGCCCCAATATCACATAGCTTCATATTTGGGAGTAAGTGCCGAGTTCTTAAGCAAGATTATTGCTAAAACAGTAAAAAAATAGCGCAATAGTGTTTTCTTGAACTAGTTCAAGTATTCTTATTTAGAATCAATCTACATTTGTGGTGTAAATTTTACTCGATTAATTTAAAAAATAAGATTATGAAGACTACGAATTCAAACAAAAAACTAAACATTGCTTTATGGATAGCTCAAAGTTTATTGGCTGCAATGTTTTTAATGACAGGTGTAATGAAATTAACAAGCCCTATTGAAACTCTAGCTGAATCATTACCGTGGGTAACTTCAGTCCCTGTTGCTTTAATCCGATTTATTGGTCTTTCTGAATTTCTTGGTGGATTAGGTTTATTACTTCCTTCAATATTAAAGATTAAACCTCAATTAACTGTTTGGGCCGCAAGAGGTCTTACCGTCGTTATGGCTTTGGCAGCTATTTTTCACGGTTCAAGAGGTGAGTTTTCGGCTATTGGAATGAATGTGGTATTACTGGCTATTGCAGTATTTATTTTTTGGGGAAGAAGTAAAAAAGCACCTATCCAAACAAAATAAGAAAGCACATTTGAACGCATAAAATTTATTCATTCAATTTTAGCATTAACAGCCATGGGGACTTTGGGAAGCTTTAAACTCTAACCTGGAAAGAATTACGTATTATACTCCTCGATGGACAGTCCGATTTTCCCGATCATCTTCTGTGCGTGGTTTGTGATCTCATTCAGGTACCATTTGTCGTTGATTCTGATTTTCTTCAGATCGGTGAGCATCTGGATGTAATCGTTGACGGAATACGATTTTAGTAAGTTCTTATCTTTCAACTCAAGGTATAGGTGCTGATACCACTGAAGTGTA